>NZ_ALOU01000043.1 GCF_000292345.1 Cupriavidus sp. BIS7
TCCAAGCAGCTGATGGACCGCGTGATCCACGCGTACGGCATGCAGGAAGGCCTGAACTACACGCTGTTCCGCCCGTTCAACTGGATTGGCGCGGGGCTGGATTCGATCTTCGAATCGAAGGAAGGTTCGTCGCGCGTGGTGACGCAGTTCCTGGGCCATATCGTGCGCGGCGAGCCGATCAAGTTGGTCGATGGCGGCGAGCAGAAGCGCGCGTTTGCCGATATTTCGGACGGTATCTCGGCGCTGATGCAGATCATCGAGAACAAGGACGGCGTGGCCAACGGCAAGATCTTCAACATCGGCAACCCGGGCAACATCCACTCGGTGCGCGAATTGGCCGAGATGATGCTGAAGATGGCCGCCGAGTACCCCGAGTACGCCGAGGAAGCGCGCAAGACGCAGATCGTGGAAACGTCGTCGGGCGACTTCTACGGCAAGGGCTACCAGGACGTGCAGCACCGCGTGCCGAAGATCGACAACACGATCGACGAGCTGGGCTGGAAGCCGCAGGTGTCGATGGAGCAGGCGCTGCGCCGCATCTTTGAAGCGTATCGCGACAAGGTGGTGGAAGCCCGCACGCTGGTCGACGCGAACAACTGAAAAGTCCGCCGGAACAGGCGGGGCGGGGACAACTGAGGGTAGATTCTGGCGGCTGGCGGGTGTCCAACCGGCTCGTGGACTTGCCATCACGGTCCAGCGGGCCTATGGTTGCGGTTCAGCCTGTGCGCCCTAAGGCGCACGCACCGCCGCCAGCCATGCCCCCAGCCAATTCCATCGCCAAACCGGCCGATATGCCCACCGACCGCAACCTGCGCTTCATGCTGTGGGTGGTAGCGGTGGGCTTTTTCATGCAGACGCTCGATTCGACGATCGTCAACACGGCCTTGCCGTCAATGGCGCACAGCCTTGGCGAAAGCCCGCTGCGCATGCAGTCGGTGATCATCGCCTATTCGCTGACGATGGCGGTGATCATTCCCGCGTCAGGCTGGCTGGCCGACAAGTTCGGCACGCGAACGATCTTCCAGCTTGCCATCGCACTATTCGTGCTCGGATCATTGCTGTGCGCGTGGGCGCCGACACTGCCGTTTCTGACGGTGGCCCGCGTGGTGCAGGGCGCTGGCGGGGCGATGCTGCTGCCGGTGGGACGCCTGTCCGTGCTCCGCACGTTTCCGCGCGAGCAGTATCTGCAGGCGCTGAGTTTCGTCGCGATTCCTGGCATGATCGGCCCGCTGATCGGCCCAACGCTCGGCGGATGGATTACCCAGACGTTCTCCTGGCACTGGATCTTCCTGATCAACGTGCCAGTCGGCCTGCTCGGCGCGCTCGCCACAATCCGCTACATGCCCAACGCGCGGCTGCCGGGGATTGGCAGCTTCGACCTGGCCGGCTACGCGTTCCTGGCGATCGCCATGGTCACGCTGTCGTTCTCGCTCGACGGACTGGCGGAACTGGGCTTCCAGCATGCCACGGTGCTGATGCTGCTGATCGCCAGCATGGCCGCGCTCAGTGCCTATGTCCTGCATGCCAAAAAGCGCAAGCAGCCGCTGTTTCCGCTCAAACTGTTCAGGATCCACGCGTTCAGCGTGGGGCTGCTCGGCAACCTGTTTGCACGAATCGGCAACGGGGCCATGCCGTTCCTGATTCCGCTGACGCTGCAGGTCAGCCTGGGCTACTCACCATTCGACGCAGGCTTGATGATGTTGCCGGTAACGGCCGCCGGTATGGCGTCGAAGCGGCTGGCCACGGCGCTGATAGAGCGGCATGGCTACCGCCGCGTGCTGGTGACCAATACGTTTGCAGTCGGGCTGGTCATGGCTTCCTTTGCCCTGATCACACCGACCCGCCCACTGGCGCTGGTCGTGCTGCAACTGGCCATATTCGGCGCAGTCAACTCGATCCAGTTCACCGCCATGAACACGGTGACGCTCAAGGACCTGACCGGCGCCAGTGCCAGCAGCGGCAACAGCATGCTGTCGATGGTGCAGATGCTGTCGATGAGTCTGGCGGTGACATCGGCCGGTGCGTTGCTGGCAACGTTCCAGGCCGGCATCGGCTCACATCACTTCGACGTCCTGCCGGCATTCCACGCAACGTTCATTTGCGTCGGTCTGATTACATCGGCATCGGCATGGATCTTCATGCAGTTGATGCCAGAGAAGGCGGTGCGGACGAAGGAGGAGGTGAAGCAGGGTGGGGAGGTTTGATGCCTGCAGGGATATTTCAGGCTCCTCAGGTTTTCCAACCCGATTCTGGGTCGATCAAGCCGAGGTGCGGTCCCGTTCGGCGCGAAGCAGCTTGAGTCGCGTCTTGCCGTCAGGGGTGAAGTGGGTACCGAAGCGCACCAGTCCAACGCGGTGCAGATGGCAACTCAACGTGAAGCTCAGCAGCATGCCCGGCTCGGTTTCCTCTATCTCAATGTCGATCGCCTTCAGGCGTGGCTCGTACTGCAGTAGCGTCGTCTCGATCTCGCGCTTGAGGGTATGTGCGGACGCGGGCAAGTGCCGGTAAATGCGGGATAGGTCGCCGAGCCCGTAATCGGGCAGGTGTGCAAGGCTGCCACGGCGACTATTTAGAATGCGCTGGATATTGTCCTGTACCGACAGGAAGGTCTGCGTGGCTGCATCGAACTCGTCGATTGCCACGCCGTTGGCGAAGTATCCCGTTACGGCCTCGAAGAGCCCAGGGCCGCCGCGCATTATGCGATGGCTCCGTTGCCCGCCGGACCATCTTCGAAGTCCACGCCGATCCCCTCAGACTCAGAGAACGATATCCGGATCGACGCGGGCAGCCGGGAGGCCCCCATGCGTACAAGCAACTCGCGCGAAAGCACGGGAAGGATCTGCTGATTAAGCAGGTTGTCGACATTGCGCGCACCGGAGTCCGGCAGCAGGCATGCGCCCACGAGTTCGTCGACCAGCGTATCGTCGTACCGCAGCGGCATTCCGAACCGGCGCTCGATACGGTCCACCACCTTTTCAAGCTTCATCCGTACGATCGACACCATGGTACTGGCAGCAAGCGGCCGATACACGATGGTCTGGAAGCGCGCGAGCAGCGCGGGCTGAAAGTGTTCCACAAGCAGTGGCCGGATCACCTCCATCAGCATCGCGTTGGTTGCGCCGCCACCTGCCTCGACAACTGCCTGGCTTGCCGCCAGGATCTCGTCACCCCCGAGATTTGACGTCATGAGAATGACCGTGTTGCGGAAGTCGATCACCCGCCCTTCGCCGTCACGCATGAAGCCGCGATCGAACACCTGGTAAAACAGGTTCAGTACGTCACGGTGGGCCTTTTCCACTTCGTCGAGCAGCACCACGCTGTAGGGCCGCTGGCGCACCGCTTCGGTCAGGATGCCGCCTTCGCCATAGCCGACATAGCCCGGCGGCGAGCCCTTCAGCTGCGATACCGTGTGGCCCTCCCGGTATTCTGAAAGGTTGATGGTGATGAGCGACTGTTCTCCGCCAAACATCAACTCCGCGAGCGCGCGCGCGGTTTCGGTCTTGCCAATGCCAGAAGGGCCGACCAGCAGGAACACCCCGAGCGGCGCCTCATCGGACTTCAGTCCTGCCTTGGCGGCACGCAGGCTTTTGCCGAGTGCGGACAGCGCTTCATCCTGACCCATCACGACGCGGCCGAGGCGGGCCTCAAACTCCAGCAGCGCGGCAATTTCGTCGGACATCAGGCTGTCGACCGGTACCCCGGTCCAATCCCCGATCACATGCGCGATGGCACGCTCGTCGACTTCCGCATGAACCAGTGCGCAGTGGCCAGACATGTTGAGCGCCTCATGCGTGGCGACGATCGCCGGCTCCAGGTCGCGTCGTGCCGACTCATCCGGAGCGTCTTGCCAATGCGCCCGCAGGGACAACAGCGTTTTGGTGGCGTGCTTCTGCTCGGCGAACATCTGTTCAAGCCGATCCCGTTCGGCCGCCAATGCGTCAAGCCGCGCGGCGATGGCTTCCAGGCGATCTTGATCGGTGGTGCCGATGGCACCCTGGTCCTCGCGCAGGGCGCTGCGCTCGATTTCGAGCGCAGCGCGTTCCGCTTCACAGGCGGTAATGGCGGCCGGCGTTGCCTCCTGACTCATGCGTACACGGGCTGCTGCCGTGTCGAGCAGGTCGACTGCCTTATCCGGCAACTGTCGCCCGGTCAGGTATCGGCGAGACAGGCGGACAGCGGCAGCCACTGCCGCATCGGTGATATGGACGCCGTGATGCCGTGCGTAGTGCTCCTTGAGCCCCCGCAGCATCAGGCAGGCGTTCTCATCGTCAGGTTCGTCCACCTTGACCATCTGGAATCGACGCTCCAGTGCCGCGTCACGTTCAAAGTATCGCTTGTACTCCGACCATGTGGTCGCCGCTATCGTGCGCAACTCGCCGCGAGCGAGCGCAGGTTTGAGCAGGTTGGCTGCGTCGGCTCCGCCAGCATTGTTGCCTGCACCGATCAGGGTGTGTGCCTCGTCAATGAAAAGCAGGATCGGCGTCGCGGATTGCTGCACCGCTTCGATGACGTTCTTGAGTCGCTGCTCGAATTCGCCCTTGACGCCAGCTCCCGCCTGCAGAAGGCCGAGATCCAGGGTGAGGATGGACACGTCGCGGATGACGGCGGGCACTTCGCCCTCGGCGATCTTCAAGGCGAGGCCTTCGACAAGCGCTGTTTTGCCGACACCCGGTTCACCGACCAGAATCGGGTTGTTCTTGCGCCGCCGCGCCAGGATATCGACCATCTGCCGGATCTCGACGTCGCGGCCAAATACGGGATCGATCTTTCCGTCGCGCGCTTTCCCGGTGATGTCAGTGGTGAACCGGGTGAGCACGGAGGTGTCGGCCGGGCCTGGCAAGGGGCGTGCCGCAGATAACCCAGTCTGAGCTTGCGCCGGTGCGTTGGCCGATGGCTGAGCATCGTGCGCGGCTGGCTGCGGGTTTGCTTCCGTGGAGATCGCGTCGAGTTCGGGAATCAGCCGTTCGATCTGCGCCGCAGAGATGCTCAGGAGCGGCCAGGCATCCGGCGCACGCAGAAGTTGCGGCGTCTCGGTCAGCGCGGCCAGCAGGTGGGCTGACCGGATCGAAGTTGCGCCTTCAGTCAGGGAGGCCTTGATCCATGCGGCTTCCAGCCATTGCCCAAGCCTTGTCGACAGCCCAGGCTTGCCCCGCAGGTCATGCGGCAGGCGGTCGATGGCGGCCAGCAACCCATTCCAGATGCTGTCCACATCGAGTTCGTAGCGGCGGAGGACGGCGAGCAGGTCTCCTTCGCCCAGTTCCAGCAACTTGACCAGCCAGTGTTCTACCTCGATGTCCCGGTGGGCGCGCGTTTCGCAGAAACTCGCTGCTTCGGACAGAGCGTGCGCGCAGTGCGCGTTGAGGCGACGCAGGAATGGAGAGTAGTCTCGGGCAATCATGGCGATGTTGGCTGGCAGGCAACTGCGGAACGGGAATGGGGTGGCGCGGCTGGAACGCGGCGGCCGCACAGATGACGATGATGGTGATGACAGGACCGGCGCCGGGAAGCAGGCGCCGGTCCCGTGCGCTTATGCGCGCTCGTTCCAGCTATCGGCGTGGATGATGTTGCCGTCCTTGTACGACCAGGTGATTTTCTCGTAGCGGAGTTCGATATCTTCGAGATGGTTGTGCTTCTCATAGGCCGGGTTCTTGATGTCCAGCATCTTCGGCGTGACACCCACCACCTTGACGTTTTCCAGCCTGGTGTTGAAGTACTCCTTCTCCTTGCCCGCATCGTCGATTTTGTACCACTTGATCTCGATCGATTTCAGGGTCTGGCCGCTGGTGACGGCCTTGTACAGGTAGGGCGTGGAAGCATCCGTTTCTTTCGTGAACGTAATCGGCTTGTGCACGCGGGTGCCGGTGAGCTTGCCGGTGTTCGAGTCGGTAGGGATGTTTACGGCGTGGTCGAAGGCCACCACTTCGACGCTGCCTTCGCGGCCCGAAACGGTGACGGAGCCCTTGATTTCGGCGCCGCCGTCGTCCTTGATCCACATGTATGCGGGAATTGCCATCGTTACTTACTCCTTCGATTGGAATGAACAGGCCGGGTGGCCCAAAGATGCCTGACTACCGCGCATATCGCCGCGACAGTCTGGAATGAGGGTGATCTCGACACGGCGGTTGGCAGTGCGTCCAGCCTCGGTGTCATTGGAGGCCTTGGGGCGCGTGTCGCCGTAGCCTTGGATCGCGAAATGGGTCAGAGGCAGGCCAGCCGCATCGGCAAGCCAATCGCGTACCGAGGCGGCGCGTGCTTCTGAAAGCCGAAGGTTGGCCTGGGCGTTGCCCACGGTATCCGAATGACCAGCCACCAGTACGCGTTTATCCGGATGCGCCTTGATCATCTCCAATGCCCCGATCAGGACGCGGTTGGAGCCCGGGTTAAGGACTGCACTGCCGCTCTTGAACAACGCCAGACTTTCCAGTTCGATGGTCGACGGCGGTGGGGGCGGCGGTTGATAGGCTGCGATCAGGGTATGGAGCGGAGCGAGCAGCGTCGCTCCTCGGTAGAAGCCCAGACCGAGTCTTGGCGGAGTGCCGTTGTGCTGATATCGCTCCAGTTCGTCGCGGTCGCGCTTGAGTGCCTGCAGCGCGTCAAGCCGTGCGGCATCATGCGTTACGTCGATGGTGCGGTAGCGCTCCATGTTGCTCACAACGCGCACGACCAGTGCCCGGTTTTGCCAGGCCGAGGCCGCTGCGGCCGCGCAAATGGCCAAAGCCAGCCAGGCAAAGGCGTGGGCCAGCGAGCGTGACATGACACGCTGCGCGGGCTGCATGGCAATGCCCCGAATGAGTAGATCTGGCAAGGGATAGGGCGCCTCGCTTCCAGACCGTACTGCAGGGGTCAGACCGGTGATCTGCGATACGAACCGGGCTTGCAGGGAGTCAGGTTGCGGCACGCCTGCGATGGCGGTCACCCCAACCGCGGCGATCTGTACGGGGCGCCCAGTGGGCGTCCTGCCCTGTTCGTCGTCGCGCAGCACGGGGAGCAAGTCGCGTGCCGCCCACCTTACCAGTGCGTCAAGGCGCGCGGCACGGTGCATGCGTGCAGTCCGGTCGGCAGGTACGGCTACGAATGGATAACGTGCAAGTCTGTCAGCAAGCTGCGCGCAAAGCGTGGTGTCCGCAGGAACTTCGCCTGAAATGCCAAACCAGGGGCAGTCATCTGTGGGCCCAGCGGCTTCTGCCGAATACACGGCAAGGCAGACCGGCAGCGAATAGCCAAGGGCTCGACTGGCCTCGCCGATGGCCGTGCGCCAATGTCGAAGCGCGGAATTGAGCATGCCAGCTTCGCGGACTTGGTCGGCACTGACCAGACAGGCAACAACGTCTGGTCCTTGCCCCTCGCGCCAGCACTTGAGCGCGGCGGCCACGTGCGCAAGGCGACTAGTCTCATCGATGCGCACCCAGATCGCGCCATCGGAAATTTTCACTAGTGCGTTGCCAAACGTGAGAGTGAGGGCGCTGGCAGGCTCTCCCAAGGCCAGCACCAGCGGTGTATTGTGGCGAATATCGCCGGGCATGGATTCCAGGCTGGCGTCGATAGCAGCCAGCACTGCCTGGGATGCTCGCCGGCGCGCTCGCGCGCGTCGTGTCGTCGTAACGATGGCTATTACCGCTATGACGATCACGACTCCCGCGAGCAGCAGATTCCAGGCGATGCTCCATGGCGAACTCAATGCCAGCCACGCAAGCGCAAGCGTAGCGATCCAGGCAAAGAGCATGCGATAGGGATAACCGGTCACGAGCACCCTTTCAGCCGACGAGTTGCGAAATCGATGAGGCCAGCCACCGATCCAGCGCAACGTAGAATAGGCCCGTGCCAACGAGCGCAACTAGAACCCAGACCAGTGGTGACAGATGGCTCATGCTTCGTGGCTTGTTGCTCGTGACGATGATCGGTCCGGAGGCCTTTTGCACACCGGCACTTTCCAGGCGTTCATCAATGGCACGCATCAGCGCCTCACGAGCACTAGCGCCTTCGAGCGCGAACTTCCCTTGATAGCCAAGTCCGAACACCGCGTAGAAGACGACTAGCAGCGGCACCATCGGCTGAGGTTCCGCGAGGCGGCGCTCGATGCGGGTGACAAGCTCCTCGCCAGCGTTATGGCTCTGGAACTCCTTGACCTGAAGCGGCTCACGTTCCCATGCGTCACGTTCGGCGGGCTGCAGATATTGCAGCGCCACTTCATCAAGCAATGCACACTGTGCGTAAGCCGCGTCCTCGACCACGGCTGTCGAATGCCCCGCGGTGCGGAACTCTTCGCGCAGGCGGGTCAAGAGGTCCAGGCATCTTGCCCTGAAGGCTTCGAAGGATTCGGCGGGTTTGTCCCCATTAGCCAGACCGGTGATGGTAAGGGCCGTGTCGCGTAAGGCGAGCGGAAGAATTGGTGTAAGCGTCGTCATGCAGGGAGTACCGCAAAGAGTTCAAGCGAAACGTCCGGCATCGACGCCGGAACATAGAACTGGCAGGCACGCGCGTCGAGCATGCGTCGGAAGGCGGGGTGCGCGCTGTCCAGCGCGAAGTACTGGTTCTCGATACGCACCGGTATGGCTGCAGGCAGGCGTGACATGGATCGCAGGGGAATCCCGGGCAGTGCCGAGTTGACAATCTGCTCTACCTCATCGGGGGCCCCTGCCTTGCACAGCCGTGGCAGTTGATCCAGCAGCGTATGGGCGGGCAAACCTGCCTGGACTGAAAGGTAATAGTCGACGCCTTGGAGCAGCCGCTCCTCGTTGATCTTGCCGAGCCATGTAGTTGGCCGCACCCGCTCCAGAGCCAGGGGAACCACGCGCGAAGGGATCACCGTATCGAGTAGCGTGCGAATTAGCGACTCCAGTTCCGCGAACACCGGTTCGGGGGCTAGATGATCGTAGGTGGGGATGGCATGCAGTGTCTCGGTGGTCGAGAAGGTGAGGAGTGCACCGGCCAGGCGGGCGAGCAGGCGATAGAGTCGTTCGGGGTGCTGCTGCGGCGCTGCGCACAGGCGAGCCAGCTCCGGCCAGTTTGTGTTGACGCTGTGCAGGAGCCAGAAGAGGGCGACGTCGGCCACCGCGAAATCCGCAATCTGGTCTGAACGCTCACGCCGTCGCACGGCAAGGCTCGCGCTCTTCGACTGGAGGATATCTGACAAGCGTTTCATCCGCTCGGTAAGACGGTCGTTTGCCGACAGGAACAGACACGGTGGTACGAACGTCGAATCGATCTCGAAGCGGCCCTGCGGGGTGCGGATGAGTCGGGCAATCGGGCAGGTCACGTAATCGGCGTGTTCCTCGGAGTCAAGGAGAAGGGCCAGAGCGTGCCGCTCGACGCTGATTTCCTCCTTTCCGTCTCCGTTCAGATCCGCAACGGGGAGGTACTCGCGCACGTAACGGCGCGGACGTGCAGGCCGCTCGCCATCCTCGACGCAATTGCTGCCTTGAGCGTCCAGCAAGGGCAGGCCGATCAGCACGGTTACCCCACCAGCACTCGTCGGTACGTCCGTCAGGTCACGCGCGGCGGGCGCGAGATCGGCTGTCTCCGTATCGATGATCGACCCGTCCGGCAGGCGAACGGTCAGAGCACTGACTGTCAATCGATGGATCGAGAGCGCCTGCAGGTCAAGCTCGACCCGGGCAACGCCCCACGGCTCGGGGCTCGACACGCGAGAGACAAGGTCGTCGGAATAGCGCTCCCAGAGCGCCTGCTGCTGGAAGTGCTGCGGGGTCATGAAGATGCCCTGAGTCCACAGCGGTCTTGTGATTTTCATGGATATCGAGAAGAAGCGCTCCGCGTGAAGATGTAGTCTTCACGCGGCGGATATGCGCGATAGACGTGGCGCGCTCAGTTCTTTGCCTTCGGCATTTGCGATACCAGCGACAGATTGATATCCATCCCCTCTATCTGGAAGTGCGGCACGATATAGAGCTTGACGCGGAAGAAGCCTGGGTTGTCGTCGATGTCTTCGACAACAACCTTGGCCTCGCGCAGCGGATGCGATGCCTGCAACTCGTCACCCGGGTCAGTCATTTCTGTGACAAGCGTCTTGACCCAAGTGTTCAGCTCCAGCTCCAGTACGCGACGGTCCTTGGTGGTGCCGATGTTCTCGCGCTGGATAAGCTTCAGGTAGTGGGCAATGCGCGACAGCAGGAAGATATACGGCAGGCGCGCATTGACGCGGCTGTTAGCCGTGGCTTCGGCGGTGTCGTAGAGTGCCGGCTTCTGACTCGAATGGGCGGAGAAGAAACACGCGAAATCGTGATTCTTGTAGTACGAGAGCGGGATGAATCCAAGATTGGCGAATTCAAACTCCCGGGTTTCGGGAATCAGCACCTCAGTCGGGATTTTGGCCTGGTTGCCCGTGCCCAGGTCATACAGATGGATCGGCAGGTCCTCGATCAGACCGCCCGCCTGCGGACCGCGAATTTGCACGCACCAGCCATTCTTGATGAAGCTCCGCACCATGTTTGCGGCAAAGGCGAAAGAAGTGTTGGCCCAGAGATAGCGACTGTGATCCGGACCCTTGACGGCCTCGGTGTAGTTGAATGCGCGCACCGGCACCGTCTCGGGACCATATGGCAGGCGCGCCAGGAAACGCGGCAAGGTTAGGCCGATGTAGCGGGCATCATCCGAATCGCGGAAGCTCTTCCATTTCAGGTACTCGGCCCGATCGAAGTAGTTGCCGATGTCCCGGATGCTGGCAACCTCCTCCATCGAGTCCTTGCCAAAGAACTTAGGCGATACCGAGCCGATAAACGGCATGTGGGCGGCGGCGGATACCTTGGAGACGTTACGCAGCAGCGCGATGTCCTGCGGGCTGCGGTCGAACGCGTAGTTCGAGATGATTGCACCGATCGGCTCGCCGCCCGGCGTGTCGTACTCCTGGATGTAGGTGTGCAGATACAGGCCGCTCTGGATGACCTCGGGCGTGTCCTCGAAATCCTGGCGCAGGGCATCCTTCGACACATCCAGAACTTCGATCTTGATGTTCTTGCGGAAGTCCGTGCGATCAACCAGGAATTTGAGGCCGCGCCAGGCGGATTCGATCTCCTGGAAAGTTTCGTGGTGCATGATCGCGTCGAGCTGGTGACTGATCTGCTGGTCGATATGCTCGATATGGAAATCCAGCAGGCTCTTGTCGAGTCGGTCGACTTTCTGCGAAGAATCCTGAATCATCTTCAGGAAGACGCTCATTGCCTGGGCAACGCGCTCGTCGAGTGACGATTCCGAGAGTGCATCGGCACTCTGGAACGATTCGACGGGGCGCGTCGCCTTGACCGGCGTTAAGTTGATCTTTTCGCAAAGGGATTCGTAGACGCTCTTGCCGGGCGCATCCAGAACTACAGTATCGGACTCGCTATTGGTTTGGACGGGGATATCGTGCTTGGCCATTGGATTCAACTCTCAGGAGACTGGGTTACTGGGCGGACGGGGCGTTCTCGCCGATCCTTTGCAGATCGGCCCGCAGCCGCTCGGAAAGGGCCGGGTCCTTGAGGATCTTTTCCAGCTCGCGCCGGAACATGGCGTTGTCGAGCAGGTTCGACTTGAGGTCTCGCAGCAGATTGCGCGCGGCCATCAGGGCGCGCAGTTCGGGCACGCGGCTGGCCACTACCTCTGGCTTGAAATCGTCCATCGACTTGAAGTCGAGGTCGACCGGCAGCTCCGAACCATCGCTGGCCAGCGTGTTCTCGACGGCGATACGCACTTTCGGATTGAAGTCGGCGAGGACGGAGTCGAAGTTGTTCTTGTTGATCGATACCTTCTCGCGTTCAGACAGCGTGCGGGTGTCCTGCCCATTGCTGTAGTCGCCCATTACCAGAAGCTTGAGTGGCAGCTCGACCTTCTTCTGTGCGCCTCCGGTATGCAAGTCCAGCTTGATGTTGACCCGTGCCTTTGGCACTTCGTTCTGAAAGCTCTCAGTCATTGGCTATTCCGGTTTATATCTGAATTAAATTGGTTTTAATTCTATGCTTCGAAAACTAAAGAACGTCGATGTGCGTCGAAGCCCGTTATTGTTATCACTCAAGGCAAAAGGAAAAAATAGTTGTTCTACGAAAATGTATTTTGAAGTTTGATCGTTTGATCGTATTTCAACGAATTCTTGCTTTGAATATTTTCAAATATTTATAAAAGAGGTATTGTGCGGGCGCGCAGGGAACTCATCCCGCTTGGAAGGCGTCGACAGGCGTTGTCGTTCTGTCATGCTGGATAACCGGGGCGTTGGCAATGGCGGGTGTGGGGGCAGGTGCTTGGCCCGGTTGGCAACGCACTGCGGCGTACGAACGCATGCGACCGCGCATCATCC
Source organism: Cupriavidus sp. BIS7 (assembly GCF_000292345.1). Lineage (GTDB taxonomy): Bacteria > Pseudomonadota > Gammaproteobacteria > Burkholderiales > Burkholderiaceae > Cupriavidus. Next base: position 12,284 of record NZ_ALOU01000043.1, read on the forward strand.
GCGCCGTAAGCGCGCATAGAATTTTTTTTCTTCCTCCACGCTTTTTTGTGGGAAAAGGGCTTGCGGCTGGTGCCACGTGGACCTCGCGCAGCTAGACATCGACATGTTCAACAATCTTCTTGACGCGCTGTTTGGCACGCGCTCCCCTTCCGACCTGGCACGCTCCACACAGATGCGCTGGGAGCCCTGGCTTCAGCCGATCCGGCCGGATGCGCCGGTGGGAGACGATCCCGGCTACGACGACGATTTCATTGCCGTCAAGGAGGAGGTGGCCAAGGTATCGGACATCAATGACACGCTGATCGTCGAATCGACGGAACGCCTGCTCAAGGCCAACGCGAAGGATGTCCGCGCAGCGGTCTACCATGCATATGGCCGCATGCGGCGGGATGGCGCGGAAGGCGTGGCCTCGGGCTTTGAACTGCTGTCGGCACTCATCGATCGCTTTGGCGACCGGTTGCTGCCTGTGCGCATCGAAAGCCGCAAGGCCGCGCTGGAATGGTTGGCCGGCGCGACGTTCACGGGCCGTCTGGATCGTGTGCAGGACCTGACGGGCTCGTACCTGGAGCGGACGCTTTCGGCGCTGGCACTGATCCAGGAGCGATCCGCGCAATGGCCCGAGCCGGCGCGCCCGGCCCTGGATGCGCTCTATCGCCGGTTCGAAGGGCGTGTCGAATCGCCATCCGCAATGGAATACGAAGCGCGACATGATTCCTCCAGTTTGTCCGTAGCCTCGACTGCAATCGCGTCTGGTGAGGTGGCGTCAACGCGCGATCTGCTCGACCGCGCGCGCCAGATGGCGCGATTCCTGCGAGAGCAGCCCGAAGGCTATCTGGCGGCCTATCGCCTGATGCGGTGCGTACGCTGGGATACGCTCATCGAGGTGCCGCCGCACGATGCTGGCGGGCGGACACGGCTGATCGCGCCGCGTGCCGAGCTTCGGGCCCACATGAAACGGCTGGTCCTGCAAAACCAGTGGCCGGAACTGCTGGACCGCGTGGAGCAGGCATTCGCGGAGGGCGCCAACCATTTCTGGCTGGATCTCCAGTACTACGCCTACACGGCCCAGGACCAGGCAGGAGGTCAGTATGCGTGCGCGCGGGATCTGCTTGCCACCGATTGCGCGCTGATGCTGGACCGCCTGCCGGGTCTGGAGCAACTGGCCTTTGCCGACGGCACGACTTTTGCGGATGACACCACGCTGGAATGGATTGCGCGCCATGCCACCGTACGCGATATCGAGCGCGGTGAGGCTGTGACGCCTATGGCACTGGACTCGGCCAGCATGGACTGGGCAGAGACCGAAGCGCAGGCTGTGGACCTTGCGGCCCAGCAGAGCCTCGATGCGGCACTGGCGTGGTTGCAAGGCTTGCCGGCCGCGGAGGGCGAGCGGGAGCGTTTCCTCCGGCAACTCGTGACTGCGCGAGTGGCGGAGCGTGCTGATCGGTCGGACACGGCGCTGCATCTGCTTACCGCACTGGAGGCCGGCGCCGAGCGATTCCGGCTGGTCACCTGGGAACCTGCCCTGGTATTCGAGGTCAAGCAGCATCTGCTGCGCCTGCTGAAGTCGCGCATGAACCGAAAGGACGTGGACAAGGTGGTGATCGCCCAACGAATCGACACGCTCGCGGGCGAGCTGACCGCAATCGACCCGGCGCGGGCAGTAGCAATCGTCTGACGCGCCCAGCCCTGAATCTTATGGACCATCCCACCCAAGACAACGAAATCCTGCGCTACTACGAGGCGGAGATGCGCTACCTGCGCGAGGCCGGGAAGGAGTTCGCTCGGGCCTTTCCTGATCGCGCACGCATGCTCAATATCGATCGGATCGGAGAACGCGATCCGCATGTCGAACGGCTGTTCGAGGGCTTCGCCTTCTTGATGGGCCGTCTGAGGCACAAGCTCGATGACGAAATGCCGGAGTTGACCGAGGGGCTGGTCAGCATGCTGTGGCCGCACTACCTGCGCATGATTCCGTCGCTGTCTATCCTGGAACTGATCCCCGCTGCCGGTGCACTGCAGCGCCACGAGACGCTGCCAGCCGGGCTGGAAGTCGTCTCCGAACCAGTGCCACTCGGTGGCCAGCCCGGAAGTGGCGATGTGGAATGTCCTTACCGGACCACGCAAGCAGTTGATCTGTACCCACTGCGCATGGCCGAGGCAGGCACCTACGCAAGGGATGACGGCCGTTCGGTGATTCGCCTTCGTCTGGCCATGCAGGCGCAGTCGAGTGGAGAACGCGTGGATGTGCCGCGGCTGCGGCTCTACCTGCATGCTGATCGGCCGCTGGCACTGGCGCTGTATGCTGCGCTTACCGCCCCGCCTCTGGCTGTACAGATACGCATTCCCGGCTATCCGGCAGACCGTCCGGGCGTACCGCAGTTCATGCCTGGCCTGCGCGTGGAACCGGTGGGGTTCCGCGCTGACGAGCGGCTCTGGCCCAAACCTGACAATGCCTTCGGCGGATATCAACTTCTGCTGGAGTACTTCACCTTTCCCGAGAAATTCATGTTCGTGGATCTGGTCGGTCTGGACATGGAGGCCATCCCGGCAGGCACCGAACATTTCGAAGTCGAGGTCGTGCTGGCAAAGCCGTTTCCCGATGACATGCGCTTCTCGGCCGAAAATATCCGGCTCTACTGCACGCCGATCATCAATCTGTTTCAACTGGAGGCAGACCCGATTACCGTTACACATTTCGAAACGGAGTACCGAGTCCGAGCCATGGAACACCACGGCCAGCATGTGGAAGCTTACTCGGTCGATACAGTGCGCGGTTTCGAAGCCGCCACCGGTGAGCGCTTCGAGTACGCGCCGTTTGCCGCGTTCCGCCACCGGGGCGGCATGCTCCGTCATGAGATGCCGGAGCGCTACTTCCACACCCGGGTACGTAGAGGACCATCAGGACGGTTCGACACCTGGGTAGTGCTCGGCGGCCATGCGTGGGACCAGATGGATGCACTGCCGCAGGAAACACTGTCGCTCTCGGTCACGGGCACTAACGGTATGTTGCCGCGCAAGGGGCTCCGCGAGGCCGGCATCACCCGCATGCGGGGCGGATTTACCAACATCGGATCGGTGCGAAACCTGACGGCTCCAACGCTACCTGTCTATCCGCCAACCGGAGACCGCTTCCATTGGCGAGTCTTGTCGCATCTGGCTCCGAACTACCTGTCGTTGCTGGATCAAGAGGTGCTGCGCGGCAGCCTTGCGCTATACGACTGGACCGAGGGGGAGCTGAATCGTCGCCGGATCGATGGTATTGCAGGGGTGCGTGCCCGGCCGCTGCAGAAGCTCGTCAAGGGCGGCCTGCTGCGTGGTGTAGAGGTCGAGGTGTCGCTCGACAGTGCGCGGTTTGCGGGAGAGGGCGATATTGCACTGTTCGGCGAAATGCTCAATCGGTTCCTGTCGCTCTATGCCACCCTGAACCTGTACACCCGCCTGGTGATCGTCTCACAGCCAGGCGGCAAGCGGCTGGAGTGGCCTGACAGCAAGGGCGAAGGAGCTCCGTTATGACGGGGCCAGACACGAGCCGCAAGGCGGCCGGTGCGTTGCTGCCGGCGCTGCTCGCCAACGCGCCGCGGATGAATGTCCTCCGTCTGTGCGAATTGATGGAGCTGGCAGCGCCAGAGCGGCCGCCGCTAGGGACGACCGACTCCCCGGCCGATGATCCGGTGCGCTTCCGTTCGAGCGGGAGGCTAGGGTTCCCAGGGCGCGAAGTCGATGCAGTCGAGACTGATGACGATCAGCCGGGGCTCCCTCCGGTCATCCGGACGACGTTCCTTGGCCTCTACGGCGTCGACGCGCGCATACCGTCCTATTTCGTGGATGAGATCGCACAGCGCCGCGACGGCGCCGAGCCGCTTGCGGCGCTCCTGGACCTGTTCCACCACCGGATCATCACGCAATTCCATCGCGTGGCGTGCAAATACCGATATCCGGTGGGTTTCCGCAAGGGGGGGCAGGATGAGGTGTCGCGCTATCTGCTGAGTCTGCTAGGGCTTGGCTTTGGACAATCGCCAGTCCGGCAGGCCGTGCCCACGCGAGAACTGCTGTCGATGCTGGGGCTGGCCAGCCAGCGTACGCGCACGGCCGAGGGACTGGCGGGTGTGCTGCAGCACGCGGTTCCAGATGCAACGATCAAGGTGGAGGAATTCTACCCGGTCTGGATTCCAGTCGACACCCGCGAGCGGATGCCGCTCGGGGAGAATTGCGTGCTCGGGCGCGGCTTTTACGATCGTGCGAACACCGTGCGCGTGGTAATAACCCCGGCCGAGCGCGATTCGGTGCTCGGGTTGATGCCCGGTGGCAATGCATTCGGGAAAGTCATGGCGTTGCTGCGCTTCTACCTCGGCCATGCCGCACACGCTCGCCTTGAAATGCGCGTGCAGCGCTCGCTGATGCCCGACCCAACGCTGAATTCCGAGGAGGTTTGCCTTGGATACACCACGCAACTCCGGCCACCGCGTGCGAGCGATGTCCCGGATGCCGGCGGCGCCTTTACGCGCGTTCAACTGGGCACCTGGCGCGGAAGCCATCCCTGCGTGCCGGCGCCATAGCAGTAGCGCCATGACACGCCACACAATCCACGCAAGTTACATGAAGAGGATGATCGAATGAGTTGGCAATTTCAAAGCGGCGGCGCGATGCTCGTGGCCACGCTTCTGGCCGGCTGTGGGGTGGGGCAGGCAGTCAAGGACAGCACAGTGGAGGCGGCGAAATGGGCCTTCACGACGCAAGTGAAAACCATGAATATTGACCTCACCGGCCGGCCGTCGCTCAATGCAGGCAGCGCCGGACAGTCGCTGTCCACCGTGGTGCGCTTCTACCAGCTCAAGACATCGGAGACGTTTTTGCAACTGAGCTACGCGCAGCTTCAGGCTAATGACCGCGAATTGTTGAAAGCCGATCTGCTGGCCACGAGGGATGCGGTGCTCAGGCCCGAAGCTGCCGTCAGCATCATCGAGCCGATGCACGAAGATGCCCAGTTCATAGGTGTGGTCGGCTTTTTCCGTGATTCCGGCACGGACTCGGCGTGGAAGCTCGTTATTCCGAGGAAGCAATGGAAACAGACAGACCCGGTGAAGATCGAGGCAAGCGGCAGTACGCTGGCACTGATCCGCTGATCAGAAGTCTACTGATCTCCACCGTGGCAGGCTGGTAGCTCACACCGACAACAACGAGCAAAACCGCCCCAGGTCCACATTCCCCCCGCTGATGATCACGCCCACGCGCTTGCCCTTGAGGGCATCCTTCATCTGCATGACGGCGGCCAGGCCCAGGCACCCGGTTGGCTCGACGATCATCTTCATCCGTTCGGCGAAGAAGCGCATCGCCTCCACGAGTTGCGCGTCGGTGGCGGTGACGATGTCGGTGACGTCGCGCTTGATGATGCCGAACGTGTACTGGCCCAGGTGCTGCGTCTGGGCGCCGTCCGCGATGGTTTGCGGTGTATCGATATGAACGATAGCGCCGCTGCGGAACGATTGCTGGCCATCGTTGCCGGCTTCCGGTTCCACGCCGTAGACGTTGCATTGGGGGGCCAGTGCACGCGCGGTCAAGGCCGTGCCGGAGAGCAGGCCGCCACCGCCTAGCGGCGCGAACAGTGCATCCAGCGCGCCGACTTCCTCGAACAGTTCCCTGGCTGCGGTGCCCTGGCCGGTCAGCACGTCCGGATGGTCATACGGGGGGATCAGGGTCATGCCATGCTTTTCCGCCAGGTCGCGGCCGATGGCTTCGCGGTCTTCCTTGTAGCGGTCATAGGTCACCACGTTTGCGCCGTAGCCCCGGGTTGCCGCTACCTTTGCGGCCGGCGCGTCGTGCGGCATCACGATCGTAGCCGGCATGCCCAGCAGCTTCGCGGACAGTGCGATGCCTTGCGCATGGTTGCCCGACGAGAACGCCACCACGCCGCCACGGCGTTGTTCGGGGGTGAACTTTGCGAGGGCGTTGAACGCGCCGCGGAACTTGAACGCGCCCATGCGCTGGAAGTTCTCGCACTTGAAGAACACCTCGGCGCCAAGCATTTCGTTGAGCGTGCGGGAGGTGTTGACCGGCGTGCGGTTGGCGTAGCCTTCGATCCGCTTGGCGGCAGCTTCGACGTCGGCGTAGGTGGGGAGTTGCAGGGTCGTCATGGTGGGCAGGAAGAAGGAAAGGTGATTACCAGGGCCAGGCCAGGCGCGTGCCGGTACCGTTGGTCAGGGCGTTTTCATGAAGAAAGCGGGCGACTGTCAGATCCTGCAGGGCCAGGCCGGTCATGTCGAACACGGTGATGTCGTCGGGCTGGCGATCGATCATAGCCTTGCCGGTCAGCAGGTCGCCGATTTCGGTGCAGGGCAGGTCGTGCGCCCATTGGCATTCGCCGATGCGGCGTGCCTGCTCGCGGTCGTCCACAACAATGCGGGCGCGCTCCAGCACGCCCGGTGGCAGTTCGCGTTTGCCACCGGTATCGGTGCCAACGCAGGTCAGATGCGTGCCGGGCTGTACAGCCTGGGCATCGAACAGCGCGCCGCCGCCCGGCGTGGCCGTGATCACCACGTCGCTGTTGGCGACTGCGTCATTGCGGTCAGTCGCCAGGCTGATCGAACACTGCCCCTGGAACGCCGCTTCGAACCCGTTATTGCGCAGGCCGTTGCTTGTGACGTAGCGCACCTCGCGCAGCGTGGGCATCAGGCGTAATGCGAAGCGGAGCTGAATGCGCGCCTGAACGCCGGTTCCGAATACGCAGACGCGCGTGCTGTCGGGGCGGGCAAGGTGCTGCAAGCCGATGCCTCCCGCTGCGCCGGTGCGGGCCGTGGTGATCGCATTGCCATCGAGGATGCAGAGCGGCCGTCCAGTAGCAGGGTCGATCAACATGATCGTGGCCTGATGTGTGTCTCCACCTTTCTCGCGATTGCCGGGCCAGAAGCCGGCCGCCTTGAAGCCGAGCAGGTTCTGGCTGCCGACATCGCCGGCCTTGATGCCGAACACGCCGCCCGTGGCGAGCTTTTCGCGAATCACCGGGAAGACGCGGCCTTCGCGCTGGCTGTGCAGCACGAAGGCCTCACGCACGGCGGCCAGGACGTCTTCGGGCTGCAGCGCGGCCTCCACGGTGGCGCCGTCGAGCAGCAGCAAGTGCGCCGAGGAAGTGTTGCGAGTTTCAGGACAGTTAGCGGACATAGCTGTAGACGGCTGCGCGCGACACCCCGAGGTGGGCCGCGACGGTTTCCATGGCGCGCTTGACGTCGAGCAGCCCCGATGCTTTCAGTTCGCCCAGCAATGCGCGCCGCTCTTCGGTCTTCAATGCGCGTGGCGTGGTGGCCAGCCGCGCGGCAAACGCGTCGATGCGGGCGCGAAGTGCATCGCTGCCCGCCGGATCGAGCGTTTCCTTCGGGCCTTGCGCGGCCGTTTGCACGAACTGCCCCATTGCCATCTGCAGGCTGCGGAACAGCGTCAGGTCCACGTTCATGCACAGTGCGGCGATATAGCGCCCGCTGCCGTCCTTGATACCGATCGACGTGCTTTTTGCCTGGCGGCCGTCGGCAAACTGGTTTGCGTAGTTGGCCACCACCTGCGGATAGTCGGGGTCGGTGATGCGTGCCTGGCCGAGTTCCGTCGTAGGGTCGCCAACGGCGCGGCCGGACAGGTTGTTGTGAATGGCCAGGATCGATTGCTCGGGTTCCAGCAGATCGTGAACCACTACCTCGCAGAACGGGGCGAGCGTCTGGCCGAGGCCATCGGCAATCTGCTTGATCTGGTCGAGCAGCACGCGCTGCTCGGGGGTGCGCTTGGCCATGTCGGACGGGTTGCGATGTCTGGGATGATTCTGGACAGTTTGTATAGAGATGGACTAAATGTCAAGAAAGCGGTGAAGAAAAAGGCGCGGAGGCCACATGGCTCACCGCGCCTTGCTGATCCTTGCCGCGTCTTGTGCGGCGTCGTGCTCGTTCAGGCCCCTTCTTTCAGGCGGCTTCTGTCACCCGAATTTCCACCAGCAGCTTGCGCAGTTCCGGCACACAAGACCCGCAATTGCCGCCCGCCTTGACGCAAGCAGTGATCTCCGCCGGTGTCTTGAGGTCGTGCTTGCGCACCGCGTCGCAGATCGTATTGCGGCCCACGCCGAAGCACGAGCAGACAGTTGGTCCCACGTCGGCGGCTTTTTCGAGCGGTTGGCCCAGCAGCAGGCCGATGCGGTCGCCGTCTTCCAGGCGCTGCTGCCCGAAAAGCTGCGACAGCCAGGCGCGCGAAGGCAGGTCTGCGCGGGTCGAGATATACACGCATGCCTCAAGCCGGTCATCCACGACGTAACCCGCGTGATACACGCCAGCGGAGCGATCCTCGAATTCGAGCCAGTCGGCATCGGGGTCTTGCGCGCCAAGCAGTTCGCGCGCCCACGCAGCGCGGTCGCCGATGACTTCGCGGCCGGCGAATTCGTAGCGCTGGAATTGCTTGCCCTGGATGCGGGTCCACCAGGTCAGCGCGTCGGGAGGAACGGCTTTGCGGCTCAGCATGAAGCCGTGCCACGACACGCGGAACTCCTCCACGCGTACGGGCGTGTGCTTGAACTCCGGTTCGCCCGATACCGGATCGACGGCAGGATTGACCACTGCGCCCACACGCGCATCGGAACTGAACTGGTCATTCCAATGGATCGGCACGAATACGCTGCCGCGCGGAATGCCGCCGCCAAAACGTACGCGGCCGACCATCGCACCCCAGCGGCTGGTGACGCGCGCAAGCTTGCCTTCCCCAACGCCGCAGAGCAGTGCATCTTGCGGGTGCATGTCGACGAACGGCTCGGGCAGGTGGTCGGACAGCCGCGCGGCCTTGCCCGTGCGCGTCATCGTGTGCCATTGGTCGCGCACGCGGCCGGTGTTCAGGATCAGCGGGAACTCGTCATCAGTGGCGTGCACCGGCGCACGTGCCGCTGTGGCGACAAAGCGCGCGCGGCTGTCGGCAAATGCAAAGCGGCCGTCTTCGAACAGGCGCTTGGTACCTGCCGAAGCGCTGGCGGGCAGCGGCCATTGCACGGGCTGCATCGCGTCGTAGTCCACCTTGGCCATGCCCGCCAGGCCGCTGATATCGAACATGCGCGGCGCCAGATCGCCGGCATCCGTGCGATCCGTCCCATTGCGCCAGCCGCTGAGCCGTGCGTGTTCGTCGAAAATCTCGTGCTGGCCCGCATAGTCGAAGCCCGTGAAGCCCATGCGTCGCGCCACGTCGCAGAGAATGTCCCAGTCGGCGCGGGCCTCGCCCGGCGCGGGCAGGAACGCGCGCTGGCGCGAGATGCGGCGCTCGGAGTTGGTCACCGTGCCATCCTTTTCGCCCCAGCCCAGCGCTGGCAGCAGGATATGCGCGGCATCGTTGGTATCGGTGTGCGTGACGATGTCGGACGCCACCACCAGTTCGCACTTGCCCAGCGCGCGGCGCGCCTGGTCGGCGTTGGGCAGGCTGACCAGCGGGTTCGTGCCGATCACCCACACGGCCTTGACCTTGCCTTGCTCGATCGCGTCGAACAGGTCCACCGCCTTCAGCCCCGGCCTGTCGGCCATGGCCGGCGATTGCCAGAAGTCCTGGACGATGTCGCGATGCAATGGATTGGCCAGCTCCATATGCGCCGCCAGCATATTGGCAAGACCGCCCACTTCGCGTCCGCCCATCGCGTTGGGCTGGCCGGTCAGCGAGAACGGGCCCATGCCCGGGCGGCCGATACGGCCAGTCAGCAGGTGGCAGTTGATGATGCCGTTGACCTTGTCCGTCCCGGCCGACGACTGGTTCACGCCCATCGAGAACGCAGTGATGACGTTTGTCGTGGCGGCGAACAGTTCGTAGAACGCCTGCACGTCCTGCGGATCGAGCTTGCAGGCGCGTGCCACGGCGGCAACGTCCGCACCGTCGGTATCGGCCATGGCCAGCGCTTCATCCAGGCCGGCGGTGTGGGCCTGAACGAACGCGGCATCCGCATGCCCGTGGCGCGCCAGATAGCTCATCAGCCCGTTGAACAGCCGCACGTCGGTACCGGCGCGCAGCGGCAGGTGCAGGTCCGCGAGTTCGCATGTGGCGGTACGGCGCGGGTCGATGGCCACGATCTTCATCTCGGGCCGCGCTTCCTTGGCGCGGGTCAGGCGCTGGAACAGGATCGGGTGGCACCACGCGGTGTTGGAGCCCACCAGCACCACGAGATCGGCTTGCTCCAGATCCTCGTAGCTGCACGGTACGAGGTCTTCGCCAAACGCGCGCTTGTGGCCGGCCACGGCCGATGACATGCACAGGCGCGAGTTGGTATCGATGTTCGCCGAGCCGATAAAGCCCTTCATCAGCTTGTTGGCAACGTAGTAGTCCTCGGTCAGGATCTGGCCCGATACGTATAGTGCGACGGCATCCGGGCCGTGCTTCGCGATGACATCGGCAAAGCCGTGCGCGACCTTGTCCAATGCTTCGTCCCAGCTTGCACGACGCAGCGACCCATCCGGCTGCCGCATCTGCGGATGCAGCAGGCGGCCATTCAGGTCAGTGGTATCGCCAAGCGCCGATCCCTTTACGCACAGGCGGCCGAAGTTCGACGCATGGTCCGCGTCACCGCTGATTTCAACCTGGCCATCGGCACGCACGGTGGCGCGCACGCCGCAGCCGACGCCGCAGTACGGGCAGGTCGTTGCGATCGTTTTGGTGGGGGTGGTGGCGACCACCGCAATATCGGACAGGTTCACGTCGATGCCTCAAAGAAAGCTCAAGCTGCGAGCGCCTCGCATTGCGCCTGGCCAAACAGCAGGCGCTGGCGCAGCCCGCCTACGGGCTGGCCAGTCTGGATCAGGTCGAAGTACCACGGGCCGTCCTTGACGTCGCCGTAGAGCACGGCGCCCACGAGCCGTCCATCCTGCAGGATCAGGCGCTTGTACACGCCACGCCGAGGATCGCGCAGCACGAGGTCTTCGCTGTTTTCGCCGCCGATGAAGTCGCCGGCCGAGTACAGGTCCACGCCGGTCACCTTGAGCTTGGTGGCGGTGGCCTGCTGCACATAGCGGCGGTGCCCGGCGCCGGCCAGATGCGCGGCGCATACTCGCGCCTGATCCCAGATCGGCGCCACCAGCCCGAACGTCGCCTGGCGATGCTGCACGCATTCGCCGACTGCGTAGATGCGCGGGTCAAAGGTTTGCAGCGTGTCATCGACGACGATCGCACGTTCGCAGCGCAGGCCAGCGCTGGCGGCCAGTTCGAAGTTGGGGCGTACGCCAGCCGTCATCACCACAAGGTCCGCCGGAATCTGCGTGCCGTCCTTGAACAGCACGCCGGTCACGCGGTCATCGCCAAGAATGGCTGCCGTCTGGGCGCTGAGCAGGAAGCGCAGGCCCTTGCGTTCCAGCGTTGCCTTGAGCAGTTCGGCGGCCGGCTTGTCGAGCTGGCGCTCCATCAGGCTGTCGGCCAGATGCACAACGGTCACGTCCATGCCCTGACGCATCAGGCCGTTGGCCGCTTCCAGCCCGAGCAGGCCGCCGCCAATCACTACCGCATGGCGATGATTGCGTGCGGCATGCATCATCGTTTCCACGTCCTGAATATCGCGGAATGCAATCACGCCGTCGAGCTTGTGGCCAGGCACGGGAAGGATGAACGGCCGGGAGCCGGTGGCCAGCAGCAGGCGGTCATAGCGGACTTCCTTGCCCGAAGCCGAGCGGACCACGCGGCGCGGACGGTCGATGGCGACGACCGGATCGCCGGCCAGCAGCTCGATGCCGTGCTGGTCATACCAGGCGCGCGGATTGAGCATGATGTCGTCGACGGTCTTTTCGCCGGCCAGCACCGGGGACAGCAGGATGCGGTTGTAGTTGCCGTGCGGCTCGGCGCCGAACACCGTGATGTCATACAGGTCCGGCGCCAGCTTCAGCAGTTCCTCGACCGTGCGCATGCCGGCCATGCCGTTGCCGACAACAACCAGTCGCGGCTTGGCGTGGGACGAGACGGGGAGCGCGGTGGACGTCATGTGCGTCTTCCTGTTTGCGTGGGCGAAGGGCGGGGCGATATCGAGCGATGGTCAGGCGGCGAGCTCTTCCTCGAGTTCTTCTTCGAGCTCCCTGTCCATTGCCGCGGTGGTCACCCAGACCTTGCCGTCATAGACGCGTGCGGCATAGGCGTCGACCGAATACTCCGGGGCTTCCAGGCATTCGCCAGTGCGCAGGTCGAAATGGTGCTTGTAGATCGGCGAGGCCACGACGGTGCGCGGGCCCAGGCTGCCGATCAGGCCACGTGACAGCACGTTGGCGCGCGCGTTGGGATCGAAATTGGCGATTGCGTAGACCTCTTCGCCGCGGCCGATGCGGAAGACGGCAACCTGCTTTCTATCGACCAGGGCGCAGACACCAGTATTGGGCACGATATCGCGCAAGGTGCAAATCGCGGTCCAGGTTTCGGGGTGGTGGGCTTGGCTCATCACGTTCTCCTTGAAATCGGTTGGCTTCACGCTACTTTTGCGGGCACGGCAACCACTGGGATGTGGCTCAGGCTGGAGCGTTGCAAGTTTCGTTCCTCCTGTGTGGCGGGGCGAACCTGGCCGCGCTCTTCCAGGAAGACGAGGTTGTCATCGCGCAGGTCGCTGTTGACGAAGTGGCGGAAGCGCTTGCGCGTTTCCGGGTCGGTGATGGCCTTCTTCCATTCGTCTTCATACGTATCCACCACGTGCTGCATCTCGGATTCGAGTTCGGCGCCGATGCCAAGCTTGTCGTCGATGACCACGGACTTCAGGTAGTCCAGGCCGCCTTCGAGGTTGTCGCGCCACGTGCTGGTGCGTTGCAGGCGGTCCGCAGTGCGCACGTAGAACATCAGGAAGCGGTCGATGTAGCGGATCAGCGTTTCGCGGTCGAGGTCACCTGCCAGCAGTTCCGCGTGGCGCGGCTTCATGCCGCCGTTGCCGCACACGTAGAGGTTCCAGCCACGCTCGGTGGCGATGATGCCCACGTCCTTGCCCTGTGCCTCAGCGCATTCGCGCGTGCACCCCGAAACGCCAAACTTGATCTTGTGTGGTGCACGCAGGCCCTTGTAGCGGTTCTCGATGTCGATGGCCAGCCCAACCGAGTCATCCACGCCATAACGGCACCACGTCGAGCCGACGCACGATTTCACCGTGCGCAGCGACTTGCCATACGCATGGCCCGACTCGAATCCGGCCGCAACCAGTTCTTCCCAGATCAGCGGCAGTTCCTCCAGCCGTGCGCCGAACATGTCGACCCGTGCACCGCCGGTGATCTTCGTGTACAGGCCATATTTCTTGGCAATCTGGCCCACGGCGATCAGGCCGTCAGGCGTGACTTCGCCGCCCGGCATGCGCGGCACCACCGAGTAGGTGCCGTCCTTCTGGATATTGGCCAGGAAGTAGTCGTTCGAATCCTGCAGGCTCGCGTGCTCTTCCTTGAGCACGAACTCGTTCCAGCACGAAGCCAGGATGCTGCCGACCGTGGGCTTGCAGATGTCGCAGCCCAGGCCGGAGCCGTGCGCGGCCAGCAGGTCCTCGAACGTCTTGAACTTGCCAACGCGCACGAGGTGGTAAAGCTCCTGGCGCGAGTACGGGAAGTGCTCGCAGACATGGTTGTTCACGGCCATGCCTTGCTTTGTCATCTCGGCCTTCATGATCTGCGTGACCAGCGGCACGCAGCCGCCACACGCGGTACCGGCCTTCGTGCACGATTTCAGTGCACCGATGCTGGTGGCGCCGTCGCACACGGCCGCGCAGATTTCGCCTTTGCTGACGTTGTTGCACGAGCAGATCTGGGCGCCGTCAGGCAGCGCATCGGCGCCGAGCGCGGGCCTGGCCTTGCCATCGGACGTCGGCAGGATCAGGAATTCGGGCGACTCGGGCAGCTCGATCCGGTTGAGCATCATCTGCAGCAGCGTGCCGTACTCGGCGGCATCGCCAACCAGCACGCCGCCGAGCAGGTACTTGCCGGACTCGGAAACCACCAGCTTCTTGTAGATCTGCTTGCGCTCGTCGGTGAACTGGTAAGAGCGGCTGCCCGGCTCGTTGCCATGCGGGTCGCCGATGCTGGCCACATCCACGCCCATCAGCTTGAGCTTGGTGCTCATGTCGGCGCCAGCGAACTCAGCCGCCTCGCCACGAAGGTGACGGGCTGCCACGCGGGCCATGTCGTAGCCCGGGGCCACCAGGCCGTAGATCTTGCCGTCCCACAGTGCGCATTCGCCAATTGCGTAGACGTGCGGGTCTGACGTCAGGCAGTTGTTGTCAATTACGATGCCGCCGCGTGCGCCGATTGTCAGGCCGCTTGCGCGGGCCAGTTCGTCGCGCGGGCGGATGCCGGCAGAGAACACGATCATGTCCGTGTCCAGATGGGTGCCGTCGGCAAAGTTCATGCGATGGGTCCCTTCGGCACCATCGACGATTTCAAGCGTGTTCTTGCCGGTGTGCGCCGTGACGCCGAGTTCTTCGATCTTCCGGCGCAGCATGCGGCCGCCGCCGTCATCGACCTGTACCGCCATCAGGCGCGGCGCGAATTCCACCACGTGGGTGTCCAGCCCCATGTCGCGCAGTGCCTTCGCGCATTCGAGACCAAGCAGCCCGCCACCGATGACCACACCGGACTTCGCGCGCTGGCCGCATTCGAGCATCGCCTCCAGATCCTCGATGGTGCGGTAGACGAAGGTGTCCTTGCGATCCTTGCCCGGCAGCTGCGGCACGAACGGGTACGAGCCGGTCGCCAGCACGAGCTTGTCGTAGCCAAGCGTCTCGCCGGTGGACGTGGTGACGGTTTTTGCGGCCGTGTCGATTGCCGTGGCCTTGGCGTTCAGGCGCAGCAGCATGTTGTTGTTTTGCGCGAAGAAACCCTCCGGCACCAGCGACAGGTCCTCGGCGGACTTGCCGGCGAAGAACTCGGACAGGTGGACGCGATCGTATGCGGGGCGCGGTTCCTCGCAGAGCACCGTCACTTCGAGGTCCTGCGCGCCGGCATCCGCGAGGCATTCCAGGAACTTGTGGCCGACCATGCCATGCCCGACGATGATGATCTTCATGATGCTTTCCTTGTCCGAAGGGGATGTCTTGTGGATTTCAGTTGGCCAGTGCGCTGTCGTAGAGCGCCTGTTCCCGGGCCTTGTGTTCGGCGCTGAAGCGCACAGCAATCGCGCACATCGCGGCCAGCGTGGCGGCCACGCCGAGCCACGTCAGCGTTTGCTGCAGATCGCCGAGGCCCTTCATCAGGAAGCCCGCAGCAACCGCACCCACGTTGCCGCCGGCGCCGATGATGCCGGCCACACCACCGAGCGCCTTGCGGTCGATAAACGGCACCAGTGCATACGTCGCGCCGCAGGCCATGTGGGTGAAAAGGCCGAAGATCAGCATGGCGACGACGGCGTTGGTGGCTGTTGATGCATGGGCAAAGCCGAGCAGGCCCAGGCCTTCGCCGAGGATGAAGACGAACAGCACCAGCGAGCGTGCATCGAGGCCGCGGCGCTTTGCGAACTTGTCTGATACGTAGCCGCCGAGCGCACGGGCAAACAGGGCCAGCAGACCGAAGCTTGCGGCGGCCATGCCCGCGGCCGACAGCGACAGGCCGAATCGATCGACATAGAACGTGGCGGCCACGTTGTGGATGAAAATCTCTACGCCGAAGCACGCGCCGTACGTAATGAACAGCATCCAGACGCGATAGTTGGCGCTGGCGGCGCGGAAGCTGGACCAGCCGCCACCGCCCTTGCCGCCGCTGACCGCGATACCGCGGGCGCGCAGGTCGGAGAAATTGCCTTCCGGGCAGTCCTGGGTGAAGCGCCAGTAGACGACGGCCATGATCAGCATCAGCACACCCGGCACCAGCAGCGCCAGGCGCCAGCCCATCGTGTGATCGACGCCGAGGAACAGGATCGCGGCCAGCAGCAGCGGCATCAAGCCCTGCGCGGCACCGCCGCCGGCATTGCCCCAGCCGGCGGACGCCGCGTTGGCGGTGCCCACCACGTTCGGCGCGAACATTACCGACGTGTGGTACTGCGTGATGACGAAGCTGGCGCCGACAGCGCCGATCAGCAGACGGAAGAACAGGAACGTTTCATAGCTCTGGGCAAAGGCCACGCCGAGCACGGGCAGCGCGCCGATGGCCAGCAGGCCGGTGTAGGTCTTGCGCGGGCCGAAGCGGTCGCACAGCGGGCCGACCACCAGTCGTACCAGGATCGTCACGGCGACGGCGGCGATATTGATATTGGCGATCTGGCCCGGCGTCAGGCCGAATTCGCCCTTGAGCACCGGCATCAGCGGCGCGCAGGCGAACCAGGCGAAGAAGCAGACGAAGAACGCCATCCAGGTCAGGTGGAAGGCGCGCATCTGCGGAGTCTTGAGACTTAGCAGGTCGATCCGGGTGGCTTTGCCGTTCATCCTTTTGCTCCAAAAACAAAAGGCGTCCCGAGAGTCTGGCGGGTAGGCCAGTTCTGGGACGCCGTTGTCCTGACGACGGCTCTCATGAGGGGAGCCGTCGGCTGTGTGGGGTGGGCGGATCGCCGTTGACCGGCCCGCGCTTAGTGTTGCAAGCGTCGTGCCAGCCCTTGCAGATGCCGGGTGGGATCCTTATCGGCCCTAGGTCAGGCTATGGAGTGGATAAAAATGCACATTGATGCATCATCGTGCAGCGCCAGTTTTGGGCGTTCGCACGGCAATGGTGCGGTGCAATGTGTGAGGGCGGTGCGTGGGCGGGCGCTCAGGTGATGCTCAGGTGGGGCTCAGGTGGAGCTTTCGGGGGCGGTTGGGGTAGCCATCATCTGCATGTCCGCAGGCGAAACAGGAGCATCCGCTTCGTCGATCAACGCCGCACGGACCTTGAGCCCCGAAATCTTCGAACGGACTTCCGCCGGGCCGTTTCCGTCGGCGGCCAGATGTGCATCGCCCCATTGCATCAGTCCGATCAGGACGGGCAGCAGATCAACGGCGGCGCGCGTCGGATGGTAGGCAAAGCGTTCCCGCTCGCCTGGTTCCTTGTAGCTGACCTTGCGCAGCAGTCCCGCCTCAGTCAGCGTCTTGAGCCGCGTCGACAGTACCGCCGGCGAGCATTGAAGTCGCTGAAGAAAGTCGTCAAAGCGGCGAACCCCGGAGAAAACGTCGCGTAGGATAAGGATCGTCCACTTCTCTCCGATTAGCGAGAGCGTGGCTGCGATCGAGCAGTTGGCGAGGTCGACGGGAGGTGGCGTAGTCATGGTTTAAGCATAGCACTCTAACTTCATTTGCAAAAGTCAGGGTTTGAACTATAGTCCTGGCTATGTAAAACGTAGTCAGGAGCGGGCCATGAGCCATGCGGAAGACAACAAGGTGGAAGCACCTATCAGTGAAGAAAGCTGGGCGACGCGTAGTGGTGTTCGTTTGACGGTACGCGTCGCGCGCGCCGCAGACCAGCAGGGGATGCGGGCGTTTATAGACGGCCTGTCGCGTGAAAGCCGCTACTTCCGGTTCCTGACCGGCGGAAGCGTGGCCGACGAGGTCATCAGGGGGTTTGTGAGCCACGGGATGGGACGCGATGTGGCGCTTGTGGTGATCTCTCGCGATGCCGACACGGGTGCCGAGACGATCGTCGCCAATGCCGAGTACGTGGTGAATGACCAGGACATCGCCGAACTGGCCGTGGTGGTAGCCGACGACTGGCAGGGGCAGGGCCTGGGCCGGCGGCTGATCCAGCGGCTTCAGCAACTGGCCCGCGCAAGCCGCTTGCGCGGTATGCGGGGCGACGTACTAAGCGAGAACCGCCGCATGCTGGCGATCATGCGGGACAGCGGATTCGCCGCGCGCCGCAATCCCGAGGACAGCTACCTCCACGAGGTTAGCCTCATGCTGGCGGAAAGCCGCACACCCGCGCGGGAGCATCGGCTACCGCGTGACTGGTTTGCGGCAGTCTGAAAAACCTCTAGCGCTTGCTACGCGAGGTGGCGGTACAGCCGATCGACGCCGTGATGATTGCAGCAATAGCGGCCCACTGAATCGTCGTCAATTGCTCGTTCAGGAAGGCCAGGCCTGCCAGCGCACCCATGGCTGGCTCCAGGCTGAGCAGAATGCCGAACGTCCGGCGCGGCAGGCGCTTGAGCGCCACCATTTCAAGGGAATACGGGATCGCGCTGGACAGCACGCCGACCGCCAGCCCGGATAACAGCAAAGCGGGGTTGAACATTGCCGTCCCGGCATGGGCCAGGCCAAACGGCAGCGTAACCAGCGCGGCCATTGTCATGCCCAGCGAGGTGGCCTGGCCGCCATGGGCGCTGCCGGCCATCTGGCCGAACACTATATAGAGTGCCCAGCCAACCCCGGCGGCGAGCGCGAAGCCGATGCCGACCGGGTCCAGGTGCGTGGCGGCTTCACCAAGCGGAAGCAGCAATATCAGCCCGGTAACCGCACAGCCGATCCACAGGAAGTCGATGGCGCGCCGCGATGACAACACGGCAACCGTAAGCGGGCCCGTGAATTCGATCGCAATGGCCAACCCAAGCGGGATCGTTCGCAGCGACATGTAGAACAGCAGATTCGTGCAGCCGAGTGCCGCGCCGTAGAGCGCAATGGCGCGCGCATGCGCACCCGAAAGCGGGAAGCGCCATGGGCGCCAGACGCAGATCAGGATCAGCGCGGCAAAGGTGACCCGCAGCGCCGTGGTGCCTTGCGCACCCATCGCGGCAAACAGGCTCTTGGCAAACGATGTGCCGATGCAGAGCGACGCCATCGAGCCGATCAGCGCCAGCACGGCCAACAGGCTGTCACTTTGTTTGATGCGCGAGAGTGGCAATTCTTGTCCTGGAAAAAATCCGCTAAAACGTCCGCCAAAATGTCCGCTGAAACGTCCGCTAAAACGT
The DNA here is from genome assembly GCF_000292345.1 of Cupriavidus sp. BIS7. GTDB lineage: Bacteria > Pseudomonadota > Gammaproteobacteria > Burkholderiales > Burkholderiaceae > Cupriavidus. The sequence continues at coordinate 31,076 of NZ_ALOU01000043.1, forward strand.
CCGCCAGAACGTCCTCAATGCGGGGCGGTGCGGCATCATGCCTGAGCGGGGCGCTGGCTGCCATACACAGATGGGTGCCAGGGGCACTGTACAGTTGCCCGCGGTGCAACATTTTTGCGCTGTGACTGATGGAGTTCTATCGTTTACGGACACACCCCCCGGAGCCGTCCATGGAATCGAACGCAGCCCGTCGTCATGTCGTCATTACCGGAGCCGCCGGCGCACTGGGGCGCGCTGTGGCCAGCCGCTTTGCAGCCGAGGGCGCCCGGCTGGCGCTGATCGACCGCGACCTTCAACACTTGCAAAGCGTTTTCGCCCATCCCGAGCCTGACCACGGCGGCACGCTGCTGCACGCAGCCGATGTCACGTCAGATACCGCGATGGCGCCCGTCGCGGCCGCCATCCTCGATGCCTTTGGCACCGTTGACGTGCTGGTGCATGTGGCGGGCGGCTTTGAAATGGGCGAGGCTACCCATGCCATGAGCCGGGAATCCTGGATGCGCATGATGGATCTGAACGCGTGGTCCTTCGTTGCGGTTACCGGCCATTTCATCCCCGCCATGATCTTCCAGCGACACGGCAAGGTTGTCGCGGTTTCGGCGCGCGGTGCATCGAGCGGCGCGGCGACCATGGCCGCCTACGCGGCATCGAAGAGCGCGTTGCAGCGGCTGGTGGAAAGCCTGTCGCACGAGGTGCGCAGTTCCGGCATCAACGTCAACAGCATCGCGCCGAGCATCCTGGATACCCCGGCCAACCGCCAGGGCATGCCTACGGCTGACCATACACGCTGGGTATCCACAGGCGCAGCCGCACGGGCGGTGGCCTTCCTGGCGTCCGACGCGGCCGAGGCGATTCACGGGCAGCATATGGTGCTGGATGGGTTGAGCTGAGGGGTGCGCCCAAGTCCAACCGATCGATATCGTGTCACTTTGCTGTCAGCGGCATGAAGCTCCTGCTTCTGCAATGACTTCGTTCATCCGTTCAATGGTCAGTGGAACGTTGGTCGGATTGATGAACCAGCCGGCCATGTCAAAGATGTCCTTGACGTTATCGAGCAGGCTTTCGTCGCGCTCAATGACCGGAGCAGGTGTTTCTGTTTCTGGGACTTTCTGGCAAGGGGTCGACATTGTGTGGCTCCAAGAAGTGCCATGCCCGATTGCATGGTGATCCTCAGTTTGAACCGTGCGGGACCACCGCGAAATGGGACGGTTCTCAAAATTGATGGTGCTGGAAGGGCTGAACTGACATCCATCTCACGCGACCAGGCTCATGCCAATTGCTCGCGAGGCCTTCCGATCGAAGGTGGCTGTATGCCGGCAGCCAACATCCTGGCAGGCTCGCAGGATCAGGCAGTCGGCAAAGCCGACATTCGACGTGACGAAGAGATGCAGCGCCGACGCTACCATTGCGCTGGATTCCACGTTGAGCTCGTCGCTATCCAGCAGGTGTTGAACGACCTTCTGGATCTCGGTTCGCTCGGATTTGTGCCGAGCGTCCATTACCCATGTCAACTCCACGAGCGCGGCGACAGGGACGTAGCCGGGCCTATCATCGGAAAGGGAGTCGATCAGCGCTTTCGCCTTAGGGGTTTGAATTGGGTCGTCCTTGGCAAAGTAGCGAACCAGAATGCTTGCATCGAGCCCAATCATGCGAAGGTCCTCAGGTATTTTTGGACTACGGCTTCAGCCACGGCCTGCTTCATGTCTTCCACGGTCATGGGCGGAATATCGTTGTCGGCAAGACATCCGTACATGTCCTTGATGGAACACGTCTTGCCAGGTATGCGCGGGGGCAAGTTGAGGACGCCCGGCTTGCGGCTGTTGAATGCCTCCTCTGCCTCGACGGCCCGCTTGATTTCTTCCTTTGTCGGCGGCGGGACGCGACCTGCAAGGCATCCGTGCATGTCCTTGATGGAGCGCCGTTTGCCAGGCACGTGCGGAGGCAAGTGGAGACGGCTGGATTGGTGCTCTGCAGCCTTCGCTGTAGTCTTGGCGACTACCTGATTGGTATTCGTCGCCATGCTCGTCATGGTCATGATTGCCCCTTCCTGAGTTTGTGTGCCTCAAGTCTGGGCCGAGTCAACGCTTGAGGCTATGGGACGGTTCTCAAAATGCGCGGCGCAAATCGCGTTCGCAGGCGTCAGCCTTCATCAGTGCCCAAAGGAGGTGCCACCTCCTCCAATGCTCGCCGTTCAGCATCCACGCCATACCGCAGGGCCAGCGCGCCCGCCACGATTACCAGCGCTGCGCCGATGCCATAGCCCACCGCCACCGCGCCACGGCTGCCCGTTTCAATCAGCGTGCCAAACAATGCCGGTGCGATGAACCCGCCGATGCCGGTTCCCACCGCATAGAACACCGATATCGCCAGCGCCCGCATTTCGAGCGGGAAGACTTCACTGGCTGTCAGGTACGCCGAACTGGCTGCGGCGGAGGCCAGGAAGAACACCGCCGACCAGCACAGTGCCTGGGATCTGGCGTCGAGCCAGCCCGCCATGAAGGCCCATCCGGTGGCCGCCAGCCCGATGCCGGAGAGCACGTAGGTCAGTGCAATCATCTTGCGGCGGCCGATCTGGTCGAACAGCGGGCCAAGCACCAGTGGCCCCAATGCGTTGCCGATGGCGAACGGGAAGATATACAGAGCGACGCGTTCCTCGGGCACCCCAAGGAAGCGGGTCAGCACCAGGGCATAGGTAAAGAAGATCGCGTTATAGAAGAACGCCTGCGCCACCATCAGGGCAAGGGTGACGGCGCTGCGCATCCGGTATCGTTGCACGAGCAATCGGACGATTTCATGCAGGGGCGGCACGGGTTTGCCGCCATAGGCAACGATCGCTGTTGCGTCGACCGGGGGCAGGGCACCGTGCAGGCGGCTGACTTCGGCCTCGATGCCGGCAGTGACCCGATGGGCTTCGTCATGCCTGCCGTGGGTGGCCAGCCAGCGCGGGCTTTCCGGCACATGGCGCCGGACCAGGATGATCGCTACCGCCAGCACCGCCCCCAGCGCAAAGCACGCGCGCCAGCCCCACACCGCGCCAAGCACGCGCGGATCGAGCAGCAACAGGCTCAGGCCGGCGCCCAAAGCCGCGCCAAGCCAGAAGCTGCCGTTGATCGCCAGGTTGACACGTCCGCGCACGCGCGCCGGAATCAGTTCGTCGATCGCCGAGTTGATGGCCGCATACTCGCCGCCGATGCCCAGCCCGGTCAGGAAGCGGCAGGCCGCAAAGAAGGCGAAGTCAGGAGAAAACGCCGTGGCCAGCGTGGCCGCCATGTAGACCCCCAGCGTGGCCAGGAACAGCTTCTTGCGACCGAGGCGGTCGGCCAGGCGACCGAAGGCAAGTGCGCCGAGCACGGCACCGAGAACATACAGCGAGCCGGACCAGCCGACCTGCGTGGCGTTGAGCGCAAGCGTATCGGGCCGCTCGAGCACAGCGCCAACCGACCCGACCAGCGTGACTTCCAGGCCGTCGAGCACCCAGGCGATGCCCAGCGCGATGGCGACGCGCCAGTGCCAGGCGGACCAGGGCAGGCGGTCGAGGCGGGCGGGGATGTCTGATTGCCGGCCGGGGATGGGGCGCTCCTTTGCAGCTTCTCGCGTTTCGAACAACTATAGTGCGCCGCGCGCCGGCCCTCTCCCCCGGCCCCTCTCCCGCAATGCGGGAGAGGGGAGAAAACAGCGTGCATGTGAGACGCACATGGAAAAAGGGCGGCCCCTTGCGGAGCCGCCCTTTCAACACGAAGGCGAACTGCTTACTGCGCCGGGAACGTCAGTGCATTGCTCAGGTCACCCATGGCCGGCTTGCCGTTGGCGATCAGCGAATCGTCACGCAGCTTCAGGCCCGGCAGCGTCGGCAGGGCGAAGCGATGCGTGATGAAGCGCAGCACCGAGGCGGTGTCGTACTGCGTGTGGTCCACGAAGCCACGCTTGGCGAACGGGGAGATCACGATGGCCGGGATACGGGTGCCCGGGCCCCAGCGGTCGCCCTTCGGCACCGGCGCGTGGTCATAGAAGCCGCCGTTTTCGTCATACGTCACCACGATCAGCATGTTGTTCCACTGCGGGCTCTTTTGCAGTTGGGCGATCACGCTGGCGATATGGGCATCGCCGTCCGTCACGCTGGCATAGCCGGGGTGCTGGTTCAGGTTGCCCTGCGGCTTGTAGAACGACACGGCCGGCAGCTTGCCCGCGGCGGCGTCAGCCAGGAAGGCCGAATCGAAATCCCGCAGGTGGGCTGCGCGGTAGTCGGGATGGTCGATCGGGCTGAGCGCGGCGTAGTAGTTGAACGGCTGGTGGTGCGCCTGGAAGTTGGGCGTGGTGTTGTTGTAGATCAGCGAGCTGTTGGCGCCCACGGCGTTCCACGCGCCCGAGTACCAGGCCCAGCTGATGCCACGGCGGTCCAGCAGCGTGCCGATGGTGTCCTGGGTCTGGGCCGGCAGCGTAGTGGCCTTGGACGGATCAGCCAGCAGCTTCGTCGTATCGGTCGACGCCGGAGCGTTGCCGCTGGGCTGGTACGGCGGCTGCATCGTGTTGACGGCGTAGTAGATGCCCGAGCTGTCCTTGGCGGTCAGCGTGCTGTCGTTCACGTACTGGGCCGTACCGGTCAGGATGCTCGCCGGGCTCGTCGGCTTGAGCGACAGGCTCTTGAAGTTGCCGCTGGCATCCGTATCGATGACCGAGATCGAGCCCGAAGCCACGGAAGTCGTGGCGTTCGGATAGATCGGCGCGCAGGCGCAGACCAGGTACTGGTGGTTCAGGAACGAACCGCCAAAGGCACCCATGAAGAAGTTGTCGGCCAGCGTGTATTGCTGGGCAAGCTTCCACATGGCCATGCTGCTGCCATCGTAATAGCCCATGACCAGGCCGCCGGCGTCGGAGAAGGCCGTGAACTTGTCGTTCTTGCCGCCGTTGATCTGCATCTGGTTGTTATAGAAGCGGTGTACCAGGTCGCGCGTGATCACGTTCTGGCCCACCACCACGCCCGTGCCATTCACGCCTGCCGGATCGTCGATGCGGTATGGCTTGTTGGCCCAGCCCACGGTGCTGGCCTGGGCAAGCGTGACGGTCTGGCCGTTGGCCGTGAATCCACCCCAGGTAGGCGGCAGCGTGGACAGCGTCGTGCCGTCGAAGTCCTTCTGCGGTTCTGCCGTGCCTACGGCGGTCGGGTTCACGCCGGGGATGCCGTTGGCGCCCGGGAACAGGCCGTAGAGGTTGTCGAAGCCGCGGTTTTCCGCGTAGATCACCACGACGTTCTTGATGTTCTGCAGGGCAATGCGTTTGGTCACGCCATCGCGGATCGCGGCACCGATGTCGCCGCCAGACGCCACGGCCGTGGCGATCAGGTCGATGGCCTGGTCGATCTCGGCCTGCAGCACAGCCTTGACGTTGCTGTCGGTTTCCTTGTTGTGGTCTTCCAGCAGCTTGTCGATGGTGACGCCCAGGCGTGCGGCCAGTTGGTTGCGGGCATCGTCAAGCTTGCCGCCGTTGGTGTCCATCAGTGCGGCCAGCTCGGTCGAGATCGCGCTCACCACGCCATTGGCGCTGGCCGGTGCGCGGAACACGATCTTGCGTGTCACGGGGTTGTGGGCGCCCGTGTCGTCGTTTCGGAAGGCATCGGTGTCGATCTCCGCCACCACGGGGCCCTGGCCGGTGAGCGTGAAAGCGCCCCTGGCATCGGTGTAGACCGAGGTTTCGTTACTGTCGCACTGGGCGTTGCCGTTGGCGTCGATGCAGACCTTCGCATGCTCGAAGTAGCTGCCCGTGACCACGCCGGACGTGGTAGCGGTATTGCCGGTGCTGGCGGAGCTGTTGGAATCGCTGCCGCCGCAGGCGGTGAGCGATGCGGCGGCGATTGCGGCCAATGGCCACAGACGATGGAGACGGCTCATGGATTTCCTCTTTGTTATGTGTGGGATTTCAAGGCTTGGGAAAAGCTGAGGTACTACGGGGTGCGCGTGGAGTGTGCAGCGGGCGTGTGTCAGGTTGATGATGTCGCCGGAGACCGATGGCGCCGTGCCGGCAGCGCACAATGTCACTTTGATGACCGACATGGACGTGTCACAGAAGTGGCTTAACCTTGCGGTGCCATTCAATCTTCATCCCGTCGTCATCGCTCCGTCATGACCCTGCCGCCGCTGCTCTGGAATGCCGCGTTTCCTTCGCCAATCATGTGGATTCGCGTGGCGGGTAGTCTGTTGGCCGCGCTACTGATCAGTCTGACGACCGGTTGCAGCAAGCAGGAGGTCGCAGCCGGCGTGCCGCCTGCGGCGCCGCAGACAGTGGCCGCAAGCGCACCGAAAGCAGCGGGGCCGAAGCCGTTCTACGCGATGATGGCGGAGCGCCGCCCGAACATTCCCGCGCTGTCGGCACTCGGCAAGACGCTGTTCTTCGACCCGGCGCTGTCCGCTTCCGGCAAGCAGTCATGTTCTAGCTGCCACAGCCCCGATCACGCCTATGGGCCGCCGAATGACCTGTCGGTGCAACTCGGCGGGGCCGACATGACGCGCACGGGCGTACGCGCCGCGCCGTCTCTGCGCTACGTGCAGAACGTGCCGGCCTACACCGATCACTTTCACGAGAACGACGGCAACGACGCCGAGGACCAGGGGCCCACGGGCGGTCACAACTGGGATGGCCGCGCCAACTCCGCGCATGACCAGGCGCGCATCCCGCTGCTGTCCGCACACGAGATGGCCAACGGCGAGCCGCGCGTGGTGGTCGAGAAGATCCGCAACGGTCCGCATGCGGAGACATTCCGCAAGGTGCTTGGACAGGATGTGCTCGACGATGACGAGACCGCCTTCAATGCCGTCCTGATGGCGCTGGAAGTCTTTCAGGAAACGCCTTCGGAGTTCTATCCGTACACCAGCAAGTACGATGCCGTTCTGCGCGGCCAGGCGAAACTGAGCCCGCAGGAAGAGCGTGGGCTGCGCGTCTTCAACGATCCAAACAAGGGAAACTGTGCGGCATGCCATTCGGGCAGCGTCCGTGAGGGAGCCTTCCCGGCGTTTTCCGATTTCGGTTTTATCGCGCTGGGCGTGCCACGCAATCGCAAGCTGGTCGGGAATGCCGACCCGGACTTCTACGACATGGGACTCTGCGGCCCCGATCGCACCGACCTCAAGGACCGCGCCGACTACTGCGGCCTGTTCCGCACGCCGTCACTGCGCAACGTGGCGCTGCGGCGGGCGTTCTTCCACAACGGCATCTTCCACTCGCTCGACGAGGTGCTGCATTTCTATGCCGAACGCGACGTGAAGCCGCTGAAGTGGTATCCGCGCGGCAAGGACGGCAAGGTACAGAAGTTTGACGACCTCCCCGCGCAGTATCGCGGCAATATCAACATGGAAGCCCCGTTCGGCGGCAAACCTGGCGGCAAGCCCTTGATGACCGAAGGGGAAATGCGCGACGTGATCGCGTTCCTGAATACGCTGACAGACGGATATCGCGTGCCGGAAGCGCAATGATGCCGGCACCGATTCCTGGCTAGCGTTACTGCGGGATAACTATCCCAGACGGCCAACGGCCTTGAGCATCGAGCGGCCGTGCGCGGTGATCTGCGGTGAACGGCTCGGTCCATGCTCGTCATCCTGAGCAGCGTCCAGGATGACAAGCCGTTTGGAAATCAGCGCGTCAAGGTCGACGGGATCGATTTCCCGGGTGTGGGTTGCGGCGGTGTCGTCGCGGGTGTGGGGGCCATTGCCGATCAGCATCAGCGTGGCCAGTTCGTGTGGACTCAGCACAGTCATCTCCTTGGCGAGAGGGGAGTGGTTGCTGGGGACTTGGGGGCGCTTCACATCGCACGTCCTCCGGCGGAATTGTGAACCATCTTCGTGAACGTTTCACGCTGCGTTGCATCGTGATCGGCAGTCGACAGTCATGGGATTTGACGGAACCCCTCCGTGCGGGTTCCAGCCGATACACGACGGATACATGTCAAAAGATTTCATCGGATCTTAATGCGGCCTTCATGCGGCGTTTTGCGTGAGCCCGCTTGCCGATCCTCATCTGACAACCATGAGCGCCATTTCCCCATGCCAGCAGCGGCGCGGCGCGCTTCATGTGCATTCGCGTCCGCGCCCTCGTCAGACAACTTAATGCATGCGTAATGGTTGCGCCAGTTGCCCGCTGGAATGATGTGTTCCGGAAAACGCGTCCATTGCGTGCCCTCGGGTCGACAGCGCGGCGATCACATCCACGTGCTATTCGGTGGGCCGAAAATTGTGCCGCCGGGTAAAAGACCTTGACTAGTGCAGGGCTATCCGTGGGGGCGATGCTGCAGCCCCAGGGCCTTCAGCCCGCAGGATGCACGACCACCAGCAATGCCGTTGCCACGCTTTTCCCCGGGTTGGCGATGGCATGGGCAACGTCCGCGCCGTAGCGAGCGGTTTCGCCGTGCTTGAGCTTCTTCTCGTCCCCGCCGGACCGCACGGTCATCGACCCCGACAGCACTGACAGATGTTCCTGGGTGCCCGCCTCGTGCGGTTCCGACGCCAGCACCCCGCCGGGCTGGATCGACAGCTCATACCATTCAAAGCGCCCCGCCAGGTCGATCGGACCGAGGATGCGCAGCTCGCAACGGGTATCCGGGCTCTTGAGCGCCGGGATGGCGTGTGGCTGGACCACGGTGATGGCCGGGGCCTGCGGACTTGCCGAACCCTGCGCCAGGAAATCCGTCAGGCTGACGCCGAGCGCGTTGGCCAGCCGCCACAGCACCGCCACGGTCGGGTTGGCCAGGTTCCGCTCGATCTGCGAAAGCATAGACTTGGAGACACCGGCGCGGCGTGACAGGTCATCCAGCGAAAGCTGCTGGCTCTGCCGCAACGCCTGCAGCGCGCTGCCGACTGCCGGCGGTCCTTCGGCCGAAACAGGCGGCTTGGCGGAAGAGGGTTGCGTCATTGTCATATGTTCGTTATATTGCACGACACGTTCGTTATATAGAACATGTTCGATTTATCGATCGAGCGATTCCGAGACACTACCACCGGGAGTCTGGCCATGTCGAGTGCCGAGGCCTTTTATGCATCCATCCGCGCGGAACTGGATTCGATCCGCGCCGCCGGCCTGTACAAGCGAGAGCGCATCATCGCCACGCCGCAGGGCGCCAGAATCCGCACGGCGGATGGCCGTGAGGTCATCAACCTGTGTGCCAACAACTACCTGGGGCTGTCGTCGCATCCCAAGGTCATAGAGGCCGCGCACGAAGCACTGCGCACCCACGGCTACGGCCTGTCGTCGGTGCGCTTCATCTGCGGCACGCAAGACCTGCACAAGACGCTCGAAGGGCGGCTGTCGCGCTTCCTCGGCACCGAGGACACCATCCTGTATGGCTCGGCGTTCGATGCCAACGGCGGGCTGTTCGAGACGATCCTAGGCCCGGACGATGCGGTCATCAGCGACGAGTTGAACCATGCGTCAATCATCGACGGCATCCGCCTGTCCAAGGCGCGCCGCTACCGCTACAAGCACAATGACCTCGACGATCTACGCGCCCAGTTGAAGCAGGCCGATGCCGATGGCGCACGCTTCAAGCTTGTATTCAGCGATGGCGTGTTCTCGATGGACGGCACCGTGGCCCGGCTTGACGAGATCCGCAGGATCTGCGATGAACATGGCGCGCTCGTCGGCATCGACGAATGTCATGCCACCGGCTTCATGGGTGCGCGTGGACGCGGCACCCACGAGGCGCGCGGCGTGTTCGGCAAGATCGACATCATCACCGGCACGCTGGGCAAGGCGCTCGGCGGGGCGTCCGGCGGCTTCACGTCGGGGCGAAAGGAAGTGATCGACCTGCTGCGCCAGCGGTCGCGGCCCTATCTGTTCTCGAATACCGTTGCGCCGGTCATCGTTGGTGGCAGCATTGCCGTGCTGGACATCCTGGAAGCCAGCACCGAACTGCGCGACAGGCTCGAACAGAACACGAAGTTCTTCCGGGAAGGCGTGGCAAGGCTGGGATTCGATATCAAGCCCGGCGACCATCCGATCGTGCCGATCATGGTCTACGACGCCGAGCGCGCGCAGAAGCTGGCCGAGCGGCTGCTCGAACTCGGTGTCTACGTGGTGGGTTTCTTCTTTCCCGTGGTGCCGAAGGGGCAGGCGCGGATTCGCGTGCAGATGAGCGCCGTGCACGACGCTCCGACGCTGCAGGCGGCACTCGATGCCTTTGCACAGGCCGGACGTGAACTGGGGCTGATTCAATGAGCGCTGCAACCAATACCGCGCCGAAGATCCTGATCATCGGCGCCAACGGACAACTCGGGTCGGAGCTGGCACTGGCGCTGGCTGAACGCCATGGGCGCCAGCAGGTGGTGACGTCCGACGTGGTGCCGACGGGCCGTCACGTGCACATCGCGCACGAGATGCTCAACGTGACGGATCGCGGGGAACTGACGACGGTGATCGAGCGGCACGGCATCACGCAGATCTATCTGCTGGCAGCAGCGTTGTCCGCCACTGGCGAGAAGGCGCCGCAGTGGGCGTGGAACCTGAACATGACCGGGCTGCTGAACGTGCTGGAGGCCGCGCGGCACCATGGCATCGAACGGGTGTTCTGGCCCAGTTCGATTGCCGCGTTCGGGCCGACCACGCCGCGCATCGACACGCCGCAGAAGACCGTCATGGAGCCTACGACCGTGTACGGCATCTCCAAGCTGGCCGGCGAAGGCTGGTGCCGCTGGTATTTCGAGAATCATGGCGTGGATGTGCGCAGTGTCCGGTATCCGGGGCTGATCTCCCACAAGACGCCCCCGGGCGGCGGCACCACCGACTATGCCGTGGAGATCTTCCACTACGCCGTGCGCGGCGAGCCGTACACCTGCTTTCTGGGAGCCGGTGAGCGGCTGCCGATGATGTACATGCCCGATGCCATTCGGGCCACGCTGGAACTGATGGAAGCGCCGCGCGAGCAGGTGCGGGAGCGCGGCAGCTACAACCTCGCCGGCATGAGCTTCACGCCGGCGGAAATTGCCGCGGCAATCCGCCTGCGCGTGCCGGCGTTCGAAATCGGCTACGCGCCTGACTATCGGCAGGCTATCGCACAGGGCTGGCCAGACTCGATCGACGACAGCGCTGCCCGTAGCGACTGGGGCTGGAAGCCCCGGTTCGGCCTGCAGGAAATGGTCGACGACATGCTGGACAACCTGCGCCGGAGCCTCGCGGCCGAAGCTGTTTCGCCAGTGACGGCGGCCTGATCAGGTCCATCGCCGGGCCATCGCCATCGCCGTTCTACTGCGGCGCGGCGGTGTCCGGCGAGTTCCAGGCGGGCCAATAGGCGAAGCGCCAGTCGGCGTAGGCGGCCGCGCCGGCCATGTCGGCCAGTTCGTCAGGAAATCCCGACTGCTTGAGCGGCTGCTTGTTCGATCTGCTATGGACCCCCATGAAACCTTCGCCGGGCGCGTGCAGGTATTGCCAGTCCGCCCCGGTTATCGGATCGCGCCAGGCGCGGCGCAGCCAGCGGCGTGTCTGGCCGGTGCGCGTGTCCTCCACAAGGTCCTGCAGCGTGCGCGGATAGCTGCCATCGCCATTTTCGACGTAGCGGCGGATGGCCGTGCGGATCTCGCTGCCGACCTGCCGCAGTTCGAACTCGCGCTCGCGCTGGATGTGCATCTGCCAGGCATCGCCAACCTTCATCAGGTAGACGCCCATGATGGCCACGGCGGCCAGGCACCAGACCAGCGTGAATCCGCGCGCGCGCGATTTTGACGCCCTAGAGTTCGCGATACGGCGTGCCATCGCGTGCCTCTCCTTGCGCGCCGCTCCGGACATCGAACACGCCAGCGGCGGCGCTGCCTTCGGTCATCGGCGGGGAATGCGGGTCAACCGGCGGCGGCACGATTTCCCAGCTGTCGGCAGTGCGTGTAATCGGGTCCAGCGGCATCTGCCTGAGATAGGACCGCTGGACGAGTGCATCGAGCGATGGTGGGTACTGGCCGTGGTCGGCATGGAAGCGGTCGATCGCGTCCCGCATGGCCAGCAGGTTGTGGCGCAGCACCACTTCCTCGGCGCGTTCCGTCTGCGTGGCGTAGCGGGGGACCACCAGTGTCATCAGCGCGGCCATGATGGCCAGTACCACGAGCAGCTCTATCAGCGTGAACCCGGCACGGCGTGTTGCGGTTGGGGCTGTCGTTGTTCTTGTCGTCATCGTTACCAGTCCTTGTAGGGAATGCCGTTGGTGCCGATCGCGGCCGATTTCGAATAGACATCGAATACGTCGTTGCCGGCCTCGGGGGCATCGGGCGGGCTGGCGTAGGCGCGCAATCCCCAGGTATCGGCGGCCGCGATGCCGGGGCATTCGCACATCGGGTCGCGCGGAATCCGGCGCAGGAAATACAGCCTGGCGCCAGCCGGGTTGCGAATATCGGTCACGCCGTCGACGAGTTCGGACAGCGTTGCCGGGTAGCCGCTGGCGCCGACCATGCGCGTGATATGGCCGCCGTCCATGGCGGTCTTGTGCGCATCAATGGCTTCGCGGACCTGCCAGAGTGCGCGGCGCAGTTCCGCTTCACGCGCCTGCGTGGCCGCCACGCGGGTGAGCGGCCATGCCACCATCGCCAGCGTGGCCAGCAGCGTTAGCGTGACCAGCACTTCGATCAGCGTGAAGCCAGCATCCGCGCGTGGCATCTAGCGTACCTCCGTAATCGCGGTAGTGCCGTCATCGTCGATGGGCGTCGGCGTCGGCGTCGGCGTCGGCGTCGGCGCGGGCGCGCGTGCCACCGGCTTCTTTGGCGACGCGGTCACCGTGGCGGGCATCGAAGGCGGCAGTCCGAGCGGGTCGGTTGTAATGCCGGCCTGCGGGCCGCTATTGAACGTCGTGACATGTGCGGCGGGAACCGGCAAGTTGCGCACGATACGCGGCGTGATCAGCAGCACCAGTTCCGTTGATGTCTTCTTCGACTGCCGGTTGCCGAAGATGCGGTCGAGTATCGGCAAGTCGCCAAGGCCGGGTATGGCCTGGCCACCCTCGTGTTCGTTGCGGGAGAGCAGGCCCGCGAGCACCTGGGTTTCGCCGTCACGTGCCGTCATGTTGGTTTCGGCCTTGCGGGTGCCGATCTGATAGGCCATCAGGCCTGTCCGTGTCTTGATGGTGTTCACCACGTTCGAGACTTCCAGCGCCACCTTCACGCCGATCTCGCCATCTTGCGAAAGGGTGGGCGTGACATCGAGCTGCAGACCGACGTCCTGGTAGCTGACGGATTCCGTGACGACGCCGTTGCCATTGACCGTTGTCACAACCGGCAGGCGATCGCCGATCATGATCTTGGCTTTCTCGCGGTTTTTCACGCGGATACGTGGATTGGCCAGCAACTGGCCCTGTCCGGTCTCGCGGGCGAGGTTGGCCGTGACCACCGGGTCCCCCAGGTTCACGCCGATCTTGTCGCCGTTCAGGTGGCGCAGTTCGTCCCACGTGACCACGCCGGGTACCTTGGCCGCACCCATGATCGAAGCCGACACGCTGGACGGATACCGTATGCCGAGGTTCAGCGCGTTGGTGTTGTTGACCTCCAGCACCTGCACGTCGAACATCACTTCGGACTGCGGCAGGTCGTGGGCGGCTACCAGCCGCTCGGCCACGGCCACGGCCTCTGGCGTGTCGCGGATCACCAGCATGCCAAGGCGCTCGTCGATATAGATGTCCTTGGATTTCACGATCTGCTTGAGCATGCTCATGACCTGCTTGGGATCGGCGTTGTTCAGGTAGAACGTGCGCGTTATCAGGTCACGGTATTGCTGAACCTTGTCGGCCGCCTTCGGGTAGATCAGCAGTGTGGTGTCGTTGAGCAGCTTGCGGTCGAGGTTGTTCGTGGCCAGGATCAGGTCGACGATGGCCTCGACCGACGTATCGTGAGCCGAGACAGTGGCCCGCAGGTCCTGCGGCACGTCGCGATCGAGGACAAAGTTGAGCTTCGACAGCGTGGAGATCGTCGCCAGCACGCTGGAGAGCGGCTGCTCGCGGAACTGGACCGAGATCGGCTGGCGCAGGGACGCCGCCAGCGTGCGCGCGGGCCGGCTGGTTTTACTGGCCTGTGCCGCCTCGATTTCCGCCTGCAGCGCCCGGGCGCCGGTGTGGCGCGGATCGAGAGCAATGGCGCGATCTAGTTGCTCGATGGCGCCGGCCGGATCGGAAAGCGCCAGCATACGCGCGCGGTCTACGATCGCAGCAATCTCCCGGGCGCTGCCTGCACGCCGTGCGCCCTCGATGGCGCGTGCGTTGCCTGGCTCGATCGAGATGGCCTCCGCGAAAGAGGCTGCGGCCCTGTCAGGCGCGTTCATCTCCAGTTCGGCCTGGCCCTGCTGGACCAGTGTCATCACCCGCTGGTCCCGTTCCATCTGGAATCGTAGCTGGCTGGCGATATGGTCGGGCGCGGCCGCCGCCGCTGCGGCGGTTTTGGCCAGGGACGCGGCAGGGTCGGCGGGACTGGATGCATCCAGCCCGGGATAGGCGCAGCCGCCGAGTGCAAGTATGGCGGCGGCTGCGATGCTGTATTGCGATGGGGTTCTCAAGAAATTCTCCTGCGGGCCTGGTCGATGCCGGACAGTTGCCGGCGCCAGGGGACTTCGTGTGACATCGTGGGGGCTCCAGACGGTTTCATGTAGCCTCCAACGGGAGGCGCTTGCCGGTGGAGAGCTCTGTGACCGAGACGCCGGTTGCCTCCACCGTTTCCAGCCGGTATCCATTCCATTGGCTGCCCGGTTTCCAACTGCCGGGCAGGCTGCAGCCGTCGCAAGCGATTCGGGTTGCCTGACCGTGGTTGACAACCACCTTCACGCCGTTTGCGTCGCGCCAGATGGCGGCCACTTCGATGGCTGGCCGTTGCGGTTGCGGCGTGGCCGGGGCGTCGAGATCCGGTCCGTCCGGCAACGCTGCCGGCGTGGTGTCGAATCGCCAGCCTGGGGCGGTGAAGAGATCGACCGCATTGGTGGGGTCGATGTTGGCGGCTGTGGCGGCGTGTGCAAGGTCCGGACCGGCAGGCGCGGGGGGCTGCGGTCGGCCGGGAGCCGTCCGCGTTTGCCGCCCGGCAGGCGCCGGGGCCGTGTCGCCGTTCAGGTCGATCCATGCCGCATAGATCGTCGCGCACACGCTGGCAAGCAGCACATACTGAAGGGGACGGGAAAGCTTCATGCTCCGGCCTCCACGAGATAGCTGATCTGCACCAGTGCATTGACGGCGCCATCGGGGTTGGGCGAGCGTACGAAGGACAGGGTTTCCACGCGTACGCCGGGCATGCGCTCGATCTCCGCAAGGTAGTCGCGCAAGGCGGGGTAGGGGCCATCGACGGTATAGCGCAGCGTATGCCGCACCAGGCGGTGGCCGGCCTCGGGGCGCGACGCATAGTCGATCTCGGTCAGTTCGATCGATCGTTGCAGCGCCAGATCGGCGTGTGCGCGCAGGAAGGCGGTATAGCTGGAAGCGCCTGGCATCCTGTGATCGGCGGCACTGCCTGCGGCGGCGGCAATCTCTGCCCTGATCGCAGCGTTTTCGGTCTGCAAGGCCATCAATCGTGCGGTCTGGGCCGCCACTTGCGGGCGCACGCTGCCGAGCACCGCGCACGCTGCGCCGATGGCAAGAAGCAACCCCAGCATGCCGGTCCGTCCGCAAATATGGCTCCAGCGCCGGGCCGTCCAGATCAGTCGATTCATCGTGAGTTCTCCTGCCAGCGCAACTGGATCGTCGCCTCGATACCCGCGTCGCCACGACGCTGCCGGACCAGTGAGGCGGCTGTCACATCGGGGATTGCCGACAGTGCATCCACCAGTGCCAGCAAGGCGTCGTCGTGCCGGGCCTCCACGTCAAGCCGCTGGGTGCGCGCAGCGCTGTCTATGTCGATGCGCACATAGGCAAGGTTGTCTGACCAGGTCTGTTCGAGCCATGCCAGCGTCGGGGCAAGTGGCAGCTTCTGCCGTCCGGCCAGGCCCCGATCCGAATCCGGCTTTGGGGCGCTGGCGCGCAGCTTGTCCCGCTGGCGCTTGAGGTCGGCCTGCGCGAGTACGGCTTCGGCTACGTCGGCGTTCAGCCCGCGCAGCCCGTGGTACGCGTGCGCAGCCCAGAGACCAATGGCGATACCCGCTGCCAGCAGCACCATGCCGATCGGCGAATGCCGGCGGCCCTTGTGTAGAAGATTGGGGGGCATCAGGCTCATGGCTTGCGCTCCCCTTTGTCCTGTTCACCAACATCGCTCGCTCGTGGAAGATGGGGGCCCAGCCATGTGGCGGTATGGGCCGGCTTGAAGCCGTCACCGATGACGGCCATGCGCGCGGGAGCCGGTAGGGCGGCCGACAAGGCAAGGCTGTTGACGATCGGCGCGAGTTGACGCTCGTCCTGGCTGTCGTCACGCTGGGTTGTCACGGCGGCCACGGCGCCTTGCCTGCGCAGCGCGCAGGTCAGGGTGCCGCGTTCGCGCAAGACCAGTGCCACGTCCGGGCCGGGTATCGCATGGCGGTAGTGATGAATGGCCTGAAGGAAGGTTGACGTTGCACTGCGCAGGCGCAGGCCGCGCCTGCCAGCGCATTGCCCAATCGCATCGAGCATGGCGCTGTCGGCCATGACGGCGAGGCGGGGCAGCCCGTACCGCAGTGGTGTCAGCGCAATGTGTGTATCGGCATGCGCGATGCCCAAGGTGTCGCAGGTAGCCTGCGTCCAGGCGAGCCAGCCGGCGTCGTCGATCAGGCGATCCTGCCACGGCACCACGACGTGACGGCTCCACGGGAAGCCTAGCCGGATGTCCAGAACCTTGCCGCGCCCGGCGGGCAGCAGATCGTCGATGATCGACAGCATGGTGCTGGTGCTGGCTTGACGATAGAGGCCGGGTGCATCGATGGAGATGCGCCGATGCCGCGCACGGAGGCACACGGCATCGTGTAGCAGCCAGATGCAGTACTCACTCGGCGATCGTGACACGATTGGCCTCCTGCAGCGAAGTGACGCCTTGCGCGACGAGTGTCAGCGCGGCGCGTCGCAGTGAAACAAAGCCGGCCTGGCGCGCCAGTGCGCGTAGTTCGCCCGACGGCGCCTGTCTGAGGATGGCATCGCGAATGCCGTCGTCCAGGCGCAGGACCTCGGCTACCGCGCGGCGGCCCCGATAACCCGTGCCGTGGCAGTGTTCGCAGCCGCAAGCGGCGCGCAGGTGCCAGTCCGTGATGTCGGTGCGCGCAAGGCCGGAATGGCGCAGCAGATCGTCAGTTGCAGTGGCGTCTTGCATGCAATGCGGGCAAAGCGTCCGCACAAGTTGCTGTGCGACCACGCCGATCAGCGATTCGGCCAGACTGTGCGGCGTGATCCCCATGTGAAGGAAGCGATCGACGACCGACAGCGCGCCATTGGCATGCACGCTTGTCAGCACCAGATGGCCGGTGAGCGCTGCCTGCACGGCGATTGCGGCGGTTTCGCCATCGCGGATCTCGCCCACCAGGATCTTGTCGGGGTCGTGCCGCAGGATCGACCGCAGGCCACGTGCGAACGTCAGCCCCTTCCTGTCGTTGACAGGAATCTGCAGCACGCCCGCCAGTTCGTACTCGACCGGGTCTTCGATGGTGATGATCTTTGCTTCGCCGTTGTCGAGTTCCGACAAGGCCGCATATAGCGTGGTGGATTTCCCCGAGCCGGTGGGGCCGGTGACCAGCAGCAGCCCGTGCGGCATGGCGGCAATCGCGCGGATGGCTGCCACGGTGGCCGCATCATGGCCGAGCCTTTCGAGGCTGAGCCGACCGCCGGCGTTATCGTCACGGCGCTTGTCGAGCACCCGAAGCACGGCGTCCTCGCCATGAATCGATGGCATGACCGATACGCGGAAGTCGATCTCACGGCCTTGCACCGTGGCCTTGAAGCGGCCGTCCTGCGGGATGCGGCGCTCGGCGATGTCGAGTTCGGCCAGCACCTTGATACGGGAGATACTTTGCTCGGCTGTGTCCAGGCCGGGCACGGACGCGGCATGCAGCAGCACGCCGTCGATGCGGTAGCGCACCGCAAGACCGTCGTGCGTCGTTTCCAGATGGATGTCGGAGGCGCCCATGCGCAGCGCGTCGTAGAGCGTTGAGTTGACCAGGCGCACCACGGGGCTGGCATCCTGCGCGAGGCTTGCGAGCGAGATGCCCGCGTCGTCCACGGCGTCATCGAGGCGCTCGGCAGGCGGCGCCAGTTGCGTCAGTGCGCGTTGCCGATCGGCCTGGCTCGCGAGAAGGGCTTCGATCACAGCCGTCTCGGCCAGCGCTTCCGTGTATGCCAGGCCGGATTCAGCCATGCGCCGGGTGACCCGTTCGCGCATAACCAGCCGTGTCGGGTCGGCCATGGCGAGAGTCAGGGCCGGCGACGCCGGGTCTGCCTGCAGCAGCACGCAGCCGTCGGCGATGGCTTCGGCGTAGGGAAGCAGGTCGAAGCGTGGTGTTGCCGAGGCCAGCGTGTTCGCATCGACCAGGGGAAGCCCGAGCAGCTCCGCCAGATGGGCGGCGCAGCGGTGCGGCGGTTGCGCGCTGGCTTCGGCGATCATCGCCTGCAGGTCATGCCCGGCACCATTGGCGCGCAGGGCCTGCAGCGTCTGCAGCGAAGGCATTGCGTTTGTCATTGCATGCTCCCTGCCAGTTCGAAGATCGGCATGTAGAGCAGGAACACGATGCCGCCCACCAATGCGCCGACCACCAGCATCAGCAATGGCTCGATCAGCTTGGTGGCGGTATCGATGGCGCGGTCGATCGCCTCGTCGCAGAACTGGGCCGCGCGTTCGCACATGTCGGGCAACTCGCCGCTGCGCTCGCCCACCCGAAGCAGGCGTTCGGCAACGGGCGTCGTCAGATGGTGCCCGGCGAGCGTGTCCGCGACAGGCTTGCCGGTTTCGATCTCGGCGATGGCCTGGCGCAGCGCGCCCTGCAGCGGAATGGGCAGCAGCGGGGCTGCCAGCCGCAGCGCCGGCACCACGGCCATGCCGCCGGCCAGCAGCAAGCCCGTGGTTCGATAAAGCTTGGCAAGTGCCAGCAACTGCTGGAATGCCTGCAGCTGCGGAATGCGCCACGCCAGGGCCGCGATGCGTCCGGCAAGTCCGCCGCGGCGCACCGCAACGAACAGCGCGATTGCGCAACCGGCCATCGCAATGGCGATAAGGCCGCCGTGGGTCTCCACGGTCTGCCCCCACCAGAGCAGCCATTGCGCAGCCGGCGGCAACTCGCGCATGGACGCATAGACCTGGCTGAAACGGGGAATCACGAAGAACAGAAGGAATGCCATGATGCCTGCCCCGACGGCGATAACCACGGCGGGATAGATCAGGGCACTGACCACTTTCTTGCGAACGGCCGTCAGGCGTGCCTCGTAGTGGTGGTAGCGCGAGAGCGCTTCGGCAAGGTGCCCGGTGCGTTCCGCGGAGGCAACGGTGGCCACGTAGAGCGGCGCAAACTGTTCGGGCAGCGCCGTGAGCACGCGCGAGAGGGGCAGGCCCTGAAGCAGGCCGTCGAGAACATGGTCAAGTACGGCACGCGTCTCGCTTTCAACGGTCGTGCTGGTCTTGTCGCGCAATGCCTCGATCGACTCGATCAAGGACAGGCCGGCGCGCAGCAGCGCAATCAGCTCCTGCGTAAACAGTGAGGTGGAGAAGGGCGCGCGCCGGCGCAGCGTGCGGGCGCGGCGGCAGGCAACGACATGGCCGCCACCTGCCAGCGCCTGCCGGCATGCGTCAGCCGCGCTTGGCGCGGCGACCGTGAGGTCATGGAGTTGGCCGTTGCGCGCAACGGTAAGGCTGTATTGCATGCGTCAGCCTCACCATGAAACGTCGGCGGCGTAGCCGGTGCCGCCCGATTTGCCGTCAGCACCATGGGACATCAGATCGAAGTCCTTGCCGCCGGCGCCGGGGCGCGTGTACTGATAGGGCTGCCCCCAGGGGTCAGCGGGAATCTCGCGGGTCAGATAGGGGCCGTGCCAGCGCGTGCCTGCATCGCCGGGCTTTTCGAGCAGGGCGCCCAGCCCTTGTTCGGTGGTCGGATAGGCGCCAACGTCGAGCCGGTAGCGGTCCAGCGCGTCGCCAATCGCCTTGAGTTGCCCCTGGGCGGTCTTGACCTTGGCCTTGTCGAGTTCACCAAACAGCTTTGGTCCGACGTAGCCGGCCAGCATGGCGATGATCAGAAGAACGACCAGAAGCTCGAGCAGCGTGAATCCACGGGCTCGATGTGGGCGTTGACGGTGCATCAGGTGCTTGGTGAGTGACATGACTTGCTCTGCAAAATGCCGTCGGCCGATGGAGGCATCGGCCGACGGCGGTTGGGGTGCGCTACGCAGGGCAGCGCATCAGACTGTGGACTTGCCGATCAGCGCTTGACTGCTTCCATCACATTGATCAGCTCACCGTTGTCGTCGCCGGCAAGGTTGCTGGCGAAGACGCCGGCCGTTGCGGTACGGCGGAGGACGTCGATCTTGTCCTTGACCACATTCCTGTTGTCATAGGACCAGAACGTCCACCCGTCATAGCGCCATGCGGCCTGCGCCTTGACGTCGACGAACGAGCGGAAGCCGGAGGCCCGCTTGATGTCGCGGTAGTCGCGTACGCTTTGCGCCTGGCTGCCACCCACCGGCTGGCCAGCCATCCACAGGCCACGGCTTCTGCCCGGCTTGACCGAAGTCCAGCCCTGCCCATGGAACGGGATGCCGTAAACCTGCTTGTTCTGCGGAATGCCGGCTTCCCAGGTGGTCCAGATCAGACCCATCAGGCTGCGGTGGGACATCCCGCTTGCCTTGGCCCACGGCGATGTGCCGGTGACACTGATGCCCGATGCATGACCGGTGGAGCCGTTCCACGGTCCTGTCAGGTCATAGGCCTGGACGTTGACCCAGTTCAGCTCCGCGGCGATTGCCGTGGCGGTCTTTCCGGTCGGGAGGTCCTCGGCCGCGTTCATGCTGGCGGTCAGCAGGTAGTCGCTGCCTTCGCGCTGCAGGGCATCGCGGAATGCCTTGACCAGTTCAAGGTAGTTGTCCCAGTTGACCGCATCGGCCGTGCCGTTGTCGACCTCCTGCATGCGCGGTGCGAGCCATTGCAGGTTGATACCGTCGAACACGCCCTTGGCCAGGCCCTTGCCGCCGGTGCTGGAAGAGCTGGCTGCGAGGTTGCCCTTGATATAGACATCCACGCAGCTTTCTGCCAGCGCGTTACGGCCGGCGGCGGTGCTGGCGGCCTGTGCGAACTGGCCGCTTCGTCCCGCGCCGCCGATCGAGATCAGCGTCTTGATCGGGTACGCCTTCTTGAGCTTGAGCAGCTGGTTGAAGTTGCCGCGCAGCACATGCTTGTCACCCGAGTCAGCCTTGCCGTCGACCGATTGCGCCGCCGTGAACTGCTTGCCGTAGTCGGCGAACGGGTCGCTCCAACCGTTGGTGGCGCCGCCGCTCTGGCAACGGTACAGACCGTCGTCGCCGCGATGCAGGTTTGCCTGGCTGTAGTTCAGGTACGTGAGCTTCCGTGCCGTTCCGGTCTTGGCGACGTCGCGGATCAGGTAGTTGCGCTTGTAGATGCTGCCCTGCTGGTATGTGCCGCCAAGTTGACCGGCCTTTGGAGCCGGGATTTCAACGCGAGGGGTGTCATCTGGCGGGGCCGGGTCGGCGGGATCGGCTGGATCAGCCGGATCGACCGGATCGTCTGGATCGACGGGGTCAGCCGGATCTTCCGGGTCCGCGGGGTCCTGCGGATCAGCCGGGTCCTTCGGGTCGCCCGGGTGCTTCGGATCGCCCGGATCCTTCGGGTCAGCCGGGTCCTTCGGATCGCCTGGGTGCTTCGGATCGCCCGGATCCTTCGGGTCAGCCGGGTCCTTCGGATCGCCCGGATGCTTCGGATCCTTCGGGTCCTTCGGGTCCTTCGGATCCTTCGGATCCTTCGGGCCGGGTGGCGTTGGGGCGGCATCCTTATCGACCGTCATGTCGATATCGATGTTCAGGACCGTGTACGCCTGGTCGGCCATCGAGCCGGCTGCGTTACGCACTGCGATGTGGTACGGCAGGGCGTTACGAATCTTCGTGCCGATAGCCGGGTCACGGAGCACCCGGTTGTCTTCGGGGTGCAATTCGAACACCAGCGATTCGCCGTTACCTGTCCCAGGTATGCGGCAAGCCGCCGTGGTCTGTGCGCCGGTGCCTTCGAGGTTTGCCGTCTTGTAGGCGCGCACGAAGAGCGAGAACGCCTTGTTGTTCTCGTCGGCCACGGGGACCATGAACATTTCGGCGGCGTCTTTCGGGCAATGACCCGTGCCATGCGCGGGCCCGGATATTGGCATGGATGTGGTGGTTGCATACCAGCCGCTGCGGCCCTGGTCCGTGGCCAGCGGCAGCACAAAGCGCGCCTGCTTGCCGTCGAACCTGACCTGCTCCGCCTTGATGTCGCGGTGGACGATATCCACGCCAATGCTGAACGACTTGAGGACCGGCCGATCGGGCAGATCGCCGCCGATGGCCTGGACTATCGCGCGATGCTTGAGGGGCGTCACATAGCGTGTGCCGGCGTTGAGTCTCGGGTTGTCGGACGGTTCGTACCAGACCACCAGCGCGCCGGGGCCGGCGGGGCCGCCCGTGCCATTCATCTGCACACGGGTGCCGTCATAGCCCGTGCCCGTGGTATTGCGTTGCGCGCGCAGACGCACCGGCATCAGGACGCCCGGATTCGACGCATCCTCCGCCATCACGTCAAGCATCGTGAACTCGCCCTCGCGGCCAGGACGGGGGCGGCCCGAGGCGAATTCCGCGCGCGAGGTGAAGTAGACGCTCGTTTTCTCGCTGGTGGGAACGGCGTGAACGATCGGGCTGGGGATGCCGCCCGAGCCCACCTCTACTACGACATCGGGCTTCCCCGATGGCGGCACATAGTCGCCAATGTCGTGCCAGAGCTTGGCCATCGGGCCGAACCTGCCGACGTGATAGAGCGGATGGTCCATGCCGGGCTTCTGACCCGGATGTGCAAAGCGGTCGTTCGACCATACGCGCTTCTCGAACTCGACACAGACCTCCGGTGGGTAGGCCTCCTGGCGTTCCCAAGGCGCAATGTATTGGCACGCATCGGGACTGGTTGGGCGCGCCGCAGCCGCATTGCCCGCAGCGGACAGCAGGAGCGCCATCACAGCAGATGTGATGGCGGCGTTCTCTAGCGTCGTTTTTTTCGCGTTCATGATTTGAAGATGTGAGTTGAACTTCGCCCGGGTCTGCCGGGCCGTCCAAATCTATGTGCATGACGCGATGCGAGAAATCGCCGTTCTCCGAAAATGGCAGCGAATTGCGTGCGATGAAGTGGATTGAGAGATTTCTGAGAACGTTGTCATCATCCAACTTCGTGAAGCGACGATAGAGTCACGTGAACTTCGGGCTACTCGAACTACTTCGCAAAGAAATCATTTGCATTCTAATAGATTCACGTCTATCATTCGGCCCATGCCACAGTTCGATGCCCTTCTTTTCGCCTTTACCGGTCAGCTGATGCTGGCCGGGCGCCAGTGGCGGCAGATCAGCCAGGCCACCGTGAGCGCGCATGGCATTTCCGCCGCGGCCGCTGCGCCGCTGCTGTTCATTCGCCGTCTTGGCGGGGGCGTGCGCCAGGTGACCCTGGCCGATTACGTGGGCGTGGAAGGTGCAACGCTCGTGCGTCTGGTGGACCAGCTCAGCGCGGCCGAACTGGTGCGGCGCGAGGTGGACCCGAGTGACCGGCGCGCCAACGTGCTGTCGCTGACCGAGGCCGGCGAGCGCATGGCCGTGCAAATCGAGCTGGAACTCAAACAATTGCGTGCGGAGGTATTCGCGGATGTGTGCGAAGAGGACATGGCGGCAACGCTGCGTGTGCTCGAAGCGTTGTCCCGCGCTGCCGCGGCCGCTTCTTCGTCAGGCAAGCAGGAGGCCTGAGCAGCATGGGCAGTTGGCCATCCGCGAGAGACTGGATTTTTTCCTTCAAGGCCTTCATCGCCGCGATGCTGGCGTTGTGGATTGCGATGTACCTCGGGCTGCCGCGTCCTTACTGGGCGATGGGCTCGGTCTATATCGTCGCGCACCCGCTGACCGGCGCTACACGTTCCAAGGCGTTATACCGCGTGCTGGGCACGCTGCTGGGCGCGGCGGCAGGCATCGTCATGGTGCCGCCGCTGGTGAACGCCCCTTCGCTGCTGATGGGCGCGGTGGCCATCTGGACCGCGTGCCTGCTCTATGTGGCGCTGCTGCACCGCACGCCGCGCAGCTACGTGTTCATGCTGGCGGCCTATACGCTGCCGCTGGTGGCGCTGCCTTCCGTTGACAATCCCGCTGGCATCTTTGACCTGGCCGTGGCGCGTTCCGAGGAAATCTGCCTCGGCATCCTGTGCGCCAGTGTGGTTGGTGCCGTTGTCATGCCGGCCAGCGTCGCCAACGTGCTGCGCGACAAATCGCGCCAGTGGATGGCCGATGCCGCGCTGTGGGCGGGGGATATGCTTTCGCCGAGTCCCGGCGTGCGCGTATCGCGCCACCACAGCCGCCATCGTCTGGCCGCCGATATCCTGGCGCTGGACCAACTGATCAGCCAACTCAGCTATGACGCCGAAAGCGCGCTCCGCGTGCGCGCGGCGCGCGAGTTGCGTGGTCGCATGACGATGCTGCTGCCGGTGTTGTCTTCGCTGGCAACGATTTTGGAATCGATGCAGGCCGCAGGCGGCGTGCCGGAAGCGCTGGCCGCACAGATGCGCGCGGTGAAGGCGTGGATCCAGGGCGGGGCCGCGCAGCATGAGCGGCCGGAACTGACGCCCACACCGGTTGGGCAGGGCAGCAATGCGGCGATGATCGCGGCGGCCGAAGACCGCCTGCAGCAGATGGCTGCGTTGTGGCATGACTGCATCTCGCTATGCCGCCGGCTGGGCCAGAAGCATATCGAAGGTGACTGGCTGCCCGAATTCCAGCGCTGGGAGGTTGGCCGCGCGCGCCACTATGACCACGGCATGTTGCTGTTTTCCACCGTGACTGTCGCGCTGGCGATCTTCGCCATGGGCTTCCTGTGGATCCAGACCGGATGGGCCGATGGCGCAGGCGCCGTGGCGCTTGGCGCGATCTCGTGCTGTTTCTTTGCGGCTCTCGACGAGCCCGCGCCGATGATCAAGTCGTTCTTCAACTGGAACGTGGTCTGCCTGCTGATTTCGATGGTGATGCTGTTCGCGGTGCTGCCGATTGCGCATGACTTCGAGATGCTCGTGCTGATGTTCGCGGTGCCGTACCTGATCATCGGACTGCTGGTGGCGCAGCCCCGGCTGGCGATGATCGGCATGCCGCTGGCCGTGGTCACCGCCAACGACATCGGCATCTCCGGCGCCTACAGCGCCAACTTCCAGAGCTTCTTCAACAGCAACATGGCCGGCATCGCCGGGATCGCGTTTGCGCTGGTCTGGACGCTCGTGATGCGGCCGTTCGGCACGCGTGCGGCAACGCGCCGGCTCGTGCGTGCCGGCTGGAGTGATATCGCCGAGAACGCGATGGGCACGCGCCCCGAGTCGCACACGACGCTGCGGGCCCGCATGCTGGACCGCCTGGCGCAGCTTGTGCCGCGGCTGGCCGCCAGCGAGAGCGAAGTGTCCAACGATGGATTCAGTGAAGTGCGCGTGGAGCTGTGCACGCTCGCGCTGCAGCGCGAGATGGCGGATCTCCACGCTGACGAGCAGCACGCCGTGAAGCGCGTGCTGCGCAGTGTGTCCGGTTACTACCAGGCGCGCCTGAAGGGCGAGATCGATGCGCCACCGCCTGCGTTGCTGACGCGCCTGGCCAATGCACAGCAGAAGGTGCGCTCGCGCATCGCGCAGGCGGCGCTCGTGGATATGCAAGTGGCCCTGTTCCCGCCGGCTCTGCCGCCGGCGCCCGTTTCCGGAAAAGCATGATGCCCGGTGAAATCAGTATCTATGGCGTGTATATCCCCAGCCTGCTGGTGTGGATGCTCGCCGCTTTTGTCATTACAAGCGCCGCGCGTGCGGTGCTGGCGCGCGCAGGCTTCTACAAGCTTGTGTGGCACCGTTCCCTCTTCAATCTGGCACTGTATGCGATCGTCCTAGGTGGGGTGGTCGCCATCGTGCCCTTGCTGCAATCATGAAACTCAGACTCTCCTCGCTCGGGCCAGTTGTGCTGACGCTGGCCGTCACCGCCGTTGGTGCGGTGGTTGTCAAACACCTCTGGGATTACTACACGGTGGCGCCATGGACCCGTGACGGCCACGTCCGCGCGGAAGTGGTGCAGGTGTCGCCCGATGTCTCGGGCCTGGTCACCCGGATCGCCGTCAAGGACAACCAGCATGTGAAGGCGGGCGACGTCCTGTTCGAGATCGACCGCGAACGCTACGCACTGGCGCTGCGCCAGGCGGAGGCCACCGCGGCGGCGGTACGTGCCAATCTGTCGCAGGCACGCCGCGAAGCCACGCGCAGCCAGTCGCTGTCCGAAGTGGTGTCGAAGGAAATCGTGGAAGAAGGCCTGGCCAAGGTGCAGCAGGGCGAGGCGCAACTGGCGCAGGCCGAAGCCGCCATCGACGTGGCGAAGCTGAACCTGGAGCGCACGCGTGTGGTGAGCCCGGTGGAGGGCTATGTCAATGACCGCCTGCCGCGCCTTGGCGACTACGTCGTCACCGGCAAGCCGGTGCTGTCGATGGTCGATTCGAATTCCTTCCACGTGGAAGGTTATTTCGAGGAAACCAAGCTCAAGGGCATCCGTATCGGCAGCCCGGTGGACATCCGTATCATGGGCGAGAAGCGCGTGCTGCCGGGCCACGTGCAGAGTATTGCCGCCGGTATCGAAGACCGCGACCGAACGGCTGGCTCGAACCTGCTGCCGAACGTGAACCCGACCTTCAACTGGGTGCGGCTGGCCCAGCGCGTGCCGGTGCGTATCCAGTTCGACCAGATGCCCGAGGATGTCCGTCTGGTGGCGGGCCGCACGGCCACGGTATCGGTGAAGGCCGAAGGCAGCGCCGAAAAGAACAATGACAAGCCAGCCGCGCCGGCGGCGGCCGATAAGGGGGCATCGCAAGACAAGGTCGCGCTGACCGGCAAGAGCGCGTCCGCAACCGGAGCAGTGCAGTGAAACGCTTTGCCCGCGCCTCGCTGGCGGCGATGTTGCCGCTGGCGCTGGCCGCTTGCATGACCGTCGGCCCCGATCACAAGGTGCCTGACGATGCAGTCGTGAAATCGTCGGCCGCCAACGGACCGTTTGCCGGCACCGCCAACGACGCGGTGTCGATTGGCGACGTCCCGAACGACTGGTGGCGACTCTATGACGACCCCCATATCGACGAACTCGTGCAGCAGGCGCTGGTGGCCAATACCGACCTGCGCGTGGCGGCCGCCAACCTGAAGCGGTCGATCGCCGTCTATCACGAGGTGGAAGCCGAGAACCTGCCGGAAGCGAAGTTCCGTGCCGGCGCGCAGCGGGGCCAGATCGCAGGCGAGCCGCTGCTGCACGAAGAGAAGATTCCGGTGATGAACTTTGGCGACATCGGTTTCGAGGTGTCGTACCTGATCGACTTCTGGGGCAAGCTCAAGCGTGCCGACGAAGCCGCACTGGCCGCGGCGCAAGCCAGCCATGCGGCGCTGGACCAGGCCCGGGTGGGCGTGGTGGCGGAGACCGTGCGTGCGTATGTGCAAGGATGCACAGCCACGCACGAACTACACGTGGCCGAGCATCAGCTCGACCTGCAGGAACGCGGCGTCAAGCTGGCGCAGAAACTTGTCGATGCCGGGCGCGGCCAGCCCACCGATCTGCTGCGTGCCCAGGCTCAGGCCGACACGCTGCGCTCGGCGCTGCCGAGGTATCGCGCGGAGCAGGAAGGCGCAGCCTATCGTCTGGCGGTGATGCTGGGCAAGCCGCCCACGGCGCTGGACGTCGAGAGCGTGGCCTGCGAGCACGTACCGGCGCTGAAACAGCCGCTGCCCGTGGGCGATGGCATGGCGCTGCTCAAGCGCCGTCCGGACGTACGCCAGGCCGAACGTGAACTGGCATCGGCAACGGCCAAGATCGGCGTGGCCACGGCCGACCTGTTCCCGCAGATCCGCATCGGTGCATCGGCAGGCTTTACCGGTATCCTGGACCACCTTGGCCAGGCGCCGACCGCGCACTGGGGCTGGGGCCCGGCGATCTCCTGGACCATCCCGACCAGCGGCACGCGTGCACATATTCACAACATGGAATACGGCGCGGAAGGTGCGCTTGCGCATTTCGATGGCGTGGTGTTGAAGGCGCTGCGCGAAACGCAGAGCGCGCTGTCGGCCTATACGCACGAACTGGAACGCAACGAGTCACTGCGTTCGGCACGCGACAAGGCCAACGAGGCCGCGCGCCAGAACCGGCTGCTGTGGCAGGCGGGCCGCTCGCCGTACCTGCAGAGCCTGGACGCGGACCGCACGCTGGCCAATACCGATGCCGCGTTGGCCGCATCGGATGCCCAGGTGGCGATGGATCAGATCAATCTGTTCCTGGCACTTGGCGGCGGCTGGCAGAATGCGCCGGCGATTGCCGATCATCCGGTGGTGCCCCGAGAGAATTGAGGTTGACAGGCTGGCCAGCTCACGTTGCAGGGGTAGCCCAGATCCGCTTGCGGTTCAGCAGCAGCGGAATCGCACCGGTGGCAATGCCTCCCAGGCCGACGACATTGGTAACCCAGTCGAAGGTCGGGATGCTGTAGAGCGCGATGAAGAAAAGGAAGAGACCGCTTGCCACTGGCCAGACGACGTGGCTCACGGCAAGCCACGTTCCCCGCGCAAGCATCTCGCGGTAGTACCAGCCGCACGCCAGCCCGGTCAGTCCAAGGTAGAAACAGATCTGGAAGCCGATGGCGGTAATCGAATCCTTCAGGATGACGTTGATGGTCGGCAGGTAGGACGATACGAACAGCAGGACGAGTCCGACGATCCAGATGAAGAAGATGGCGATGTGCGGCGTGCGCCAGCGCGGATGCAGGCGCGCATAGCGCGGGTGGAGCGCGCCGTCACGGCTGTTTGCGAAAAGTGTGCGCGTGAACTGCAGCATCTGCGTCTCGACGGTTCCCACCGTGCTCAACAGCACCGCGATGATCGCGATATAGCCCCAGGTCGGACCGAAAAGCTTCTCCGCGATGGCGAAGATGATGTTCGTGTTGTAGTGCTGGATCTCGGAGTCGGACAGGCCCAGAAGCGTGATGACGATGAACACCAGAAAGAACGTCATCAGGAACACCATCGACCAGAACGCGGCCCGGCCCGGGGTGCGGTTCGAGTCCCGCGTCTCTTCGCTGAGGTTCATGGTCACGTCCCAGCCGTAGAAAAAGAAGATCGCAACCAACGCGCCGTTGGCGAACAGCTTGGGCGAGAACGCAAACGGCCAGAACCAGACCAGCGAGAACGTATGTTGCGGCGCGCGAGGAAACATGACAAAGCTGGCGACGATGATCGCGAGCAGGATGATTCCCTCGATGATCGTCATCAGCACCTGCACGTAGCTGGTCAGCTTGATGCCCTTGACCACCACCGCGCTGACAAACGTGAGCCACGCTGCGGCGATCACCGTCACGTAGTGGACGTTGTTCACCATTGGGCGATCAAAGATCAGCAGCGTGGCATTGGCCGCCGGAATCATGGCGGACACCATGAACACGCAGCACAGCACCAGAAGGGCCCAGCCGGCAAAGAAGCCGAGCGTCCGCCCGAAGACAAGGGTCACCCACGAATAGGATGTGCCGGCACTCGCCAGCGCGCGGTTCAGATTGATGAACGCGTACGCGATGCCAAACATGATGAGCCCGCACACCAGGATGCTTGCCGGTGACAGCATGCCGGCCGTCCCGACGATGGTGGAAGTCGTGATCTCGATGCTGTAGGCGGGCGCCGTGCCGGCGATGCCCATGATTACCGACTCGACGATGCCCAGCGAATCGGCATTGAGCTTGGCGGGTTCGTCCATGGGCGTGCGACTCCCGGATCGGCCTTGATGGTCCGACTTTTACTCCGCGCGGGGTGTGCTGGCAAGGGTGTGTTCTATCCGTCGCCCGTCGCCGGATAAAAAAACGCCAACCCGTGATGGGTTGGCGTTTTGCTTGCGGGTATGACTGGTATCAGAACTGGTTCATCGTGTTGTCCTTACCGGCCGCCTTCAGGGCTGCTTCGCCGCTGAAGTATTCCTTGTGGTCGTCACCGATGTCCGAGCCGGACATGTTCTGGTGCTTGACGCAGGCGATACCCTGGCGGATTTCCTTGCGCTGCACGCCAGCCACGTAGCCCAGCATGCCCTGGTCGCCGAAGTATTCCTTGGCCAGGTTGTCGGTCGACAGTGCGGCGGTGTGGTACGTCGGCAGCGTGATCAGGTGGTGGAAGATGCCGGCTTCACGCGATGCGTCGGCCTGGAACGTGCGGATCTTCTCGTCAGCAAGCTTGGCCAGTTCGCTGTCGTCATATTCCACGCTCATCAGCTGGGCGCGCTCGTATGCCGACACGTCCTTGCCCGCGGCCTTCATCGCGTCATAGGCCTGCTGGCGGAAGTTCAGGGTCCAGTTGAACGACGGGCTGTTGTTGTACACCAGCTTGGCGTTCGGGATGACCTTGCGAATCTCGCTGACCATGCCGCCGATCTGTGCGATATGCGGCTTTTCGGTTTCGATCCACAGCAGGTCGGCGCCGTTTTGCAGTGCGGTGACGCAATCCAGAACGCAGCGAGCTTCACCCGTGCCGGCGCGGAACTGGAACAGGTTGCTCGGCAGGCGCTTCGGACGCAGCAGCTTGCCGTCGCGCTTGATGATGACGTCGCCGTTGCCCAGTTGGTCGGCCGACAGCTCTTCGCAATCGAGGAACGAGTTGTACTGGTCGCCCAGGTCGCCAGGGGTAGCAGTCACGGCGATCTGCTTGGTCAGGCCGGCGCCCAGCGAGTCAGTACGGGCCACGATGACGCCGTCGTCCACGCCCAGTTCCAGGAAGGCGTAGCGGATTGCGCGGATCTTGGCCAGGAAGTCCTCGTGCGGCACGGTGACCTTGCCATCCTGGTGGCCGCACTGCTTCTCGTCGGACACCTGGTTTTCGATCTGAATGCAGCATGCGCCAGCTTCAATGAACTGCTTGGCCAGCAGGTACGTGGCTTCGGCGTTGCCGAAACCCGCGTCGATGTCGGCGATGATGGGCACCACGTGCGTCACATGGTTGTCGATCTTTGCCTGGATAGCGGCCTTGGCGGCACCCTGGGCAGCATCCAGTTCGCGGAACAGGCCGCCCAGTTCACGGGCATCGGCCTGGCGCAGGAACGTGTACAGCTCGCGAATCAGCGCGCTGACGGAAGTCTTTTCGTGCATCGACTGGTCCGGCAGCGGGCCGAACTCGGAGCGCAGCGCTGCCACCATCCAGCCGGACAGGTACAGGTAGCGGCGGTCGGTGCTGTTGAAGTGCTTCTTGATGGAGATCATCTTCTGCTGGCCGATGAAGCCGTGCCAGCAACCAAGCGACTGGGTGTACTTGGACGGATCGGCATCATAGGCGGCCATGTCGGCGCGCATGATCTTGGCGGTGTACTTGGCAATGTCCAGGCCCGTCTTGAACTTGTTCTGGGCGCGCATGCGGGCGGCATACTCGGGATTGATCGCGTTCCATGCGCTGCCGTGGTTCTCTTTCAAACCAGCAACTGCCTTGATGTCGTCTTGATACTGGGCCATGGGAAATTCCTAAGAAGAAAGCGAGTTTGAAAAATGGTTGCCGTGTGCCGCTACCGATCTCGAAGCAAGCAGCGTGGAGTCATTGTAGGGTGTTCTTGATGCGTTGCGGCAAGGTCTTATATAAGACATAAGACTTAATTTTTCTTTATTTTTCAACGAGATAGCTCGTAAATTTTGCGATGCGGAACACGTTTTCAAGGAACGAAAAATTTCGCCGGGGGGAAGTCCGGCGTAAATTTCGCGATATGAAACGCGCTTTCAGTTGTCGGTGACAGGGCATGCGGAACCGCTCTTTCCGGGCATCAGGCGGCCGTCGCGTTCGACTGGCCCGCAATCCGGGAACGGGAGGCGAACCAAAAATCTTTCAGATCGCGCTGTTTCAGACCGCGAAACTTTTCACTTCGTTGCGCTCGCTCCGTACCCGATCATTTCCCTCAAACGCCCCCCCGTTCGGCCGCGCCATGGCCGACTGCGTGGCTGAACGTTCCGGGAGAAATGTGTGTCAGCAAGATCCGGGCAGATCGTCAACATCGTCGACGACGACGGCTCTACACGTGGTGCATTGGCGCGCCTTCTGACGGCTGCCGGCTTCACGGTACGCAGCTACGCGTCGGCAGGCGCATTTCTCACGGCCGACCCCGATCCGCGCCCCGCCTGCCTGCTGCTTGACCTGGAGATGCCGGGGGTGGATGGCCTGGCGCTGCAGCAGACGCTACGGCGCATCGGGGGCACCATGCCCACGCTGTTCATGAGTGGCTATTGCGACATTCCGCGTACGGTCACCGCCATCAAGAACGGCGCCGTCGAGTTTCTCGTCAAGCCCATTGAGTCCGCCGAGCTGCTGAATGCGCTGGACAATGCCTTCGCCCAGGCCGATCCGGGGCCCGTTCCGCTCAACGATCGGGAGCAGGCGGTCCTGCGCGGTATCGTGGCGGGGCGGCTCAACAAGGAGATTGCCGCCGAACTGGGCCTGAGCGAGCGCACGATCAAATCCTGCCGCGCCGACCTCATGCACAAGCTTGGTGCCCGTTCGCTGGCTGACTTGCTCCGGCGCGGCATGGCAATCGCCACGTGCTGAGGCTGCCCATTCCAACCTGTCAGCGTGGCATTCTGCCATATGCCGGGTGGCCGCATCGGGCGTTCCGTGACCGGCGGCTCTGGCTGGGACTCTGGCTGTCGCTGTTCCCGCTCCTGGCGGCGGCGGCGCCTTGGCGGGTGGTGATTCTGCCGGGCGCTGACGTTGCCCAGCCGGCCGCGGCCCAGCAGATTCAGGCACTTCGCACCGCGCTGAAGGCGCAGGCGCCTGACGGTGTTGAGTTCTACATCGATGCGCTGGACGGCTTGCGCTTCGACGCCGCGACGCTGACGCCGCCTTTTGTCGACCTATTGAAGAACAAGTACGCACAGAAGCCGGTCGACCTGGTGATCGGCATGGCGGACTTCTCACTGGAGTTCACCCAGCGCTATCACGACGAGATCTGGCCCGGCGTGCCCGTGCTCATCACAAGTGTCGATTCGGCGCGGCTGCAGCAACTGCCGCAGCCGACGAAGTTCGCCTATCTTCCGCTGGATGCCGATATCGATGGCACGCTGGCATTGATCGCCACGCTGCAGCCGCAACTCCGGCGGCTGATCGTGGTGACCGGGGATGGTGCGGCTGACAGGGATTGGAGCCGCCGTGTGTCGGAGAGCCTGGGCAGGCAACCCCGGCCACGCTGGCAACTGGATGTCTGGAGTGGCCTGCCGCTGAGGGAACTGCTGGCGCGGGTGGCGTCACTGGATGGATCGGCCGCGGTCCTGTACACGACGATGTATCGGGATACCGAAGGTGGGACCTATTTTCCCTATGAGGTCGTCGCGCCACTCTCGCGTGCGTCACGCGCACCGGTCTACGGCTGGTACGAGACCTACCTGCGCCTTGGCATCGCGGCAGGTTCGGTCATCGATTTCACGGAGGTCGGCCAGCGCGCCGCCGATCTCGGCGCGCAGATCATTCGCAAGGCGCAGCCGGCAGAGGGTGCCTCGCTGCCGCCCGGGCCGGCGCTTTGTGCGGTCGATATCGGCCGGCTCGATGCGCTCGGACTATCCGCCGCGGCATTGCCCAACGGTTGCCTCCGCGTCAACGAGCCACCGTCGCTGTGGCGCGAGCATCGCGGCATCGTGCTGGCAGGGACGGCCACGCTGCTGCTGCAGGCACTGACCATCGGCCTGCTGCTGTGGCAGCGGGAGCGGCGCCGACGTGCCGAGGAGCAGGTGGAGCACGACCGCATGGAGCTTACCCGCGCGGCGCGTATCGCATCGATAGGGGAACTCAGCGCTTCGATTGCGCATGAGGTGAGCCAGCCGCTGGGCGCCATCGCCAATAATGCCGACGCGGCTGGTTTCATGCTCGACGGCGAGCCGCTCGATCGCGAAGAACTGCGGCAGGTCCTGGGCGACGTACGGCGTGATGCGCTACGCGCCAGCCAGATCATCCAGCGCCAGCGCGCCATGCTGAACAAGCATGTCGTCGAGTTCCAGCCGCTTGCACTCGATGCCGTTCTGGACGAGGCGATGGTATTGATGCGCCCGGAGGCACGACGGCGCGGATGCGAACTGCTATGCGACTTCGGCGCCGGCGCGGCTACCGCGATGGCCGACCGTGTCCAGATGCAGCAGGTGCTGCTGAATCTGGTGCTGAACGCCATGGATGCGGTGACAAGCCGGCAACCGGAAAAGCGCCGCGTCGTTGTGGCGACCCGCGCGGTCGAAGGCTGGTACGTGCTGACGGTCACGGACCACGGCTATGGCATCGCCGCCGACGTACTGCCATATATCTTCGACGCATTCGTCACCACGAAGTCGCAGGGAACGGGCATCGGCCTTTCCATCGTGCGTGGCATCGTGCATAGCCATCGTGGACAGGTCACCGTGGCCACCACTGGCCAGCGAGGCACCACGTTCGACGTGCGCCTGCCTGTTACGGATACCGCAACCAGTCTGCCGATTCCCGCGCAAGGACCGCATGAGGAAGGGGTTCTGACGTCTTCATGATCCCGGCTGCCCGGACGAATGGCACCGGGAGCCGGCCCCATTGCCCCCGGGGGCAATGCGCTTGCCCTTTCCCCCGATTGCCCGCGATGGCGGCACTTCCGATACTGACGTGCACATCTGTCCGATCACGGGCGTCTGGCCGGCACGAAGCGGCCCTTCTCTTATCGCGGGGTGTCTCGGCATGGATAGTCATTCGCACCGAATCCTCGTCGTCGAGGACGATGCCAGCCTGCGGCGCGCGCTGCAGCGGATGCTGACGGCGGGAGGGTATCAGGCCGAGTGCTATGGCCGTGCCGAGGATCTGGAAGCGGTGCAAGCGGCAACGTGCCTGGTTCTGGACGTGCAACTGCCTGGCATTTCCGGCCCGGCCTTCTACGCCAGGCTGAGTCCGCCACGGCCGCCAGCGATCTTTATCACCGCCTACGACAGCCCGCTGATACGGCAGGCGATTGCATCGGCCGGCGGCGCGATGGTGCTGCCGAAGCCGTTCAGCGGCAATGTGCTGCTGCAGACGGTAGCGGCGCTATTGGTGGAGTCGCGGCCGGGCGCGTCTTGAGCGCGTGGATTTGCTTGCAGAGGAGCGAAGTCATGGGAAAGCAGAGCAGGGCTCGCCGGGCAGCGGCGGCAAGTTCAGCGGCAGGTTCGGTGGCCGCAGCGATTCCGGCTGCCGGCATCGCCGCACGCACGCCAACCTTGCGTCGGCTGCGGACGTGGCAGTGGGCGCTTGTGATCTGCGGGGCAGCCGGGGCCATCGGTGCATCAGCCAGTTGGTATGCAACGCGTGCACACGCGGTCAACCCGGCGTATCCGGTTGTGGTGGAGGGAGACGGACGTTCCGGTCCTGCGGGAATGGTCCACATTCCCGGTGGCGAATTCCTGATGGGCAGCGACAGCAAACTGGCCCATCCCAACGAGAAGCCCGCGCACAAGGTCAACGTGCATGCGTTCTGGATGGACAAGCACCACGTCACCAACGCCGAATTCCGCAAGTTCGTCGAGGCAACCGGTTACGTGACCACGGCGGAGCAGGTGCCCGATTGGGAAACGATGAGGGTCCAGCTTCCGCCCGATACACCGCGCCCGCCGCCGGGTTCGCTGGTGCCTGGCGCGCTGGTGTTCGCGGGCACGGATCGCCCGGTGCCGTTGCAGGATTACTCGCAGTGGTGGCACTACGTGCCAGGCGCCAATTGGCGGCATCCGGGCGGGCCGGGCACCTCGATAGCCGGCAAGGACAATCATCCGGTCGTGCAGGTCTCCTATGAAGATGCCCAGGCGTATGCGAAGTGGATCGGCAAGCGCCTGCCGACCGAAGCCGAATGGGAGTTCGCCGCGCGCGGGGGCCTGGAACAGGCCACCTATGCCTGGGGCAACCAGTTCTCTCCCGATGGCAAGCAAATGGCCAATGTCTGGCAGGGCCAGCAGGGTCAGCCGTTCCCGGTGGTCAGCCCCAAGGCTGGCGGTGCCGTGGGCACCAGCCCGGTGGGGACCTTCCCGCCCAATGGCTATGGACTGGTCGATATGACTGGCAACGCGTGGCAGTGGGTGGCGGATTGGTATCGCGCCGATCAGTTCAGCCGTGAAGCCGCGAGCGGGAAGCGCATCGACAATCCGGCCGGACCGCTTGCCTCATGGGACCCGGCCGATCCCGGCGTGCCGACTGACGCGCCCAAGCGCGTCACGCGTGGAGGCTCGTTCCTGTGCAACGAAGACTTCTGCCTGAGTTACCGCCCCAGCGCGCGGCAGGGGTCGGACCCCTACAACAGCATGTCGCACCTGGGTTTCCGTCTGGTGATGGATGACCGAACTTGGGCCGGGCGCCGCGATCAGGCAGCGCTCGCGAGTCTTGATGATGCGCCGCAACGGGCGGCGAACTAGCTGACAGGCGAACAGGCATTTGGGTGCGGCGGGCCGAACGGGACCGCCGTGTACTGGAAGGGCCTCTGGCACCCACGCCGGCGGCCGGAAAGTGGTGATACGGAGAACAAGATGAAGCGAAACCTGATCCGGTGGTTGGGGTTGGCAGCGTGCGCGCTGGCGATCCCCGCGTGGGCCGAAAGCAAGCCCAACATCGTGCTGATTGTGTCGGATGACACCGGCTATGGCGACCTGGGGCCGTACGGCGGTGGCGAGGGGCGCGGCATGCCGACGCCAAATATCGATCGCATGGCGAAGGAAGGGATGACCTTCTACTCGTTCTACGCCCAGCCAAGCTGCACGCCGGGACGCGCCGCCATCCAGACCGGCCGTAATCCGAATCGCAGCGGCATGACCACGGTGTCGTTCCAGGGGCAAGGCGGCGGGCTGCCCAAGGCGGAATGGACGCTGGCCTCGGTGCTGAAGACGGCTGGCTACGCGACGTTCTTCACTGGCAAGTGGCACCTTGGCGAGTCCGACTACGCGCTGCCCAACGCCCAGGGCTACGACGAGATGCGTTACGTCGGCCTGTATCACCTGAACGCCTATACATATGCAGATCCGACCTGGTTCCCGGGTATGGACCCGGAACTGCGCGCGATGTTCAAGAAGGTGACCACGGGATCGTTGTCGGGCAAGGCGGGCCAGAAGCCCGTGGAAGATTTCAAGATCAATGGCCAGTACGTGAACAAGCCCACCGAGAAATCGACCGAGTACCCGAATGGCGTGGTGGGAATTCCCTACTTCGACGGCTATGTGGAGAAGGCTGCGCTCGAATACCTGGATAAGGCAAGCAAATCCAGCACACCGTTCTTCATGAACGTCAACTTCATGAAGGTGCACCAGCCGAACATGCCGCATCCGGACTACCAGGGCAAGTCGCTTTCGAAGTCGAAGTACGCCGACTCCGTGGTGGAACTTGATGCGCGTATCGGTCACATCATGGACAAGCTCCGTGCGCTGGGCATGGACAAGAACACGCTGGTCATCTACACCACGGACAACGGCGCCTGGCAGGATGTGTATCCCGATGCCGGCTACACGCCGTTCCGCGGCACCAAGGGTACGGTGCGTGAAGGCGGAAACCGCGTGCCAGCAATCGCCTGGATGCCCGGCAAGATCAAGCCCGACACCAAGAACCACGACATCCTTGGCGGCCTGGACCTGATGGCCACGTTTGCGCATGTGGGCGGCGCCAAGCTGCCAACCAACGACCGCGAGGGCAAGCCCATCATCTTCGACAGCTACGACATGTCACCCGTGCTGTTCGGCACCGGCAAGTCGCAACGCAAGAGCTGGTTCTACTTCACCGAGAACGAGCTGACGCCCGGGGCGGTACGCGTGGGCAACTACAAGGCCGTGTTCAACCTGCGCGGCGACAACGGGCAGCCGACGGGCGGCCTGGCCGTCGACAGCAACCTGGGCTGGAAGGGGCCCGAGAAGTATGTCGCAACGGTGCCGCAGATCTTCGACCTCTGGGCCGATCCGCAGGAACGGTACGACATTTTCATGAACAACTACACTGAGAGCACTTGGACGTTGGTGACGTTCAACGAAGCGATCCGGGACCTGATGAAGTCGTACATCAAGTACCCGCCGCGCAAGCTGCAGAGCGAAAGCTATTCCGGGCCGATCACGCTGTCGCAATACCAGCGCCTGCAATACGTGCGCGAGGCGCTGCAGAAGGAAGGGTTCAGCATTCCGCTGCCGAGCGGAAACTAGGAGTCCGAGTAGTCCGAGTGTGGCGGGAGACGGGCACTGACCCGGCTCCCGCCTCAAGCTTGTCTTCTCAAATGGAGTTCACCATGCCCCGTAAGCTAGTCCTGAGCTTGCTCGCCGCCGCCGCCATGGCGGCCTGCAGCAGCACGCCGCCGGCGACATCCAGC
>NZ_ALOU01000044.1 GCF_000292345.1 Cupriavidus sp. BIS7
CTATGTGTCCGGTCTGAACAGCGGGAGAGGGGAAACAACCCCTTATATCGCCACGGCCAGCCTGAACTGCCCCACTGCCTTGTGCAGCGCATCGGCCTGATCCTCCAGCGATGCGGCGGCGGCCGTGGCTTCCTCCACCAGCGCTGCGTTCTGCTGCGCCATCTGGTCCATTTGCGACACGGCCTGGTTGACCTGTTCGATGCCGCCGGTTTGCTCCTCGGTGGCGGCGCGCATCTCGCCCATCAGGTCGGTCACGCGCTTGACCGCTTCGACGATCTCCTCCATGGCCTTGCCCGCGCCTTCCACGAGCACCGCGCCGTCTTCAACGCGCTGCGCGGAATTGTCGATCAGTCCCTTGATCTCCTTGGCCGCGGTGGCCGAGCGTTGCGCCAGGCTGCGTACCTCGCCGGCCACGACCGCGAATCCGCGGCCCTGCTCGCCCGCGCGTGCGGCTTCCACGGCGGCGTTCAGCGCCAGGATGTTGGTCTGGAATGCGATGCCTTCGATCACGCCGATGATGTCTACGACCTTGCTGGAAGCGGCCTTGATCTCGCCCATCGTGCCGACGACCTTGTGCACGATTTCGCCGCCACGCAGGGCGATTTCCGAAGCGCCATCGGCTAGGCTCGCGGCCTGGCGTGCGTTGTCGGCACTCTGCCTAACCGTGCTGGTCAGCTCTTCCATGCTTGCGGCAGTCTGTTCAAGCGATGCCGCCTGTTCCTCGCTTCGGCGTGACAGGTCGACGTTGCCCGCCGAGATCTGGCGCGCGGCGCCGGCGATTGAATCTGCGGAGCCGCGAATCTGGCCGATTGCACCGGTCAACCTGGCCTGCATTTGCTGCATGTTGTAGAGCACGCTCTCCTGGTCGTTCGGCGCAACGTGTACGTGCGAGGCAAGGTCTCCATCTGCAATGCGCGAGGCGATCTCGGAGGTCAGCGACGGCTCGCCGCCAAGC
Source organism: Cupriavidus sp. BIS7 (assembly GCF_000292345.1). GTDB lineage: Bacteria > Pseudomonadota > Gammaproteobacteria > Burkholderiales > Burkholderiaceae > Cupriavidus. The sequence continues at coordinate 956 of NZ_ALOU01000044.1, forward strand.
TGCTTCTGCAGGCTCATCGACACGCGCACCATCACCGCGCTCATCAATGCGCCAACGGCCAGCAGCCAGCCCAGCGCCTTCCACAGCGCCATGCGGAACTCCGCCTGGATGTCATCCATATAGAGCCCGGCGATGAAGTCCCAGTCCCACGGCTTGAAGTTCAGCGTGTAGCTGAGCTTGGGTTGCGGGGCTTCGGCGCCCGGCTTGGGCCATGCGTATTCAATAAAACCCTTGCCGGTGGTCTTGCCGATCTGCGCGATGTCCCGGAACAGGTAGACGCCGTTCGGGTCCTTCATCTCCGACAGGTTCTTGCCATCGAGTTCGGGCTTGATCGGGTGCATCAGCACGACAGCGTCAGAGCGCATCACCGTGAAGTAGCCGTCGGCACCGAAGCGCACCGCACGAAGGCGATCGAGCGCCTGTTTCTGGGCCTCCTCGGTGCTGAGCTTGCCGGCGCGCGCCATCGCCTCGTATTCGGCCACCGTCGAGTTGGCGGTGTCTGTCACTTGTTCGAGCGTCAGCTTGCGATCCTGCAGCCGCAACTCACGCATCTGCCACGCATTCCACAACGTGATTGCCAGCAGGCAGACCCAGCTCAGCACGAGTGGCAGCATGAGCTTCTTTCTCAGACTCAGGTTTTGCAACATCCTTTTCTCCGTTCGCATCGGTTGACCAATGGGGCGCTTTTTCTTTCTTGTGTGTGTAAAGGCGCCCTCTGATCGGCCATAACGGCGCGGTCATCGAAAAACTTGATCGAGGAAAACTACTGATAGGAAATAGTGGAGCAAGCGGCGCTCCGCAGCCTGCTGTGCAGTACGGCGCACTGGGATTGGGCGTAATCGAGCGTAATGAAAAGCCCCGTGCCCGATACTTCCGGCCGGTTGCCGTTTCAAATGAGAACCATTATCATCGTCGGTTTCTGGCGTAAGTGTGATGCCATCGCCATGCCGCCGCCTCGTCTGCACCCTCAACATGACCGAATCCTCGCCAGCGTCCGGCCAGCAGCGCCGCGCGTTCTGGCTCAAGCATCTTCACCAGTGGCACTGGATCAGTTCCGCGATCTGCCTGATCGGGATGCTGATGTTCGCCATCACGGGTTTCACGCTCAACCATGCGGGACAGATCGAGGCCAGGCCGGCGGTCGTCACGCGCCATGACACGGCGCCGCGCGAGGTGCTGGACGCGCTGAAGCGCGCCGTGCCGGCAGATCCCGGTTCGTCTTCCAACCGTTCGTCGTCCAACCCGAAGGGGCCGGTCCCCGCAGCGCTGGCCGACTGGCTGTCGAAGTCGATGGATATCAATGCCGCCGGCCGCGAGGCGGAATGGTCCGCCGACGAGCTTTACGTCGGGCTGCCGCGTCCAGGTGGCGATGCGTGGCTCAGCGTGGCGCTCGATACCGGCGAGGTCCAGTACGAGGTCACGTCGCGCGGCTGGATCTCGTTCTTCAACGATCTGCACAAGGGCCGCAACACGGGCGCTGCGTGGAGCTGGTTTATCGACGTCTTCGCCATTGCGTGCCTGATCTTCAGTGTCACCGGCCTGTTCCTGCTCAAGCTCCATGCAACTGGCCGCGTGGCCACGTGGCCGCTGGTGGGCGCGGGGCTGGTGGTGCCGCTGCTGCTGGCCATCCTGTTCATTCACTGATTCGCCTTCAATCCAACCTGGAGAGAGTTTCGACATGCGCCGACTCCTGACCGTCACCGTGACCGGCCTGGCCGCCGCGCCGCTGGCACCCGCCATAGCCGCCGACATGAGCGTCAAGGTGGAGATTCCCCGCCTGAACGTGGCCGAGTATCACCGCCCGTATGTGTCGATGTGGATCGAGCGCGCCGACCAGAGCCCCGTGTCGACGCTGGCCGTCTGGTACGACGCGAAGAACAAGGAGAGCCAGGGTACGAAGTGGCTCAAGGACATGCGGCAGTGGTGGCGCAAGGCAGGCCGCGACATGCAATTGCCGGCGGACGGCATCTCGGGCGCCACGCGCGCGCCCGGCGAGCATGCGTTGACGTTCAGCGACGGCAAGGCCCCGCTCGGCAAGCTGGCCGCCGGCGACTATCAGCTTGTGGTGGAAGCCGCGCGCGAAGTGGGTGGCCGCGAACTCGTGCGCGTGCCGTTTGCCTGGCCGCCGAAGTCCGCGCAGACCGCGCGCGCCAACGGCGAGCATGAACTCGGCAGCGTGACTGTCGACGTGAAGCCGTGATCCGAACCGATCTGACCGGAGTCTGACCATGAAGAAGCCTGCCCGAATCTCCACCCGAATCTCTACCCGCATCTCTACCCGCGTCGCTATCCTTGCGCTTGCCGCGCTCGCTCCGCTGGCTGCCCATGCGCACCGCCAATGGCTGCTGCCGTCGGCCACGGTGCTGTCCGGCAACAACCAGTGGGTGACGGTGGACGCCGCCGTCTCCAATGACCTGTTCTATTTCGAACACGTGCCGCTGCGCCTGGACAACCTCGTCGTGACCGGCCCCGATGGCGCGGCCATCAAGCCGGAGAACACATCGACCGGCAAGTACCGCAGCACGTTTGACCTGCACCTGACGCAGCCGGGTACCTATCGCCTTGCAGTGGTCAACCAGGGCCTGTTCGCCAGCTGGAAGGAGGACGGGCAGACCAAGCGCTGGCGTGGTGCCGCGGACGCGCTGGCCGCCAACGTGCCCGCCAACGCCCAGGAGCTGCAGGTGATAGAGCTGACCGGCCGCGTGGAGTCGTATGTGACCAGCGGCAAGCCGTCGAAGCAGGCGCTGACGGTGACCGGACGTGGGCTGGAGCTTGCGCCGATCACGCACCCGAACGACCTGGCCGCGGGCGAAACCGCCAGCTTCCGTCTGCTGCTCGATGGCAAGCCGGCAGCCAACCAGAAGGTCTCCGTCGTGCCGGGCGGCATCCGCTATCGCGATCGCCTTGGTGAATTCGATGCCACCACCGATGCCGACGGCAAGTTCAACGTCAAGTGGCCGGCAGCCGGCATGTACTGGATGGAAGCCGAACTGCGCGACGAGAAGACGTCGATCAAGCCAGCCACCAGCCGCCGTGCCACGTATGCGGTGACGGTGGAAGTATTGCCGCAGTAAGGCACGTCGATGCAGCGCGTCCTCATCCCCGTTTCGCTATCGTTGCCGCCGCCATCGCCGGAGCCGCAAGGCGGCATCGTGCAATCGGCGCAATCGGCGCAATCGGTGCAATGGGCGGGCGAGACGATGGGGACGACGTGGAGCGTCAAGGCCATCCTCACGCACGGGCGCGATGGCAACGGCATCGAAGCCGGCATCGAAGCGGGTATTCGCGCGGTGCTTGATGGCGTCATCGCGCAGATGAGCAACTGGTCAGAGACATCGGACCTGAGCCGCTTCAATCGTGCCGCGCCCGATACGTGGGTCACGCTGCCCGACGATTGCTTCTCCGTGCTGCAAGCGGCGCTGCAGGTGGCCCATGACAGCGGCGGCGCCTACGACCCCAGCGCAGGGCCGCTCGTCGATCTCTGGGGCTTTGGCCCGGCCGGCAAGCGCCAGATCGCGCCCACTCCTGACGATGTGGCACGCGTTCGCCAGCATTGCGGCTGGCAACGGATAGAGACCGACAGCGGGCAACACCGTGCGCGTCAGCCGGGCGGCCTGTCACTCGATTTCTGCGCGATTGCAAAAGGGTTTGCGGTCGATGCCGTGTCACGCTATCTCGATGCACAGGGCGTTCCCAGTCATCTGGTGGAGATCGGCGGTGAACTGCGTGGACAGGGCCTGAAGCCGGACGGCATGCCATGGTGGGTGGAGCTCGAATCGCCAGTGGCTGACGGCAATGCCACACGCACGCTGGTGGCGTTGCTGGGCGTCTCCATTGCAACGTCGGGCGACTATCGCCGCTACTTCGAACACGATGGACGCCGCTACGCCCACACGATCGACCCGCGCACCGGCTACCCGGCCGCGCATGCGCTGGCATCCGTCACGGTGATCCATCGCGAATGCATGATGGCTGACGCGCTGTCCACGGCGTTGACTGTGCTCGGTCCGGAGGCAGGTCTTGCCTTTGCAAAACGCCACGGGCTGGCCGCGCGGTTCCTGGTGCGCAGGCCCGATGGTTTCGATGAACGGATCACCCCGGCCTTTGCCGCGATGCAATCATGACGCGGGCGATGCCGTGGTTGATCTTCATCGCAGGCGTGGCGCTGGCCATGCTTACCCATGGCCGGAACGCGATGGCGGTCGGCGTGGTTGTGGCCTACCTCGGTTTCTGCTGGGGTGTTCTCGATCGACACCGCCGACGTCTCGCGGCACGCACCGCGCTTGCCAGCGCCCCGGGCGACAACGCGCGTCCGACACTCGTGGCCTACGCCAGCCAGACCGGCTTTGCCGAGCAACTGGCCATGCAAACGGCCCGTGCGCTGCAAGGCGCGGGGCGGCCTGTTCAACTGCTGTCTTTTGCGGAACTCGATGGCGCACGGCTGGCTGCCTGCGATCAGGCACTGTTCCTGGTCAGCACGACCGGCGAAGGCGACGCCCCTGACAGTGCTTCAGGATTTGCGCGGCGACTGGTGGCCGGCAGCACGCCCGAAGCATTGCGCCAGCTGCGCTACGGCATCCTTGCACTTGGCGACAGCAGCTACGCACGCTTCTGTGCGTTTGGGCATGCGCTTTCGGGCTGGTTGCAGCGCCATCAGGCGCAGCCGTTGTTCGACATGGTCGAGGTCGACAACGGCGATCCGGGGGCATTGCGCCACTGGCAGAACCACCTGTCCGCAATCAGCGGCGGCGCCGAGATCGAGGACTGGGAACGGCCGCGCTACGGACGCTGGCGGCTGGCGGAGCGGCACCTGCTCAATCCGGGCAGCCAGGGCGAAGCGGCCTACCATCTGGCCCTCGAACCGGAGGTTGCAGAACACCTGTCATGGAGCGCGGGCGATATCGCCGAAGTTGGCCCATGCCACCCGACCGAAGTCGCCGAGCGGCTGCTGACGCGCCTGTCCCTCGACGGCGCCACGCTGGTCCGTTGCGATAGCCGGATGATGACGCTGGCCGATGCGTTGGCCACGCGGCTCCCGCTACCGGATAGCCATCTGGATACGCTGATCGGGCTTGTGCCCCAACGGATTGTGGATGCACTGCCCGCGCTGCCGCACCGCGAGTATTCGATCTCATCGCTGCCAGCGGACGGCCGGCTGGAACTGCTGGTCCGCCAGACGCGCCATGCAGACGGGCGGCTTGGCCTGGCTTCGGGCTGGCTGACCGAATACGCTGGAGAGGGCGCTTTTATCGCGCTGCGCGTTCGCACCAATCGCGCCTTCCGTCCTCCTGAAGACGACCGCCCGCTGATCCTGATCGGCAACGGCACCGGACTGGCAGGGCTGCGCGCCGTGATCAAGGCGCGCGCGGCTGTTGGCCATCATCGCAACTGGCTGCTCTTTGGCGAACGATCCGCGGCGCTAGACGATTTCCATGGGGCGGAACTCACGGCGTGGCAGGAGCAGGGCGTACTTCAGTGTATCGACCGCGCCTGGTCGCGCGATGGCACCGCGCCGCGCTACGTGCAGGACGCGGTTGCCGCGCAGGCCTCGGCGATTGCCGAATGGGTGGAGCAGGGCGCGTCGATCTACGTCTGCGGCAGCCTGCAAGGAATGGCTGCTGGCGTGCAGGAATCACTGATTCGGATTCTCGGCGAGGCGACACTGCATCAAATGACGGAAGCCGGCCGTTATCGTCGCGACGTCTACTGACTGGACGAAAGCCGACTCGGCCTTAATCGATTTGCGGCGGTGCAGCGTCGCCGATTCCGTCACATTCCGCTATCCTCGCAGGTCTTCACCCGACGAGGAGATCCGATGTTTCGCCCGACCCGTTCCCTGCGGCGTGCCACTGTTGCCATGGCATGGCTCGCCGCCGCTTCCGCCGCACCCGCGCTGGCAGCGGGCGCAGACAAGTTTGCCGTGCCCGGACTGGAGAAGCCCGCCACGGTGCTGATCGACCGCTGGGGTGTGCCGCACATCTACGCCAATACGCTCTACGATGCGTTCTATGTGCAGGGCTTCGTGGCGGCGCGAGACCGGCTGTTCCAGATCGACCTTTGGCGCAAGCGCGGGCTTGGCGAAATGGCAAAGGATTTCGGCCCCGCCTACGTGGACGGCGACCGCATGGCGCGCGCCGTGCTGTTCCGCGGCGACATGTACCGCGAATGGCTCGCCTACGGTTCGGATGCCAAGCGCGTAGCGGAGGCCTTCGTGGCCGGCGTCAACGCGTACGTTGCGCAGACCGAAGCGCATCCGGACCTGCTGCCGCCCGAATTCAAGCTGCTCAACTACAAGCCGTCGCACTGGCGTGCCGAGGACATCGTCCGCATCCGCCACCACGGCCTGACGCTGAATTTCACCGGTGAGATCGACCGGGCACAGATCTATTGCTATGCCAAGCCCAATGCCGCGCGCGCGGACTGGGTGCGCCGCGAACTCGATCCGCAGATCGAGCCGAAGGTGCCGGACGGGCTTGACCCGTGTACGGTACCGGCGGCCGAACTGCGCAAGGCGTACGACCTGGCCACGGCGGCGCCGCGTTTTCCGAAGGACGTGTGGCAGCAGACAGGCACCAAGGCAGAGAACATTCCGGTGGACCAGCTCTATGCGACGGTCGATGCGTCCAGCGATACCGGGCGCAGTCTCGGATCGAACAACTGGGTGATCGCGGGTAGCCGTACCGCCACCGGGCGCCCGATCCTGGCCAATGATCCGCACCGCGCGCATGGTGCGCCAAGCCTGCGCTATATCAGCCATCTGAACGCGCCGGGTCTGTCGGTGATCGGTGCGGGCGAACCGTTCCTGCCCGGCATCTCGATCGGCCACAACGGCACGATTGCGTTCGGCCTGACGCGGTTCTACATGGATCAGGAAGATCTCTATGTCTACGAGACCGACCCCGCGCAGCCGCACGAGTACAAGTACAAGGGGCGCTGGGAGCCGATGGAGACCGTGACCGAATCGATCTCGGTACGCGGCGAAGCCACGCCGCGCAAGGTCACGATCGACTACACGCGCCACGGCCCGGTGCTCTATGCCGACGCGAAGAACAACCGCGCCTGGGCGCTGCGCGCGGCATGGCTCGACCTGGGCATGGCGCCGTATTTCGGGTCGATGGACTACATGCGCGCCCAGAACTGGGACCAGTTCCGCGCGGCCATGAACCGCTGGGGCGCGCCGGGCGAGAACCAGGTCTATGCGGACCGCTTCGGCAATATCGGCTGGGTGCCCGGCGGGCTGACCGTCAACCGCCCGAACTGGGATGGCCTGATGCCGGTGCCCGGCGATGGCCGCTATGAGTGGGCCGGTTATCGCAACATGGACGAACTGCCGTGGGCGTTCAACCCGGCGCCCGGCTATGTGGTCACGGCCAACGAGAACAATATTCCGCCGAATCATCCGGCCTACAAGATCGGCGTGGGCTACGAATGGAGCGACAGTTCGCGCGCGCGCCGGCTCAAGGCGCTGGTGGCCGCCAATCCGCGCAGTTCTCTGGAAGATTCGATGGCGTGGCAGAACGACACCGTGTCGCTGCCCGCGCAGCGCGTGGTGGCGTTGCTCAAGCCACTGAACAGCAGCGACGCGCAGATCCAGCGCGGGCTGGATCTGCTCCGTGGCTGGGACGGCAACGAACGCGCGGACAGTGCGCCTGCCGCGCTGTTCGAGGTCTGGTTCAGCAAGTACCTGCGCACGGCCGTGGTACGGGCCGCGCTGCCGCCGGAGGCCGCACGTCTGGTCGGCGCGGGCGATGCCAGCCGTATCGTCGCCGTGCTCGAGCGACCCGATAGCTGGATGACCGTCGAGAAGCGGAACGACGTCATGATGTCCACGCTGAAAGCGGCAATGGCGGACGTCGAGAAGAAGCTCGGCCCGGACCCGAAGGCATGGCAATGGGGCAAGCTGCACACGGCCGTGTTCGAGCACCCACTGCATTCGATCCTAGACGCGGCACAACGCCAGCAGTACGACGTCAACGCCGGGCCAATCGGCGGGTCATCGTTCACGCCGATGAACACGAGCTATCGCAACAGCGACTACCAACTCACGGCGGGGGCTTCATTCCGCATGGTGCTGGATGTCGGCAACTGGGACGCATCGCGCGTGGTGAACACGCCGGGCCAGTCGGGCAATCCGGCCAGCCCGCATTATCGTGATCTGGCACCGCTGTGGGCGAAGGGCGAGTATTTCCCGCTCGTGTATTCGCGCAAGGCGGTGGAGAAGGAGAGCAAGGAGAAGCTGGAACTTGTGCCGCAGTGATGCCTTTGGTTTGCTCCCGGTGTTCTCCCCTCTCCCGCGCGCGGGAGAGGGGTTGGGGGAGAGGGCCAGCGTCTGAAGCACCAAACACGTTGGTCAGTGACGAAAGGCTTTGCCCTCTCCCCCACCCCTCTCCCATTGGCATGGGAGAGGGGAGCGCATAGCGACCGCTGTCGCAAAATCCAATTGACGCCAGCGGTCGCGCAAGGCGGTGGAGAAGGAGAGCAGGGAGAAGCTGGAACTGGTGCCGCAGTGATGCCTTTGGTTTGCTGCTGGTTTGCTCCCCTCTCCCACTTGTACAGACCGGAGACATGGGTAACGGGTGTTCGGGGACATAGGTAACACGTGATCTGCGCACATCATGATGTGCGCAGGTCGATTTCTCCAATCTCGAAACGGCTGAACCACACCGCGAAGCAGCCATCCTCGGC
>NZ_ALOU01000045.1 GCF_000292345.1 Cupriavidus sp. BIS7
GGGGCCGGGGGAGAGGGCGCGGTGGTTCAAATTGCGACAGGTGGCAAGCAGGACCGCATTACCCTCTCCCCCAACCCCTCTCCCACAAGTGGGAGAGGGGAGCAGACCTATGGCACCTGAAGCACCATTTTTTTCTCCCCTCTCCCGCACGGCGGGAGAGGGGCTGGGGGAGAGGGCGCGGTGGTTCAAATTGCGACAGGTGGCAAGCAGAACCGCATTGCCCTCTCCCCCAACCCCTCTCCCACAAGTGGGAGAGGGGAGCGCGTGGTGACGGCTTTCGCAAAGTAGACATGCTCCCAACCTCCATTGACCAAACAATTTCGCTGCTTGAAAAACAGCAGTACTTCGCCGATCGCGAGACCGCTACCGTGCTGTATCTCGCGCTCCGCATGCAGCGCCCATTGTTCCTTGAAGGCGAACCTGGCGTCGGCAAGACGGCGCTGGCGCAGGCCATGGCCGGGGCGCTCGGCACGCGTCTGCTGCGGCTGCAGTGCTATGAAGGGCTCGACGCCGCCAGCGCGCTCTACGAATGGGACTATCCGCGCCAGATCATGGCGCTGCGCCTGGCCGAAGCACGTGGCGAACGGCCCGAGCAGCAGTCGCTCTATCACGACGACTACCTGCTCAAGCGCCCGCTGCTTGAAGCGCTGCTGCCGGACCCGGCTGCGCCCGGCGTTCCGCGTGTGCTGCTGATCGACGAGATCGATCGTGCAGACGAGCCGTTCGAAGCGTTCCTGCTGGAAGTGCTGTCCGAATACCAGGTATCGATCCCCGAGATCGGCGTGGTCCGTGCGGAACGCCCACCGCTGATCGTCATCACGTCGAACCGCACGCGCGAGGTACACGACGCGCTCAAACGCCGCTGCCTTTACCAGTGGATGGGCTACCCGGGGCGCGACCGCGAGCTGCAGATCGTGGCCGCGCGTGCACCAGAAGCAGCCACGGCGCTGCAGTTGCAGGCCGTCGACTTCATCCACCGGCTGCGAGGGATAGACCTGTTCAAGGCGCCCGGCATCGCCGAGGCGATCGACTGGTGCCGCGCCCTCTCTGCGCTCGGCGTCACCGAGCTTGATCCGGAATCGGTGCGCGACACGCTTGGCGTCCTGCTCAAGTACCAGGACGACCTTGCACGTGCCGATGGTCCGACCGTCGCCGAACTTCTTGCCGGTGCCGCACCGGCAGCCTGACCATGCCGCACGCTGCACCCACCGTCCTGCATGGCAAGCCGCCGCATTCGCTGCCGATGCTGGCGCGCAACGTCACGCATTTCATGCGGCTGCTGCGCGATGCGGGCTTCGGCCTGTCGCCCGCCCATGCCGTCGATGCGCTCGAAGCATTGCGCTACGTCGATATCGGCACGCGCGACGAGGTCCGTGCGGCGCTGGCTGCGCTGGTGTTGTCGGGCCCTGACCAGCGTCCGCTGTTCGATGCTGCGTTCGACCTGTTCTGGCGCGATCCCGATTGGGAAGGCAAGCTGCGCGCGCTGCTGCTGCCGCGCGTCGATGCCGGCGCCCCGCCACCGAAGCGCAGCAACCGGCTGGCCGATGCACTGGCTGCGCGTCAGCCGGCAACCGCCCGGCCAGACCCGCCGCAGCGCGAAGAACGCTTCACCGCCCCGCTCACGTTTTCTGACCAGGAACGGCTGGCCGCGCGAGACTTCGAAACGCTGAACGCCGACGAATGGCGTGCGCTGCAGCATCTGGTGCGTACGCGGCGCACGCATCTGGCGCTGGAGAAGACCCGGCGCCTGCGCGCTTCCGCCTGCGGTACGCATGCCGACCTGCGCGCGAGCGCGCGGCAGGCGGTGCGTCAGCATGGCGAATGGCTGCGCTGGAAGTACCGCAAGCGCACCGAACGCAGACCACCCGTGGTATTGCTGCTCGACATCTCGGGGTCGATGAGCCAGTACTCGCGTGCGGTGCTGTATTTCTGTCATGCACTGACGCAGTCGCGCGAGCGGCTGCACGTATTTCTGTTCGGCACGCGGCTGACCAATGTGACGCGTGCCCTGCGCGAGCGCGATCCCGACGATGCGGTGAACCTGATCACCGAACAGGTGCGCGACTGGGCCGGCGGCACCCGCATCGGCGCGGCGCTGGCCGCATTCAACCGGCAGTGGGCGCGCCGCACGCTGTCCGGGCGTGCCACCGTGCTGTTTGTCAGCGATGGCATCGATCTGGAGCACATCGACCTGCTCGAACAGGAAATGACGCGCCTGCGCCGGTTTGCGCATCGCATCATCTGGCTCAACCCGCTGCTGCGTTATGCGGGCTTCTCGCCACAGGCGCGTGGCATGCAGGCCATCCTGCCCCACGTAGACGCGCTGCGCCCCGCACACAACCTTGACAGCCTGTTCGCACTGGAATCGCTGCTGGCCAGCCCTCCGCGCGTTCCACCTGTAAAACAACCACGCCCCGCACAAGGATATCCATCATGGAAATGAACCAGACGCAGCGTCTGCCAGTGCCTCAGCAGGTCGCCTGGGAGGCCTTGAACGACACGGACCTGCTCAAGCAATGTATTCCAGGATGTGAGAGCATCGAGCCCGACGGCGAAAACGCCTACCTGCTGGCGCTGACGGCAGCAGTGGGGCCGGTCAAGGCGCGCTTCAAGGGCCGCATGGCACTGCAGGACATCCGGGCGCCGGAAAGCTACACGATCCAGTTCGACGGACAGGGCGGTGCAGCCGGTTTCGGCAAGGGGTCCGCGCAGGTCTCGCTGACGCCGGAAGGCGACGAGACGCTACTCACGTACGTGGTGCATGCGCAGGTCGGCGGCAAGATCGCGCAGATCGGCTCGCGGCTGGTGGATGCCGCCGCGCGCAAGATGGCCGACACGTTTTTCGCCCGCTTCACCGAAGCCGTGAGCGGCGGTGGCGCGAACGAAGCAGAGAACAACGACGATACAAACGAGGCAACCGACGGCGGGAAAAGCGCCGACGGTGGTGAGGAAACAGGAACAAAGCGGAAACGATCATGGACAGCGTGGATCTCGAAGTCCTGAAAAGCAGTGTGCGCTGGCAGCACGAAGGGCATGGTGTATTGCTGGTTACGGTAGTCAGAACCTGGGGCTCGTCCCCGCGCCCCGAAGGCGCCATGCTGGCGGTGCGCGACGATGGCCTCGTGGCGGGTTCGGTCTCGGGCGGCTGCATCGAGGACGACATCATTGATCGCGTGCGGCGCGAGGGCATCCGATCGGGGTGCCCCGAAACGATCAAGTACGGCATCAGCGCCGAGGAAGCGACCCGTTTCGGCCTGCCGTGCGGCGGCACGATCGAACTCGTCACCGAGCCGTTGTCGGCAGCCAGCGGCATCGCCGAGCTGCTCGAAGCCGTCGAGAACGGCAGGCTCGTTGCTCGCACGCTCGACATGACAAGCGGCGCGGCCACTCTCGGTCATGCCGAGGCTACCGACGGCCTCGCGTTCGACGGTACGACCCTGCTGACGATCCACGGCCCGCGCTACCGCATGCTGGTCATCGGGGCGGGGCAGTTGTCGAAATACCTGTGCCAGATCGCAGTGGGGCTGGGCTTCCAGATCACCGTCTGCGACCCGCGTGAGGAATACACGGAGACCTGGGACATTGCCGGCGTGACGATGGTGCGCACGATGCCCGACGACACGGTCATGGAAATGAAGCTCGACGAGCGCTGCGCGGTGATTGCCCTGACGCACGACCCGAAGCTCGACGACCTCGCATTGATGGAAGCGCTGCGCACCCCGGCGTTCTACGTCGGCGCGCTCGGCTCGCGCCGCAATAACCACGCACGTCGCGAGCGCCTCAAGGAATTCGACCTGACCGAGCTTCAGCTCGCGCGCCTGCACGGGCCGGTTGGCATCTATATCGGCAGCCGCACGCCGCCCGAGATCGCCATCTCGATCCTGGCCGAAGTGATCGCGGCAAAGAACCATGTGTCGCTGCCTGACATCCTGCAGGTGGAAGGCGCGAAAGCCGCACGTGAAATCGCTGCCGGGGAAGCAAGCTGCCCGGTCCTGCCAGCCGACTCGGCCGCACAGCCATGACAAAGCGAGCGTTGTCCCAATTGGACCTGCCCACCGGCATCCTGCTGGCAGCCGGCTTCGGCCGCCGCTTCGACCCGGCAGGCACGCGCAACAAGCTGCTGGAGAAGCTGCCAGATGGCCGCACCGTCGCATGGCGCAGCGCGCGCACGCTGGCGGCGGCGCTGCCCGACTCCATCGCCGTGGTGCGCCCCGGTCATCCGGAACTATCGGAAGAATTGCGCCGCGGCGGCTGCAGGGTGATCGAGTCAGCCGACGCCGAAGCAGGCATGGGCGCGGCGCTGCGCGCAGGCGTGGCTGCCTGCGCCGACGCGCGCGGCTGGGTCGTGGCGCTGGCGGACATGCCGTGGCTGTCGATGGAACTGATACGTGCCGTGGCCCTGACGATCACCTCGCGCGACACCATCGCCGCACCATGGCGCGACGGCCAGCGCGGCCATCCGGTGGGCTTCGGTGCTGGATGGCGCGAGGAACTGCTCAAGCTCGACGGCGACGAAGGCGCGCGGGCACTGCTGAAGTCCCAGCCGGTCACGCGCATCCTTACCGAGGATGACGGCCCATTCCGGGATGTGGATGTGCCGGGGGATCTGGGTTAGGTGCTCAAGTATCGGAAGTACTTGACCCTCTCTCCCGGTCCGCCGGGTTGTGCGGCCGCGCCGGATTAGGCATCTCAAGGCAGTTTCGCCCGCACACGGTCAAGCCACGTTGGAGGAAGCGAAATATAGCCTGAGGGACTGGCCCCGAGATCGTAGATGACACGGTCATCGCTCCATATGATGCGTGGTATGTCGATCTCCGTGAAGTTGCGTTCGGCCAGCTTTTCGCCCGATTTTGCGTCATAGAGACGGAAGAGCGAACTGTCGCGCAAGGCCAGATAGCAATGCTCGCCAATATATGCTCCCTCGGTTTCGCGCTCACACTCACCAGCAGTGAATCGGTAATATGCCCCGGCGCCGTACCAAACAAGCAGGATGGACAAGAGCACACCCAGGCCAATTTTCGGAAATCGCATCATCGGTTGAAATCAAAGACCATCGGTTCACGAAGCCTCATGTAGTAGCGATTCGAGTACAAGACCAAATCGCCACCTTGTCGATGCTTCAACTGCCATTCCCGATAGTCGAGGTTTCGCACGGTGTAGAAGACATTCTCCTTGTCGACCTTTGCATTCCGAGCGACGGGCGGCATCTGCGCTTTCGATACGTTCCCGAGCACGGCGTACTCGGGCACAACAATTAGACCGTACTTGTTCCAGTTGCCCAAATATTGGGTGCCAGTCGCCTCATGATTGCGGTCAGTTCTGTCGTGAAAGGTAAACACATCACGGACGTAGTAGTTGATCTCGAAGATCTTCAGCCGCCCGTTGAAATACGTGAACTTGCTGAGGGCTGCATTGAACGAAAATGCCCCCAATGCTCCATATAAGTCGTCCATCAGCACTGGCGTCACTGAGCCCGCTCCGAGCATCAAGCCCTTGCTAACCCAGTCGCTGTCGACGGTGGCCAATTGATACTGATACCCAAGGTGAAATTTCTGCCAGTCGCCGTCGCAGCGCTTCCATGCGTCGATCACGTACGGCGACGACTCCCAATTCCTTGACATGAAGCGCAAGACCCTTTCTGCATCCGGGTTGAATAGCTTCTCCTCCAGTAGTTCGTCCAGCTTAGCTTTTGCACGCGGGAACTTGAGGACCCAGTCCATCTTGATCGTCGTGGTGTCGATCATATTGGGCGGGAATGGATTGCCGTCCTGGTTGATGCCCAAGACCGCGCCCTTGTCGGTGTTCGCGTAGTTCAATTCCCCGGCAAACCACTTGCGTTGGAGCTTCGCCGCGACGGGCCAGCCCAGGCGGTCCATGGCCTTGGGAACGTCTTGCAGGTCAAATGGCGGTAGACGGTGACGGGTGACGATAGGCGGAAGACCGCGATGCACTACAGGTGTTGGTGCAGGTCCGGTTGCTGGCGCGCTGTGGACCCAGTCATTAAACTTTGAGGCGGCTTCTATCAGGCTGACCAGTAGCGGCTTGGGCGGTTCCTTTGGCTTTGGTGGCTCTTTGGGCTTGGGCGGAGGCGGTGGCGGTGGCTGATCCCGTAGCGGCGGAGCCGCTCGGTCCATGGATAGCGCGAACTCATTCGCATCCACGGCAGTGCATGCATTGCCTTTGAGCCTCCATAGCGGACCGATCAGGTATTTCTCCAAGAAAGGGAACTGCTGCGCTGAGTTGCTCATTTCTTCGCCCTTTACTGAAAACGATTCTCTCGCTTTTAGCAAAGTTGCTCTACAACTCAAATAGTAGAAACCTTGTTCTTTCGTCAACTTGGCATGCTGCCACCCAACCATTCCGGATGCAGTAATTCACCACCAAATTTGGAAGACGTACGAAAGGGCTGAGCGATGGCATCCATCACCCCCCTTCCGTCTCCATCAGCGCCCGCAGATATTCCCCACTCCACCAGTGCACATCGTGCTGGCGTATCCGTTCCAGCAACTTCTGATGCCGCGCCTGGCGTTCCGATAGCGACATGTGCAATGCCTGCTGAATTGCCTGCGCCGTGGCGCGCGTATCGTAGGGATTGACCAGCAGCGCCTCCTTGAGCTGCTCCGCCGCGCCGGCGAAGCGCGATAGCACCAGTACGCCGGGATCCTCGGGGTCCTGGGCCGCGATGTATTCCTTTGCGACCAGGTTCATGCCGTCGCGCAGCGGCGTGACCAGCGCCACGCTGCTGGCGCGGCACAGGCCGGGCAGACGGCGCCGTGACGTGGCCCGGTGGATGTAACGCACCGGCATCCAGTCGAGCTCGCCATACTCGCCATTGATCGCGCCCGTAATGCCTTCCATGTCGCGCCGCAGGTCCGCGTAGGCGTCGACCAGTTCCCGCGACGGCGCGGCAATCTGGATCAGCGTGGCGCTCGAACGGTTCTCGGGATACTCGGCCAGCAGCGTCTGGAACGCCTTGAGCCGTTGCGGCAGGCCTTTCGAGTAGTCGAGCCGGTCGATGCCCAGCAGCAACCTGCGCCGCGCGTACTGGCCTAGCATCATCTCGTACGTCTCGCGCGCTTCATCGCCTCGCCCGAGTTCGATGAATTCGTCGACGTCGATGCCGATCGGAAACGACTGCGCGCGCACCGTGCGATGGAACGCACGGAAGCGGTACTCGCCCATTGGCTCGGCGCCGGCCTCGCCCTGCACGTAGCGCGAGAAGTGTTCGAGGTCGTCGTGGCTCTGGAAGCCGAGCAGGTCGTAGGCGAACAGCGCGCGCATCAGCCATTCGTGCTGCGGGATGGTGGCCAGGATCAGCCGTGGCGGCAACGGGATGTGCAGGAAGAAGCCGATGCGCTGCCCGCAGCCGATTGCCCGCAACTCCGCCGCCAGCGGAATCAGGTGGTAGTCGTGGATCCAGATCACATCGTCGGGCTTCAGCATCGGCGCCAGCTTGCGCGCAAAGAGCTGGTTCACGCGGCGGTAGGCGTTCAGGTTGCCGCCGGCGTCGAAGTCGGCTAGGTCCACCCGGTAGTGGAACACCGGCCACAGCACGCCGTTGCTGTAGCCAAGGTAGTACGCCTCGTAGTCCTCGCGGCTCAAGTCCACCGTGGCCAGCGTGACGTTGCCCGCCTGCATCTGGTGCACCTCGCCTTCTCCGGGCGTGCCGCCCTGGCTGGCGTCCACCACCTTGCCGCTCCAGCCGAACCACAATCCGCCTGTCTTGGCGAGCGCATCGGACAACGCCACGGCCAGTCCGCCCGCTGCATGGTTGCGCGGGTCGGCAACCCGGTTCGAAACCGCCACTAGTCTGCCCATGTCTCGTTTCTCAGATCACACTGTCCCAGGGGGCCGACAGCCGCATGGCGCCATTGATCAGGCCAACCATCGAATAGGTCTGCGGGAAGTTGCCCCACATCTCCCCGGTCACCGGGTGGGTGTCCTCCGACATCAGCCCCAGCGGATTGCGCGCGGCCAGCATGGCCTCGAAGATCTCGCGCGCTTCGTCGCGACGGCCAATGCGCGCCAGCGCGTCGATGCGCCAGAACGTGCAGATGTTGAAGGCCGTCTCTGGCTTGCCGAAATCGTCGGGTGCCTCGTAGCGGCGCATGAACGGCCCGTCGCACAGCGACTCCTCCAACGCCTTCACGGTCGAGATGAAGCGCGGGTCCTTCGGGTCGATGAAGTTGACTTCGGCCATCAGCAACACGCTCGCATCGAGATCGCGCCCGCCGAAGCTTTCGGCGAAGGCCTGCCGCGCGTCACTCCAGGATTCGTCCAGGATGCGCTGCTTCATCGTGTTGGCGTGGTCATGCCAATAGGCGGCACGCCCTGGGTGCTCGAGCTTTTCGGCAATCTTGGCCAGCCGGTCGCACGCCACCCAGCTCATCAGGGCCGACGAAGTATGGATTCGCGCCCGCGTGCGCAGTTCCCACATGCCGGCGTCGGGCGTGCCGAACACGCGCACGGCCTGTTCGCCCACGTCCTCGAGCCGCCGGAATTCGGCGGGCCCGCCGCGATGCAGCAGCCGGTGATCGTGGAACGCCTGCGCGGCCGCCAGCACGACGTTGCCGTAGACATCGTGCTGGAAGTGCTCCTGCGCCTGATTGCCAACGCGCACCGGCCCCATGTTGCGATAGCCGCCCAGATGGTCGAGGATGCTCTCCGGCAGCTCCCGTTCCAGCCCGATGCCGTACAGCGGCTGGATATGCCCGTCCTGCGACTGCATGACGACGTTCGCCAGCCAGCGCAGGTAATCCTCCATGGTGCCGACTTCCGACAGGCTGTTGAGCGCGCGAACCACGAAAAACGCGTCGCGCAGCCAGCAGTACCGGTAGTCCCAGTTGCGGCCGCTGCCTGGCGCCTCGGGAATGCTCGTGGTCATCGCGGCCACGATGGCGCCGGTTTCCTCGTAGAGCGAGAGCTTCAGCGTGATGGCTGCGCGGATCACCGCGTCCTGCCATTCGCGCGGCACGGCCAGGCGGCGGCTCCAGTTGCGCCAGTACGCAGTCGTCTCCTGCTCGAAATCGCGTGCGATCTCCTCCACGCCGTGCGCCAGCGTTTCATCGGGGCCAAGGATGAAGTCGTAATTGCGCATGACCAGAAACGGCGTTTGCGACAACACATAGGCCAGCGGCGCATTGGTGGTCATGCGCAGCGTCATATCCTCGCCGATGTAGCGCACATGGCTGCTGCCGCGCGTCGTCTGCGGCTTGATGCGCCCCCAGTTGAAGCGCGGCGCCACTGTCACGCGCACGCGCGGCGCACCGCGCACCGGCCGAATCCGCCGCACCAGCGTCAGCGGGCGAAAGTAGCGGCCAAGCCGGAAAAAGCGCGGGCAGAAGTCCGTGATCTCCAGGCAGTTGCCATGCTTGTCAAACAACTGCGTGCGCAGGACGGCCGTGTTCGGCTCATACCACTGCCTGGTCTCCTGCAGATCCTCGACCTCGATGGCGAAGTGGCCGCCGTTCTCGCCCGGATCGAGCAAGGCGTTGAACACCGGATCGCCATCGTAGCGTGGCATGCAGCACCAGACGATGCGGCCGCGCCCATCGACCAGCGCGGAGAACGCGCAGTTGCCGATCATGCCGACCGAGAGCGACGGATCGGCGTAGCGGCCAGTGCAGTTGGTATCGGCATTGACCGCACGCACTTCAGCGTGGGAGTTTTGGGCAGGGATTGGGACACTCACGGCGAGCCCTCCGTTGCGGACGATGGGGTTGAAGCGGACGTTGGCGCGTCGCCACGTTGCGCCCTGCGTTCGAGCAGTGCATGGGCGGAGCGGTGCAGCCAGCAGCGCAGCGCGGCAGGCCCCGTCACCCTGACGGTGGCGGCCGTGGCGCGTTCGCCGACAAGCACGCCGAATCCGCCGAGTTCACGCGCCACGGCAAAGCCGGCTTCGTCGGTCACGTCGTCACCGGCAAACAGCGGCCGGCGGCCGGCAAACGGGGCCATGCGCATGAACGTGGCGATCGCGCCGCCCTTGTTGACGCCGGCAGGTTTGATCTCGACCACCATCTTTCCAGGCAGGCCTTCAAGCCCAACGGCGCCGCGCAGGACGTCCGCAACCGTCGCGCGGACCAGCGCTTCGAGTTCGGGTGCCTGCCGATAGTGAATCGCCACGGCCACGGACTTGCGTTCGAGCTGCAGGCCCGGGTGCCGTGCCACAAGCGCTTCCAGCCGTGGCAGCAGCGGCGCGATACCGGGCTCGGGTGGCATGAAGAGCGCTTCGCCGTCATGGCGCAGTTCGGCGCCGTGCACGCCTGCCGCGGGCAGCGTAAGCGGCTGCAGGAAGAAGTCCAGCTCGGCCACGGGCCGGCCCGAGATGATTGCCAATGCGCCGTCCAGACACGTGTGCAGCGCACGCAGCGTGCCGACCAGTTCCGGTTCGACCTGAACCAGGTCGGGGCGCGGCGCAAGGTCAGCCAGCGTGCCGTCGAAATCCAGAAACAGCGCGGTATCGGGTTCGATGAGATGTAGCGGGGGCATCGCGCAAAACCGTAACACGTCGATTTGACGGGCGTCCACCGGGCGCTGTCCTACAACAGTGGCGCTTGCGGCACCTGCAATCGGTACGCACGAGCGTGGCGCCCGGAAGTGCGCCATCCATTATCATTGGCGGTTTCCGCCGATTTTTCCGGTTTTTTTGCCGCTGCCCCGGTGACGCCCTCGCAAACCATGACCCGCACGCCCGCCAAACCCGACTATCTCAAAAAAATCCTGACCGCCAAGGTCTACGACGTGGCCCAGGAGACCGAACTGACCTATGCGCCCGCGCTGTCGGCGCGCACCGGCAATGCGGTCTGGTTCAAGCGCGAGGACACGCAGCCCGTGTTCTCTTTCAAGTTGCGTGGGGCGTACAACAAGATGGCGTCGCTCACCGCCGACGAACTCAAGCGCGGCGTGATCGCCGCGTCGGCGGGCAACCATGCCCAGGGCGTGGCGCTGGCCGCGGCCCGGATGCAGTGCAAGGCGATCATCGCCATGCCCACCACCACGCCGCAGGTGAAGATCGACGCCGTGCGCGAACGCGGCGGCGAGTGGGTGCAGATCGTGCTGCATGGCGATTCGTATAGCGATGCCTACCTGCATGCCGCGGAGCTGGAGAAGAAGCACAAGCTCACGTTCATCCACCCGTTCGACGATCCCGAAGTCATCGCCGGCCAGGGCACCATCGCAATGGAGATCCTGCGCCAGCACCCGGGCCCGATCCACGCAATCTTCGTGGCCATCGGCGGTGGCGGCCTGATCTCCGGCATCGCGGCCTACGTGAAGGCCGTGCGCCCCGAGATCAAGGTGATTGGCGTGCAGACCTACGACTCCGACGCAATGAAGCGCTCGGTGGATGCGGGCAAGCGCGTGGAACTGAAGGATGTGGGCCTGTTCTCGGACGGCACCGCGGTCAAGCTGGTGGGCAAGGAAACGTTCCGCATCACGCGCGAACTCGTCGACGACATCATCCTGGTCGATACCGATGCGATCTGCGCGGGCCTGAAGGATGTGTTCCAGGACACGCGCAGCATCCTGGAGCCGGCTGGCGCGCTGGCCGTGGCCGGCCTCAAGGCGTACGCCGAGCGCGAGAAGCTCAAGCACCAGCACCTGGTGGCCATCGCCTGCGGCGCCAACATGAACTTCGACCGCCTGCGCTTCGTAGCCGAGCGCGCCGAGGTCGGTGAAGCGCGCGAGGCGGTCTTCGCCGTGACGATCCCCGAGGAACGCGGCAGCTTCAAGCGCTTCTGCGAACAGGTCGGCACACGCAGCGTGACCGAATTCAACTACCGGATCGCCGACAAGGGCGTGGCGCATATTTTCGTCGGCGTGCAGATCGCCAGCCGCGCAGAGAGCGACAAGATCGCTGCCAATTTCCGCCGCCATGGTTTCGACACGCTCGACCTGTCCAACGACGAACTGGCCAAGCAGCACATCCGCTACATGGTCGGCGGCCATTCGCCGCTGGCACATGACGAACTGCTCTATCGCTTCGAATTCCCCGAGCGCCCGGGTGCGCTGATGAAGTTCCTGTCGAGCATGAGCCCGAACTGGAACATCAGCCTGTTCCACTACCGGAACCAGGGCGCGGACACGTCGAACATCCTGGTCGGCATCCAGGTGCCGAAGAACGAGAAGCGCGCGTTCCGCAGCTTCCTTTCGACGCTCGGTTACGTACACTGGGATGAGACCGAGAACCCCGTCTACAAGCTGTTCCTTTCCTGAAGTCCGACCATGACGCTTCCTGAGCACTCGCCGCTGGGCAAGCCCTCGGCCTACAAGACCGAATACGACCCCACGCTGCTATTCCCGATTCCGCGCCAACCGAAGCGCACGGAAATCGGCCTGCCTGAAGGCCGCGCGCTGCCGTTCTTCGGCGTGGACATCTGGAACGCCTACGAGGTGTCGTGGCTGAACCTGAAGGGCAAGCCGCAAGTGGCACTGGCCACGTTCATCATTCCCGCCGATACGCCGAACATCGTCGAGTCCAAGTCGTTCAAGCTGTACCTGAACTCGTTCAACCAGAGCAAGATCGCTTCGGCCGAGGCGCTGCAGCAGTTGTTGCAGCATGACCTGTCCGATGCCACGGGCGGCTCGGTGCAGGTGCGGCTGGTGACCGAGGCCGACCTGGGCAAGCAAAAGATGGGCGAACTCGATGGGCTGCTGCTGGACCGGTTGGACATCGAGACCGATATCTACGAACCCGATCCGACGCTGCTGTCCGCCGACCAGGAAGAGTCGCCGGTAGAAGAAACGCTGGTATCGCACCTGCTCAAGTCGAACTGCCTGGTCACGGGCCAGCCAGACTGGGGCAGCGTGCAGATCCGCTACGTGGGTGCGCCGATCGACCAGGAAGGCCTGCTCAAGTACCTGATCTCGTTCCGCAACCACAACGAGTTCCACGAGCAATGCGTCGAGCGGATCTTCACTGACCTGATGCGCATGTGCAAGCCGGTGAAGCTGGCGGTCTACGCGCGCTATACGCGGCGCGGCGGGCTGGACATCAACCCGTTCCGCACCAACTACAACACACCGTGGCCGGATAACCGGCGCAATGCGCGGCAGTAGTCGGGTAGCTATTTCACACGCTGACCCTCTCCCCCAGCCTGCTGGTTTGCTCCCCTCTCCCGCTACGCGGGAGAGGGGTCGGGGGAGAGGGCCAGCGCATCAACCACCAACCACGCGCTTCAAAACTCCGCGTGGGCCCTGATGCCGAAGAACCTGGCCGGCCCACGATCGCGGTTGTAGCCCGGATTGCGCAAGAACTGGAAATCCGGGCTCAGGCTCAATGTCTTCCACACCGCAAAGCTGTAGTACAGCTCGATCACCTGTTCGGGCCCGTAGTTCAGCGCCCCATCCCCCAGGAACGCACCAAGGCCGCCCGCCGCAAGATAGTTGCGGTGGTCCGGGCCAAGCATGTTGACGGCCAGGCCCAGGCCCACCTCGTCCTTGGGACGCCCCCAGGCCGTGCCCTTGAGCGTGCCGCCCGCTGCCACCTGCCGGCCGATTTCCGTGAACGAGTAGGTTTCGGTCTTGTCGTCAGACCAGTTGGCGCGCAGGAACACTCCCAGTGAATCGTTGACTTCCTGCAGGAACGCCAGACCCACGCCGACCTTTGCATGCTCGCGGCGCACGTCGCCAACATCGGGCGTCACGCCGTTGGCCTGTCCAAACGCGATGGCGTCGTTGAACGCGCCCATCTTTGCCTTGTTACGCCACAGCAGCAGCCGGGCCTGGCCGGGGCGCCCGGCGATCCTGTAGCGCTTCTCGAACTCGAGCACGTCGCCATAGTGCTCGAACATGCGGGTATCGAGCTCCTGACCGTTCGATTCAAGCGGCTGCAGGAAACGGCCGAAGCGGACGGACCATTCGTCTCCAACGTACTCGAGCGTCACACCCCAGTCATAGCCGCGCGCGTCGGCGGCGTAGTCGAACGACCCGTGCGTCAGGAACGACCAGTTCATGAACTGGGTGCGCGGGTCGGAGCCGTACGGGTTCTGGTCGAACACGTCCAGCACGCTGTAGTTGCCGGCGGTCAGCACCACGCGCTGCTTGTCCACCGTGCGCGCGAACTGGTTGAAGTCGGCATCGAGCTTTTCTTCGCCGCCGCCAAGCCCCCATGTCTGCCGGATGAATGCGCGCGCCCTGTAGAACGTGGGGTTCGGGCTGGCCGTCTTGGCCAACTCCCCGTTGGACGGACCGCCAAGTCCATGCAACCCCGAGAACGGCACGCCCTGGGCCACTTCGGGATTGAAGTGGAACTCCGCGCCCTGCCAGAGCCGCAATCCGAGGTCGAGCGTGGCCGTGAACGAATAGCTCTTGGCGCGATCGGGCGTGAGGCTGTTATCGCCCGTGTACGGCGCGCTGAACGATGGCTTGCGCTGCCAGATATAGGTGGTCTGGCCGTGAATGGCGAACGGGCTTTCCACGTCGGCAACCACATCGCCCGCCACATCGGCAGCCGCGTCCTGCCCCGCCCCGGCGGATTCCTGCGCCTGCGCGGCCCATGGCAGCGCCAGCCCGCCTGCCAACAGTACGGCGGCAAGACAACTGGCAAAGCTCGGGCGCAGCCGCAGCGGGGCGGCCGGCAGACGGGAACACGGCATAGGAAAGCTGGCAGGCAGCGGATACCGCATCGGAATGCGAATCCTTTCGAATGGCGCGGAGGATAGCCAAAG
The DNA here is from genome assembly GCF_000292345.1 of Cupriavidus sp. BIS7. Lineage (GTDB taxonomy): Bacteria > Pseudomonadota > Gammaproteobacteria > Burkholderiales > Burkholderiaceae > Cupriavidus. Next base: position 14,667 of record NZ_ALOU01000045.1, read on the forward strand.
CACGATGGCATGTCCACCGCACTTGTTGCAATGCAGCAATTGCAACTTGGGCAATCGCCGACTTTGTAACCTGCCTTGAATTAATTAACGCGAAAAATAATATTGAGACAACCTTGCCTGGAGTCTGCAGATGACAGCCAGCACCCCAACCGATCCAGACCAGACGGCGCCAGCACGGCAGCGCCGCCCGGGACGCCCCACGGCGCGCACCACGGACGCTGGCCAGCGCGACCGCCTGATCGACGCCGCCGTGACGCTGTTCGCGCGCCATGGGGTCGGCGCCACGTCCACCAAGGCCATTGCCACCGAGGCCGGTGTCACGCCAGCGCTGGTCCATTACTACTTCCACGACCGCGAAATGCTGCTGGACGCCGTGTTCGACGAGCGCCTGCAGCCGCTGGTCGAGCAGGTGTTCCGCGATATTGCGACGGCGCCCGCCGGTGATGTCGTGGCGAATATCCCGGCACTCGCGGGCCGATTCATCCGCACGGCAGCCGCCACGCCATGGTTCCCCGGCCTGTGGATCAGGGAGATCGTCGGCACCGACGGCCAACTGCGCGAACGCCTGCTGCATCGTGTGGCGCTGCGGCGCGCCTCGCTCGTCATGGAGCCGCTGGAGGCGGCGCGCGCGCAAGGCAAGCTCACGCCCGGCCTTGAACCCGCCCTCGTGATGGTGTCGCTGGTCGGGCTGGCGCTGCTGCCGCTGGCAACCACGCACATCTGGCACAACCTTCCCGGCGCCGGGCAGATCGATACCGAATCGCTCGTGCGCCATGTCACCGCCCTGCTCGCTCATGGGCTGTTCGCCGGTGATCTCACCCCAGACAAATAAGTCACCCGGAGCCCGTATGTCCAAACCCGTCTCCCGTCTCGCATGGCCCGCATGGCCCACATGGCCCACATGGTCGCTGCTGGCGCTCGTCACGGCGCTGGCCGCCTGCAGCAACGACAATTCCGGCACCTGGCAAGGCTATGTCGAAGGCGAATTCGTATCGGTGGCCTCGCCATTCGCCGGCCGTCTGGAAAAGCTCTCGGTCGAGCGCGGCCAGCAGGTGGCCGACGGCGCGCCGCTGTTCGTGCTCGAATCCGACGACGAGCGCGCCGCGCGCCAGCAGGCCGCCGAACAGGTACGCGCGGCCGAAGCCCAGCTTGCCGATATCCAGGTTGGCAAGCGTCCCGTGGAAGTGGCCGTCAACCAGGCGCAGCTCGCACAGGCGCGGGCGCAGGCCCAGCGCAGTGCGGCACAGTTCGCGCGCGACGAAGCGCAGTACAAGATCGGCGGCGTATCGAAGCAGCAGTTCGACGACAGCCGTGGCACGGCCGACGCCGATGCCGCACGCGTGCGCGAGATGCAGCGCGAAGTCGACGTTGCACGCCTGCCCGGCCGCAACGACCAGCTCGCCGCGCAGCGCGCACAGGTGGAAGCCGCCCGCGCCGCGCTGGCGCAGGCCGAGTGGAAGCTCTCGCGCAAGTTCGTCAACGCCACCGCGGCGGGCCTGGTCTACGACGTGCCGTTCCGCCCGGGCGAATGGGTGCCCGCCGGCAGCCCCGTGGTACGCATGCTGCCGCCCGGCAACGTCAAGGTGCGCTTTTTCGTACCGGAAGCCGTGGTGGGGTCACTGAAGAACGGGCAGGCCATCCAGATCCATTGCGACGGTTGCGCGGCCCCGGTGCCGGCCAGGATCACTTACGTCTCGAACGAAGCCGAATTCACGCCCCCGGTCATCTACAGCAACGAGACGCGCCGCAAGCTCGTGTTCCTGATCGAGGCACGCCCCACCCCCGCGGACGCGCCGAAGCTGCGCCCGGGCCAGCCGGTGGAGGTCAAGGCGGTCATGGACGGCAAGGAGGCCAGGCAATCATGAACGGCGAACTGGCCATCGATGTCCACGACCTCAACAAGCGCTTCGGCGACAAGCATGTGGTCAACAACCTGACGATGCAGGTGGCCCGTGGGGAGATCTTCGGCTTCCTTGGCCCGAACGGCAGCGGCAAGACCACGTCGATCCGGATGATGTGCGGGCTGCTGACGCCCGACTCGGGCACGGGCACCTGCCTTGGCTACGACATCATCAAGGAGTCCTCCGAGATCAAGCGCAACGTCGGCTATATGACGCAGCGCTTCTCGTACTGGGAAGACCTGTCGATCCGCGAGAACCTGGACTTCGTGGCGCGCGTCTACGACATGCCGAACCGGCGTGAAGTCGTGGAACGGGCGCTTGAAGACCTCGGCCTGCATTCGCGCGCCGAGCAACTGGCCGGCGCGCTGTCGGGCGGCTGGAAGCAGCGGCTGGCGCTGGCCGCCTGCCTGCTGCACGAGCCACGGCTGCTGCTGCTCGACGAACCGACGGCTGGCGTGGACCCCAAGGCGCGCCGCGACTTCTGGGAGCAGTTGCACCAGTTGGCCGCACGCGGCATCTCGGTGTTGGTCAGCACGCACTACATGGACGAAGCCGAACGCTGCCACAAGCTCGCCTACATCGCCTACGGCAAGCTGCTGGCGCAAGGCACGGCCGCCGAAGTGGTGGCCAGCCAGGACCTGACCACATGGAGCGTGGAAGGCGACGAACTGGCCGAGCTTTCGGCGAAGCTGCAGGGCAAGCCGGGCATCGACCAGACCGTGGTGTTCGGCACCGCGCTGCATGTGACCGGCAAGGACGCGACGGCGCTGGAACAGTCGCTGCGGCAGTACGCGGGTATGGGGCACCGTATCGAGCAGATCGAAACCAACCTCGAAGACGTCTTCATCCACATGATGGGCGGCGCGCAGGACAACGCGGCAGCGCAGTCACCGAAGGCCGGCAGCACTGCCGGTGGCGCATCCGGCAACGCTTCCGGTAACGGAAAGGGGGCCACATGAACGCAGCTCGCACCCATCTCCCTCGCTTTTCCGTGCAGCGCTGGTGGAGCATCGTCCTGAAGGAGTTCCTCCAGCTACGCCGCGACCGCGTCACGTTCGGCATGATCGTCGGCATACCGATCATCCAGCTGCTGCTGTTCGGCTTTGCCATCAACAGCGATCCACGGCACATGCCCACTGCGGTCATCGTGGCCGAGCACAGCGATTTCTCGCGCACGTTCGTCGCGGCGCTGGACAACACCACGTATTTCAAGGTGGTGCGCACGTACCCTGACGAGGCCTCCGGCCGTGAGGCGTTGCTACGCGGCGATGTGCAGTTCGTCGTCAACATTCCCGCCGACTTCTCTCGGCGCCTGCTGCATGGCGATCGTCCATCCATCCTCGTGGAAGCCGATGCCACCGATCCTTCGGCCACCGGCCCGGCGATCGGCTCGCTGATGCAGTTGCCGTCCTCGGTCGCGCGCATCGACCTGAAAGGTGCGCTGGCACCGCTGGCCGGCGGGCAGCCCGCGTTCGACGTCAATATCCACCGGCTCTATAACCCCGAGGGCATCACGCAGTACAACATCGTGCCGGGGCTGATGGGCACGATCCTGACGATGACGATGGTGATGATGACCGGCCTGGCCATGACGCGCGAACGCGAGCGCGGCACGATGGAGAACCTGCTGGCCACGCCAGTGCAGCCGATCGAGGTCATCTCCGGCAAGATCATCCCGTACATCTTCATCGGCCTGATCCAGGCGACGATCATCGTGCTGGCGGCACACTTCGTGTTCGGCGTGCCGTTCCTCGGTTCGGTGGTGGCCGTGTACCTGGCCGCGCTGCTGTTCATCGCGGCCAACCTGACGGTCGGCATCACGCTGTCGTCGCTGGCCAGCAACCAGCTCCAGGCCGTGCAGCTCACGTTCTTCTACTTCCTGCCCAACATCCTGCTTTCCGGCTTCATGTTCCCGTTCGCGGGCATGCCGACGTGGGCGCAGTGGATCGGCAACGTGCTGCCGATGACGTACTTCAACCGGATGGTCCGCAGCATCATGCTCAAGGGCAGCGGGTGGATCGAGCTCTGGCCGAACGTATGGCCCGTGGCGCTGTTCACCGTCATCGTCCTGACCATTGCCGTGCGCTTCTACAAGCGCACGCTCGACTGAAAGGAGACCACCGTGCGTGCGATCCCCGTCCTGCTGGCATGCGCTGCCGCCGCACTCGCGGCCGGCTGTGCCGTCGGCCCCGATTTCCATACGCCCGATGCGCCAACCGACGCACACTACACACCCGGCCCGCAGCCCGAACAACTCGCATCAAAGGGCTATCCCACGCAAACGCTGGTGGCGGGCGGCGTACCGGCGCAATGGTGGACGCTGTTCCGCAATCCGCAGCTCGACGAGACGATCCGGATGGCGCTGGCCAACAGCCCGACATTGACGCAGGCGCAGGCGCGGCTGCGCGAGGCGCAGGAGAACCTCGCAGCCCGCACCGGCGCCACGCGCTTCCCGCAGGTCGATGCGAACTTCAACGCCACGCGGCAGCAGGTCAATCTGCAATCGGTCGGCATCACGCAATTCCCGAGCCCCGGCCCGTTCACGCTCTACAACGCCAGCGTCCAGGTGTCCTACGTGCTGGACCTGTTCGGCGGGCAGCGCCGCGAACTGGAAGGCCTGCAGGCAGCCGTCGACTATCAGCGCTACGAGCTTGAAGCGGCTCGGCTCTCGCTGGCCGCCAACGTAGCCACGGCGGCAATCCGCGAAGCGGGCCTGCGCGCGCAGCTGGCCGACACCGTGGCCATTGCCGAGGCACAGCAGCGCCAGCTTGCGATCATGCAGCAGCGGCTCAGCCAGGGCGGCGTTGCGCGCGTCGATGTGCAGCGCCAGCAGTCCGAACTGGCGCAGACGCAGGCGCTGATACCGGGCCTGTCGCAGCAGGTTGATGCCACGCGCCACCAGCTTGCCGTCTACACGGGCCAGACGCCGGCCAGCGCGCAGCTTCCGGAGTTCCGCATCGAGGACATGCAGCTGCCCGAGACGCTGCCCGTAAGCCTGCCGTCAGAACTGGCGCGCCGCCGCCCCGACATACGCGCGGCCGAAGCGTTGCTGCATCAGGCATCGGCCGATATCGGCGTGGCAACCGCCAACCTGTACCCGCAGATCACGCTGACCGCCAGTGGCGGCACGCAGGCGATGCGCATGAGCGACCTGTTCAACAGCTTCAACGTCTGGAGCCTTGCGGCTGGCGTGGTACAGCCGGTGTTTCATGGCGGCGAACTGCGTGCGCAGAAGCGCGCGAAAGAGGCGGCCTACGAGCAGTCGCTCGGCGCGTATCGGCAAGCCGTGCTGCAGGGCCTGCAGAACGTGGCCGACGCGCTGCGAGCGCTCGATGCCGATGCGGGCACGCTGCAGGCGCGCGCGGACAACGCACGGCAGACCCATGACACGCTTGATATCGTCAGCGAGCAGTACCGGCTTGGCGGCGTGAGCCAACTCACGCTGCTGGACGCGGTTCGGCAGGCACGCCAGGCGGCACTGGACCTCTCGCAGGCACGCGCCACGCGGCTGGCCGATTCAGCCGCGCTGATGCAGGCGCTTGGGGGTGGGTGGTGGAGCGAGGATGCGACGGTGGGGAGCTTGAAGTAGGCGTGGTCGGTGCTTGATGCGCTGGCCCTCTCCCCTTGCCCCTTGTATGTCGCACAA
>NZ_ALOU01000046.1 GCF_000292345.1 Cupriavidus sp. BIS7
GCCGGGACCCGCCCTGCCTCACCCGAATGACACGCGCGCGGCGGTCACGCACGCGCCGCGCCCCACCGAATCGCCCAGAGAATCAACCATGTCCGACGACAAACGCGCCAAGCCCGAAAAAAGCAAGTATCCGGTCAACCTGCTGGACACCCCGTTCCCGATGCGTGGCGACCTGCCCAAGCGCGAGCCGCAGTGGGTCAAGCAGTGGCAGGACAAGCAGGTCTACAAGAAGATTCGCGCCGCGCGCCGTGGTGCGAAGAAGTTCGTGCTGCATGACGGCCCGCCGTACGCCAACGGTGACATCCACATCGGCCACGCCGTCAACAAGGTCCTGAAGGACATGATCATCAAGGCGCGCGGCCTGACCGGGCTGGACGCCGTCTACGTGCCGGGCTGGGACTGCCACGGCATGCCGATCGAGATCCAGATCGAAAAGCAGTTCGGCAAGGGCCTGCCCGTGCAGGAGGTCCAGTCGAAGGCGCGCGCCTACGCCACCGAGCAGATCGCCCGCCAGCGCAAGGACTTCGAGCGCCTGGGCGTGCTCGGCGACTGGGACAATCCTTACCTGACCATGAACTACAGCAACGAGGCCGACGAGCTGCGTGCGCTGGGCAAGATCATGGAGAAGGGCTACGTGTTCCGCGGCCTGAAGCCGGTGAACTGGTGCTTTGACTGCGGATCGGCTCTGGCCGAGGCCGAGGTCGAATACAAGGACAAGGTCGACCTGTCGATCGACGTCGGCTTCCCGTTCGCCGAAACCGACAAGATCGCCCATGCGTTCCACGTGCCGCTGGCACAGCTTGAAGGCAAGCCGGGCTGGATCGTGATCTGGACGACCACGCCGTGGACGATCCCGTCGAACCAGGCGCTCAACCTGCACCCGGAAGTGGAATACGCGCTTGTCGACACGCCGCGCGGGTTCCTGATCCTTGCCAAGGATCGCGTAGAGGAACAGCTGAAGACCTACGCGCTGGAAGGCAAGATCGTCGCCACCACGCGCGGCGATGCGCTGACCGAAGTGCGCTTCCACCACCCGCTGGCAAAGATGGACGCCGGCTACGCACGCACCTCGCCCGTCTACCTGGGCGACTACGTGACCACGGACACCGGCACCGGCATCGTCCACTCGGCGCCCGCCTATGGCGTGGAAGACTTCCAGTCGTGCAAGGCGCACGGCATGCCCGATTCGGACATCATCAGCCCGGTGATGGGCGATGGCGTCTACGCGAGCTGGCTGCCGCTGTTCGGCGGCCTGTCGATCTGGGACGCAAATCCGAAGATCGTCGATGTCCTGCGCGAGTCGGGTAACCTGTTCAACTCGCACAAGTACGAGCACAGCTACATGCACTGCTGGCGTCACAAGACGCCGATCATCTACCGTGCCACGTCGCAGTGGTTCGCGGGCATGGACGTCGATCCCGTCGACAACGGCCCGACGCTGCGCGAAACCGCGCTGGCCGGCATCGAGGCCACCGAGTTCTACCCGGCATGGGGCAAGCAGCGCCTGCACAACATGATCGCCAACCGCCCTGACTGGACGCTGTCGCGCCAGCGCCAGTGGGGGGTGCCGATGGCATTCTTCGTCCACAAGGAAACCGGCGCCCTGCATCCGCGCACGCCCGAACTGCTCGAGGAAGTGGCAAAGCGTGTGGAAAAGCATGGCATCGAGGCCTGGCAGGCGCTGGACCCGAAGGAGCTGCTTGGCGAAGAGGCCGCCCAGTACGAAAAGAACCGCGACACGCTCGACGTGTGGTTCGATTCGGGCACCACGCACTGGACCGTGATCCGCAGCTCGCACCGTGACGAACTTTACGATCCGGCCGCCGACCAGCCGGACGGCCGCCTGGCAGACCTGTATCTCGAAGGGTCTGACCAGCACCGCGGCTGGTTCCACTCGTCGCTGCTGACCGCGTCGATGCTCTATGGCAAGCCGCCGTACAAGGCGCTGCTGACGCACGGCTTCACCGTCGACGGCGAAGGCCGGAAGATGTCGAAGTCGGTCGGCAACACGGTGTCGCCGCAGGACATCTCGAACAAGATGGGCGCGGAAATCATCCGCCTGTGGGTGGCATCGACCGACTATTCGGGCGAACTGTCGATCTCCGACGAGATCCTCAAGCGTGTGGTCGAAGGCTATCGCCGGATCCGCAATACGCTGCGCTTCCTGCTGGCCAACCTGACCGACTACGACCACGCGAAGCACGCGCTGCCCGCGTCGGAATGGCTTGAGATCGACCGCTACGCCGTGGCGCTGACCGACCGCCTGCAGAAGGAAGTGCTGTCGCACTACCAGGGCTACGAATTCCACCCGGTGGTGGCCAAGCTGCAGACGTTCTGCTCCGAAGACCTCGGCGGCTTCTACCTCGACGTGCTGAAGGACCGCCTGTACACCACGGCTGCCGACTCGAAGGCGCGCCGTGCCGCACAGAACGCGCTGTATCACATCACCCAGGCGATGCTGCACTGGATGGCGCCGTTCCTGACGTTCACGGCCGAGGAAGCGTGGCAGATCTTCGCCCACGGCACCGAGCACACGGACACGATCTTCACGAGCACGTACTACGCGGTGCCGTCCGTGGACGATGCCGACAACCTGCTGCAGAAGTGGCACGAGATCCGTACCGTGCGCGCCGAAGTCACGCGCCAGCTCGAAGCGGTGCGTGTGGAGGGCGACATCGGTTCGTCGCTGCAGGCCGAAGTCACGATCGCCGCTGGCGGTCCGGTGCTGGCCGCGCTGCAGAGCCTGCATGACGATCTGCGCTTCGTGCTGCTGACGTCGGCCGCCAAGGTCACGCCGGCTCCGGAAGGCGGGGACCTGCTGGTGACGGTCACGCCGTCGCAGCATGCCAAGTGCGAGCGTTGCTGGCACTACCGCGCCGACGTGGGCCACAACCCCGAGCATCCGACGATTTGCGGCCGCTGCGACAGCAACCTGTTCGGCGCCGGTGAACACAGGAGCCACGCCTGATGGCATCGTCTTCCACTCGCCCGGCGCGCTCCACGCCGGCCCGCGGCAAGAGCAAAGCCGCCAGCAGCAACGTCACCCCGTGGCTGTGGATGGCTTTTGCGTTGCTGGTGGTGATGATCGACCAGTTCTTCAAGGTGGTGATCTCGCGCTCGTTCCAGTATGGGGAATCGCGCCCGGTCACCAGCTTCTTCAACCTTGTGCTGGTCTACAACAAGGGCGCCGCGTTCAGCTTCCTGGCGGATGCGGGCGGCTGGCAGCGCTGGTTCTTCACGCTGCTGGGCGTGGTGGTGGGCGCGTTCATCGTCTGGCTGCTGCATCGCCATACCGGCCAGAAGCTGTTTTGCCTGGCGGTGTCGCTGATCCTCGGTGGCGCCGTGGGTAACGTGGTCGACCGGATCATCTACGGCCACGTGATCGACTTCCTCGACTTCCATTTGCGTACTTCGCACTTCCCGGCATTCAACGTGGCCGACTGCGCGATCACGATGGGCGCGATCCTGCTGATCGTCGACGAGTTGCGGCGCGTACGCCGGCATTGAGCGCCCTGACTCACCGGATTGCTCCCCTCTCCCGCACTAGCGGGAGAGGGGTTGGGGGAGAGGGCATGGAGGTTCTGCTTGCCACTTGTCGCAGTTTGTACCGCCCGGCCCTCTCCCCCGGCCCGTCTCCCACTTCGTGGGAGACGGGCGCCTTCCCCCTTCTCCAGCACGTCCCCTGCGCCAGCGGTATCATGCGCAAACCCCCGTTTCCCTGAAGAGCTATCCCCATGGATTTGCGCGGCAAGCACATCGTCCTTGGCCTGACCGGCGGCATTGCCTGCTACAAGTCGGCCGAGCTGGTCCGGCTGCTCACCAAGGCAGGTGCCACCGTGCAGGTGGCGATGACCGAGGCGGCAACGCACTTCATCACGCCGGTCACGATGCAGGCACTCTCTGGGCGCCCCGTGTTCCTGTCGCAATGGGATGCCCGGATCGACAACAACATGGCGCATATCGACCTCTCGCGAGAAGCCGACGCCATTCTGGTTGCCCCGGCATCGACCGACTTCCTCGCAAAGGTGGCCAACGGCCTGTGCGATGACCTGCTGACCACGCTGTGCATCGCGCGCGAATGCCCGCTGCTGGTGGCGCCCGCGATGAACCGCCAGATGTGGGCGGCCGCGCCAACGCAACGCAATGCAGCGCAGCTGCGCGCCGACGGTGTGACGATCCTCGGCCCCGGCACGGGCGACCAGGCCTGCGGTGAAATCGGCGATGGCCGGATGCTCGAACCGGAAGAACTTGTCGAAGACCTGATCGCGTTCTTCCAGCCCAAGCCGCTCTTGGGCAAGCGCGTGCTGATCACGGCCGGCCCGACGTTCGAGGCGATCGACCCGGTGCGTGGCATCACCAATCTGTCGTCCGGCAAGATGGGCTTCTCGATTGCGCGTGCCGCGCGTGAGGCCGGCGCCGACGTGTTGCTGGTGGCCGGCCCGACCGTGCTGCCCACACCGCGCGGCGTGGTGCGCACGGACATCCGTAGCGCCCAGCAAATGCACGACGCGGTCATGGCGCAACTGCGCGACGTCGACGTGTTCATCGCCGTGGCTGCGGTGGCGGACTGGCGCCCGGCCGAAGTTGCGCAGCAGAAGCTCAAGAAAGCCAACGACACCGATACCCCGACGCTGCAATTCGTGCAGAACCCGGACATCCTGGCCGCCGTAGCCGCCCGGGCGGATGCGCCCTACTGCGTCGGCTTTGCGGCCGAAAGCGAGAACCTGGAGCAGTACGGCGAGCAGAAGCGCCAGCGTAAGGGCGTGCCGCTGCTGGTGGGCAACATCGGCCACCACACGTTCGGGCTGGACGACAACGAAATCGTACTGTTCGATGCCAATGGCATGACGCGGCTGCCGCGCGCGGACAAGCTCTCGCTGGCGCGCGAACTGGTCAATGCCATTGGCCAGCGCCTGCCGCGCAAACCCGTTTAACCGGCGTAATCCGCCACCCTGCCCGCCCTCCTGCCTGCCTACCTGCCATGAGCGATACCCGTCCCAAGCTGCGCCTGTCGGTGCTTGACCAGAGCCCGGTCATCCACGGCCATACCGCGCGCGATGCAGTGGCCGCAACGGTCGAGCTGGCCCAGATGGCCGACGAGCTTGGCTATACGCGCTACTGGTGCGCGGAGCACCATGGCCTGCACGGCGTCTGCAACCCCGCGCCCGAAGTCATGCTGGCGCGGCTGGGCAGCGTGACCAAGCGCATCCGTCTGGGCTCGGGCGGCGTGATGCTGCCTTACTACAGCCCGTTCAAGGTAGCCGAGCAGTTCCGCATGCTTGAGGCCCTGTTTCCGAATCGGATCGACCTTGGAGTGGGCCGCGCGCCCGGCGGCGACATGCGTACGGCGCAGGCGGTGGCGATGGGCCAGTACAACCGCGGCGACCAGTTCCCGCAGCAGGTGCAGGACCTTTCCTGGCTGCTGCGTGGCGAAGTCCCGCCCGACCATGTTGCAGAAGGCGTGCTGCTGCAGCCGGTCATCGACACAAAACCCGAACTCTGGGTGCTTGGCTCGAGCGATTTTGGCGGCGCGCTGGCCGCCCGGCTTGGCCTGCGCTTCGCGTTCGCGCACTTCATCAACGCGCATAGCGGCCACGAGGTTGCGCAGCAGTACCGCGAGGAATTCGAACCCGGCTACGAGGACAAGCCCTACAGCGCGGCGGCGATCTTCGTGATCTGTGCCGATACCGAACAGGAAGCCGCCGCGCTGGAACGTGCGGTCGATATCCGGCGGCTGCAGATGGCCTATGGCGTCAACGCGCCGATCCCGTCGCTGGCCCAGGCCGCAGATTTCACGCCCAGCGAGCGCGACCGCCTGATCATCGAACGCGAACGGCCGCGCACGATCTGCGGCACGCCTTCCCAGGTGGCGGAACGCATGCTGGCACTGAAAGACCGCTTCGCGGCCGATGAACTTGTCGTGCTGAGCGTAGCGGCGTCATATCAGGCGCGGCTGCGCACGTACCAGTTGCTGGCCGAGGCGTTCGACCTGTCCAACGTAGCAGCCTGAAACCGGGTTGCCGAGTGTGGCGCGGTATCATGCCGCCTTTGGCCAGTCCGGGCATCCGTCCGACTTGCCTGTCCGTCTCTCCAAGCATTGCAGGAAACCGTTCCCATGACCGTAGCCGCCAACCCGACCGTCGAAATCAAGGTACTCGACGCCCGCCTGAATGACTGGGGCCTGCCCGCCTACCAGAGCGACATGGCCGCCGCCATCGACCTGCACGCCTGCGTCGATGGCCCGGTCACGATCGAGGCCGGCACGCCAGCCCAACTGATTCCGGCCGGTTTCGCCGTGCATATGGCCAATCCGTACATGTGCGCCACCATCGTGCCGCGCTCCGGCCTGGGCCACAAGAAAGGGCTCGTGCTCGGCAATTCGATCGGTGTGATCGATGCCGATTACCAGGGCCAGATCATGGTCAGCGTGTGGAACCGCAACGCGCCCGGCAGCGAGCCGATCGTGATCCAGCCCGGCGAACGCATCGCCCAGATGATGTTCGTGCCCGTGCTGCGCCCGGTGTTCACGACCGTGGAAGAATTTTCGGAAGACTCCGCACGCGGCGCGGGCGGTTTCGGATCGACAGGTGTTGCGCACGCGAAGGCGTAAGGCCAGGTCGGTGTTCTCCCCTCTCCCATGAAATGGGAGAGGGGCAGGGGGAGAGGGCGGGAGCGTCAAGTTGAGACGGGTCGCAATTTGAACCTCATTGCCCTCTCCCCCAACCCCTCTCCCGCGTATGCGGGAGAGGGGAGCCAAGCAAGAACGTCAGCGCTGCTCGAAGATCAGCGCCACGCCATTGGCCTTGGCCGCCGGAATCAGCGAGATTTCCGATGACAGGTCGACGGCCTCCACGCCTTGCTTGCGCCAGTGGGCGCGTGCTCCAGCCAGATCGTCAGTGGCAAGCCGGATCGCAGCGTATCCCGGCTCTGTACGCTGAAGCTCGGGCGCTCCAGTGGCCGTGGCCAGCGCCTGCGGTGCCGCAATTACAAAAGAGGCATCGCCAATGGCAATCGTCGCCGCCTCGCCAGTTGCCTGCGTGATCGCGCCACCCGTCAGCGCGGCATAGGCGCTGGCGGTTGCCTCCACCTGTCCTGCTTCCACCACCAGATACGTAGCGGCAATGGCCTGTGCGCCATTGGCATGTGCGATCCATTCCGGGCGCCACAGCAATTCCGGCGTGCGGTGTTCGCAGACGAAGTAACGGGCACCGGGGGCGTGATCGAGTGCCGTGACGCGGAACGTGGCCGGATGCTCGCTGCCGTCATCAAGCCGCACCGGACGCGAGAACTCGATTGGATCGGAGGGCTGGAAACCCGCAGCACGCAGGCGATCGGCCGTGGCGAATGCATCGCGGCTCTTGCACGATATCGCCGCGCAGCCGCCGCCGCGCTGCTGGGCATCCCAGTAGTACTGGCGGCTCGGGCTCGGCGCGGTGACGTGCAGCAGTTCCAGATAGTCGCGCGCCAGCATGATGCAGTGGTTCTGCGACCCGAGCGTGTGGAAACCACGCGGCGTCAGCGTGAAACCGAGCGCTCGCCAGTTGGCAACGGCGGCATCCAGATCGCCACAGACCACCACGGCGTGGTCGAACGGTTCCGGCAAACCAGTCATGGCGGTCATGGCTTACTCGAACTGGATATTGGCCTTGCGGGCCACGGCCTGCCACTTGTCATGCTCATGGCGTACCAGGTTGCCAAGATCGGCCGGTGAGCCCACCGCGATCTCAAAACCCTGGGCGGTCAGCGCATCGACAACCTTGGGCTGGCGTATCGCCGTTGCCAGCGCATCGTGCAGGCGCGTTACGGTGGCGGGCTGCATATGGGCCGGGCCGAACACGCCAATCCACGAATAGGCCTCGAATCCCTTGAAACCCTGCTCGGCCACCGTCGGCACGTTCGGAAGTTGCCGGATACGGCTTGTGCCGGTCACGCCCAGTACCTTGATTGTCTTGGCCGCAATATGAGCCTGCACGGCGGCATAGCTGCTGAAGAACAGGTCGACCTCCCCGGCCAGCACGGCCTGAACGGCGGGGCCGCCACCCTTGTAAGGCACATGCAGGAAGTGGACGCCTGCATCCGTGGCCAGCGCCTCGGCCGCCAGTTGGTTCAGACTGCCGATACCCGACGAGGCATATCGCACACCTTTCGGATTGGTACGGGCCAGCTCGACCAGTTCGCGCACGTTGGACGCCGATAGCGCCGGATTGGCAGCAATCACCAGCGGGAAGCGAACAAGCTGGGTGATCGGCGTGAAATCCCTGAAGGTGTCGTACGGCAGGTTCTTGTACGCAAACGGGTTGATGGCGTGCGTATCGAACGCCATCAACAGGGTAGTGCCGTCCGGCCTGGCCCGCGCCACAGTGCTGCTGGCGATCAGGCCGCCTGCTCCGGGCTTGTTGTCGACCACCACGGTCTGGCCCAGTTCGGTCTTGAGCCCCGGCTGCAACTGGCGCGCCACGATATCCACACTGCCGCCGGGCGGGAACGGCAACACCATCGAGATGGGGCGACTGCCCAGGGCCGGCTCGGCCGCGTTTGCGAGGCTGGCGAGCGATGCGGCAGGCATGGCGCTCATCGGCAATGACTTAAGCAGCAGACGGCGCAGCCGCATGCGGTCTGGAGAAGACATCGATAACTCGGGCTGAGCGACCACATGGCCGCGGGACATAAAAGAAAAGGCGGCTAGCCGCCACCCAGTATTTTGCCCGATGATCGCCCACGTTGCTGGCAAGGGCATCGCTGATCGCCCAGAATCGCTGCTGATCGGCTGCAGTCGCACAAGAAAAACGGCCGGGCAAACCCGGCCGTTTTTTGTCGCGGCGACGCTCAGACTTCGGCGCGCTGCTCGCTTTCCGGTGCCTCTGGCGGTTCCGGATCGGCCTCGGAGAACGTCAGCTTGATCTGATCGCTTTCGTCCAGGTCCACAGCCACCTTGCCGCCATTGACCAGCTTGCCGAACAGCAACTCGTCTGCCAGCGCCTTGCGGATCATGTCCTGAATCAGGCGCTGCATCGGCCGCGCGCCCATCAGCGGATCGAAGCCCTTCTTCGCCAGATACTTGCGCAGCTTTTCCGAGAAGCTGGCTTCCACCTTCTTCTCATGCAACTGCTCTTCCAGCTGCATGAGGAACTTGTCCACCACGCGCAGGATGATTTCCTCGTCCAGCGAACGGAAGCTGATCATCGCGTCGAGCCGGTTACGGAACTCGGGCGTGAACATCCGCTTGATGTCGGCCATTTCATCGCCTTGCTCGCGGGCCGACGTAAAGCCGATCGTGGCGCGGTTCATCGTCTCGGCTCCCGCATTGGTGGTCATGATGATGATCACGTTGCGGAAGTCGGCACGGCGACCGTTGTTGTCGGTCAGCGAACCATGGTCCATCACCTGCAGCAGGATGTTGAAGATGTCCGGATGCGCTTTTTCGATCTCGTCCAGCAGCAGCACGCAATGCGGCTTCTTGGTGACGGCCTCGGTCAGCAGACCGCCCTGGTCGAAACCGACATAGCCCGGCGGCGCGCCGATCAGGCGGCTCACCGCATGGCGTTCCATGTATTCGGACATGTCGAAGCGCAGCAACTCGATGCCCATGATGAACGCGAGTTGCTTGGCGACTTCGGTCTTGCCGACGCCGGTGGGGCCCGAGAACAGGAACGAGCCGATCGGCTTGTCGGTCTTGCCCAGGCCGGCACGCGACATCTTGATCGCCGAGGCCAGCGCCTCGATGGCCGGGTCCTGGCCGAACACCACGGACTTCAGGTCGCGCTCCAGCGTCTGCAGCTTGCTGCGGTCGTCCTGGTTCACGCTCTGCGGCGGGATGCGCGCGATGCGCGACACGATGTCCTCGATCTCGGTCTTGCCGATCGTCTTCTTCTGCTTCGACTTCGGCAGGATGCGCTGCGCAGCACCTGCCTCATCGATCACATCAATTGCCTTGTCAGGTAAATGACGATCAGTGATGAAGCGCGCCGACAGCTCCGCCGCGGCAGTCAGTGCCGAGGCGGCGTACTTGACGCCATGGTGTTCCTCGAAACGCGACTTCAGGCCGCGCAGGATCTGCACGGTCTGGTCGACCGAAGGCTCGACCACGTCGATCTTCTGGAACCGGCGCGACAGTGCCGCATCCTTTTCGAAGATGCCGCGGTATTCGGTGAACGTCGTCGCACCGATGCACTTGAGCTGTCCCGAGGACAGCGCCGGCTTCAGCAGGTTGCTGGCGTCCAGCGTGCCGCCCGATGCGGCGCCCGCGCCGATCAGCGTGTGGATCTCGTCGATGAACAGGATCGCATTCGGATTGTCCTTGAGCGACTTCAGCACGCCCTTCAGGCGCTGTTCGAAGTCACCACGGTACTTGGTACCGGCCAGCAGCGCGCCCATGTCGAGCGAATACACCACGGCCTTTTCCAGGATATCCGGCACTTCGCCCTTGGTAATGCGCCACGCCAGGCCCTCTGCGATCGCCGTCTTGCCCACGCCGGCCTCGCCGGTCAGCAGCGGGTTGTTCTTGCGGCGGCGGCACAGCACCTGCACCACGCGCTCGACTTCGCTTTCGCGGCCGATCAGCGGGTCGATCTTGCCGGCCTTGGCCAGCGAGTTCAGGTTCTGGGTGTACTGCTCGAGCGGGCTTTCCTTGCCATCGCCGCCCTCGCCTTCGGCATTGGCGTCACCATGCTTGGCGGGTTCCGCCTGGTCCTTGCGGATGCCGTGGCTGATGAAATTGACGACGTCCAGGCGCGTGACACCCTGCTGCTGCAGGTAGTAGACCGCGTGGGAATCCTTCTCGCCAAAGATCGCCACCAGCACGTTGGCGCCGGTGACTTCCTTCTTGCCGTTCGACGTCGACTGCACGTGCATGATGGCGCGCTGGATCACGCGCTGGAAGCCGAGTGTCGGCTGCGTGTCCACTTCGTCGGTGCCCGGTACCACGGGCGTGTTGTCGGCTATGAAGTTCTTCAGACTGGTGCGCAAGTCCTCGATGTTGGCCGCGCAGGCGCGCAGCACCTCGGCCGCCGTGGGGTTGTCGAGCAACGCCAGCAGCAGGTGTTCCACGGTGATGAACTCGTGGCGCGCCTGGCGAGCCTCGACAAAGGCCATATGCAGGCTCACTTCCAATTCTTGCGCAATCATGCTTCCTCCATCACGCACTGCAGCGGGTGGCCCGCCTGCCGCGCATGGGTTGATACAAGCTCGACCTTGGTCGCTGCGATATCACGCGTATAGATACCACAAACGCCCTTGCCTTCCCGGTGCACGGTCAGCATGATCTGCGTCGCCGTTTCCCGGTCCCTGCTGAAATACTGCTGCAGGATCATCACGACGAACTCCATCGGAGTGTAGTCGTCGTTGAGCAGGACCACCTTGTACATCGCCGGCGGTTTGAGTTGTTGCTCTTTCCGCTCGATGACAGTGCCTGTCTCGCGTTGGGGGGTGTTCGCCAGCCTTGTCGCCATGGCTTTTATTCTAACCCTTACTCACAAGTCTGCAATTTGGGGAACAGGGCCCGTATTCAAGTCCGTCCCCCGCGAATTTTCCGTACGTGCCCGATCGCACAAAGGACGTTCGACGCACGTTCCTGGTGCGTGATCCCGGCAGGCCCGGCGAAATGCGGTGCAGGCCGGGCGCGTGCGGGAGCAACCGCGCACCACCCGGAAAGGTACCATCCTGCGCCGTTTCAATCCCGCCACACCCCACGCGCAGTGGGGAATCTGCCAGCTTGACAGTATGTGGGTTTGCCGAAAGAATCGATCGCACATTCGTGCATGACCAGCGAGCCAAGCAATAAGGTCAGCTCGGATGATTCCGTGAGCAGGGAGGCCCACGACCGGCGTCGGTCATTAGTCTGCGGCAGTTTTCCAACTGGCAGCAGACACTGACCACGCGAATTTCATTTGTACGGCGCCTTCTGGCTGCCGGTACCGCAAGGTCCGGACGGCTGGAGCCCGTCGAGGTGTTTTTCGGCTGGCCATTGGTTTCCCCGCTTGAAATCTGCTATTTCGTTGGGGGAGTTTATGGCAAGCGGTATCGTCAAATGGTTCAATGACGCCAAGGGTTTCGGCTTTATCAAGCCGGACGATGGCGAGGAAGAACTGTTTGCGCACTTTTCGGCAATCCAGATGGCTGGCTTCAAGACGCTGAAAGAAGGCCAGCGCGTGGTGTTCGAGGTCGTGCAAGGCCCGAAGGGCAAGCAAGCCACGAACATTCAGGACGCCAACGCGTAAGGTGCGCCACGACCGAACGCGGCCGCAGAGTCGCGTCGGTTCGTCAGGATGCTGGGGGGTGCACCCCCGCGGAACGGGATCCTGTGCCACGGTACGCTCATGCCTGCCAGCGGCACGCTGCTTTCAAGCGGTACGCAATGCATCCGACGGAACGCCCGGCCTTGTGCCGGGCGTTCTGCTTTCTGGCCATCCTCGAACGCATCAACCTCCCATCGTCAGGCCGCTGGCCCACCCGGCATCTGCGCGGCTGAACTTGCCGATCGACTGACCAAAACTCCAGACCTGCCCTTCCAGATCGCGCGCCGCATGGACCCGGAGTTCCAACGTGCCCGGCACTGAGGTCGATGATTTCGGAAAACGGCGATTTCTGGGCAACGGCGCGACTTTTACACTGGGCTTCGCCTTTACCCCTCGCGGCGCGGAGACCCCGCCCGCGTGCACCGGAGATTTTGCGTATGAAACGATCGGTCTTGTCTGTTGCCTTGCTTGGCACGATGGCTCTTGCCTGCGCCAGCACCGCGGCTGGCGCTGCGGAACACCATGCTTCCTGGTCCTATTCTGGCCATACCGGCCCCGAGCACTGGGGCGACCTGGCGCCGGACTTCGCCGTCTGCAAGAACGGCAAGTCACAATCGCCGTTCGATATCCAGGGTGCCAAGCCCGAGCAGCTCGCGCCGATCGATTTCCGATATCAGCGCGGCACCGCGAAGATCGTCAACAACGGCCACTCGATCGAGGTGCGCCCCGCCACCGGCAACAGCGCCGCAATGCCGGCGGGCGACTACCAGCTGGTCCAGTTCCACTTCCACGCACCGAGCGAATACACGATCGACGGAAAGCAGTACCCGCTGGCCGCGCACCTCGTCCACCGCAACGAGAAAGGCCAGCTTGCCGTGGTTGGCGTCCTGTTCGAAATTGGCGCGGCCAACAAGGCACTGGCCCCCGTGTTCTCTTCACTGCCGAAGCACAAGGCCGCACCGGCAACATTGAGAGGCAAACTCGACGTTGCCGGTCTGCTGCCAACCGAGCGTAGCTACTACTCGTTCGCAGGCAGCCTGACCACGCCGCCGTGCAGCGAAGGCGTGCAATGGTACGTGCTGAAGCAGCCGGTCACGGTTTCACATGCGCAGCTTGAGGCGTTCCGCAAGCTGTATCCCATGAATGCCCGGCCGATCCAGCCGGCACATGGGCGCGAAGTTGCCGTCAGCCAGTAACCATCAAGGCATCAAAGGAAAAAGCCCCGCACACGTGCGGGGCTTTTTATTCCTGGTCAACCAGCAGGCTTACATATTGTCGATCATCACCTGCCCGAAGCCCGAGCACGACACCTGCGTCGCACCCTCGAGCAGTCGGGCGAAGTCGTACGTGACCTTCTTCGACTGAATCGACTTTTCCATCGAGCGGATGATCAGGTCGGCTGCCTCGGTCCAGCCCATGTGGCGCAGCATCATTTCCGCCGACAGGATTTCCGAGCCCGGATTCACATAGTCCTTGCCCGCATATTTCGGGGCCGTGCCGTGCGTGGCTTCGAACATCGCGACCGAGTCGGACATGTTGGCACCCGGCGCGATGCCGATGCCACCCACCTGCGCCGCCAGTGCGTCGGAGATATAGTCGCCATTCAGGTTCAGCGTGGCGATCACCGAGTACTCTGCCGGACGCAGCAGAATCTGCTGCAGGAATGCATCGGCGATGGCGTCCTTGACGACGATGTCGCGGCCGGTCTTCGGGTTCTTGAACTTGCACCACGGACCACCGTCGACCAGCACCGCACCGAACTCGTTCTGCGCAAGTTCATAGCCCCAGTCCCGGAAGCCGCCTTCCGTGAACTTCATGATGTTGCCCTTGTGCACCAGCGTCACCGACGGCTTGTCATTGTCGATCGCATACTGGAGAGCCTTGCGCACCAGCCGTTGCGTGCCCTGCTTCGAGACGGGCTTGATGCCGATGCCGGAAGTTTCCGGGAATCGGATCTTCTTTACGCCCATTTCGTTCTGCAGGAACGCGATCAGCTTCTTCGCGCCATCGCTTTCGGCTTCCCATTCGATGCCGGCATAAATGTCTTCCGAGTTTTCGCGGAAGATCACCATATTGGTCTTCTCGGGCTCGCGCACCGGAGACGGCACACCCTTGAAATAGCGCACGGGACGCAGGCAGACGTAGAGGTCGAGCTGCTGCCGCAGCGCCACGTTCAGCGAGCGGATGCCACCGCCCACGGGCGTGGTCAGCGGGCCCTTGATCGACACCACGTAGTCCTTGACCACTTCCATGGTCTCTTCGGGCAGCCACACGTCCGGGCCGTAGACCTTGGTCGACTTCTCGCCGGCATAGATCTCCATCCACGAGATCTTCCGCTTGCCGCCGTAAGCCTTGGCCACGGCCGCATCCACCACCTTCAGCATCACCGGGGTGATATCGACGCCCGTGCCGTCGCCTTCGATATAAGGAATGATGGGATTGTCCGGCACGTTCAGCGAGAGATCGGCGTTGACTGTGATCTTCTCGCCTGCCGGCACCTTGATGTGCTGATACATATTTGTCTCCAACTGCGGATTTGGGTGAGGACAGGCACCAGGCCGCAGAGCCCGGCTTACGCGAGTGTCGTGCGAGGCATTGTAACGGGCGATTTGGCTTCGCCGCGTGACTTGCCATGGCCACGCACCGCTCGGAATTCATATCGGTCTTATATAAGACATAAGACCGTGCTCATATTATGCATAAACACCGGGCGTCCGCCAAATGCCAAATGAATCAGCGGCTCGGGCATACTTCGCGCCCATGACCCTCATCGCGCTCAACAAACCGTTCCAGACCATGAGCCAGTTCTCGGCGCACCCGTCGCGGCCGACACTGGCGGACTGTGTCGACGTGCCCGGCGTGTATCCCGCCGGCCGCCTCGATGCGGACAGCGAAGGCCTGTTGCTGCTGACCGACGATGGCGCGCTGCAGGCCCGGATCGCCGACCCGCAGCACAAGCTCGTCAAGACCTACCTTGCCCAGGTGGAGGGCATTCCTGACGATGTGGCGCTTTCGACCCTGCGCGCAGGCGTGGACCTCGGCGATTTCAGGACATTGCCCGCCATGGCAAGTGTTGTCGACGAACCGGCCTGGCTGTGGGAGCGCCACCCGCCGATCCGCTTTCGTGCGGCGATTCCCACAACGTGGGTCGAACTGAAGATCCGCGAGGGGAAGAACCGGCAAGTGCGGCGCATGACTGCTGCAGTGGGCTTGCCAACGCTACGGCTTATCCGCATTGCAATTGGCGATCTTGCGTTGCCTGCGTTGAAGCTGATGCCCGGCCAATGGCAGGAAGTCAATGTATTAAGTCTAGGACTTTCAGGAAGTAACGAGCATGCCTCACCGAAGAAACCTGCGCGACGCCCAGTATCGGGGGCGGCAAAACACGGTTACAAATTCAGATAAATATGACGTCAACGGCCAGCCGGCTCTCGTCGTTTTTGCGACTGACACGTTCTACTACGCGTCGCACTCTCCAAATACTGGACACAAATTCTCGAGGTACTCGCAAATGAAAAAACTGATCGCTGCCCTGGTTGTTGGCCTGTTCGCTACCGGCGCTTTCGCCCAGGCTTCGGCTCCTGCCGCTGCTGAGGCTGCCCCGGCCGCCAAGGAAGCCACGCCCGCGAAGACCACCACCAAGAAGCACCACAACCACAGCAAGAAGCACAGCTCGAAGAAGACCGAAGCTTCGGCTCCGGCTGCTCAATAAGAGCAAGCGGTTCGCCGCGCGACTCGCCGGCATCAGGCTGGCGCTCACGCGAGAGGCAGGCACGTTTCGGCGGCCTGCCTTTTTTATTGCGCAGAAGACTGACTGGCACGCGCTGCGCTATGCTCTCGCCTGCAGTTGATCCTCTCATTCCAGATATCGCCATGCATCGTACGATCAAGACTCTGCTGGCCGCCGGCGCCGCCGCGCTGACCGCGTCATTCGCCCACGCCCAAAGCGCGCTGCCCGTGATCCCGCTGACCGCAGGCATGTACGCCATCCAGGCTGAAGTCGCTGCTTCGCCCGATACGCGCGAACGCGGCCTGATGTTCCGCAAGTCGATGCCCGCCAACGCTGGCATGCTCTTCGTGTTCGAAGACAAGGCAGGCCACTGCTTCTGGATGAAGAACACGGACCTGCCGCTGTCGATCGCCTTCCTGGCCGATGACGGCAGCATCGTGAACATCGAGGAAATGAAGCCGCAGACCGAAGACAATCACTGTCCGCGAGCGGCCGTGCGCTATGCGCTGGAAATGAACAAGGGATGGTTCGCGCAGAAGGGCATCAAGCCCGGCGCGAAGATCGGCGGCCTGCCGCAGCCGCGGCAAGCCCAGTAAAACCACTCAGCGAGCCGTTGCTTTTCCTAGTCGCGGAAGTTGTTGAAGTCCAGCGGTGCCTCGGAAACATCCTTGCGCAGCAGCGCGATCACCGACTGCAGGTCATCGCGCTTCGTGCCCGATACGCGCACCGTATCGCCCTGAATACTGGCCTGGACCTTGATCTTGCTGTCCTTGATCATGCGGACGATCTTCTTGGACAGATCGCCGGTCACGCCCTTCTTGATCGTGATGACCTGCTTGACCTTGTCGCCGCTGATCTTCTCGACCTTGCCGTAGTCCAGGAAGCGCACGTCAACGTTGCGCTTGGCCATCTTGTTGATCATCACGTCCTTGACCTGGTCGAGCTTGAAATCATCGTCGGCAAACGCGGTCAGTTCGCCTTCCTTCTGCTCGATCCGGGCATCAGACCCCTTGAAGTCGAAGCGCGTGCTGATTTCCTTGTTGGCCTGCTCCACGGCGTTCTTCACTTCGACCATATTGGCTTCGCACACTACGTCAAACGACGGCATTTCATTTCTCCTGGTATTGCACGGCCGCCCGCGCAAGCGGCGGCCCGTCCGTAACGGTTACGTATAATCGGGCCTGCCTCTGAAGTCCGGTGAGGCCATTTCGGCGCTTCCGCGCCCGCTTTTCCCGTCCTTGCATGGCAGATTTCCACGAATTCTATCCCCTGCGCACACACAATACATTCGGCTTCGATGTCCGTGCGCGCCTGGCCGTCCATATTCGCAGCGAGTCGGACCTGGTTTCCGCCCTGGCCGACCCGCGTGTTGGCGAGTTGCCCATCGTGATCCTCGGCGGCGGCAGCAATGTGGTGCTGACTGGTGATCTTGACGCCTGCGTCCTGCTGATGGAGATCCCCGGATACAGCGTCACGCAGGACGACGCCAACTGGCTCGTCACGGCAGGCGCCGGGGAGAACTGGCATGGACTGGTAGGCCGCACGATCGATGACGGGATGCCTGGCCTGGAAAACCTGGCGCTGATTCCTGGCACGGCAGGTGCGGCGCCGATCCAGAACATCGGGGCGTATGGCGTGGAACTGCGCGAACGCTTTGCGCGGCTGCGCGCCTACGATCGGCAGACCGGCGACTTCATATCGCTTGACCTTGACGCCTGTGCATTCGGCTACCGCGACAGCCTGTTCAAGCGCGAAGGGCGGGACCGCTACATCATTACCGCCGTCACGCTGCGCCTGCCAAAGGCCTGGCAACCGGTGCTGAACTACGGCGAACTGGCGCGCGAGCTCGAAGGCGAGACCGCGCCCGATGCGAAGCGGATTCGCGACGCGGTGGTCGCCATCCGCTCGCGCAAACTGCCCGATCCGGCGAAGATCGGGAATGCCGGGAGCTTCTTCAAGAATCCGGTCATCGGCGCCACCCAGCGCGACGCGCTTCTGGCCAACCATCCGGCACTGGTCAGCTATCCCCAGCCCGATGGCAGCTACAAGCTCGCGGCGGGCTGGCTGATCGACCAGTGCGGCTTCAAGGGGCTCGATGACGGCCCGGTTGGCGTCTATGGCAAACAGGCACTGGTGCTGGTGCACCACGGTGGCGGTACTGGCACCGCGCTGCTTGCGCTGGCAAATCGCATCGCGGACACGGTTCAGGCGCGCTTCGGGGTGCGGATTGAGCCCGAGCCAGTGATCCTGTAGCGGGCATGGCTCCCCTCTCCCACAACGTGGGAGAGGGGTTGGGGGAGAGGGCCCGGCGGCTCAAGATAGACACGTCTCGATTGAAGCGCTTTGCCCTCTCCCCCGCCCCTCTCCCGCAGCCGGGATGTGCAGACCGGGGA
>NZ_ALOU01000047.1 GCF_000292345.1 Cupriavidus sp. BIS7
ACTTTTGGGGGTCAGTTCAATGCGGGAGAGGGGAGAACACCAAGGACGCCTCCAATAAGAAATCCTTATGCCCATAGTCACCGATTGAATTTCTCCTCGGCAATTGGCTCCGCTAGAGTGGGCGGCACTATCAGCGGGCCCCTCACTTTGGCCCGCCAGAAGCCACCGAGGAGACAACATGCTTCGCACCTTCCGCGCCATGGCCGGCATCGCCATGGCCCTGGCCGTAGTCGGCCATGCGCACGCCGACGCCTATCCTTCCAAGCCGATCCAGATGATCGTGCCGCAGGCGCCGGGAGGCACCAACGATATCGTCGCGCGCCTGGTGGCGGCGGACCTGTCGCAGCGGCTTGGCCAGCAGGTGGTGGTGGAAAACCGCCCCGGCGCGGGCGGCAATATCGGCACGCAGACGGCGGCGCGCTCCGCGCCGGACGGCTATACGCTGCTGATGACCATCAGCAGCACGCAGGCCATCAACCCGTCGCTCTACCGTTCGATTCCGTTCGATCCGGTCAAGGACTTCGAACCGATCGCCACCGTCGCCACCGTGCCCAACGTGCTGGTGGTCAACCCGGCCTTTCCTGCAAAATCGATGGCCGAGCTGATCTCGATGGCCAAGGCCAAGCCTGACTACTACCGTTTTGCCTCAGCGGGCAACGGCACGCTGAACCACCTGTTGGGCGAAATGCTGAACAGCATGGCCGGCATCAAGCTTGAACACGTGCCCTATAAGGGCGTGGCCCCGGCGCTCAACGACGTGCTGGGCAACCAGGTGCCGATGGCGTTTGCGAGCCTGCCGTCCGTGCTGGCCCATATCAAGGCCGGCAAGGTGCGCGCGCTGGGTGTCAGCTCGGCCAAACGTTCACCGTTCGCCCCGGACATCCCGGCCATCGGCGAGACGGTGCCGGGCTATAGCGGCGACCTGTGGGTGGGCCTGTTCGCGGTGCGCGGCACGCCAAAGGACGTCACGCAGAAGCTGGCCACCACGCTGCAGGCGGCGCTGGCCGACAAGCCGCTGCGCGACAAGCTTGCCGCGCAGGGCGCCGAGGTGCTGACCACCACGCCGCAGCAATTTTCCACCATGCTGCGCGGCGACATCGACAAGTGGGCGAAGATCGTCAAGCAGTCGGGCGCGCAGGTCGACTGATCTCTGGTCTGCGCCGGCCGGGGGGGCCGGAACGCTCCGTCCCCGCGCCTCAATGTATTACCCATGTCCGCGTATGATCGCGGACTAGCCTTTTCGACCTTGTCGCTTTTCCCGAACGCCGCCCCCGATTCACCATGCCTGACCACACCCTGCTGTCCGCCCTGCTGATCTTTGGACTCGGGGGATTGCTCGGCGCGGTGGGCGGGCTGTTCGGCATCGGCGGCGGCCTGATCGCCATCCCGGCGCTAGGCCTGCTCTACGGGATGGACCAGCAGCTTGCCCAGGGCACCTCGCTGGTGATGATCGCGCCGAACGTGCTGATTGGATTCTGGCAATACCGCAAGCGCGCCGATATCGATCTGCGGACGGCCATCGTGCTCGGGCTATCGGCCGTGCTGGCCACGTACTTCTCGGCAAGACTCGCCACGTCGATCGATGCGGTGCTGCTGCGCCGGATCTTCGCGGTGTTCATGATCGGCCTGGCGCTGTACTTCCTGTGGCGTCTGCTGCCAGGCCGCTCCGCCACCCAGCAGCATGCGCGCGTGTCTGCATCGTGGATTCCTGCCGTCGGCGTGGTCGGCGGCGCATTCTCCGGATTCTTCAGCGTCGGCGGCGGCGTGGTGGCGGCCCCCGCGCTGGTCGGCCTGTTCGGCATGCGGCAGGCCGCCGCGCAGGGCCTGGCACTCGCGCTCGTCACGCCTGGCGCCGTGGTCGCGCTGTTCACATATGCCAACGCCGGACATGTCGACTGGTACAGCGGCATTCCGCTTTCCCTTGGCGGAATGCTGACGATCTCATGGGGCGTGGCCCTGGCCCACCGCATGCCGGAACGCAAGCTGCGCGCGGCGTTTGCGCTGTGCCTGATTGCGACGGCGGCAGTGATGCTGGTGCGGGGGTGAGCCTAAGGGGCTTGTTTCAATCGACACGGGTCATTGAAAAGCTCCCTATAGACCGGCAGGTCGCCAAATCGCGCCGTTTCAATGGTGACCGATTTCTTCCACCACGCGAGATGACTCGAGTGAATCGCGATTGCCGAATGGTTGCGAAGGCGTCTTGAGGGGTATCGAATACCAATTGCTCCCGTCTCGTCGAAGAGTGCCGACATGACATGGTGCATTTCCAGGCCAAAGTACTTGCACCACCTATGGTCTGGATCCGACAGTTGATCATAGATTCCAAGTCTGGCGGCCGTCTGCCCACCAATCTCAAAGAGTTTCAGATCTGCTTCCAGTCGCAGGTTCACCAGCAGTCCGTCCTCGGCCCCGTTGTTGAACTTGAAGAATCCTGGGTATCTCTGAACCTTCTCGCAGAATCGCCCCTCCCAGATCGCGGTATGAATATCCTCTGCGACGTAGAGCCAGTAGAACGGAAAGCGCCCAATAGCGTGTCTGCTACTTGCTGGCGGACCCCAGCGGTAGGTTTGCGTTACGAATTCCGGAATTGCGCTGGCGGCACTCCATGCTGCCCTGCTCAGCAGCGTCCCGCGCCTGAGTGTGCATACGCTCGACGCCATCACATCCATGACCAATGAACGCGGTGGCATCTGCTCGGCGACATTTGCCGGCATCTCGGAAGATATCGATGACATCATCGAAGCTCCCCTCAACAACCCGCACGCATCATCCGCGACGGAAGCAGATCAAGCGCTTCCATGACCACCGCCTGACGCTCGGCGTCAGGCAGGCGCAAGTATTCCATTTGCCAGATGGAAACCGACCAACGTGTGCGGAGCAGCCTGCCGCACAACACTTCTGCCGGCGTGAGGTCACTCAACTCCTCATAGGCGATCATCCAGAAGTATGGATCTTCTCCCAACGGTTCCTCGCGGAGCGCCTTGATGACGGGCGCGATGAGCGCTGGCGCTGGCTGCACGAACTGCCAGGTCGGAATAATGGTCGGCCTTCCGGCAGCATCGTAGCGTTCGGCGTAGAAGCGCCCCTCCTCGACGGCAAGGAGCAACTCCGAAGACGTCAGCGCCACCAGCCGCTGCGCGGCAACCTCTTCCGGGGTCAGATGGTCGATCGGCAGCCGGTCGGGCCCGAGTGCATCGAACATTGACTCCTGGGACTCCGGGTGACGGACATCACGCCGGCCGCTGCGTGCATTGGATTCCTGCAATGGTTGCGCACCCGCCAACGGGTCGAGATACATGCTGAACCTCCGGTGTTGTCATGAGAGGAGGCCAGCTTAGGTGCTGGCATCCAGCCGCTCAATCACTGCAACACCGAAAGTGCAATCCGACAAAGATCCACAGCATTGTGTGGCTTGCAGCCATCACCCCTGCTTTCGAAACACCAGACTGAAATTATTCGCTGGCATCGGAATCGGCTCATCACACGTCAGGCCCTGCGCGGCGCCGAGTGCGATCACGGCCTCCATGTCGCGCACGCCCCACTCCGAATCGGCCGAGCGTAACTGCCTGTCGAACGCTTCGTTGCTCGGGGCCGTGTGTGCACCGTCACGCCGGTACGGCCCGTAGAGGTAGAGCACGCCGCCCGGCGCCAGGCGCTTTCCCGCGCCGGAGAACAGTGCCTCGGCGGCGGCCCATGGGGCGATGTGGATCATGTTGATGCAGACGATGGCATCGACCGCGCCGATGTCCCATGGCTCGTGGCAGACGTCGATGGCCAGTGGGGCCAGGACGTTGGCAACCTTCGCATGGTCGGTCCAGGCGACGATCGATTCGCGGTGGGTCGCGTCCGGGTCGCTCGGCTGCCACTTCACGCCCGGGAGCGCCGCCGCAAAATGCACTGCATGCTGGCCGGTGCCGCTGGCGATCTCCAGTACCGTGCCCGATCTCGGCAGAACGTTGCGCAGGACAGCCAGGATCGGCTCGCGGTTGCGTTCGGTGGCGGGCGCCATGCGGCGCGCGGTCGGTTCAGCGGTCATGGGGTCTCCAGTGGGTCTGCCGCCCGGTCTCGCGCCGGGCGCACAGCCCACAGGTTAGCAGGCGCGGCCCGCTGCGTGGTCAGACGCGTTTGCCGAGATGAATCGCGGTCGGCGTGGCGGTCAGGTAGCCCACCGCCGCGCCGAACCGGTCCTTGTAGTTGGCGCGTACCAGCGGGTCGAGCTGTGCCTTGACCTTGTCGTGCAGGCCCGCCTCCCAGTCGCCCGGATGCTGGAAGTTGCTCATGACGTAGGTCCAGCCGTTGATCTCGTCCACCGCGTGCAGCCCGGTGGACTCCGCGCCGGCCGGGCACGACAGCACGCGCGAAAGCTGCTTCGTGTCGACGTTGTAGGCCCACAGGAAGTTGTTGACGTGCGTATTGCTGTCTTCGCCGATAAACAGCGTGCGCAGCTTTTCGGAGAACTTGAGGTTGTCCGGCGTGGCCACCTTGTCGGGGTTGGCGAAGTTGCCGAGCGCATCCTGCGCCTTCTTCGCGCCGCCGCCGAGATCCTCGGAAATCAGCGCGGGCACCGGCGCCATGTCGACGGGCACCCATTCGCTGTCGATGTGCGCACCGGCGTGGTCCGCCTGGCCGCCGCGCAGGTTCAGTTCGTACACGGCGCCCGAGTACGGGCCTTCCACGCGGATATCGCCGGCATTTGCAGCGTTGCCAGCCAGCATGCTCGATTCAATGCGCGAGATGGCCGAGTAGGCCTTGCGGTCGGCGATGTTGACCGTGGTGCCTTCCATCTTGGTGAAGCCCAGGCTGCCGCCCACGTACGCGGCGTAGCGATGCGTCTCCAGGAACGCGGCCGCCTTTTCCTGCCCCGGCAGCACCTTTACCCAGTTCGGCTTGCCGTCGATCAGGATACGCGTATAGCCTGCGTCGCCCGGGTCCTTGGTCTTGACGTCCATGATGTCTGTGACCTTGATCCCGCCATCGACGAGCTTGCGGATCTCGTCGCTCGTCGCGCTGCCCAGCGCAATCCACGACAGCGTGGCGGCGCCCGGGCCCGTGCCGGACGTCTGGTGCCACTTGGCCACGTAGAGCTTGCCCGCCGACAGGTCGCGCGGACGGTCGGCGATGAACATGAACAGCCCGCCGTTGGTGGCGTCGTCGCCCATCAGCACGGTGCGCTCGTCCGGCATCACCTGAACGAGTTCGTGCGAGATGCGGCCCACGCAATAGTGCTTGCGGATCGAGCCGGTGCCGTCGGCATGCACGGTGATCTCGGGCAGATGGCCGTAGTGGTACGGATTGGCGCGATCGGCATCGCCATAGAGGTTCTGGCTGAAGCCGCGCAGGCGCTTGTCCGTGGCCGCCTTGGTCGCGTCGGGCTCATATTCCTCGCTCGACAGGTGGGTGTTCCATGGCGACAGGCTCGCGCCGCACGTGATCCACAGCCCGTTCACAGCCGATGTATCCACGTTGTGATAGCGCACCGGCGTGAGCTTGCCGGTCTTCGGGTCCTGATCGAGCGTGATGACGGCGATCGGCGACGGCAGCATGCCGTACATGTCGCCGTTGGCCTGGTTACGCGTGGTGTACTCGAACTGGACCACGGCGAACACCGTGTTGCCCTTCACGCCCGGCACGCGGGCACCGTGCAGCGTCAGCAGCGAGCTGCCATCCGGGCAGTCCGAGAAAAACTGGCGCGTCTTGCCTGGTACCGACGTGTCCATGATCGGACGGTTCCGGATGTCGTAGTAGCCGCCCGCCAGTACCTTGTTGCCCTTGCCATCGGGCAGCATGTCGCCCGTCACGAAGAACGGCTGGTAGGCCAGCGCATATTCCTGGGCAGTGTCATCGCTGTACGACACCTTGATCGACGATCCAACCGTCGTGGTGGCCATGGCCGCCGCGTTGTCGAGCGTCGGGGCCGGCATGCCCGTGAACGCCGCCGAGGCAAACGTGGCGCCCGCCTTGCGCCGTGGCGCGGCCGCGAATGCGGCTTCCATCGCGGTCATCCCACCGGCCAGGCTTGCGGCGGCGGCGCCGAGCGGCAGCATCGGGGCTCCACCAAGGATTTTCAGGGCACGGCGACGGGCTACGACGGGCTGGTCGGACATGATTGTTGTGTGTGTGGGAATTGGGATGGGTTCGACAAGTTCGAGTGGGCGATCGGACCGCAAGCAACGCGTGGCGCGCAAAAAAGCGGACAGAACGCCCCGCGGCCGATCATAAGCCGGCGGCGTGACAGATTTTTGACGGTCAGCAGACTGTCATGTGACTGGAGATGGCTGGCGCTTCAGGGCCGCGCCGCCGGCTGCGCTACACTCGCCATCCTGCACTGATATCGAACGCCTTTCTCCGTCTTGCCTACCTTTACGCTTGCCTCCCCCGTCCACGCCGAGATCGAGATCCGCAAAAGCCGCTTTATCGCGCTGGCTGTGCCGGTGGCCGACCGTGACGCGGCCATGGGAGTGATTCAGGAACTACGCACGCAGCACCCGGCCGCCACTCATGTGTGCTGGGCGCTGCTGGCCGGCGGCCAGTCGGGGATGTCCGACGATGGAGAGCCGTCTGGGACGGCGGGCCGGCCGATTCTGGAAGTCCTGAGGCACCATGACCTCGACGGTGTGCTGGCCGCGGTGGTGCGGTACTTCGGCGGTGTCAAGCTTGGCGCGGGCGGGCTGGTCCGGGCTTATACCGACGCCATCGCGGCCGCGCTCAAGGATGCCGAGCGCATCGAGCGCATTGCCTACACCACGCTGGCCATCGAAATCGACTACGCCGACGAATCGCGCGTGCGGCGCTGGCTGGAGTTGTCGGCGGCGGAAGGCTGCACTCTGGCCGATACGCAATATGGCGCCCTGGCCACGCTGGTGATCCGCCTGCCCGCCACATTGCGCGATGGCGCGATTGCTACGCTGCGCGATGCCACCCATGGCCGTGCGCGCTTTCCCGAGCAGGAGAACGGCGCATGACGAGCGATTCCGAAGACGCCGAGTACACGGCACGCGTGCTGCCCGGCAACGCGCAGTTCTCCGCACCAGCCTCGCTGACCCTGCTGGAAGCCGCGCTGCTCGACGGCGTGGTCCTGCCCAGTTCCTGCCGCAACGGCACCTGCCGCGCCTGCATGAGCCTCCTGCACTCGGGCAGCGTGCGTTACCGGATCGAATGGCCGGGCCTGAGCCTTGATGAGAAGGACGATGGCTATATCCTGCCGTGCGTGGCCTGCCCGACCAGCGATGTCGTATTCGAACCAATCGGACCGAATCGCGCAGGCTGACTGACGGCAATCGACATCCCACGCAACCCGCGCAGAGTAGGGAAACAATAATCCCGCAAAGTTCCAACAACAAAGGCGAAAAAGCGAACTCCCGACTATTACCCACGCATCCGCAAGAAATCAGCGTAAGACACCAGCTTGCGTTTTTCCTTGGCAAGCGCCTTTCGTTTTGACGCCGGGCGGGTTGGTTGGCTGCGTTCAAACTTGGCGGCTGCGCGTGCGTCCTCCCGCACGTAGGTCCGCGCGGTCTTGGCTTCCGCCTTCAGGCGTTCAGCCTCTAGTCGCGTAGCAATGCGTTCCTCTCGGGCAACCTCTTTTGCAGCCGACAGGATCTCGGCTTTTAGTAGGTCACGCCTTTTCTTGGCCGCGGCACGGGCAGCCTGCAGTTGCTCTTTCCTCTGCCGCAGCAAGTCTTTCATGCTGACTGGAGCAGGCCTCGCCTCTGGCGGCACGCTCAGGCGCAAAGCCCTGCTCGCTGAAACTTTGTCAGTTAGCAGCGTGCGCCGCTTGTCCTGTTTCGCATCACTCACGATGAGTCACCTCACGCCGACAAGCACACAAGTGCCAGCCCATGCGCGCCACCAGTTGAAATCAACAAATTCATCGCATGAACCTTACCATAGGGCTCCATTTTGTGAGCGGCGTTGGCGGCCTGATGGATTTCCGAGTTCGGCCAGTTTGAGACGTTCGACACGACCGCCTGGATCGTTGACGATCGGCGGGTTGGCATTGACGGCAATTTCCTCGGCAGGCAATATGTTCTTATGAACTACGACGCGCTCAGTTCCAAGATGTGCACCATGACCGCCAATGGCGAGTCGTGGGAATCGTGACGTTCATACACCGTACACAGACTTCCTCAACGGCCCCGCCAGTCATGACGGGGCCGTGTCTATTCAGCCGCTCCGAATTGCGTTGGCGCGAATTGGAGTGAACGCATGCATTACAGAGTACGTGTTTCCGTTCTTGATGACGTTGCTGACGTGTCGAATTGGCCGCTCGATCCGAGGAGCACAGCATGCTGACGATACGAAAAGCGAACTGCGATGACGTGTTCGATGCATGGGATATTCGTAAAACGTCGGTGCATGCTGCATGCGCTGAGCACTATCCCAAAGCAGCCCTTTCGGCGTGGGTTGACGGCACGCCGACCGACAAATGGGCCGGCGTTGTCGAATCTGACTTCTATGTTGCCGTCGATCATGGATCGATCGTCGGAACAGGGATGCTTACATTCGCAAGCGGGCAAGTCGACGCGATCTTCGTCCGACCGTCTCATATGGGGCGCGGCATTGGACGCAAAATGCTGGATTTTCTTGAAGTGTTGGCCGCTGATCACGGCCTTGCCGCAATGCGCCTCGATGCAACGCTCAACGCGGCACCGTTCTATCGTCGTTGTGGTTGGTCGGGCGATTCGGTTTCGACGTACCGTACCTCGTGTGGACTGGAGTTGCCTTGCGTGCCGATGACGAAGCGTGTCGCCGTCGGCGGGTAGGTTGCCCCTCGGCCGACGACTGCCGCCCGCATGGGAGTCAGTGAGGTTCGATTTTGAACGACCGCTGTCGGGCGAATCGAAGGTCCCTTATGGGTCCGATAAGCGACCTTGGGTACCTTCTGGCCTCCGGGCTCAAAGCCAAAAGCGCCGATGAGGGCGGGCCCGCGAAGTGGCCGCCAAAGGAGGACGGCGCCTGGTTGCGCAGGAAACCTAGCGTCCCAGCTTGAAGCGCTTGAGGGCGATGCTGCAGCAAAGGCACGGATTGTGCGATTCCTTCATACGCACTCGCATATGGAGCAAGTCGAGCCGGACCACGACCTATCGGTACTATCCGAGACTCCGGCCGTCCTCACCGATTTGCTCGGTCTCATCCAGGCCAACGACAAGAATCACTATGAGGCGATGATGAAGATCATCTAGCGTTGAGTGGGACCACCGGTTACGCCGTCGTCGGTGGCGCACCCCCACCGAAGCCTTCAGGTCCGACTCGACGCCACCTCATCACCCGGCGCCAACACAAACTTCAGGTCATGCCGGCCCGCGAAGGGCATCCTCCCTGCAGCCAACGGACGCACGGTGATGAGCTTGCGATTAAGGCCGCGCAGATTTCTTCATCCAGTGGACTGGCATTAGCCTGAGCTTGAGGCCTTTGACAACATCGGGACGGAGCATCGGATGCAGCGAAGCGTACGGCCATCAGACAAACGTCGTCGCGATATCCGCCAGTGATGGTAGCGCGCCGAGAGCTATACATAACAACCATCCGCTTACGCCCGAGCCCGCGAATCGCGCTGCGCGATGGAAAAATAGAACGCGGCCAGCCACCCGCCGTTTCTTTTACCGAATAACGTAACGCTATTTGTACATTTTTATGCTAATTCGTTGCGTTTTGTAGCTGAAAACGGTACAATTTTCCTAGTTCTAGGGGTAAAATCGATGCCAAAAGTAAGCCGTGACGATCGCCTTGCGGCGCAAGTCCGGGCATTCATCGAAAAATGTGGTGCAGTATCGGCTGCCGCTACTGCACTGGGGGTCAGCAAGACACTGCTGTGGCGTTTTGACCGCAGCGGCTGCGCCATAGGCCGTACTCGTGCTTTGTTGGCAGACGCCTTGGCAAAACATGAAAAAGAAACGGCTTCTGTTGAAAGTGAAACACGAGCAACGCCGCCTGTCGGGCTGCCACCAAACGTGCCGGTTGAGGAGCTCCTTGCTATGCGCGCTTTGTTCCAGAACGTGCTCAACGTGATTGACGCCTATGTCGCGAACCCATCGGGCAACCCTGCGATGGGTGGATTGGCGCGCTCGTTTGTAGGCGGCAATGTTACGCAGTCCGACACTTTGCCGATGATGGGTGGACAGCATGGCCAATCCTAATATTCGCGGCGACCGCCAGGCGCTCAAAAGAACAATGGACGCAATCATCGAAGCAAGCCGCGCTAGTAAGCAAGAATCAAGGCCTTCGCCGCAGTCCTCCCTCTTCGCGCCGGTGCCAAGTGAGCTGCCCAACGGCATCTCGGAATTGGTCTTCGACGTCCCCGCTCACAAGAGACTGAGCGACCTAGTGCTATCTGCGAACCTCAAGGAGAGCATTGAGGAGTTTATCTATGAGTTCTCCCACGCGTCCTTGTTGCGCGAGCATTCGGTCGAGCCTCGTCATACGCTTCTGTTGATAGGTCCACCCGGAAACGGGAAAACGAGCCTGGCAGAGGTGATCGCTTCCGAGCTTTCGCTGCCGCTTCTGTCCGTCAGGTATGACGCGATCGTCGACAGCTTCCTAGGAGAAACAGCAAATCGTTTCCGTCGGCTCATCGACTATGTGGCCGCGAACCCAAGCGTACTTTTCTTCGATGAGTTTGACGCAGTCGGCAAGGACCGAGGCGATTCACAGGAAACCGGGGAGATCAAGCGTGTAGTAAGTTCTCTTCTCGTCCAACTGGACCGTTTACCAAGCCATTCCGTTGTAATATGCGCAACGAATCACCCTGAATTGTTGGACAAAGCTGTTTGGCGACGCTTTGAAGTTCGGGTGGAGGTACCTTTGCCAGGACCTAGCGAGCTTAAAGAGTGGTTTCAGAAATTTGAACGCTCACTAGGCGCTAGCGCTGGAATCGATGCCCAAGAGTTTGCAGACTGCATGGCGGGCGAAAGTATGTCTGAAGTTGAGGCATTCACGCTCGACGTTCGCCGTCGGCTTATTCTTTCACGCGGCAAGTTGACTCCGGCTAGCGCAGCCCGGGAAATCCTGGGGCGCTGGCAAAGGCGTTTACGGAAGGACTTGCAGAGCGGGAATTATGGTTCAGAGATATCCGGTGGTAAGGCTCCAGAGGGAGCAGAAACCGGGAAAACGAATGCCAGGCCGCGTGCCAGGAGGAATCTTCGCGCGGAAAAAGACGCCGGCGGAGCAAAATAAGCGTCACGGGGAAGCGTTCGAGTTCATCGAGCAGACGACCGAACGCATCAAGAGTGGCATCGATGTTTCCAGCGATCCTCGGGCTGTAACACCGGACCGAGCACTGGTGATCGAGCTCCGCGGTCGCGTCGAAGAATTCGAGGCCGCCGCTAAAACGCTTGGCTTCGAATGGCTGAGTAGCGAGTACGACGATTCGCCTCCGGATGATGACGTCGAAGATGACGACGACTCCGATGAGCCAGTAGGCGCGACGTATCTATACCTCACCATGCCTACGGTGAAGGGACTCGATAACCTTCTGTCGCGTTGGAAAGCTTTCAAGGCTGACACTCCACCGGGGCCTGATGATAAAGCGTGGTGGTCGCTTTTTGGCCATCTCCACGATATCCGCACTTGGTCCGCCAAGGACCGAATCGACCCCTCTATTGCAAGGTACGTGGAGCTTATGTTGTCGGGCGCCCCCGACACGCCGGTTGTTATGGAAGTCGACCTTTGGTATCGCGACGAAGCCGAAAAGCGTGACGAGGCGCTCGCGACGCTTCTGGAACTGCTAGAGGAAGTCGACGGCGAGCTTCTTGATTTCTGCTCCGTTCACGAAATCAACTACCAAGCGGCACTCGTACGCGTACCAGCAAGCGTGGCGCGTCGCCTGGTGGACAGAGACGGCGCACTCGCGGACGCGAACGCGATCATGACCATCCGTCCGCAGTCGCTATATCAGGCGGGAGCGACAGACGGGTCGACACCCCAGATGCCCGCGATGCAACCCTGGCAGCCAGGGAATGAGCCCCACATTGCGGCCATCCTTGACGGCTACCCAGTTCAAGGCCACGCCGCCCTCGGCACGCGCGTCGCCGTGCACGAGGTGGACATCACGGGACAAGACGTACCAGTGTCCGCGCGGCGGCACGGTACTGCGATGGCTTCGCTTGTTGTCCATGGCGACTTGCATGACCCGCAACCACCGCTAGCCAACGCCGTTGTCGTCGTTCCCGTGCTGACCGCCGCGACCGCCGGAGCTGTCGAGACGACGCCACCAGGCAAGCTTCCCATCGGGATGATTTATCGTGCGGTGAAGTCGTTGGTTGCTGGTCTGCAAGGCAACCCTGCTGGCCACCCTGATGTCGTGCTCATCAACCACTCCATCTGCGACAAGTACGCGCCGTTCGTTAGAAGGCCGACACCCTGGGCGGTTCTGCTCGACTATTTGAGCCACGAACACAAGCTTCTCTTTGTGATCAGCGCCGGAAACATCGAAAGCTCCTTCCCGCTTCCGCACTTTGCCACAAAGAATGACTTCGACAATGCGCCTCAAGCAGTCCGTGAAGCTGCCATTCTCGAGGCAATCGAACAAGCCAAGGGCTTACGATCCGTTCTGAGCCCTGCCGAGTCGATCAATGCCATAACCGTCGGGGCGCTTCACGGCGATGGCGCTGCTGCACCGCCAGTGGGCACGATTGATCCCTACCCGAATGCCCCGATGACGAACATCTGTTCAGCACTCGGGTTCGGTGTACGTCGGGGCATCAAGCCCGACCTCGTCGAATTCGGGGGGCGTCAGGCAGTTATTGTCTCGCAGGAACCGAATAGCGTTGCGATTCGGGGGATCCAGTCGGTGCATATGGGGCAAATGGTAGCGGCACCCGATCCCGCCGGTGGAAATCTGCAAAAAGTGGCTCTGACCACTGGAACGAGCAACGCCGCAGCACTCGTCACCCGTGCGGGGATTGTCATTGCGCAGGCTGTGAAGGAGGTTTATGCGGCCGACCGCCTTAACTGGCTCAAGCTTCCCACTCGGGCAGTCATTCTGAAGGCTCTGCTTGCGCACGGTGCGCGCTGGGGTGCAATTGGCCAGCTGCTGGAGGACGTCTATCCTCCAAGCGACTCGAAAAAGCACCACCGTCGTCGTGAAACGATCACCAAGTTCCTCGGGTACGGTCGCCCCCAGCCCAAGTTAGTGATTTCGGGAGACAAGAGTCGAATCACCCTATTGGGGGCCGACACCATTGTCCACGACGCTCTCCACGAGTATCGGGTCCCTATGCCCACGGCAATGATTGGCACAAACGATGTCCGTCGGATTGTCATCACGCTCGCCTGGTCCACCCCAATCAGCGTCACCTCGGACACCTATCGGGGCGTCGGTCTCCGGATCGTCAGCAAAAAGGGAAATCATAAATTTTGGGACGGTGTTGACCGGACACTTCAACCGAATGGAAAAAGCGCAGAACGCGGTACGCTGACCCATCTGGTATTAGAAGGCAAAAAAAAGGTCAAGACTTTCGTAGACGACGACGGTTTCTTCGTCGGCGTGCAGGCATACGCAAATAGAAATCAGCACAAGACTGCACAGGTACCCTACGCTCTGGCAATTACTCTCGAAATGGGCCAGTCACAGCGGTCCGCAACCCTCTACGCAGAAGTACGGGCAAAGATACAACAGCGCGTGCGCCCCCGTGGTCGTACTCGCACATGAACGTAATCATGACGCACACAGTGTTCGATTCAGCGCTGTCACTCGGAAGTCGGGACGACAACGCCATTGCGGAATACCTAATGTCCATCGAGGACACCGAAGGTGCGAAGCGCATTCTCGCGCAGTCGCCAGGCGGCCAGGGCCTCGGATTTGGAGGCGGGGCCTATAGACATTCGGGCCTTACGCTCGGCTTCATCGGGCGTCCGACCTCGGAAGATGTAAAGCTTGAGATCCGCCCCGCGAGCATGGTGAAGGCCGACCATGAGCTTGCGAGTCAGCGCATCAAAATCTCGCTCGACAAGTTCTACGTGCATGAGTACCCCGGCATGGGCGAGCACACTATCCTGTGCGAGTTCGCCGGCAAGAACCAGGTCGAAGGCGACGTCGAAGAGTTGCGCTTCGCGCTGCGAACGAAGGTTCGCGACAAGGCGAGTGCGAGCATCTCGGGGCATCCGATTTTCTTGGGTGTCACAGTCGGTCAGAACGGCGTTGCATTCGAAGGTCGCACGGTCAATGTCGCAAGCAGTTTGGACGATACTGTGCTGGCCGCCTTGGATAGCGCCGCGTTCAAAAGCGGCCTTTCGCTGATGGCGACCGCACAGCCTGCCCTCAAGCCGTTTGCCGGCCTGGCGGCATCTGTAGTGAAGTCCACCATGGACCGCAAGAAGAATGCGCAAGTCCACACCTTCCACCTGGGGCTGGATTTTGGCGGGAACGCGAGTTCCGTCCAATTGCGGGAAGGATCGTACGTGGTCGTTCAGTCGGACAATCATAGTTGGGACTGGAGCCACTACGAGTGGGACCGCAACACGCTGAGCCTGCAGACGAAGAACGGTAAGCAGCCTAACGCGAACTATATGGTGTTTGGCGTCTCGAAATTCGAGACACCAGCGCCGGCCAAGAAATCGCGTTAAGGCGCTCGGGTAGGCTGCATAAATACGGACGGCGGGAAGGCTAACCGCCGTCCGAGAATTGCGAGCGTCGAACTCTTGCAGCAAGCCCAGGACAGGACCAGCCATCGCGACGGTTGAGAGCTTCCGGGTGACAACCTCCGTAAGCAAGGTCCGACTTCATGGTCAGCCGTTATGCCTACCGCGTCCACGTCTGTTTGACGCGAACGAAGTGGAAAGCTCGGCCCCAGGTGAACGGGTGCCAGCAATGTGTAGGGCTGCCGTTTGGCTCTGCGAACAACGGTGGCCGGACTGACCTTGAGGATGGTGGCAAGGTCTTAGGCGTCGAGGTAGATGGTCGTAACCGTCCGACGGTCAGCGTTCTTGACGAGGGGGATATTTTCAGGCGGCGTTCGAGCGGATCTGCTCAGCCATGGCCCATGGCAGCAGTTCGCTAACGCGATTGACGGGGTGGTCGGCGATGCGAGCAATGACGTGTCGCAGGTAGGCCTCGGGATCGAGACTGTTCAGTTTTGCTGTGGCGACCAGCGAATAGATAGCGGCGCCGCGTTCGCCGCCACTGTCGGAGCCGAAGTGCAAGAAGTTCTTGCGACCGAGAGCAACGGCCCGCAACGCTCGCTCCGCGGCGTTGTTGTCGATCTCGACGCGACCATCACCGGCATACAGTGTTAGGGCCGCCCACTGATTCAATGCGTAACTAATGGCCTTCGCGGTATCGCTTTTGTGCGATACCTTGCTGAGGGTCGATCGTAGCCAAATCTCGAAGGCTTCCAGCAATGGAAGTGCCCGTTCCTGTCGGACGCGCATTCGCGCGTCGGGAGGCTTCCCGCGGATCTCGGCCTCAATCGCGTAAAGCTCACCGATCCGGTGCAGCGCTTCCGTGTTGACGTCGCTCCTGCGTGCCAGGTACGTAAGCGCCCGGTGAACCCTTCTTGAAGGGAAGCAGGAGAGCAAGGAGCATCGTGTCCATCTAAATTCTTGGTGGACACGTGAACACTATCGAAGAGAGCGCACCAGCGCGACGCCGACGTCGGCACAGCCCCGAGTTCAAGGCCAAAGCGGTCCGGGATTGCATGCATCCGGGTGTTTCGATTGCGGCAGTAGCACTTCACCATCGCGTGAACGCGAATCTGCTGCGGCGCTGGGTCGCTGAACATCAAGTGTTGGATAGCGCGGGCGAAGCCCGCGCATTGATGACAGTACCCCAAGCCGAGTTCATCCCGCTGCAGATCAGCGAGCCCACGCCGACGCCGGCGATACCGGATATACAGATTGAAGTGCGACGCGGTGCAGCGACGATCAGTATTCGTTGGCCGGGATCGGCCGCAGCTTGGTCATGCAAGCATTGCGACAACCGGACGCTACATCGAGACAAACCTTCAGATGAAGCGCGATGCCCTCGAAACGTTCTGGCGGCATGCTGGGATCGAGCCTGCTCGTGCGAGATCATGGAAACCGAAACCCGACCTTCTCGCGTTTCTGAGTTCGCTGTGAGCGATAAGATTTATGTGGTGACGCGGAGCGTCCGAAGTCCACGTACGAAGCGTCGACCGATCGATGCTCAGCATAAAACCGTACTCGGGATACTGGGCAAGACATCCAGCCTCTCGTACGTCGCCGTCTTTGTAGATGGAGTTGTAGCCTGCGAACGCGTCAGCTTGCAGGATTCCCTTGAAGCCCTTCAAGTGAGCTTGCGGTTATTCGCCTGACCGACTCGGGCTGTACGCAAACCAGACGGCCGGCGCGTCCGTCGAGCCAGCGGGCCTGTCATCACGTACATAGGTCCAGAGTCGGCCAGTCTTGGTCTTGCCATTGCCGGGTTCAAGTACTGGTACCGGTGTGTCGTCGGCGTGACTGAGGTAAAAGCTTTCCATGAGTCAAGAGCGTTTAACGACACATGGGGGAGCACCAAGACCTCGGACAATAAAGACCGAAAAGCCGCGCCAGCAAAGGAAATCCAGTAGGATTCCCGGCGTTTTTCTGAGCTTTATTGCTGGGACGTAGCGACCTTTGTTGTTTCCCGACAAGCGCACAGTTTCAGTCGTGGCGGCCGTTCACCGAGAAGAATCGCAGCGCAATCTTGAGCGCGTCCGGCCCGGCCGGATCGGCAAACGCCTGCCCCGGCGCACCGCCGCTCCACGCATGCCGCAGCCCCTCCACCCTGACCAGCCGCAGGAACGGCCGCACGCCGCATTGCCAGTCGAACACGTCCACTGCACGCCGCGCGCCGCGCCGCACGCGCTTCGGCGGCAATGCAGCGGGCGCGGGCATGCCCGGCGGCACAAGGTCTAGCCACAGCGCGGCAGCCGCCGTGGCGTTGTCATAGGAGACGACCGCGTCTTCGTCGCCATGCAGCAGCAGCAGGGGCGGAGGCCGGCGGCCGGCCAGCAGTTGCCTGGCGCCACTGGCATCGGGCGCGCGTTCGCCACGCATTGCGCGTGGCGCCTGTGACGCGTTGGTGGCACTGTACGGCGCCGCACCCGAATGCGACCCCACGGCGGCGAAACGATCGGGATAGCGCAGCGCCAGCATCATCGCCATGGCGCCGCCCGCGGACAATCCGAACGCGCAGACCCGGTCGGCGGCAATTGCATAGCGCCGGCATACATGGTCGATCATCGACATCAGCAGTGCCGCCTCCGATGCGCCGCGTGCGCCGGGGCGGAACCAGTTCCAGCAGCGTTGGGGATTGGCCTGCACGGACTGCTCGGGCATCAGCACTACCCAGCGCGCATCACGCGCCACGGTGGCCACGCGTGCGCACGCGGCAAAGCTGGCGGCGTCCTGCCCGCAGCCGTGCAGCAGCACCAGCAGCGGCGCAGGACGTGCCGCGCTGACGCCAGGCGGCACGAACACCCGGTAACGGCGCCGCGCCATGTCGCCGATGCCAAGGCTCAAGCCCCACAGGCCTTCCTCCCAGATACCGCCGCCCTTGCTGACAGGCGTGGGCACAGGGGTGACGACCCCCGTGAGAGCCTGACGCGCGGCCTTGCCAACCGCTCGCCCCATGGCCTTGCTGACGGCCTGGCCTTGCTGCCTTGCCGCGCGCAGCACCGGGCTGGTCATCGTTTGCGTGAGCGTGCGCTGCAACCGGCGCGCGCTCCGCGCCGCCTGCTTGCCCAGCGTTGCCAACAGCCTGGTACCGCCCGCGCGCCGCTTCATCCCGCATCGCCCTTTCATCTCCGGTGCCGCGAGGCCAAGCCATCGCCGCGAAACGCGCACCAGTATGGGGGGCGAATATGTCAGGATTTCACGTCGAAACCCATTACAACGCGCCGCGCAGCGCCAGGTCGACACCGAGCAGCAGCAAGCCGCAGAAGAACAGGCGGCGGAAGCGTTCGGCGCTGATGCGGTGGCGCAGCCACTGGCCGAAGAACATGCCGCCCAGCGCGGGGGCCAACGCCAGCGCCGAAGCGCCCAGTACCGGCGTGTGCAGCAGCGCCCCGTTCAGCGCCAGGCTGATTGCCAGCGCGATGGTCGACACGGTGAACGACAGCCCCAGTGCCTGGACCATGCTTTCCTTGTCGAGCCCAAGTCCCTGCAGGTAAGGCACCGCGGGGATCACGAACACGCCCGTCACGGCCGTGATGGCGCCCGTCACCAACCCGGCCAGTGGCGCCAGCCATGCTTCCGCACGCGGCGGCACATGCAGCCTGACGGCGGTCAGGCCGAGGATGGCGTAGAGCACCAGCGCCACGCCGAGCGCGTTGGTGGCGTGGCCCATGACGCGGGCCGGCACCAACGCCGCGCATAGCCACGTGCCTACGCAAATCGACACGAGCATCGGCCAGAGCCTGTCCAGCAACTGCCCGAAGCGTGGGCCGCTGAACAACTGCACGACGTTGGTGACCATCGACGGCGCCACCAGCAGTGCCGCCGCCTGCGCTGGCGGCATGACCAGGCCAAGCAGCCCCACTGCCACCGTCGGCAGCCCCAAACCGACCACCCCTTTCACGAAACCGGCCAGCAGGAACGTCAGGCCGATAAATGCGATCTCGTGCCCGGCATTGAAAGACGACATTTGCGAATGCTCCCGAAGTTCACGGCTGCGCCGCGTCGTGCACGGCACGGCTATCGGCAGGCGCTTCGTCGCGCTCGTGCAAGCCATAGTCGCGCAGCACCTGTGCCACGCGCAGCCGATAGTTGGCGAAAACGCCGCCACGGCCAGCCGCCTGCGCCTTGCGGTGATCGAGCGTATTTCGCCACGCAATGACAGCAGCTTCATCGCGGAAGAACGACAGCGACAGCAGCTTGCCCGGCGTGGTCAGGCTCTGGAAACGCTCGACCGAGATGAACCCGTCGATGGTCTCCAGTGTGGATTTGAGATGCGCGGCGATATCGAGATAGGTTTCCTGCCGCCCGGGTGCGGGCTCGACTTCGAAGATCACGGCAATCATTGTGGGGGCTCCGTTCTGTGTTCAGGAATCAGTGGATGGGTTGGAAGTTCGGGATGCGGGCGTTGACCGATGGCCGGTAGCTGAGGCTACCGAGCAGCCGGTCCGGGCGAACGTCGCGCGCCAGCAGCGCTTGCACCGTGCCCGCGGCCAGCACCCGTGCCAGCGCATCGCCGGGGCAGCCGTGCCGGCCGGCGCCAAAGGTCCAGGGGCGCGCCTGCACGGCTGCGGTGGAATCATGCGCCGCGGCCGCCAGCAATACCAGCACGGCATCGCCAGCGCTGACTGCCTGGCCGCACAGCGTGGCATCGGCCGCCATGAACCGGCGCGTGTTCTGCACGGGCGGGTCGATCCTCGCAACCAGGTCGACGCTGGCGTCGATATCAGCATCGCGCGAGCCAGACCGCCCCAGATACACGAGCGTATTGCCGATCAGTCCGGCGGTGGCTTCGCATGCCTGAATCATCAGGCCGATGGCATTGGCGGTCAGCGCGGCCGGATCGATGTCAGCCTCACCGGCAGCCTGCGCGAGGCGCTGCAGCAGGCCGTCGCCATCCGTCGCATGGTCGCCAGCCCATTGCGTGAGCCACCGGGCCGCCGCCACGCCGGCCTCGACGTCCGCAGGCGATGCCAGCGGCGACATCGCCGCGGCAAACGTGGCGACGAAACCTGCTACGCGCGTGGACACGTGCCCATCGGCATCGCGCTCGAGCGGCAGGCCCAACAGATCGGCCAGCGTCAGCACCGGCAGCGTGAACATCCAGCGGTTGGCCTCGTGACTGTCGTCGCGCTCCACGCGCGGCAACGCCGCCGCCAGCGTTTGCGCTCGGACGCGGACGTCGGCCAGGTCCAGCGCCGCCATCTGCCGCAACACAATCGCCTT
The DNA here is from genome assembly GCF_000292345.1 of Cupriavidus sp. BIS7. Lineage (GTDB taxonomy): Bacteria > Pseudomonadota > Gammaproteobacteria > Burkholderiales > Burkholderiaceae > Cupriavidus. Next base: position 19,837 of record NZ_ALOU01000047.1, read on the forward strand.
CAGCGGCGCGTGAGCCGCGCCATCGTTCATGCGGATCAGCCGCCCGAACAGGTCGCCCGCAGCGGACCCTGCCAGCGCCGGCGGCACGGGCTGCGCTGCCGGACGCACGCGGCCATCGGGATGATCAAGAACTTCGCCCACGGCTGCCGCGCTGGCGGCCACCCACAGCTTCAGTGAGGCGTCGAAGTGGAACGGGCGCGAGCGCGCAAGCGCGCGGTAGTACGGATAGGGGTCGGAATGCGTAACGGCGGAAATCGGGTCGGCGGGGGCGATGGCTTCCATGGCGTGGCAGTTGCGTATCGATGCAACCCAGTATGGAACACGCATCGCACCGGATGTTTCACGGCGACACGAAATGTCGAATGCGCTACTTGGCGGCTAACTTGGTACCAGCCCTTTCTGCGCCAGCCACTCCGCATTGAACAGCCGCGCAAAGTACAGCCCACCACGGTCGCACAGCAGCGTCACGATGGTATGGCCGGGCCCGAGGTCGCGCGCCACCTCGACGGCGGCCGCCACGTTGATGCCCGTGGACCCGCCTACATACAGGCCTTCCTCACGCAGCAGCCGGTAGACCATCGTCACGCAGCGCTGATCGTCGACCCGGACCGCGTCGTCGATAGGCGTGTCCGCGAGATTGGCGGTAATGCGGCTGGAACCGATGCCTTCGGTAATCGAGTTGCCCTCGGACTTCAGTTGCCCGGTCTTGACGAAGTTGTACAGGCTGCTGCCATGCGGATCGGCCAGCACGGTCCTGACCGCCGGGTTCTGTTCCTTGAGGAACCGTGCAACGCCGGCAAGCGTGCCGCCCGTGCCGGTGGCGCAGACAAACGCATCCACCTTGCCTTCGGTATCGCGCCAGATCTCTGGGCCGGTGGTCTCGTAGTGCGCCTGCCGGTTGACGATGTTGTCGAACTGGTTGGCCCAGATCGCATTGTCCAGTTCCTGCGCCAGGCGGCCGGCTACCTTCTGGTAGTTGTTCGGGTCCGCGTACGGCACGGCCGGCACGGGACGCACGTCCGCGCCCAGCACGCGCAGCAGGTCCATCTTCTCCTTCGACTGCGTTTCCGGAATCACGATCACGCAGCGGTAACCGCGTGCGGCGCAGATATGGGCCAGGCCGATCCCGGTGTTGCCGGCCGTGCCTTCCACCACGGTGCCGCCGGGCTTCAGCGTGCCGCGCCGCTCGGCATCGGCAATGATGTACAGCGCGGCACGGTCCTTGACGGAGCCGCCGGGGTTCAGGAATTCGGCCTTGCCAAGAATCTCGCAACCGGTTTCCGCACTGAGTTTTTCAAGCCGGATCAACGGCGTGTTGCCAACCGTTCCGATGAAGCCGTTTCGCGTTGCCATCGCTCCTCCTGCACAGCCCAGCGATCCATGCCTACAGCTTAGGCCGTCACCAGATTCAGTGCTTCTGCGCCGTCATGGTGCACGGTGACGGCGTGCATCGAAGCCCGGAAGCATCCGCTGCAGCACATCTTTGGCTGCCGGGGCTCGCGCTGATACGCATGCGTCACCGCGCAGCCACAGGCACGGGAAATGCAGCAGTCACTCTCCAGTCAACGCGCGCACCAAAACCCAGCGCGCCGGGAGGGAGGCCATGATGAAGAGACTGCTTACCAGAATCGTCATGATCGGCGCGCTCGCCGTCGTGGCACTGAACCTGGGCGCGCATGACGGTGTGGCGTGGGCCGACGAGCCCGCAGCCGCTACCGCCGCCGCCCCAGCCACAACCCCTGCTGCGCCACCTGCCGCTGCGGCGCCTGCACCGGCTCCCACGGCCCCGTTCGACACCGACGCCAAGAACCTGAACAGTGGCGACACCGCATGGATGCTGACATCCACGGCGTTGGTGCTGTTCATGACGATTCCCGGGCTGGCGCTGTTCTATGGCGGCATGGTGCGCAAAAAGAACGTGCTGGCCACGCTGATGCAGTGTTTCGCCATCACGTGCCTGGTCACCATCCTGTGGGTAGTGGCCGGCTACAGCCTGGCCTTCACCGGCGGCAGCGCGTTTATCGGCGGCACGTCACGCATCCTGCTGCACGGCATGCGCTACGTGAAGGGCGACACCGCCACCACGCTCACGGTCAGTCATCTGGCGCCGACCATTCCGGAATCGGTCTACATGATGTACCAGCTGACGTTTGCGATCATCACGCCCGCGCTGATCTGCGGCGCGTTCGCCGAACGCATGAAGTTCTCGGCGATGCTCGTGTTCATGGCGCTGTGGTCGCTGCTGGTCTATGCGCCGATCGCGCATATGGTGTGGGAGCCGAGCGGCTGGCTGGCGGCGGCCGGCATCCTGGACTTCGCGGGCGGCACCGTGGTGCATATCAATGCCGGCATTGCCGGACTGGTTTGCGCGCTGGTGCTGGGCAAGCGCGTCGGCTTCGGCAAGGAGCCGATGGTGCCGCACAACCTCACGCTCACGCTGATCGGCGCTTCGATGCTGTGGGTGGGCTGGTTTGGCTTTAACGCCGGTTCCGCCGTGGCGGCCGATGGCCGCGCGGGATTCGCGATGGCGGTCACCCAGATCGCTACCGCTGCCGCCGCGCTGGGATGGATGTTTGCCGAGTGGATCACCAAGGGCAAGCCTTCGGTGCTGGGCATTGCTTCCGGCGCGGTGGCGGGCCTGGTGGCCATTACGCCGGCCTCCGGGTTCGTCGGTGTTGGCGGATCGCTGGTGATTGGCGTGGCCGCCGGCGTGCTCTGCTTCTGGGCGGCCACGGGCCTCAAGCATATGCTCGGCTATGACGACTCCCTCGACGCGTTCGGCGTGCATTGCATCGGCGGCATCATCGGCGCCGTGCTGACCGGCGTATTCGCGGTCAAGGAGATCGGCGGGGCAGACGGCAACGTGGTGCTGCAACTCAAGGGCGTGGCCACCACGCTGGTCTACAGCGGCGTGGCCAGCTTCATCCTGCTCAAGCTGATCGACGTCACGATGGGCCTGCGTGTCAGCAGCGACGAAGAGCGCGAAGGGCTGGACCTGGTACTGCACGGCGAGCGCGTGGACGACACTTTCAGCGGCACGCTGATCACCCCGCAGGAAGTCGTGCGCGAGGCGACCATGACCGCAACCACGCTGTCCCACAGGAAGGCCGACTAGCCCACTGCTGCGCAACGACGCTAGACAAGGTCCGCGCGCAGCACGTGCTTCATCCTGTCATTCGGCCCGGGGCATATCCGGGCCGTGCAACCTGCCTGCGTGCCTTATGTGCCTTGCGTTCCTTACACCGGCCAGGCGCGGTCAAGGATGGCTGCGTGGGTAACGCCATCGGGCAGCATCCCGAACACGCGGCCCCATTGCGCGTCGAAACGGCTGGCGATAAAGGCATCGGCAACCTCGGCGGGCGCATGCTCGCCCAGCAGGCGTGCCTGCACCAGCAGGACCAGTTGCTGGGCATGGCGCCGCGCCAGCCATTCGGTGGCATCGCCTTGGGCGTGCAGGCCGTTCACGAGCGACGTCATCGCTTCACGCAGGCGCGAATCCTGCTGGCAGAACGGCTTCATGTCTTCCAGCAGCGCCTGCATGGCCTGCGGCTCGCGGCTGATCGCACGCATCATGTCCAGCGCCATCACGTTGCCCGATCCTTCCCAGATGGAGATCACCGGCGTCTCGCGATACAGGCGGCCCATCGGGCCCTCATCCATGTAGCCGTTGCCGCCAAAGACTTCCATGGCCTCGCCGGACAACTCGACGCTGCGCTTGGCCAGCCAGAACTTGGCCGCGGGCGTGACGATGCGCTTGTAGGCGCGCTGCAGCGGGTCTTCGTCGGCGAGGGAAAATGCCTCGGTCAGCCGCATCATCAGCAGCGTGGCGGCCTCGGATTCCAGCGCCATGTCGGCCAGCACATTGCGCATCAGCGGCTGCTCCACCAGCGTCTTGCCGAACGCGCGGCGGTGCCGCGTGTGGTGCATCGCCTGCACCAGGCACTGGCGGATCAGCCCGGTGCTGCCCATCACGCAGTTCAGGCGCGTGAACGTGGCCATTTCGATAATGGTGGGGATGCCGCGTCCTTCCTCGCCGATCATGCGGCCCCAGGCGCCGTGGAATTCCACCTCGCTGCTGGAGTTGGAACGGTTGCCCACCTTTTCCTTGAGCCGCTGGATGTGTACCGCGTTCTTGCTGCCATCGGGGCGATAGCGAGGCACGAAGAAGCATGCCGGGCCGCTTTCGGTGCGGGCCACCACCAGATGCGCGTCGCACATCGGCGCGGAGAAAAACCATTTGTGGCCGGTGATCAGGTATTCGCCGCCACGCCCCTCGCCGCGCAGCGGTTCGGCGCGCGTGGTATTGGCGCGTACGTCGGAGCCGCCCTGCTTCTCGGTCATGCCCATGCCGACCAGGATGGAATCCTTCTGTTCGAGCGGGATATCCCGTGCGTCGTAGGTCTGGGAATAGAGCTTCGGCTGGAGCGCCGCGAACAGTTCCGGTTCGCGCTGCAGCACCGGAATGCACGCGAACGTCATCGAGTTCGGACACTGGGAGCCGGCCTCGATTTGTCCGTGCATCGAGAATCCCGCGGCGTACGCGGCCCATGCACCGGGGCGCGGATCAGAGAACGGCTGCGACACCAAACCCTGCTCGCGCGCCATGCGCATGATGTTGTGCCAGCTCGGATGAAACTCGACGCGATCGATGCGGCGGCCCTGGCGGTCGAACGTATGCAGCTCGGGCTTGAAGTGATTGGCTTCCTCGGCCATGCGGATCGTGTCGGCGCTGCCGAGGCGCGCGCCGTAGCTGGCCAGCCCCGCCTCGTGCTCCGCTGCACCGGCGCGTCGCACCGCCTCCTGCAGCGGGAGGTCGGTGGTGTAGACGTTATACTCCTGCAGTTCCGTCACCACGTTGGTGACGTCGTGCGTGCTCCATTCCATGGGCATGTCTCCGTTGCGCCGGCTCGGCAGTCAAGCCGGTCTTGTCGACAACCAGTATAAGAATCCGTCCGTCGCAAGGTGTTCGGGTTTTCAGACATGAAGGCAGCGCGCCCTACCGCCCCCAACCCCTCGGACCAGCCGCCCGCGCGGCGCCGCAAGCCAGCGCAGTCGCGGGCACGCGCAACGGCCGATGCCATCCGCGATGCGTTCTTCCAGCTACTGGCGGAAAAGCCCTATGACAGGATCTCCATCCGGCAGGTGATCGGATTGGCCGGCGTGGGCATCGGCAGCTTCTACGAGTACTTTTCCTGCAAGGATGCGATGGCGGCCGTCTGCATCCATCTGCGCGTCAAGGCAATCGCCGCAGCGATGCGTGCCAGCATCGATGCCCACCGTTCCGAACCGCTGACCGACCGTGTCGATGCGCTGATCGACGCGCAACTGGCCGCGCCACTGGCGGAACCCGAACACTGGGCCGCGCTGTTCGTGGTCGAGCGCAAGGTATCGGGCATCGAGGCATTCCGGAACATGTACGCGGAGTTCGTGCAGCTCTGGATGGAGGCGCTGTCCGGCGGGGGCGACTGGCCCGTGCAGGCCGCGCTGGAATCCACGGCCTTTGCCGCCCATGCGATGACATACAGCCTGGTTTCGCAGACGCTGATGACCGCGTCTCGCCCGGTCGACCCTGCGGCACTGCGACGCATGGTTGGCAATGCGGTGCACGGCTACCTGTCGATCCACGCGCCGCTGGCCGCGCCGCCTGTACCGCCTCGACGCGAACCGTCCTGAGGGCGTGATTTAGCGCAACTTGCAAGCGGATAGCCGCAGATTCGGACCGGACAGGAATACCCCTTCTGGTAAGCTCGGCCGCTGCACTTTCTTGCCGTGGAGCGTCATGACCAGGCTTCGCCTCTGGCTGTTCATGTTCGGTGTGGTGGCGCTGGGCGTTTGCGGCCCGGTCGCACTCACGGCATGGGTATCCCACGAGTTCGCCGAGCAGCAGTACCGCCAGCGCGTGGAGCAATTCACGACGCTTGCGCTGGCGCGCGCCGAACTGGTGGCCCGCGATGCCATCGATGCCGCCCGGCAGGCTGCACAGTTCCAGGGGCAACCGTGCAGCGACGCCCATCTGGCCGCAATGCGCGAGGCCGATCTCCAGCACCGATACACGCGGCAGATCGTCTATCTGGATGGCCGGCACGCATGCTCGTCGTCCGCTGTGCCGGATGCGCTGCGCAGGGTAGCGGACAACGCCGGCACATGGATCGATCTGCCCTTGCTGGAAGTGGCATACCGCGCCGACGCACCCGAAGTGCCGTTTGCTTCGTTGCAGTTCCGCGTGGGCCATCACATCACCGTTGTCGACCCGCAATTCCTTGCCGACATCATCCCGCTCGATGACTCCACCCGGCTCGGCATGATCGACACGCGCACCGGCAGCGTCCTGGCGGCATGGGCCGACACCAACCCCTCCATTCTGACCCGGGCCTGGCGGCTGCAGGGCGAGCAAGGCAACCTCGACAGGCAGTTCGACGTCAAGACGTCGCCCGTGATGCCAATTGCGGTGGTGGCCTACGAGCCGTTCGGCGAGATCTCCGAGGCGTGGCGCCAGCTGCTTTACACCACGATGCCAGTTGCGGTCGGCATCAGCGCACTGGCCACGTGGCTGCTGCTGCGCTGGGGCCGGCGATTCCATGGCCCCGAATACGTGCTGCGGGACGCAATCCGGCGCAAGGAATTCTTCGCGGTCTACCAGCCCGTCATGTCGCTGGCGGACGGGCGGTGCATCGGCGCGGAAGCGCTGATCCGCTGGCGCCTTCCCGATGGCAAGGTGGTCATGCCGGACCGCTTCGTGCCAATGGCGGAAACTGTCGGCGTCATGCATGCCATTACGCAATGCATGCTCGAGAACATCATCGAAGACCTTGGCGGCCAGCTGGCATCCGACCGCGCGCTTCATGTCTCGGTCAATCTGGCCCCAGACGATTTCCGCTCACGCGAGACCTTGCAGTCAATCAACGCGTTGCTGGCGCGCACGGGCATCGACGCCCGCCAGATCTGGATCGAAGTCACCGAACGCGGCTTTGTCGACGATGCCGAGTGCCGCGAGACCATTGCCGCGTTCCGCGAGGCTGGCCACCCGATCTACATCGACGACTTCGGCACCGGCTATTCCAGCCTGGCCTATCTGCACGACCTGGACATTGACGGGCTCAAGATCGACAAGGCATTCGTCGAATCGATGACGACCGAGGCGCCGACGAAGAACGTAGGCCCGCATATCATCGAGATGGCCAAGGCGCTTGGCGTGCGCATGGTGGCCGAAGGCATAGAAACCGAGCCCCAGCGCCTGGCGCTGCGGCAGCAAGGTGTGCAGTACGGCCAGGGCTGGCTGTTCGGGAAGCCGATGGCGATCAAGGATTTTCTTACGTTCTGGCGCGATAATCGGACCGCTACGCAGGCCGCGCCATACACCGCCCCGCCGTCCTCGGCTACGATGACTTCATGAGCCGCCCCCGCCTTCCAACGCATTGCAATCCAATGACTGCCGCTTCAGGATTTATCACCACTCCCGCGCCGCCGAGCCGGCGCCCGCATCTTTCGTGGATACGCAGCGCGCTGTGCGCATGGATGATCGGCAGCGCGGCCGCCGCCTGGGCGCAGCCGCTCTGGTTTGCCGACGGGCACCCCACGCAGGCGGCGCAGCAGGCCGTAGCGGCGCTGGCCAACGCCGGTGCGGACGGCCTGGATGCGCAGGACTACGACGCCGAAGCACTAAAGCAGGCAATCGGGCAGGCAACCGGGCAGGCAACCTCGCAGACAAACGGCAGTGCGGCGCTGCCGCCGGAATCCGTGGACCGGCTCGACAATGCGCTGACCACCGCGATGCGCCAGTACCTGTCCGATCTGCACAAGGGTCGCGTCGATCCACGCAAGGTCCATGCAAACTTCACCTTGCCAGACGAAAAATCGTTCGATTCCGACAGCTATCTGCGCGCAGCCGTTGCGGCAAACCGTCTGCCTGCGGCAATTCACGACGCCGCGCCGGACTTCCCGCTCTACGCCACGCTGCGCGATGCGCTGGCGCGTTATCACGCGCTGGCTGCGCAGCCGTTCTGGAATAAACCGCTTCCGGCGCCGCCCGGCGGCAAGCTCAACAGCGGCCAGCCATACGACGCGCTGCCGCAGCTCGCGCAGCGGCTGGAAGCGCTGGGCGACCTGCCATCGGGCACGCCAGTCCCGAAGCATTACGGCGGCGCGCTGCTGACGGCGGTCCAGTCGTTCCAGAAACGGCACGGACTGGAACCGGATGGCGTTATCGGCATGGGAACGCTCACGCAACTGAACACCACGCCTGCGGCGCGCGTGCAGCAGATCGCCCTGACGATGGAACGCCTGCGCTGGACGCCGCTGACGGAAGGGCCGCGCGTCATCGTCGTCAACATTCCGGAGTTCATGCTGCACGCCTACGAGTATGTGGACGGCAAGCTGGACATCAAGCTGGAGATGAAGGTCATTGTCGGCAAGGCGCTTGACACGCGTACGCCGCTGTTCCGCGAGGACATGCGCTATATCGAGTTCAGCCCCTACTGGAACGTGCCGCCGTCGATCGCGCGCGGCGAAGTGGTGCCGCGGCTGCGGCGCGACCCTGGCTATTTCACGCAGCAAGGGTTCGAGTTCGTCTCCGGCAACCAGGCGATCACCGCGCTGACCCCTGCCAATCTCGACGCGGTCATGAACGGCCAGATGCGCATCCGGCAGCGGCCGGGCCCGCAAAATGCGCTCGGAGACATCAAGTTCGTGTTTCCGAACAACCAGAACATCTACCTGCACCACACGCCTACCCCGCAATTGTTCCAGCGTGACCGCCGCGACTTCAGCCATGGGTGCATCCGCGTGGAGGAGCCGGTGGCGCTGGCGAAGTTCGTGCTGCAGGACATGCCTGACTGGACCGAGGACCGCATCCGGCAGGCAATGAGCAAGGGCAAGTCCAATACCGTCGCGCTGAAGCAGCCGCTGCCGGTGGTGCTGGCCTACGGCACCGCCATCGCCCGCGCAGACGGGCGTGTATATTTCCTGCCAGATATCTACGGACAGGACAAACTGCTGGAGCAGGCGCTGCGGCAGCGCACCACGCCCGCTTCCGCACACACTAGCCAGTTCTTGCAGGCAAAGCCATGACCCAGTCGCGCACACCCGCCGCCCGCCGCCGCTTCCTGCATCATGCGGGTGGCCTGATACTCGGCACCGGATTCACGGCGCTCGCGCCCGGTGTTGCGCTTGCCGATATGCCGGAGGCACGCTCGCTGTCCTTTTCCCACACCCATACGGGTGAAAAGCTTGCGCTGGTCTATGCAATGGGTGATCAGGTGCTGCCCCAGGCACAACAGGCTCTCAACCATTTCCTGCGGGACCATTACTCCGGCGACGTCGGCGCGATCGACCCGAAGTTGTTTGACCTGCTGTTCGCGCTGCGCCAGTCACTTGGCGCGGAGGGCCCGTTCCACGTCATCTCGGGTTACCGCAGTCCGGCCACCAACGCGCGCCTGCGCAAGACACGCGGCGGCGGCGTGGCCAGCCACAGCCTGCACATGGACGGCATGGCAATCGACATCCGCCTGCCCGGCGTGCAGCTGGGTGATCTTCGCGACGCAGCGGTGTCACTGCAAGATGGAGGCGTCGGGTTCTACCAGCATGAAGATTTCGTACACGTCGATACCGGGCGTGTGCGGCAGTGGGGGTAGCGCTGGCCGGACCCTCGGCGGGCAGGTTCAATCTCATCATCCGGCGATGATGGCCGTTATCGGCCGTGGTCGTATGGCGCTGGCCACAGCGGGATTGATACACTGCGGGAAAACCCTATCAGGGAATCCACCAAGGATTGCCAACAGGCTCATCCACCGCTGACCGCGCTTTACCAGCGCTCCGAACATGTCCACACAACTCGACACCAGCTACCTGCCCTACGGCGCAACGCTCACCAAGACCCCGCCGCGCGACGGCAACCAGTCGTCCTGGTGGGGCAGCTACTGGGCCGGCGGCTGGGACCTGTACCTCGACAACGCCCGCGCCATTGCGCAGGCGTACATGCCCCCGCAGCAGGACCGCTGACTACAGAATGCCCCTGGCATGCAGGTCCGCGATGTCGTCGGGCCCGAGATCGAGATAGTCACGCAGCACCTCGTCCGTATGCTGGCCCAGCGCTGGCGGCGCATACCGTACGGTGGGGGGTGTTTCCGACAGCCGCAAGGGACTGGCCGTGGTGCTGATCCGGTTAACGGCATCGGACTGCGGACGCCCGGCTGAACCGTAGCGATCTTGTTCGACGCGCAGCGCGCGATGCTGGACATGCGCATCGGCAAACGCCTGCCCGATATCGTTGATCGGGCCGCATGGCACTGACGCAGCCTCCAGCAGACGAATCCACTCGCTCGTCGGCTTCTTGCGTGTGACCTCGTTCATCATCGGGATCAGCGTCCGCCGATGGGTGACGCGGGCCGTGTTGGTGGCATACCGATCGTCGCGAGCCCAATCGACATCGGCAACCTCACAGAAGCGCGCGAACTGGCCGTCATTGCCGATAGCCAGCAGCATGTCGCCGTCATGCGTCGGGAAATCCTGATACGGCACGACGCTTGGGTGCGTGTTCCCCTGGCGCGTCGGGACGACGCCAGCGTTCAGGTACCCCGCCCCCTGGTTTGCCAGCACCGCCATGGCAACGTCGAGCAGGGCGATATCGATATGCTGCCCGCGCCCTGTATAGTGCCGCGCCTCGATCGCGCCAAGGATGGCGGTGGTGGCGTACATCCCCGTGAACACGTCGATCACCGCAACACCCACGCGCACCGGGCCGGCACCCGGTTCGCCATCCGCCTGGCCGGTGATGCTCATCAGGCCGCTCATGGCCTGGATCAGCAGGTCATAGCCAGGCCGCGCCGCATACGGGCCGGTCTGGCCGAATCCCGTCACGGAGCAGTAGATCAGGCGTGGATTCAGCGCACTGAGCGAATCGTAGTCGAGTCCATAGCGCTTGAGCCCGCCGGTCTTGTAGTTCTCGATGACCACGTCGCTTTTCATTGCCAGCTCGCGGATCAGCTTCTGCCCTTCCGGCGTGGCGATGTCGATCGTCACCGAGCGCTTGTTGCGATTGCAGGCGGCGAAGTAGCTGGCCTGGCTCGTCGGGCCGTCTTCGCCGCCAAGGTACGGAGGCCCCCAGCGCCGGGTATCGTCACCCTCGCCCGGCTTCTCTACCTTGATCACATCGGCACCCATATCGGCAAGGTTCTGCGTGCACCAGGGCCCCGCCAGCACGCGCGAAAGGTCCAGCACGCGGATATGGCTCAATGCACCGGTCTGCCGGGACGGCGGTGGCAGGCCGGTTGTCGAATCAGTCGAATCGATTGGTGTCGTCATGGTGACTCGGGAGGTGGTCAGGCAATCTCCGCCCAGCCATGGCTGAGCACGACCTTGTCGCGCTCCTGCACGCTGGCCCGCAATTGGTATTGATTGGATTGGACCGGATCGCGCCAGATCTCGGTAACGAGCGTTTCGCCCGGAAAGACCGGCGCGGCAAAGCGGATATCGAACGCCCGCAGCCGTGACGAATCACCTCCGGCGCATTGCCGCAGCAGCGCGTGGGCGACGAGTCCGTAGCTGGCAAGGCCATGCAGGATCGGACGCTCGAAGCCCGCCGCCTGCGCGACGGCCGGGTCTGCGTGCAGCGGATTGAAGTCACCCATCAACCGATACAGCAATGCGGCTTCAGGCCGCGTGGGCTGTGTATCGACGAAATCGGGTGGTCTGTCCTCCGGTGTGGGCCGCAGTGCGGGCAGCGGCTCATCGCTCGGCTGTCCGCCGTCCGCCTGGCTGAAGCCGCCATCGCCGCGCAGGAACGACACCTGTTGCACGGTTGCCAGCAGATCGCCCTGTGTGGTTTCCAGCGTTCGCTCGGTGACCATGATGGCGCCCTTGCCGGCGCCCTTGTCGGTCAGGTGCGTGATGCGGTTATGGCCGACCACTTCCGCCTCGGCAGGCAACGGGCGATGCAGCCGCAGCCGCTGCTCGCCGTGCAGCAGCCTGACCCAGTCGATGCCGGTATCCGCTTCGCGCGCCCAGAAGCCGGGATAGCCAAGCACCACTGCCTGCGACGGCAGCGCACGCAACCCGCCAGGCGCGCCTTCGAAAACGAAAGGCAAGGCCGATGCATTCATCGGATCGTTGCCAAGGCCCAGGCTCAGCGCGTACAGCATGGTGTCGCGTGCGGTGTAGCGCTGGCGGACCGGCGCGAATGCGCGGTTACGCAGATGCTGGTAGCTGATCGGCATGATTCACTCGCACTCAGGCCGGCGCAAAGACCGGAACGGGCGACCCGCCATCGGTCTCGGCAAACCTTACCTTCACCCGTTGGCCAATCCGCACGCTATCCAGATCGGTGTCGACGATATGGGTCATCATCGTCACGCCTTCGTCCAGCTTCACATAAGCGATGCAGTACGGATTGGGGCCCGCGCGGCGCGTGATGCTGTACGAATAGATCTCGCCTTGCCCGCTGGCGGTCTTCCATTCCGTGTCACCCATGCAGAACGGGCAAAGCGTGCGCGGATACCAGTGCGGCTTGCCGCAGGACTTGCAGTGCCGCACGAGCAGTTGCCCCTCGCGCGCGGCCTGCCAGAAGGCGGTGTTGTCGGGCAGCTCGTCGGGAGCCTTGTAGAGCGTGGGGACGTAAGGGGTCGTCATCGATTTCTCCCTGTTATTCGCGTTCGAGGATCAGGGTGGCAGAACCGTGGCGCGAGCCCATGTAGCCGCCGGTGCCCTGGGCCAGTGCCAGGTCGCAGTTCCTGACCTGCACCGCGGGGTGGGCTTCGCCACGCAACTGGCGCACCGCTTCGATCACCTTGGTGATGCCGCCACGGTTGGCCGGATGGTTGTTGCAGAGGCCGCCGCCATCGGTGTTGAACGGCAGCCTGCCAACGCCGGAGATCAGGTTGCCGTCCATCACGAACTTGCCGCCTTCGCCCTTCTTGCAGAAGCCCAGGTCTTCCAGCTGCATGAGCACGGTGATCGTGAAGCTGTCGTAGATCGACGCGTACTTGATATCCGCCGGCGTGACGCCGGCCTCGGCAAAGGCCGCGGCGCCGGAGAACCGCGCGGCCGACCATGACAGGTCCACCTGTCCGCCGAGCAGGCCCTTCACGTGCTCGCCCGCGCCAAGGACCTTGATCCTGGGGCGATTGAGCTTCGCCGCGATTTCCGGGCGTGCCACGACGAGCGCGCCGCCGCCGTCCGATACCACGCAGCAATCGAGCCTGTGCAGCGGGTCCGAGATCATTGGCGAGTTCACCACGTCTTCCACGGTCACCACATCGCGCAGCATCGCGTTCGGGTTGTGCTGGGCATGATGGGATGCGGCCACCTTGACCCATGCGAGCTGTTCCGGCGTGGTGCCGAACTCATACATGTGCCGCTGGGCAACCATCGCGTACAGGTTCACCGTCACCGGGCTGAACGGCGCCTCGAACGGCTGGTCCGGCAGGTTCGCGCCCCAGTTGCGTGCCTGCGTGCCGCTGGACCCTTCCGAGCGCGGCCGTCCGGCCAGCGTGATCAGCGCCACGTTGCACTTGCCGGCCGCGATGGCCTGCGCGGCATGCGAGACGTGCGCGATATAGGACGATCCGCCCATCTCGCTCGAATCCACATGGCGCACGTTCAGGCCCAGGTAGTCCACCATGTTCACCATGCCGAGGCCAGGCGCGTCGCCAGCGCAGAAGTAGCCGTCGACATCGGCCAGCGACAGACCCGCATCCTCGAGCGCACCGCGGGCGCTTTCCGCATGAAGCTGGGCGACGGTCTTGTCCGGCGCCTTGCGGGTGGGGTGCTCGTACGCCCCGACGATATATGCCTTGCTATTGATGGTCATCGACATTCATCCGTTATCGTGTCTTGTCAGGCCGCCATGGCTTCGCCGTAGCGTTCCAGGTGAAGGTCGGTGTCGCCAAGCAGCACATCGACCATGGTCAGCGCCTTGAAGTAGTCGCCAACCTCGAGTTCATCGGTCATGCCCATGCCGCCATGCAACTGCACGGCCTGCTGGCCGACGAAGCGGGCGGCCTTGGCCGTGACGACCTTCGCGGCGGACACCTTGCGGCGGCGCTCGGCCACGTCGGTGGCATCGAGCCCCTGCGCGGCCACGTAGGCCATCGACAGCGCCAGCTCCTTCTGCAGCAGCATGTCCGCCACGCGATGCTGGAGCGCCTGGAATGACGCGAGCGGCTTGCCGAATTGCTTGCGCGTGGCAAGGTATTCGGCGGTGATCTCGATCAGCCGTTCGATGGCTCCTGCAGTTGCGGCGCATTGCGCGGCAATACCGTGATCAAGGCCGAGTTCGATCGCGTCGGGGCCGTTCGTCGTCACCAGCGTTGCGGGCACGTTGACCAGCGCAAGGTCGGCACCCGCCAGCCGATCCATGGTCGGATAGCCCGACACCGTCAATCCGGGCGCATCGCGATGCACCAGGAACAACGCCAGCGCGCCATCGAGCTTCGCCGAGACGAGATACATGTCGGCCGCCGCGCCGTGCCAGACGACCGACTTCGCGCCGTTCAGCACGTAGCCATTGGGCCCCGCATGCCGTGCCAGCGCCTGCGCCGCTTCCGGGCGATAGCGCGTGCCCGGTTCCAGGTAGGCCAGCGCGAATATCCTTTCGCCGCTTGCAAGCGCAGGCAGCCATTCGGCCTGCAGCGCAACCGGTGCATGCTGCGCGAGGATCGCCGCCGAAATGACCCCGCTGGGGATCACTGGCTCCTGCACGAGCGCACGCCCGAGTTCCCGCTGCACGACGACCTGGCTGGCCGGGCCGTGGCCAAACCCGCCATGTTCCGCCGGCACACCGAGACCGAGCACACCCATCTCTGCCAGCGACGACCAGATGGTCCGGTCGAAGCTGCCATGCTCGCGCGCGTTCCGGCGGCGGCGCTCGAAGGTGTACTCGGATCCGACAAAACGGCGCAGGCTATCGGCCAGCATCCGCTGCTCTTCGCTATACGTAAAATCCATGCCAGTCGTCGCCTCCCCTAGAAGCCGATGATCATCTTCGAGATGATGTTCTTCTGAACTTCGGTCGAACCACCGTAGATCGTGGTCTTGCGCATGTCATAGTAGGTGGAGGCAGCCGGTGCCGCCCAGTCCGGACCGCTCACCGGCTGGGGCGCGCCCAGCTCCATCCAGTCGGTCGAGTACGGCCAGCCGTTGGGGCCGGCCACTTCCATCTGGAGCATGGCGATATCCTGCTGCAGCTCCGAGCCCCGGATCTTGACGATCGACGCTTCAGGGCCTGGCGTGCCGGCAGCCTGCGTGGCCACGCGGAGCAGCAGCATCTCAAGGGCCATCAGGTCCATCTCCAGGCGAGCGATCTTGTCGCGCATGCGCACGTCGTCGATCAGCCGGTGTCCGCGTCCATCGGCGGTCTCGGCAGCGTATTGGCGCAACTGGCGCAATTCGCGATAGCAATGGCCGATGCCGGCGATGCCGGTGCGCTCGTGGCCAAGCAGATACTTCGCGTACGTCCAGCCCTTGTTCTCTTCGCCAAGCAGGTTCCCCGCAGGAACCTCGACATCCTCGAACCAGGTTTCGTTGACGTCGTGACCGCCATCTAGCGTCTTGATCGGCCGGACGGTCACGCCGGGGGACTTCATGTCGATCAGCAGCATCGAGATGCCTTCCTGCGCCTTGGCCTCCGGATCGGTACGCACCAGGCAGAAAATCCAGTCGGCGAAGTGAGCCATCGTCGTCCACGTCTTCTGGCCGTTGACGATGTATTTGTCGCCCTTTCGCACGGCGCTGGTTCTCAGCGAGGCGAGATCGGACCCGGAGCCAGGTTCGGAATAGCCCTGGCACCAGAAATCTTCCACGGTGGGGATGCGCGGCAGGAAGCGTTCCTTGTGCTCGGCGCTCGCGTACTTCATCAACACCGGCCCGATCATCGTGAGCCCGAACGGCAGCATGCGCGGCGCACCGGCCCGCAGCGTTTCGATCTCGAAAATCAGGCGCTGCAGCGCGTTCCAGCCCGTTCCGCCCCATTCCTTCGGCCAGGTCGGCGCGCCCCATCCATGTGCATGCAGGATGCGATGCCAGCGCACGTAGTCGTCCTTCTCCACGCGCCGGTGGCCCAGCACCTTGTCGCGGATGTCGTGCGGCAGGTTGGCCTGGACGAAAGCACTGACTTCCTCTCGGAAGGCGTCCTCTTCCTTGGTGAAACGCAGGTCCATGAATCTGTCTCCGGTCAGTACGAAAGATTCTATGGGCGCGAGCAGCCAGCCGGTTCGAGTTTGCCGAATCCGCCCTTTGACAACGCGAAATATGTGGTTTGTCCGCGGTTTCATAACATCGAAGCCGCCCCTTGCAATTTGCGAATGGCGCCGGCCGTGCTTTGCCGCCATGCTGACCGCCATCCCCCGCTACACACAGGACGGCCAGACTCGTGACAACCCGGATCCATCACTTGCTAGACCATTGGCTGACCGAGGCGCCCGATCAACCATTCCTCCATTTACCGGACGGCCGCAGCCTGAGCTTTGCCGACCTTGGCGCACTGACCGGCACGGCGGAGGTGGAGTTGCGATCTCTTGGCGTGAGGCCCGGCGACCGCGTCATGGTTGTGGCGGAAAACTGTCCCGAGCACGCCGCGCTGATCCTGGCCTGCAGCCGTGTCGGGGCATGGTCGTGCGGTGTCAACGCGCGCATGGCGCCCGGCGAAATCGACGCGTTCGCGGCCAAGGCAGATGCCCGGGTGGTCTATTTCACCGCCTCAGCGTCGCGCGCCGCAACCGCGCATGCGCGCCGCTTCGACGCCGTGCCTTCGGCGCTCGGTGGCATGGAACGCGGGAGAGTCCGCGACGATGCCGAACCGGAAGCGCAGCCACTGCAGGACCAGGTTGCCGCACTGATCTTTACCTCGGGCACCACCGGCGAGCCGAAAGGCGTGATGCTCACGCATGACGCCCTGATCCACTTTGCCCGCGTGACCTGCGCTGCCCGCGCGCTGAGCCCGGCTGACCGAAGCTATGCGTTCGTGCCGATGACCCACATATTCGGGCTCGGCACGGTGTTGCTGAGCTCGCTGCTGGCCGGCGCCCAACTGGTCATGCGTCCGCAGTTCGATCCCGCAGATCTGCTGGACGCGCTTGCACATTGCGGCGTGTCGCAACTGCAGGGGCCGCCGACGCTGTTTTCCCGGCTGCTTGCCCATCTGCAGCAGCAGGGCATTGCCGAACCCACGGCACCGGCGCTGCGCTACCTCTACACCGGTGCGGGCCCGCTGGACCTTTCGCTCAAGCAGCGCGTGGAGTCCACCTTCGGCCTGACGCTGCATCACGGGTATGGACTGTCCGAGTACGCGGGCTCGGTCCATGTGACACGCCTGGGCGAGCAGCGCCCGGATACCAGCGCGGGCTATGCGGTAGCCGAGGCCGAGGTACAGGTGACCGATCCCGTCACGGGGAGCCCGTTGCCATTGGGCGAGCGCGGGGAGCTTTGGCTGCGCGGCCGGGGCCTGATGCCAGGCTACTTCCGCGATCCGGCCGCCACTGCCGCGGCGATGCGCGAGGGCGGCTGGTATGCCAGCGGCGATCTTGGCGAGTTGCACGCCGACGGCGCGCTGTTTGTGGTGGGCCGCCTCAAGGAAATGATCATCCGCTCGGGCTTCAACGTGTATCCGGCGGAGGTGGAAACGGCGCTCAACACCCACCCGAGCATCCAGCGATCGGCCGTGGTCGGCCGCCGCGAGGCCGACGGCAACGAGGAGATCATCGCCTTCGTGGAACTGCGCCCCGGCGCCGCGCTCGATCTCGCCGCGTTGCACGGGCATCTGCACAGCCGCCTTGCACCCTACAAGCGCCCCGCGCACATTCTGGCGCTGCCCGAGCTGCCTACGAATAACAACGGCAAGATCCTCAAGCGCGAGCTGCAGGAGCGTGCCGCATCGATGTAGTCCTAAGGAGACTCAGCATGCATTCGTGTTCCTCTGCCATGCGCAGGCGGCTTCTGGCTGCCGGGCTGCTTGGCGCCGTCGCGCACCCGTTCTCCGCGCTCGCCGCCGATACCTGGCCCACCAAGCCGGTACGAATGATCGTGCCGTTTCCGCCTGGCGGCCCGGTGGACACCACCGCGCGCATCTTCGGCCAGAAGCTCGGTGACATGTGGAAGGTTCCAGTCATCATCGACAACCGCCCCGGCGCCGGCGGCGTGATCGGGGCCACGGTCGCGGCCAAGGAGCCCGCCGATGGCTACAGCCTGTTTGTCGGCGCCATCCATCACTCGGTCAATCCATCGCTGATGGGCAAGTTGCCCTATGACATCGAGAAGGATTTCGCGCCGGTCAGCTTCGCGACGATGTATCCGATCTTCGTGGTGGTGCACCCGTCCGTGCCCGCCAATAACATCAAGGACTTCATCGCATTCGCGAAGAAGAGCGACAAGCCGCTGGCGTTCGGCTCCTCCGGCAATGGCGGTGGCACCCACCTGGCGGGCGAGCTGTTCAACATGGAAGCAGGCACGAAGCTGCAGCACATCCCCTACAAGGGCAGCGCCCCGGCCATGAGCGATCTGCTGGGCGGGCAGGTGCAAGTGATGTTCAGCGATGCGCCTACCGCGCTGCAGCACATCAAGTCCGGCCGCATCAAGGTGCTTGGCGTTGCCAGCCGCCAACGCTCGAGCATCCTGCCCGACGTGCCAACCGTTGCCGAATCCGGCCTGCCCGGCTACGAGGCGTATTCATGGTCCGCGCTGTTCGCGCCGGCCCATACGCCACAGCCCGTCCTCAACAAGCTCAATGCCGATTTCAACGTCGCCATGAACGACCCGGCCGTGCGGCAGCGCATGGTGGCGGCTGGCGCCGATGCGGACCCGGGCACGCAGGAGCAGATGCGCCAGCGGCTGCACAGCGAAATCGAGAAATGGAAGAAGGTCATCCAGACAGCCGGCATTACTGCCGGCTGACGTGACAGGCGGCGCGCCGGTTCGACGCGCCACGGGCGCCGTCATTCGGAAGAGGAAGCGGGCCACCGGAACAGCGGTGGCTCCTTCTCCGTGAAGCGGCGCACGGCCTCGCGGTGATAGCCGGTGGTGAACGCAATGCCCTGCCCCAGCGATTCCAGTTCCAGCATCGCGTGCAAATCGCTGCCGAGCGACTGGTTCAACGCACGCTTGGCCATGCCAAACGCGACCGGGCTGGCGCCGGCCAGCCCACGGGCGAGCTGGTCCGCGCGTGCGTGAAGCTTCTGCTCCGGCACGATCTCGAACACGGCGCCGATCTGACGCGCCTCCTCCGCGCCAATCTCGCGCGCGCTGAACACCAGGTCCCTGGCCCGCGCCATGCCCACCACGCGCGGAAGCGTGTACAGCGCGCCGCAATCCGGCACAAGCCCGACCTTCATGAACGGCATGCAGAAGCGAGCGCGCGGCGACGCCACGATGAAATCGGCAAGCAGCGCCATGCTGAAGCCCGCCCCGTATGCCACGCCATCGACCGCAGCAACGACGGGACGGTCCAGGTCGGCGAGCATGCCGATCCAGCCATGCATGTCGTCCATGCGATTGCGCCCGGCCTCGGACTCGGTAACGTTCATCGCACGGATATCGCCGCCGGAGCAAAAGTCGGTGCCCGCGCCGCGCAGCACCACGGCACGCACGGCACGATCGGCGCGAATCTGCTGCACCGCTTCGCGCAGTGCGTCGCGCATGGGTACGTTCAGCGCGTTCTTCTGCTTTGGACGGTTGAGCGTCAGTGTGGCAATGCCGTCCGCAATCGCTACCAGCAAGGTGTCCTCTTCTGCCATGCAGTTTCTCCTTTCCTGTTCACCGGAACACTTTGGCCGATCTGGGAGGGCCCGGCTATTTGCATGTTTTGAATCCGGCATTCACGTAAGGTGAAGTACCCCCGTAGTTGCGCGAATGGATCGAATGCTTGCGTTGGAGCGATAATCTATGGCTACTCTGGGGACAATGTCATGCGCTTCGATCTGGTTGATCTGAATCTCTTCACGCATATCGCGGAAGCCAGCAGCCTGACCCGCGGTGCAGAACGGTGCCACCTGTCCTTGCCGGCGGCGAGCACACGCATCAAGAACCTGGAGGAACAGGTTGGCGTCAAGCTGCTGAGCCGCAGCAGTCAGGGCGTCAAGGTCACGCCTGCCGGGGCCACGCTGCTTTCGCACGCGCGCCGCGTGCTGCGCCAGATCGAGCAGTTGAGCGGGGACCTGCAGGAGTACTCGTCCGGCATCAAGGGCCATGTTCGCGTGTTCGCCAACACCACGGCGATGAGCGAGTTCCTGCCAGGCGTGCTGCGCACGTACCTCGTCAATCACCCCGATGTCACGGTTGATATCCGGGAGCGCCTGAGTCCAGACATCGTCAGGGCCGTGCAGGAAGGCATGGTCGACATCGGCATTGCCGCCAGCGGTGTGAACATGGAAGGTCTGGAGGTGATGCCCTATCGGCTGGACCGGCTCGTGCTCGCGACCGCGCTTAGCCATCCGTTTGCCCAGAAGAGCCGCGTGCGCTTTGTCGATACGCTCGACCACGATTTCATTGGGTTGCCCGAGGAAAGTGCGATCCACAACTTCCTGAAGCGGGCCGCCGCCGATCTGCAGCGCACGCTGCGCTGGCGCATCCAGGTGAGCAATTTCGAGACCGCCGCGCGCATGATCGAGGCCAATGTCGGCATCGGCGTGCTGCCCGAGAGCACCGCGCGGCGGCTAGCCCAAACGATGGCGCTCAAGATCGTGCAGATCGAGGATGACTGGGCCGAGCGCAAGCTGCAGATTTGCGTCGCGGACCTGGACGCGCTGCCGGTGTTCGCGCGCAAGCTGGTTGAACTGCTGGTTGAGGATGGCATAGGGAACCCCGTCTAAGGGCTCCCGGCTGCAGCCACAAAGAAAGCGCGCTAGACCAACTCGGCGATCATGCCGCGCAACCGGTGCTTGTGGAGCTTGCCGCTTGCGGTGGTCGGAACGGCGGGTACGCGCACGATGCGCGTCGGACGCTTGTATGGCGAGAGCCGTTCCGCGAGGTAGGCGTGAAGCTGTGCCGCGTCGAACGCTTCACCTTCGCGGAGTTCGACGAACGCGATGATCTCTTCATCGCCGTCTTCGGCCGGATTGCCGACCACGGCAGACAGCCGCACCGACGGATGCGAGTTGATGACCGACTCGACCTCGATTGGATAGACGCTGAAGCCCGAGCGGATGATCAGGTCGCGTGTCCGGCCAACAATGAACAGCGCGCCATCGGGACCGATACGCCCGATATCGCCGGTATTGAGCCAGCCGTCCGGGCGCAGCGCTTCCGCCGTCTGATCGGGCGCGTGATAGTAGCCGCGCATGACGCCCGGCCCTCTCACCCACAGTTCTCCGGGGCTGCCCTCCGGCACCGGCTCGCCGGCCGGGCCCACCACGCGCAGTTCCGCGCCCTCGACAATTTCGCCGGCCGAGCAGTCGCTGCGGGGCCTGTCCATGCGCGTGATGAACAACGAGCCCGCGTATTCGGTCATGCCATAGCCATGGTGCAGCGGCTGGCCGAATACGCTCTCGACGTTGCGCTTGAGCGTGAGATCCAACGGCCCGCCACCGGTATAGAGATAGCGCAGCCGCTTCGCATGGAGCGTGGCGGCGCCGCTCTTGTTCAGGTGAGCCAGTATGCGGCTGAACATGGCCGGCACGCCTTGCAGGATCGAAATCGCGTCGCGTTGCAGCGCGGCGCAGGCATCGGCGACGTTGAACCGGGCAACCAGGTACAGGCTGCCGCCCGCCTGGAAGGTGGCGAGCAGCAGCGTGGCCAGGCCAAAGATGTGCGACATCGGCATCACGGCGAATGCGCAATCGTCCGGTCCCATCTGCCGGGATTCGGCCGTGACACGCGCATAGTGCAGCAGCCCGCGATGCGTGACCATCACGCCCTTGGGCTGGCCCGTGGTGCCCGATGTGTAGATCAGCGCGGCCACGTCGCGTGCAAGGTCGTGCGGCTCGCGCTCGCTGCCCGCATCGACGTCGGCGGCCATCAGCGGCCCCAGCCCCGATGGCGCTATCTCGCGAGCACGGTAGCGCAGACCGTGGCGCAACGCGTCAGGCGAGGCCGCATGGGTGAAGAGCATCAGCCGGGGCCTGCAATGCGCGCGAATCTCCTCGATCTCGCGCGAAGTGAGGCGAGCATTCGTCACAACGGGCCACGCGCCGATTTCCGACAACGCAAAGATCAGCGTGATCAGGGCCAGGCAGTTCTCAGCGGCGATCAGCACGCGGTCGCCGGCGCCAACGCCTTGCTCCTCGAGATAGCGCCGGGCAAGCCCGACGTTCTCCCAGAGCTGCGCATAGCTCACGGTGCGCTCGCCCTCGTAGACCGCCACGTTGTGCGGGGTGATAGCCGCCCAGTGGCGTGGAATATCGCTGATCCGATGCGCGATCGGTTGGTCCTGCGGCATCTGGCTCAAATCCTCATGGAGAGTGGAACACGGCCCAGTCGGGCTACACGTCGCAGTCTATGGGCTGCAAAGCAGCCGCGCAATTCGTCGTCGAGAAAGCGGTAAATCGTCGCTGCGTATCCCGGGAGAACGATCGGACAGCCAGACTATTCGACGATCATTCGACCTCGATATTTGCCGTCTTGACGACGTTGCCCCAGAGTGCAAGTTCCTTCTTGATGCGATCCTGCAAGGGCGCCGGACCGGTTATGTCGAGGTCATAGCCCACATCCACCATCCGTTCCCGGAAAGCAGGGTCCTGCCCCACCGTCTGCTGCGCCTTGACCAGCCGCTCCGTCACATCGGCAGGCATGCCCGGCGGGCCTACCAGGCCATACCATCCAGTCAGGTCGTATTGCTTGAGCCCGGACTCCACCAGCGTCGGCACATTGGGCAGCGCGGGATTGCGTGTCTTCGACGTGACGGCCAGCGCGCGCACCTTGCCGCCCCGGATATGACCGATGGCCGTCCCGGTGATGTCGAACATGAAGGTCACCTTGCCACTGATGACATCGGCCATCGCAGGCGCATTGCCCTTGTACGGCACGTGCAGCATCTTGACGCCTGTCATCTGTGCCAGCAGCTCGGCCGACAGATGGTTCGATGCACCCACGCCCGCCGAGCCAAAGCTCACCTCATCGGGGTGCTTGCGCGCATACGAGACCAGCTCATCCACGTTTCTGGCCGGGAAATCCTTGTTGATCAGCAGGACGTTGGTGTAGTTGGTGATCAGGCCAACGTAGGTGAAGTCCTGTGCCGGCTTGAAGTTGACGGACTTCTGCACCAGCGGCGTCATCGTCATGGTCGGGCTGGCCGCGAAGTAGAGCGTGTAGCCGTCGGGCTTCGAGCTGATGGTCATGCCGGCTGCAATCGCGCCGCTGGCACCCGCGCGATTGTCGACGATCACCGGTTGCTTGAGCACGCGCCCAAGATAGTCAGCATAGATGCGCGCAGCGGTATCGACCGGCCCGCCCGGCGCATAGCCGATCAACAATCTGATCGGACGGGACGGGTAGGCATCGGCGAAGGCCGGTCCGTGGGCAAACGCAAGCAGCACAGCGGCAAGAATGATTCGTAGCATTGTCTCCACCTATTTCTGCGTCGGGTCTTTTGTAGGTCTTTTGTAGCCCACCACCTTTCTCGGGTTGCCTTGCGGTGAGTTGATGCAGACTTTGCGATATGCCCGCCAAGCAGGCAATTTGCATTTGTTTAAGGTGGGCTTTGCTGATGCGATAGCGGCGATGGCCGAAGAGTCCCCCGCCCCCTCAAAATCTGGCAAATGTGCGTGATGCGACATTCGCGCGGTCTCCCGCAACGACGGGATCAGGAGATAAAGTCTGGAAAGACTGAAATCGGGAGCATGTATGCAGCGGCCAAAGATTCTCACCTATGTCGACGAAGGCGCTTCCGACTGGACCGCGTACCTGATGCGGACTATCGGACACCAGTTGCACGCCGGCGCGTACGAAATCCGGGCAGTGATGGCCGAAGATATTCGCTCCGACGAGACCCTCTTTGACGAAGCAAAGCTGTTTGTCATGCCGGGAGGTGCAGACCTTCCCTACTGCGCCTTGCTGAATGGCGAACCGAATGCCCGTATCCGGCGCTTTGTGGAACAAGGCGGCAACTACCTTGGCATCTGCGCGGGCGCCTACTACGCATGTCGCGAGATTGCATTCCATGCTGGCACGCGGGGCGCGATCTGCGGCCCACGCGAACTGGCCTTTGTCGATGCCGTGGCCGTTGGCTCGCTGCCGGAACTCACCGGCGGAAAGCTCTATGACGGCACGCCGCGCACGGCTGCCGCGGTCCAGCTTAGAACCACGGAGCGCCTCACCGACGCGCCAATCTCGCTCTATACGCACTACCACGGCGGCTGCCGCTTCGACTTCGACGGCGTGCCGCCAGCCGATACGCAGGTTCTGGCGGTGTACACAGACCTGGACGAAGCGACGCCCGCCATCGTCAGCGCAAACGTGGGCCAAGGTCGCGCGGTGCTTTCCGGTGTTCATCTTGAGATCTCCGAGATGGAATTCGCGGAGGTCTTGAGCGGGCACAGCGACAGGTCAAAGCACCTTCATGTCTGCGAGCGGCTGGCGACTACCAGCGATACGCGCCTTGCAGTGTTTCGGCGCCTGCTGGCGCACGCGGGGCTGGAACTGAACCAGGTTGACCGGGCGTAGTGCGGCGCCCAGCGGCACCCGCTGACCTCGGGGAATAAAGTGCTTTCCGAAAGCCCCGTAACTCATTGATTCTTCGTCGTCGGCAGCCCGGCATGATTCGATAAACCGCTTTCGAGAGACGAACGGCCTCGCACGGCAAAGTGCTTTCTAAATGTATCCAGAACCACGAAAAACGAACTAGACGATGAGCCTATGGAGCCATATTTTGAGCGTGTCCGACCTTAGGGCAATCGTCACCACCCCAATTGCCGCTATTTCCCTCGGGCAAGAACTTGCGTCAGACGGGTGAGCTCAGCGTCAGTGCATGGGAGTTTCCGCCGTAACTCTTCCTTTGACCGGCTCGGTATGCCGGCCTCGTGCATTAGCTCGTTCCGGGTTGGTGGTCTTGCCATGCCACGCTGTTGGAGTCTAAAAGATGCGGCAATCACCGCGGTTCGGTAAGCTTCATCCCGGAGTGTCCAGTCCACCACTCTTCCAGGGGGATTCCGCCTTCTTCCATATTTTTTATTATGGGCGTCGCCGACTTCTTTCAGCCATGCCGCATCCTCCCGAAACAGTCGTCTATAAAGCTGTTTTCTTTTCCGAATTGCCATAGACCACGGTTGAGGAGCAACAGCTTGAAGCGTAGCATTCCACTCATGTCGCAAGCGCATTAATTCGTCATGAGACGTCGCGGGCTTCAGTGTGTCGTCTCGTGCCCAATAGCGCGCGGTATAGACGGAGACCCCAAGTCGTTGTGCTATTTCAATGAACTTCATTCCACTGGCCTTAAGCGCCTTTGCCTTCATCTTCCATGCATCTCCGTATCTTGTCACTCTGACAACGTCAGCAAGGGAAATCTCTCTGTTTGCCCACGATTTTGATACAAGTCCACAGAACCCGCACTCACACCGCAATGCCACTAAGGTTTTATCCTTCTGGAAAGACAGAGAGTACCTGGCCGGCATGCCCCTTCCATGTTCCGCGTAGGGGTTCGGGCAATAATAGAACGTGCGACCACTCCGTTTCTTTCTAGGAGAAATTGCATCCGGGTCCACATTGAACTTCACCGTGAAGAATATGTGCAATAGCTCCCGAATCATCGGGTTCCAGAGGGGCCGTGCCCCCATAAAGACGGTTCGAATCCACGCCACCCCTGGCGAATAATAGTTCTGTCTAATATCAATTCTGCTTAGGACATTTCCCCAGAAGCGCTCAAATTCCTCGAACACACGCTCATAGTTCACTTCACCTGCCGCCCAAAGCCCCGCCTGTACGGCTGCATCCCTATAATTCGGATGATGGGGTCTTTTGTCCAACCTTACTCCATTCAGAAATCCGACCAATCGCTCTCTTAAGAGCCTTTCTTCCGGACTTTCCCGAGAAATTTCCCTATATGTACCCACCTCCATTGGGATAAATGTCTCAGCTGGAATGATGTTGATTCTTCTCAAATCCGCGTACTCAAGACAGGCGCTGACAAGGTCGACCTTGTGAATGTGACATTTCCAAACACACGGCAGTTGGTGAGCCCGCCTCCAATATGCTTCGCCGCAAGTATTCCTGTCAGAATTTACGCAGTCAGGGCACCACCGCAAAAGTGCTGGCGGATTGAACGAAGGAAATAAGCACGCCTTCCTAGAAGCGAAGCTGGCACAAACAACTGCTGAATTTAGTATGTTTCCGTATTTCTCATCCGGCATATATGCACAGACTGCTGGATACATTGTGTGGTTGTAGAATATCTCCTCCTTGCTCAATCCGATAGAGAAACTAGTTCGGTCGGAAAAAATTCCAATTCCGGACGGAAAATATGGTGCAACTCTCCACTCCTTCCCGAACAATTCCTTGAGCAAAATCCGGTAGGGCACGGTACTGTTCGAGACAAAATGCCGCATGCAAACGCTAAACAGCAATTCATCCTCGTAGGGGCGCTCGATGTATACAGTCATTATGTATTACTCACCACGCCGGCTATTAAGAGACCGTTGGTCCGTTTCCATTTCTTCGGCGATTTTCTGCTCAATATTCCCTCGGCTCTTTGACTTTGCGTCGCCTTCCTCGTTCAAGTATTCTCGAACAAGAAATGAAACATCACATCCGGCATGGTCAAGCATAAGCGACTTTATTTTCCTGACCACTTGGTCCTGTGGTTTTCCCAGCGATATCAAGATTCCCACAGCATCGTTAAGCACTTGACTGGTCGCTCTATGTTTTGCCTTTTCTTCGACACGCACTCGTGCCAATGTTCGCGCAACTTCGGCACTGACGTTGGCGCACATTGTTTCAATAGTAGCGCTGCCGTTTACAACATCGTCCAGGCGGTTGTCTCGGATTGCATCAACTAGGGGCTTGACTAGTTGGAAGCGCTCGTCGGCTACCGATGAAATTAAACTCGCATTGATGGATTTCATACCCTTTTCAATAGCGATAGCCTGAGATAGCTCAAAGAGTCTGCTGGAGATACAGGGGTTCTTTTGCGATTTTTCGCGCAATGGGCCTTCAATCTCCTTTCTGCTCGCCACCTCTTCGGTCCATTGATATCGGACGATTTCAGACATGTATAGGTCCCATTCCTCTTCCGACATGCAAGGGCCGAGAAGGCGAATACCGGCATCCGTGGCTCTGCGCTTCGAATGCATATTGTCTGGATATAGGTTAATTGCACTAGGAAGCCCAATCTGCATAGTCGGCACTTCAATCCTATTTGCAAATGTCATGAAGAAATCAATATTGTTGTATCGCTGCTTTGCATCCAGAAGCACATTCTGAATTTCGTCAATAACTAGGATGCCCGTATACAATGACTCCAGGACTTCGCCAACAATATTCATCCTTGCTGCTAATGACGACCTTTGCGTAATTCGCTTCTCGAGGTCTGGAGCATCAAGTAGTCTTCCGACTTTCTTCAAAATCCAATGCATCAGCTCGGACAAGCTCCCATTTGGTGGGCACTCGACTTTCAACCAAACCAATTGAGTGATTCCATAATCCGGGTGCCTGATTACTTGAGGCAGAAATGACAAGCACCGATTAACTGCAGACGACTTTCCAATTCCCGATGGCCCTAGTAAACCGAGAGTGGCAGAATGGGTCGGCACAACATCCATTAGCGGAATAAACCGCCCGGTATTTTGTGCGAGCGAGTATCGCCTTTGGACTATTTCCCGGCGCTTGGCCACCGGATTGCGCGATTCATAACCGCGCCAGATAGCTGCGTACATGTCACGCATAACGCCAAAATGCCACGGCATCGACTCCACCAAGAGCCTCAGTTTCGACAATGATTTAAGCCTATGGCTCGCCGATTTCAATCGGTCAATTTCGCTGATTACAGGATAGTTCGAAAAATCCTCCACAGGTTCATCGCCGCAATAATATGGCGGAAGTGCCTCGATTAGAGGGTTCCCTTCATGCTCAGGGAAAGTCGAGCGCCTGTAGTCTGCGATGACATAAAGTTGCTCTGCCTTATTCTCTTCTAGGGTATTTTCAGATTGCTTCATCTAAGAACTCTTCGTGTTCTGGTTCTGCCGATTTTTCTTGAGCGCCTTTAGCGCCGCGACTGAAACGCTCTCGAGTGCCCCTTCCCTGCTTGAGGCCCTAGTTGGAGCATCAATGCGCCCGGCATGGCCCGCAACTTCAACTCCCACACTCGCCATATGTCTAATGGCGTCCGTAAGCGCTCGTTCATCCAGCCTGGCTTCCCGAATTCCATCCGTCGAAAGCCTTTTTATCCCCTGCTCCTCCATAGCCTCTGTTCGTTTCTTACTGGCTTGCTCGATGATGGCGTCTGCCTTGTCTCGAAGCTTCATCTTCAACGGCTCGAATTTATCGAATCCGTTGTTTAGGTTTTTTGTGGCTGCTAGACGATATTGGGCAATGTCTGACATTGAAACCCCGAAGTCGATTTGCATGCCCGTCTCGCGGAGACTTGCCTTCTCAAAACTGCCATCCCCATAGAGAACGTACATCTTGCTCGGATTATTGGGGTCATAAGCAATTTCAGTTTCGAAGTTCTTGTGCCTAGCTCGGGCGAACCACTCCTCGCGTACGGCACGTGGCGTTTCATAGCACCGCCTCGCGAAATTGATGCCCTCCTCAGTAACAGTTGCCCTAGCTCTGGGATAAACACACGAGCGCATTTCGTCCAAACTTCCGGTCTGCAATATTCCGCTGTACTCCGACGTTCCGAACTTCCACAGTTCTACAGGCGTTGGACTCAGTTCAGCTTCCACCATCTTCGGAATCTGAGACTTCATTCGTAGAGGGCGGTTGTTATATTCAATAACGCTTATCAAGAAAACGGCCGTAAACTCGTGAAGCGTCAACACTGAATCTAGCCGATAATCAGGACCGCCGCGCTCATTGAAATCCGATTCAACATGCCCGGGGACGAAATCGCCCCATATAGCGTTTAGCAAGTTGAATCTCGATTCAACGATTGACTTCCAGTCTGGCCGAAATGCTTTTGTGTTTTTTACATTTATGAGTAATCGCTGGACAATTTTCTCCCACGCTCTAATGCTTACAAACTCCGAACCGTGGTCGGCTCGAATTGTTCGTGGCAGATGATGAGAAGGCCACCAATCCTCGTAGGCTTCGACTCCAAACTCTTGGCACAAGGCGACCTTCGGCGTAATGACGCTCTCCATTGCCAGTGCTGCACCCTCAATTGAAGGAGGAGATAGGCTTACAGAAATCCCCACAATTAGGCGTGAAAATGTGTCAGATACTATATATATAGTTGGCCGCCCAATTATCTTCGTCCTATCAAACGCGGAGACGAGATATACATCTCCAATCGTCGCATCAATTTGAAACTCCGCTCCAGGTCCGTACGCCGTCGTTTTCCCAACGAAGGGTCTATGCTTCAGGGCAAAGGTACGCTCCCCCAGTTTTTTGCGTATCTTTTTCGTGAAGGGCCGTGTCGACTCTATGTGGTGACGAAGCTGGTCAATTGTGAAACGCTCTGTTACCTCCCAATCACGACAATGATGTTGGTTGATGTAATCCAGGCCCTGCTGCAGGGTTCTCTTTTTTCCACCCAGGACATAACACGCCGCAACCTCCAGTATTTCGCGATTTGAGTCGTTGACTGGCGTCCCGATTCCAGCTCTTACAATTCGCTTTCGGCCCGTTTTATTGGTAGGGTTTCTTTTCTTTCCCTTTCCACCACATTTGTATCTATCATCCTCTAAAGCGCTGACTGTCATTCCCCTCGCAAGGAATCGCCTTGTATGGAATGAGATAGTCGGAACGGATACCCCTACCTTTGCAGCTTGTTCTGCAATTTTTTTCCCGCGCTTGCTTGCCACAAGGATTTCGAAGAGATTGTCTTCTTCAACGAGTGGCGCAATCCACCGCATGCGCTCCAGTGCATAGGCGCTAGGGTCCGCTTGGGGTTTCCTGGCAGACGGGTCCTCAAGGATGAACTCCAATGCATCGTCACCCTGGTATTCCGAACTGAAACGCAATTGAAACGTTTCAGTGCTGTGCGGCTCTGGCCACTCACTGCCGGAGGTAGGAATCGTGAAGGTGTAGTTCGATTGCCGACCAGTCCAGACAATGCGGTGTAGTTCTCTCTCCGCCCCCTTCCGGAGTCTGAACAGCATTCCTGAGACGAGTTGCGGAAGAATGTTCATTGCCATTGCGCGTTTACGAAAAGAACGCAATCTTTTGTAATATCACCCGCGTTAATATCTGTTTCCAGAACCCGCTCAGCCAGCAAACGTCGAATTGCTGCAAGGGCGGTCCCGAGCGGCTGCCCGAATTCTGTGTCTGTGTGGTTCGCTAATTCCCTCAGGCCAATCTCTCGTCCTGCAACTTCGCTCAGTAGAAAATCATAAAGTGGATTGACGCCAAGTTCGAAGGGCCGCTCGTACTGTTTCCGCCGTGCGTCGTATATCCATTGGAGATTCTGAAAGCGCTGCGTTTTGAGTTCGGAAGCGAGCGCGACTCGCGTTGGAATGCCACGCAAGCGCCAGAACTCCTCTGCAATAGCAAGCTTCTCTCTCGTTCTCGGGTTTTCGTAGTCCTCGTCTTCCTTCACAGCAACGACTTCCACTCCCTCCTTCGTTACGAGGAAAAGGTCTGCCGTTTGAGGAATTGCGAATCGATACTTCCTGTTCATCGGGTGCTTTACACCGAGCGAGGCAGCAATGCCGAGCGTGAGTGTCACGGGAAGCATTGGATACTGTTCCCGTATATCCAACACGTTCATGTCAAACCAAGCGGCAAGGTATGCTGCATATTCGTTATCCGACAGGAGATGGTGCGTCCGGAAACCAGTACGTGAGGATGAGGTCCGATGGGAAACGCCCTTTGATGAAAGGTCGTCAATTTGAATGAATGGACGATACGTCGGGCCCTCGCCTTGTCCTCGCCCCTCTAACAAGAATCTCTCAAACTTTTTGGGCGTCATTTCGAACCGAGGCACTTTTGCCTTTGAAGCCTTAGTGGCTACTCGTCTCCTTGGTGCCCCTAACGCCTGAACTGCGGCCTCGGCCTTCGCAAGCCTGTTACGCACTTTCTGCAACTGCATAGCTTCGTGCTTCTCCTGTCGCCCTGCGCTCCGCACGAGTGCCACCCTCGCACGCACGGCGATAAATAGAGCAATTCCGGTTATGCCAGAGCGCCGTCGATTTGGGCGCGACTGCCCGAGGGCGCTTCAGCAGTGACGCTGTGGGCCCGCCTGGGAAGCCGGAATTGAATTTCGAATTGGATTGCCTGCGCTTGGCGGAAAGTCAGCGAAGACAGCTGACGTGGTCAAAGGCGTTCCATGTAGCCATGACTGCAGCAAAGCGCAAACGCTTCAGAGAATGGGCTATGAGCGCATATTCGATGTGCTTCCCTTGTTCGAGGGCGAACATATGCTGCCCCCTCCACTATTTTGAGTTGACAAGGAGGGAGCGGCCAGAGCACACTACAAAGTCGCGGGTGTGTAGCTCTCTGCTCACGCTCAAGGGCAACTGAGGTTCCAGCCTCAGTTGCCCACCCTCTTACATTGCGGCGTTACGCCGCTCGGGTGCTTTGGTTCACCATCGTGAACTTTCA
The DNA here is from genome assembly GCF_000292345.1 of Cupriavidus sp. BIS7. Classification (GTDB taxonomy): domain Bacteria; phylum Pseudomonadota; class Gammaproteobacteria; order Burkholderiales; family Burkholderiaceae; genus Cupriavidus. The sequence continues at coordinate 51,445 of NZ_ALOU01000047.1, forward strand.
ATGTGGCCCTATCTTGCTATCGTCCTTTCCAACTTCGCTGTGCCAGAACCGCCGCCGCTCATACGACGCCAGCAGTATTCGACTCGTATAGCGTAAAATGCAGCAAAGTGTATAATTAATTGCTGAAAATTCCTTCTGTGCCCGCCGAGCTTCGGCTTTTTTGCGGGCAAACAGCAGGAAATTTTAGCACGCCATTTTTCCGTCACGCAACGGAAACGCATCTTTTCGCTCGTGCGGTCGTCCAAGCCCGCCTTCCTCGTAAGCCTTTACCTTCCAGCACATACCTAACGAAGCAGTCTTGACGAGGATTCGGCGTACGCCGTCGGCCTCGCTCGAATGTCGCTGGTCATCACACTCAGCCAACAGAGCGAACAGCCTCTCGCAGGCCCCGGCGCTGGCCAACCCATACCAGTCGTCTACGATGCAGGCGCAATCGGCCAGCATGGGAGCAACCTGAATCAAGTCGCAGTCAAGCAAGACGGGATGCTCCGGATGCCGCCGCAAGAGGTCGTCGTCCAGCCACTCCCTGCGAGGTCGGCTTGGCCTTTTTCGAGCTCGCAGGCCCCGACCAGAGCGCCAGGTCGCACCTACAACGTGGGTTCGAACGGACGCCGGCAGCATCTGCAATGCAGCTCGGTAGCCAAGGAGCGGTATCCACCAGCTATGGAGTACGACTTCAGTTTGAGGGCATGCATCGATGACGGCCTCCAAGAGGCCATTGTTCTCGAACAATACGTGCCCTGCTGCACGCAAGCGGGGACGTTCGCTTCCACGAAACGTCACCATGTTCGGATGCAGTACGCCGTCGTACGCCAGGTACAGGGTTGGATTGGTTCCCATAGCTACTCCTCTTGGGAACAGACCACAGCTGCCCCTCAAAGCCCCAACGGCTCTGAAGTTAGGTCTAAAATAATTCGACGAAGCCAACGCTGGTCGGAACCGTCTGCTCACATTCCATGAGATGAACTCCATGGGGTGCGCAGAAGCGCGGGTGCAATAACCATGCTCGCCGCGGATTCGACTCCATTGCCTAGAGGGGTTTCACATTGGCCCACACGAGTACACCGTGGTCGCGGCTAGCCGCACGCACCGCGCGGGGAATCCTTGCGCGCAAGGGCGTATCGTTTGATGAAGTCGCCGCGAAAATCTCCACCATGGGCATCCCCGAGTCGTTTAGGGGAGCAGCAAGCAGAATCCAGCGGGGTACCTATAGCCTCGCGTACTTTCTTGCGCTGCTTCGAGCAGTGGGAGCGGAATGTCCGGCCCAGTGGACCAACTTTGTCGACTCCGATGAGTCGTGGGAAGCTGCTGCTAGCCATGTTCTTCTCCACGAAATCAGTGCTCAGGGACTTAGCATTGAACAGCTATCCCATCGCCTCGAGGCATTCGGCACACCAATCAGTCCGGAGCGGCTCACCGCTCAAGTCACAAGCGGTGAGTTTCCATTTACGCTGATGCTACAAACCGCTCTGGTTGCACAAATTCCCGAGTTCATCCGATTCGTAGACCAAAGTGACCTTGCTGAAGCTGCCGGCCTGTCGTCCGCTTCGTTCACCACCAAAACCGACGGTGAACAGCGAAGACGTGTCCACCTACGGCCCTAGATACTCCACCAGGCGCCCGCTAGCAGAACGAGGGACATCTCCAGAGTGCAGTCGCATGTGGTCAACATGGGGATGTAAGGCTTGATGTGGTTCTGCGTGTGGAGCCTTACGTGGTGCGTTCATCGACGCACCTCCATCGTACGTCGGCTCGATAAGAAATCAAGCTCTTTTTACACCATCCGAAGCGACGTCGAGCTCGAGTATCGCGTAGAACGGGTGAAGTTCTTTGGCAACGTCAAAAGAGACACAGACACTCTGCGTGATGTCTTCGATTCCTCCTCGTAGCTTCTCATCGAATGCTGCGAACTGCGACACCAGGAGTTGCCCGGCGTCCGGTTCGCCAGGCTCGGCAAGTATCACAAACAATGGGCCACCTCTGGCGACAGCGACGCGCTGTCTTACATAGACGCGAACGAGCGGTGGCGTAGCCCAGAGCTTTCTTGTTGTGGAGAACCGACCTACGGCATGGGTGTCTCCACGGTATGTCCTCAGGAAGCGCCAATCCGTGACAACAATAGGGTGTCGTCCAAAGCGGTGGTCATCACGAGCGGCAATTTTTTCAGCGGCATTCCAGAGCTTGGTCGCGCTAACGTCCCGATGGACATACCGATTCATGGTGCTCGGCATGATTTTCATGGCAGCATCTCCTACATGAAGGATTTGCGCTAGCGGACTAGCCGTGGCTGCGGCAGCCAGCCTCGCTCAGGCGAATGCGCTTTAGCAATTGAATGGTGATGCGGTTGCCGGCTCGTGATACTGATTTTCGTGGCACGGCCGTATAGGATAAGTGGCGAGTCGCAGTCCCATTCGTAGTGATGCATGTAAGGGCACTACGTGAGCTACTGCTCAAGGAGCAGATTCAGATGCATCAGCCCAGTACTCAGCGCTGACGTTTTTTGCCTGCTTTACGTCATTGAGCTTCTTCCACATTTCCCAGGTGTGCATCCCATCGTCATCGAAGCCTGGACTGCCCTCCAAGATGTAGCGTCTTCCGCTAAGAGTCGTACCGGTTCTGGAAGAGGCATCATATGACGCAATGGCAGAGCTTACTCGGCCCGACCCACCATTCATGTTCTGCCCGACGAAATGACGCTCACCGCGCTCCGTCTCGTACACCCTCCACCGTCGAAGGTATATCTCGGGTTGCTCTGAAACATCCATAACACGCCAGATTGGCATTGCTGTCCCCTAGTCGCCAGCGCGGCGAGAATCCCTTGCCATGCGACGTCTGACGTACCTGTCCAACGACCACCATTGGTGCGATGAAAGCTTGAACCTTTCTCGGCAGAAGTGGCGAGCGCTTGCATGGCGCAGACGTGCCGTCTTCACGATGTCACTCGCAAGAAGGCATGGCAAACAGGGTTGGGAGATTGGCTGCCGCGATGTCTAGTTCTGTTTGTCTAGGGCAACCAAGTGGGCTCCGTAGGAAGGAGCTTGCTGCAGTGTAGTCGCTGTGGGCGAAGATTCAAGGCGAGCTTCGATGGGAGGATTCACCATCGACAGTTCTCGCCTCGAAGACTTTAGGTGCAACGGACCTCGTTGCGTCGTGTCACTCCTCAGCGATGAGGAAGCGATTCGGATTCTTGCCAAGCCACGCGGGAGCCCGGCCGCGACCCGACCATGTCTTACCAGTCTTGGGGTCGCGATACTTGGGCGGCAGCGGCTCCTTTGCTGCAGCCGCGCCACCAGAGGTACTTCCAGCGGGACGGCCCCGGCGGCGCTTCTCTTGGATGTCTTCAACCGAAAGACCGTAGTCAGCCATCAGGCCACGGATTTTCTCGATAACACCCGCCACCTCGTTCGCGCGTACTTCAGCGAGTTGGGCCTCGAGAGCCTCCTTTTGCGCCATCAGTTGCTTGTAGGTTGCCATGTTTCTCCTTGTGGCGATATTTCTGAGACAACAGTGGTTATACGCCACTTACACTGCATTAGGCAATGCCGATACATCTTTCCGGGCCAATCCTCGCATACTGATACCCCACCTCAGGAAAATGGACGGCGTTGAGAGGTATATTGCAGAATCTAGAATCTGCTGAATTTACTTAGATTGCCGAAATGTCCGATTCGCTCCAACAGACATCCGTCCTGAAGTACTGGCGAGCTATTGAACTGTTCTCGCCTCAAAGCATTCCTGCAGTGGAGCCCAACGACAGGGCATTCCCGTCGTTCGACATTACTCAGGACGACACCACACTGCCATGGGAGCCAGAGCATCGACTTCGCGGCCGTAAGCTTGGCTACAACAAGGTCTGGCGGTATCGACTATTCGTCAGCGTCTACCCTCTGGATACTGTAAGGGCGATTCTGGAGACTGCCTGCGGCAAGGACCCGGAAGCGGTCGACGAGCGGGCAGATGGCGAGACAGCGATGTTCTCCATCTCTGTGGCTGATGACGGTCGTCCTCTTTTCGACACGCTGGTGCTTTCCAACTGCGCATGGGCACTCGGACGCACCGTAACCATCGGTACGCAGGCAAAGGATTGGCTCGAAGGTGCCTCGCGATTCCAATCGTCATTTGAGCAATACACGCGAAAGCAGCTAGGCATTCTGTCCGACGACCCTGCCAGAGGCACCTTCGGAGAACGGGAAGTGGAAATTGGTCGCTCCCTATCCGCGCCCGACCTCTTTGAACTGGCCAACTGGGTGACGGCGTCTCTGGGACTCCAATCCATCATCACGGCGCCGACCGTAATTCGAGCGCAAAGCTATCAGCTTGCCAAGTGGAAGTCGCACGAGGCTGATGACGCTGACTTTTTGAATAGCTTCTTCGTCGACGACCTGGACCGCGTCGCCGAAGCGCTGAAAGCTGGCGACAGTGGTATGGCATTGCGCGACTACCTGACTACCGGTGAGTCTGAGAAGCGAATTCGCAGGACAGATGTTCGACAGAGTCTCGACGACGTTTTCGAAGCGCTCTCGCCAGACAGGTTTCCTGCTGGACGCTGGCCCGCCGAGGGACACCACCCGCTCGTCTACAGTCAGCAGTTCGCCGTTAATTCAATCTGGAAATCGCTGACGCCAAAGGGCGGACTATTTGGAGTGAACGGGCCACCGGGAACCGGCAAGACGACGATGTTGCGTGACATCGTTGCTGCAGTGGTCGTGGCTCGTGCCAAGGCTCTTGCAAATCTCTCGTCGCCTTCGGAAGGATTCGGTGCGCGCACTGGATGGAAAAGCGGTAAGTGGAACCGCTCGATTTCGATTCCCGCAAGTACGTGGACGGGGTTCGAAATCGTCGCTGCGTCGTCGAATAACGGTGCAGTCGAGAACATTACGCTCGAAATTCCGGGCGCCAAAGCGATAGATGCGAGCTGGCATGACCAAGTCGACTACTTCACCCGCTTCGGAACGCAGGCTATTCAGCAACCCGCATGGGGCTTGCTTGCGGCCAAGCTGGGCAACAAGACCAATCGGGGAGAATTCCTTTCGAACTTTTGGCACGGCCAGGAGCTACCGTTCGAGGCCGCGATTCCTCCAGAGAACGACATCAAGGTCAAGAAGACAGGCTTCCAGGCTTGGCTAAGTGCAGTCGTGGCAACGCCTGTAGATTGGAGTTCCGCCGTCAAGGAGTTTGAGCAGACCTTGGCGCAGGAGAAGGCCGAGCGCTCGAAGTTATCCCAGGTGTATCGCCGCATCAAGGCGCTACGGGGCGAACGCGCAGAAATCGTCCGCATTGACAACGAATCCGTTGCCCTAATGGATAGCCTGCCTTCTTATGGCCGGCGTCATCAGGCAGCCTTGTCCGCAGCCACCGCCCAAGCAACCCAAACCGAGGGACAGCGCATCGCATACAAGCGTCACCAGGAGAACCGTCCAGGTTTATGGGAGATTCTCCGTTCCCTCGGGAGAACCTATCGGGAATGGCGAGCAATGGAACACGGTCTCCGAAAGGTTGTGTTTGACTCTGAAGACCGTCTTCGCCAGGCTCAGAACGAAGCCGCGGCAACGAAGCAAGAAGAGATTGAAGCTCGCAAGCAGCTTCAATCCCTTGCCCAAGAGCGCAAAGACAGGGAGGCAGCTGCCGGCCGACTCAGCGCTGAGCTTCAACAGGACAGGAGAGCCCTCGAGCATAGCTTCCCCGACGATGAGGCATGGGCAAGCGACGAAGAAGCGCGGGAACTGTCTGCACCATGGGCCACTAAAGCCTGGAACCATGCACGCGCCAAGGTCTTCCTAGCTGCATTGAACTTGCACAAGGCGTTTATCACCGCAAACGCGGATACGATTCGGAAGAATCTCCACGGCCTGGCTGATATTCTGGACGGCAGCGCGCCACAGACCGCACCCAAGGAAGCGACGTTGGCGGCGTGGCAGACGCTATTCCTTGTAGTCCCTGTTGTTTCCAGCACCTTCGCATCGTTCTCGAGATTGTTCTCGCATCTCGGGAAAGAGAATATTGGTTGGTTGCTCATCGACGAAGCCGGCCAAGCAGTGCCGCAGGCCGCTGCGGGCGCAATCTGGCGTTCTCGACGGGTAGTTGTGGTTGGAGACCCGCTGCAACTGGAACCCGTCGTCTCCATCCCGTACACCGCTCAGCATGCACTACGTATGCACTACGGCACGTCGGAGACCTGGCTGCCGGGCAACACATCCGCCCAGAAACTAGCCGACCGCGCGACACCTTTCGGCACAACCGTCGCTCAAGCAGACGAACATCTCTGGGTCGGTTCACCGCTTCGGGTCCACCGCCGCTGCGACCGGGAGATGTTTGACGTCGCAAATAAGATTGCATACGACGGTCTGATGGTATTCGGGACTCAGCAGCGGAAGGAGTCCTGTCTACCACCCACATCATGGCACGATGTGGTCTCGCACGAGGCCGAGAAGCACTGGATTCCATCCGAGGGCGAGGCTGTTCTCTCCCTTGTGCATAGCATACGAAGAAGCGGCCATGAAGCGGACATCTTCCTCATCTCACCGTTCAGAACGGTCGTGGACGGCCTCAGGCGGTTGGCGCGCCAGCATACATTGGACGGAATCAAGGTCGGAACCATTCACACCGTACAAGGGAAGGAAGCAGACGTCGTAGTGCTTGTGCTTGGCGGAAATCCCAAGAGACCCGGCGCTAAGACGTGGGCGGCAGAGAAGCCAAACCTTCTGAACGTCGCTGCGACCCGCGCCAAACGCCGCCTGTATGTGGTCGGCAACAAGTCGGAGTGGGCGCAGCAAAAGTACTTTAACTATTGCGCCACTCGCATTTCTACACACATCGGCTTTTGATGCCTACAACAGGAATCGCGGAGTAAGGTGGCCTGTTAAGACACGGCGGCGTTGCTTGCAATTGTGGCGCCGCGGTAAGGGACGCGAGCTTCGCTTCGCCCTGGGTGACACCTAGGATGTTGGTCCTCGTGCCCGCTGGTACTAACAGAAGGTGTACCAAATGGAAGCGGAAGGTGCCGTCGTGGTCGAGCCTGCCACGGAAGTCGAATGGGACTACCAGGAGATGGTAGGAAAAAAGCGCGCGGACTTAGCGCCAGGGCCGCTTGTGAGATGGAGGCCAGTATCCCGGGATACTGTGGCGACTCTTCCGCAACTACTATTCGGTGGGGCGCATCATGCTGAAGGTCACCGTAGAGGTCGTCGGTCAAAGCGGCGCCGGCAGGTGCCTACCCGCGCCACGCATCATCCATCTTTGACTTTGTCGCCCGTGCGCTCGGAGTCGGGTTGACCGGGGCCGAGGAACTCCTACCTCGTCCCGAGCCCCTCAGTGTTCCTATCTACCGTTCAGGGAATACCGACTACGTTCGCCCGGGCGAAATACCTGAGCCGGCAGCGACGCTCTTCCGCAAACGCATTGAGTATTCAGGGTGCCCCGTCATTGAAGAAGACCCCACGCCGATGGACTGCGCTTACGCGTCCGACTGGCATGACTTTTTGACCGGCCGGCGATAGCGCTGGAGAACGCGCTGCACCCGAAATCGTCGACCGCGGATTCATTCATGTTCTCCAGCAGCCTGGGGCAAGCCGTGAGACACTGGAGTTGAGTCGTTCGTCGAGCCTCTCACCCTAGTCGCCTGCGCGTACCAGTAGCACTCCTCTGAACCGGAGGTGAAACGCTCGATAGCGCGAGGCCAAATGTCAGATTGTCAATATCTTCTTGCGAAATGCGCAACTCTTTCGCGAGCATGCTACGAGTGACGCCTTCATTTCGAAGGGCATCGAAGACCTTCCGCAATATTTGTGAGGACTCAGCCCGCATGGGGTGCGGTTCCTTGGTTCGATAGCCGTTCTTCGCAATCTGAATGCAGAGGTTTCGATACGCCCACTCAGAGAAAAGTCCTAACTGATTCATCCTATACGCTAGGGCTGCTAGCGACACGCCCCAAACCTGCTTGAACTGCATCAGCTTTTCCACGGTCACTACACCTATCCCGTGGCCACGAACATTGGCCGGGGGCATAAGAAAGGCGGACGCGAATGCGTTCGCCTCGCGTTCCATGTCCGGCTTATGCTCCTCACCATGTAGCATGCTATGCCGGTCGCGCACCAGGTGGCCCAGTTCATGAGCGGCGTCAAACCGGCTATGCTCTCCAGACTTAAATGTGTTGAGAAAGACGAAAGGGGTCTCGCGATGCCATACGCTGAACGCATCGACCTCCCTCGCTTCTATGGCGAGGGAGTAGACCCGGATGCCCTTTGCTTCCAGCAAATGAATTAGGTTGCCGACGGGGGCCTCCCCCAGACCCCATATTCTGCGAAGGGTTGCGGCGGCGTCCTCGGGAGAGAGGTCGCTGAGGTCAGGAAGGTCCGCTTCGGGAAGACGGAATCGCTCTTCAATCCAGTCGTTCAACAAGAACGCCGTGACGCCGGCACCCAAGGCAACGTTTCGCAACATTGCTGACATCTTCGACATCGAGCGAAAGCTGGCAGTATCTGGCTCGATGAATGGCAGGTCGACACCGGCGAAGAAGTCGACGGGGAACCGGAGAAGTGCTCCAATTTCGGCTAGCTTTTCTGGCTCCGGTGTGTACTCATTAGATTCGTACCCCTGGATTGAGCGCACCTGGAGGCCGAGTTCCTCTGCAAGGCGCGCCTTTGTCCAACCGCGCCGCATGCGTGCGAAAGTCAGCCTCTTCGGGTTGAAAAACATCTCACTTCCAATTTACTAAGTACCCGTGCGGCGTTCGACAGGTACGTCAATGGGTTCTGTCGGAGCATCGCGCAGACCGCCCACCTCACCGTCAGGTCGGATGGCACCCAAAATGAGTCGTTCATGCCAGTCTGCAATCTGCTTCTTCTCGAAGCGAGATGGCAGAGATAGCTCAACACGAATCTCATCATTTCCGTCTTCACCAAGCGCGACGTGATACAGAAGAACCCACAGTTGGGTCGCTTCTCTCGAGCCGGCCAATGCTGCAGATACGAAGCCCGCGTCGAAAAGCTTAAGTTGCTCTTGGTTATTCGCAACAGCCTGCTTGAGCACGGCTCCCTTCACCGCTTGGTTCGTCGGGTGGCCATTGACTCGGCCAGTATCCACGTCACCCGTCATCACAACGATTGCCATGGCCCGGTCAGGAGAAACAATAAAGGGACAGTTGCGCAGGTTCTCCAGGCTCCATCCGCGACTCGTCAGCATCGAACGAATCGCGAACACTGCGCCGTGGTAGTGATACGTACCTGCAGCAGTCGTAGCGTGAAACGGAGTTGCTTCAACGCGCTGCCGGTATCCGTGCTCACTCACCTCCGTGAACAGCGCCTGGTCAAGAGTGGTGTCCAGCTCTGCGAGTCGAGCCGCGACGAGCGTAGGGTCAGACACGATACGGCAGGTAGTCTGATTAGGCAACTCGGGAAAGCCAGGCAACGTTTGCGTCAAGGGCGCCTCCAAGGGCTGTTAGCTTCCGATTATGGTACCACGTATTGAGGTTATAAAACCGGAAGTAGTGTGTTGCCTATTGCTTCCCCGACTCTCTCCCCAGGAGCCCGCTGCCGAACATTCGCCGCCCGGTCTTCCAATTTTCCGTCCGACAATTATACTGTATATTCATACAGTATTTTGTTTGAGACCATGCTCCCAGAACCAGCGAATTGCCCGTTGTGCGGCACGGCCGCGGAGCGGATACGGTCGTCCCAGCTACGCGGGTTCAGGTACACCTGTCCCGCGTGCGGCGCGTTCGGAGTTGAGTCGGCCGCGCTGACCGGCCTGGTTGCACCTGCCTCGACGCGGCAAGACCTGGCCCGGTTGCGGGCGTATGGACATCTGCCGCTCATTCAGCGCGACAAGCGGGGTGTACGGGTCGGCCCTGGCCGAGCGTAGGACATGAGCGCATTCACGTCACGCACTGCGGCCGCGCTGAGGAGAGCTGCGAGAACAGGTCCGCTACGGGGCGTGGGCCAGCGCCGAGCCTCGGGATTGAGGAATAGCATCATGGGCAACAGTCACTTGGCTTCGAAGTGTCATCTTCGGGGAGACAGCTCCGACGAGCCTCCAGTCCTCGGGGCAAACGGCATCCTGGGACGCATCCCCGGACAGTATGTCTCAGCGGCCCTGAGTCTCCTCCCGCCCGCGGCATCAACGCCGGCGTGCCATCAGGAAGTCGAGATGGATGCTGGACCTGCAGGAAGAGTCCGCTTCTTCGCGGAGAAGATGAGAGCCCGGCACCACCGACACTCGCACTATTTCTGGTCGGTGTACCGTGCGGAACCGGTGAGCGTCGTGAATCCGCTCTGATGGCACGTTCCCGATTACGACTCGAAACAGGCATGTCGAATGAACACGGTATCGGAGTCCGCAGCGCTGCGGCGGAGCGACTCTGATTCAATGCCAGGTGCGCAAATAGGTAGCGGCGTCTCGGTGTCACGTACGGCGTCCATGCCCGTATCACCTTCCGGCACAACACGCAGGTAAATGTGGCGCGCCACGATAGCAGCCACGACAACGACGCCGGCGGTAAGGAATGCTCTGCCGAGAAGCCCTGACCAAGTAGTCACGCGATGACAACCATCAATCGTATAAATCGCGGTACATGTCACCGCAGTGATAGTCACGGTAGTACCGCCAGACACCTGCAGCGATACCAACAACGACGAGAACCGGCCATACGGCATTCGCGAGCGGAAATGACGGCTCGCACTGCGCCGTTCTTAGCGTACTAGCCGCCATGCAAGGAATCGTGTTGATAGCTTTGGCGCCCAAAAAAGCGAGGAACGCGAAAAGCCACCATCTGGCGGTTTCCCACGACAAACCGATACTGTAGTTGCTGAACTGAAGGACGACGTCGACGCCTTGGCATATTCGGACTGAGGTTGAGCGGATGTCATCACTCTGCCTCATGTCGTGGCAGCCGGCGCCCCTCAACAGGGTGATGTTGTGGAAACGAGACTATCCCCGACCGGTGACCTCGTTCACCTGGAAGACGCTGGATGTCAGAACGATGCGAGAGTTGCTTGGCACTCTGCGATTCCTGGCTGCCACATCTCTGATTCGCTGCCATCCGTGCATGAAGGAACCGAGCATTGCATGGTTCCTATCCTCGGCGGGGAAGCCTGCAATCGCCAGACCGAAATGGTTCTCCAGAGCTTCGCGACTGACCGCAAAAGTCTGGTAGTACCCGCCGATTAGATACTGGAACTGGACCCCAACGTCGTCATCGACGTCCGCCACCTCAAGCCCAACGGGGTAGACCATAGCCTTCTCCCAGCGCATATCGATGGCGTTAGAACACACGTGATGCTTCAGCTAGTGACGCCTCTGTTCAATGCTAACGTGAGCGAATCCTAACGATGCTCAGTTTCAACGCCCCTAACTCGCCCCTGGTTGAACGTCTTTCGGATACGCAACAACTACGGGAGCGTGCTGCCGCGATTCTTTGGGTGAAGTCCCAGATGGCCAAGCACGGCATTTCGATTGATGACCTGATTGCCGCTGACTGCTTTGCTGCAACCAATTCGATTTTCAACTGCCAAAAAGTCCATCCTGTTCGCTACAGAGATGCAGACGGTCATAGCTGGGATGGCCGTGGTGACCCTCCCGAATGGCTTCAGCGAGCAGTGAATGCTGGCCAGTCGGTCGACCATTTCAGGACCGGGTGATTTGGCCACGGTGCAGAATTCCTCCGCGCTCTAAACGAGACAACCACCCCAGTGGTTTTAGCCCGTTGCAGTCAGTGATGGCTCGCGACCGGCGCAAGTCCGAGACTTCGTTTTGAGGCTAACTGGGCCATCGTCTCCAGACATGTTTTGACCAACAGGCTCCCGCATGCCGGCCAGATGACGTGTTATTGTCATTGAAGTCTCCCTTCAGGTCGTGAAGCGCATTGCGGGCAGTGGCAACGAAGGCGGCATCGAACAACCACAAAGAGCGCCATACCGCATATTTCTGAGCTTGTAGCTTGGAGATGCCGCAAAGGAAAGAAGCCGGCCATTGGGCGGCTTCTTGGTAAGAACGTCGGAACTTCTCCTCTCCGCTCATTGCAAGCACCTCCGCTTGAACCTACCAAGCCGGCAACGCGTCGTATTACCCAGCGCCAGCCAGTGAGGTCTTAAAGGCCTTACATCCGTCCTATACGGACCCGTTGGGCAATCCTACATTAGCGATTCACATATGTGAATTTTGCCTTCCGACCCCGCCCTCCTTAAACCATCATCGGTGTACCGCGCAGCTCAGCGTTCGACTGCCTTCAAGGAGACCATTTTGTCATCCCAACCAATCAGGTTCGCCGTCACCCCTCCCGACCCCAGCATAGCGTCGCTTCGCAACGATGTGAGGGAGTTCCTTCAACAGGCACGAGCTCAGGGCATACATCGCACCTCTACGCACGGCTGGGCGGTTCCTGATGCGTCCTTCAGTGAAGCGCTTGGCGCGCGCGGCTGGCTTGGCATGACATGGCCCAAGCGCTACGGTGGCCACGAACGAACCGCGCTGGAACGTCACGTTGTTACTGAAGAGCTCCTGGCGGCAGGCGCCCCGGTCCGGGCCCATTGGGTGGCAGACCGCCAAAGTGGCCCCTTGCTACTGCGCTTTGGTACTGAGTATCAGCGCGAGACCTTTTTGCCCGAAATGGCCCGAGGCAAGCTGTACTTCTGCATCGGCATGAGCGAGGCCGATTCCGGTTCAGACCTAGCGTCCATCCGAACGAAGGCGGAAAAGGTAGACGGCGGGTGGCTTGTCAATGGCGCGAAGATTTGGACGAGCAATGCGCACCGGGTGCATATGATGATTCTCTTCGCCCGGACGGGGCCGCGTGGCGAAAGTCGGCGAGAAGGCGTCAGTCAATTTCTGGTTGACCTAAAGACGCCTGGCATTACGATTCGTCCCATCCTGAACCTTGCTGGGGAACACGACTTCAATGAAGTCGTGTTCTCGGATGTTTTCGTGCCGGACGCGATGGTCATCGGTACGATTGGCAACGGCTGGCAGCAAGTTACTAGTGAGCTGGCTTATGAACGCAGCGGCCCCGACCGCTGGCTCAGCAGCTTCCACGTTCTCAAGGCCTATCGGAAGGAGGTTGGTCGCCAGCAAGGCGATTCGCCATCCATCGGGCGATTGGTGAGCAAGCTGTGGACGCTGCATCAAATGTCGATGTCTATCGCCAGCATGATGGAGAAAGGCATCACTCCCAGCGTTGAAGCTGCCCTTGTCAAAGACCGTGGCACCCAATTTGAACGCGAAATCCCCGAAATCTTGCGCATGCTGACTACGGACTCAACCCGAGCCGATGCAGATGTGCCGTCAATCTTCAACGACTCGCTTGAGTATTCCTTGTTGCACGCGCCCTCTTACACCATCCGTGGCGGCACGAAGGAAATTCTGCGCGGAATCATTGCTAAAAGCCTGGGGTTGCGATGAACGATATCTCTGAAATGCTCACGGACAGTGCCGCGCGCCTGTTCGACGATGTTTGCACACGCGAAAGCCACGATGAGGCCGAGGCAGGAAACTGGCTGCCAAAAATGTGGGCATCTATTGACGCCGTTGGCCTCACTTCGCTTGACGCCTGTTGCGAAGACGCCTCGTCGGAGCTCGCGATTATGGCCGCAGTGGCCAAGACCGCAGGAGCCTTCACTGTCCCATTGCCTATCGTGGAGAATCTGGCAGCACGACGAATGCTGAGAATTGCCGGTCTGGGTGCGCATGACGGTCCAACTACCATTGCGACGAACTTGCCTCAGAACCGCCTGAAACTCCAGCATGAGGGCAGTCGGTTTGTTCTTAGCGGCCAGCTCAAGCGGGTACCGTGGGGTAGACACTGCACGACGATTGTGGCCACGGCATTGGCAGACGATGGAATTGAGAGAACTGTCCGGCTGACCGGCATGCAGCCCGACCGGCTTGGAAAGAATCTGGCCGGTGAGGCGAGAGACGATTTCCGTTTGGACAATGTCCTGGTCGAAGCGGATGCGGTTGGCCAAGCATCGCGTGACGCAAGACTTCCGACTCCATTCCATGAAGGCGCCCTGCTACGCGGGTTCCAGATTGCCGGTGCCTTGGAGCGTGTTCTGCAAATGAGCGTGCAGTACAGCTGTGAACGCGCACAGTTTGGACGACCGATTGCTAAGTTTCAAGCCATCCAACATCAGATTGCCGAACTGGCGGGCCATGTTGCCTCTGCGCGTGTCGCCGTGGACGCAGCCCTGGTTGTGGCGCAGTCCCACCCTGCAGCGTTTGAAATTGCAGCAGCCAAACTCGCCGCCAGTGAGGCCGCAACAGCTGGGTACGCCATTGCTCATCAAGTCCATGGGGCGATGGGGTTCACGCACGAACACGCGTTGCACCTGAGCACGCGCCGCCTAATGTCCTGGCGGGACGAGTACGGCTCTGAGTTCGAATGGGCAGCGGCCGCCGCAAGTCAACTTAGGAATATCGACAGTGATGCACTCTGGCAGTTCATCACAGCACCGCATGAAGCGGTGGCGAACCGGAAAGGGGACTGACCATATGCTGCGCAAGTTCTTCTCTCCCTCCAGCATTGCTGTCATCGGCGCCACACCCGGCACGGGGCGAATCGGCGGTAAGGTACTGTCTACGCTTCTGGCACAACGCTACGAGGGCAACATTTACCCGGTGAATCCCTCCCACCAGGAGATTGCCGGCCTTAAGACGTATCCTTCCGTAGAAGCAATCGGCCAACAAGTAGATGTCGCTCTCATCGCGATTCCAGCAACGCGAGTCCCTGCGGTCGTGCGCGACTGCGCCAGTCTTGGCATTCCGTATGTCGTCATCTTCAGCTCTGGTTTTGCCGAGGAAGGAGAGGCTGGTCGTCGACTCCAAGCGGAACTCGAGGACATTCGCAAGGAAACCGGCATACGGATTTCCGGACCAAATGCCGAGGGATACTTCAACTCAATAGCGAGCATCGCCGCAACATTCAGCCCAGCGCTCAATATCGAGAGCGGCAAGGGTCGTGCGGGAAAGCGTATCGGTGTGGTATCGCAAAGCGGCGGCCTGGGCTTTGCACTCTATAACCGTGGTCGTCGTGAAGACCTCCTGTTCAGCCACATTGTCAGTGTTGGCAACCAGGTCGACCTTGAGGCTGCAGACTACCTTGAAGAGATGGTGGACGACTCGGCCACTGACGTCATTCTGATGTACGCCGAATCCTTCAAGGACGCGCGCCGCTTCATCGGCATCGCGCAACGTGCGGCAGAGCGCGGCAAGCCAATCGTTATGGCCAAAGTGGGACGCTCGAAAGCGGGTCAACGCGCCGCTGCATCCCACACCGGTGCCATTGCCGGGCCGACGCAAGTCTGCGATGCCGCCCTCGCCAGTGCCGGCATTATCCAGGCCCAAGACCAGGACCAGTTGTTGGACATCGCCGCCGGGCTTTCCCACTATGCGCCTATTACCGGCAATCGCGTGGCAATCATCTCCACTTCTGGAGGTACTGCAGTCTGGCTGTCGGATGCCTGTGAAGCCATGGAATTTGAGCTCCCGGAGGTGGACAGCGAACGCCAGAAGCAAATCGCGGAATTCATCCCGGCATATGGGTCAACCGCCAATCCGGTCGACATCACGGCACAGGGCGTAAATGCCTATGCAAAGTCGCTGGAAGTTCTGGCCGATGCCGACTACCTCGATGCGTTCATCATCGTGTCGTCCTTCGCCCATGAAGCGCGCCTGAGCTCAGAGGGCGCGGAACTGGCTGAGTTAGTCCGACGGGTTGGGAAGCCAGTGCTCTTCTACAGCTACACGGTGCCATCCGAAGCGTCTAGGGCACTGTTGCGAGAGTATGGTATCCACTGCTTTACCACCATGCTCGGGTGCGTTCGTGCGCTCGCAGGCTTGCGAACCTATGGCCTCCTCCAGCAGCGACTGGCCGCTCGCCCGGCACGACAATCACCGCCCGACCTTTCACTCGCAGCAGTCGAGCTCCTGGGCGCCCGTCAGTCAACGCTCTGCGAGTACGAGTCAAAGTCTCTGCTGCGGAACTTCGGAATTCAGTGTCCCGACGAGCTTCTCGCCGACGATGTCGACTCCGGGCTGGCTGCAGCCCACCGCCTTGGGTATCCAGTAGCCCTAAAGGTTCAGTCACCTGACTTACCACACAAATCTGAGGCGGGTGCCATCGCACTGAACATACGCGACGGTGACGCGCTCCGGGTGAACTTTGACCGTCTGCTCACGAATGCACGGACATACGCTCCCGAGGCTGAAATCCGTGGTGTTCTGGTGCAGCACATGGCCCCGGCCGGCGTCGAAATGATTGCCGGCATTGTCAACGATGCTGAATTCGGGCCCTTTGTCATGGTGGGCCTCGGTGGCATCTATGTTGAGGTTCTGCAGGATACGGTGCTCGCCCCAGCTCCGCTAGACAAGCAAGAGGCGCGGCGAATGCTTCGGTCCCTGAAGGGTTGGCCGCTCCTAGCGGGCGTACGCGGCGAACCGCCTCGCGATGTCGAAGCTATGGCAGACCTGCTCGTGCAACTCTCCGACCTCGCCGTTGCCGCCGAAGGCCACCTAGCCGAACTCGATGTCAATCCCATCTTCGTCCATGAGCAAGGCAAGGGCCTGACCATTGTGGATGCTCTCGCCATCAGGAAATGATAATGAGCGAACTTCTTTTCGATGTGTCTGAAGGTGTCGCGACGATTACTCTGAATCGTCCGGATAAGCTGAATGCTTTCACGACCGAAATGTTGAGCGCATGGGGCGACGCACTGCTGGAAGCGCAGAAGCGTGACGACGTCCGAGCCATCGTCCTAACTGGCGCAGGCCGCGCATTCTGTGCCGGCGGCGATGTCGGAAATATCGGCGAGCGCCGCGAAACCGAGAATGCCTACATGCGCAAGATGTCGCTGAGCGACCGGGTGCATCGCATTCCCTTAATCATGGAGACGCTGGACAAGCCGGTAATCGTTGCCGTGAACGGCATCGCAACCGGCGCCGGCATGGACATGGCATTAATGGGGGACATCCGTATCGCCTCGAGCAGTGCGCGCTTTGCCGAGACCTATATCCGCATAGGAATCATGGCAGGCGATGGTGGAGCATGGTACCTGCCCCGCTTGATTGGGATGCCGAAGGCGCTCGAGCTGTTGTGGACCGGCCGGTTTGTGGAAGCTGACGAAGCTGAGCGAATTGGATTGGTCAACCACGTCGTTCCCGAGGCGGAACTCATGCCTAAATCCCTCGAGCTCGCAGAAAAGATTGCGAACGGGCCTCCCCTTGCCATCCGGATGATGAAGCGTGCCGCCTACCAGGCAGCCACGCTTAGTCTGCGCGCTCACCTAGACCAAGTGTCATCGCACATGGCTGCGATTTATTCGACAGAGGACCACAAGGAAGCCTTGACTGCATACAAAGAGAAGCGGCAAGCCGTCTTCGTAGGCCGATAGCTGGGACAAGACAATCATATCCAGGAGACAACGATGCTGAAGAGGTCCTTTGCTGCAATCGCCATGGTGATTCCAATGCTGCTTGTCAAAAACGCGACGGCGGCCGATGCCTATCCCACCAAACCTATCAAGCTGATTGTTCCATACACGGCCGGCGGGTCTACCGACAACATTGCTCGACTGCTGGCTGAGCGACTGCGCCTTGAGCTCAAACAGCCAGTCGTCGTCGAGAATCGTCCCGGAGGTAATAACCTGATTGCGGCGCGGGCACTGTTAGCCAGCCAGCCGGATGGCTACACATTGATGCTTGCCACGAATGGCCTTCTCGCCGTCGCCCCGGCCCTGTATGGAAAGCTGCCGTTTGACCCGGTCAATGGCTTTTCCCACCTAGGCTTTGTCAGCGGATATCCATATGTTGTCGTCACCGGGGCGCACGACACGAAGCGCTCGCTGCAAGACTATATTGTTCGGGCCCGTGAGAAACCGAAGTCCGTCTCGTATATGGTGGTAGGCAACGTCACGGCCATAGCGGGGGCGATGCTTAAGTCGCGGAGCAAGGCAGACCTTTTGGAAGTGCGGTACAAGGGGGGAGCGGACGCCATTTCTGACCTGATTGCTGGCCGAGTGGATTTGGGCCTTATCGCTCCATCCGTCGCATCTCCCTTGATAAAGTCCGGAAAGCTATCCCCGCTCGCTGTGACGACGAAGTCCCGCTTCAACGCCATGCCCGATGTCCAGACGGTCGGGGAGGCAGGCGGCGGCTTAGAGGAATTCCATGTCGATGTATGGAGCGCTCTTGTTGCCCCACCCGGGGTCTCGCCACAAATCGCCAGCCGTGTCGCACAAGCCTTGGGCAACATTACGAAGGACTCTGCCTTCGCTACAGACTTGGCAAAGAATGGTGAATACCCCATTCAAGGAGGACCGACAGACGTCAAAGCGCGAGTGGGCCGTGAAATGCCGAAGTGGAAATCAGTGGTCGAGAGCACTGGAATGTCGTTGATACAGTGAGCAGTCTTAACTCCATTGCTTCCTTCAGCTATGCTAAGGCCGGTCGCAACCAGTTTCAAGGCTCTGTCATGGTGAAGTCCGCCATCCGAATTGTCGAGATTTTCGAGCTGTTCGACCGGCTGCAGCGCCCGCTAACCCTTTCCGAAGTCGCCGATACACTAGGCTATCCCAGGTCGAGCACGATGGCGTTGCTTCAAAGTCTAAAAGCGCTGGACTACATTGCCTTCGATGAGCTGGACAAGCAGTACATGCCAACAGCTCGAGTCGCACTGCTTGGTGGATGGATTCACGGCCGTGTCTTTCAGGATGGTGTGATTGTCGCTTTGATGAATCAGTTGCAGCGCGAAACCGGCGAGACGGTCATGCTGGCACTTCAGAATGGCATGCATGCCCAGTATGTTCACACCGTTCAATCGCAAGAACTGCTCCGCTTCTACTTACGCCCTGGCATGATGCGACCCATGTGCCGCAGCGCGGTCGGGCTCGCATTGCTGGCGCAACAATCTTCTGAGCGAGTCAAGAGGCTAGTCGATAGCGTCAATGAACAGAAAATCGACCCCGAAGGGCCCATTTCTCACGCGAGCCTCGTCCGCAGCCTTGAAAACATCCGAGCACAGGGCTATGCGTACAGCGACAAGGTTACAGCTGACGCCTGCGCGATTGCAATCGTACTGCCTAATAGAGCTGGCCAGCCACCTACGGCCTTAGGAGTCTCCGGTCCAACGCGGCGTCTCGCGAAACAAAGGGAACTCATTTACCGGTTGATGAAGGAACTCGCGACGGAGCACCTTAGCGCACGGTTTCCAATTCGTCGCCCGGTCAAGTGACGACTATTCGGAGAACAAGGGTCCCATGCCACCGCTCGAGCCAAATCGATTGATACGCACCGAGACGCGTCCGCTGGAAGGACTTTCTATGCTGCGCCACGAGGTTGCTGCATTCATCAAGGACCTCCGCCGGGAAGCGTCTTCCTTGTCGTCGCAACAGAACGGAACCCCGGTGACCGCTCTTGAGGAATTGTTATGGCAATATTTACTCAATGTCCATCCACGAACCAGGCTGCTTGCCTTCGCTGCGGCAGTCGATATCTGTCCACGCTTAGCCGTTCAACGCCTTGACGATGCGCATACCATCGCCAGCGATTGCCCGCTACTTCGGGCACTGTTCTGGTCAGCCACGCGTCGGCTCAGGCTTTTTGGCTGGCTCTCGCCGCGATGCACTGAGCAATGACATTACGGGCTCGCGCGAGTGGTAGGCGATACCCATGCTTTCTTCATGCAATTGAGCGTGACTACCGAAAGTCTGCCTTGCCATGCCATCGCATCCAACCTCATGGCGGCTTGAGTCATACCGGCCGAAGGGACCGACGCTATGCTGGATGCCACGTCGTCTTCATCGGAATCGCCGGCAAGCCGCTGAGCGAAAAACTGAGCGTCGCCGCTGCCCTCAAAACATGCGGGGCCAGCTTATGCAACTTCGGGATAGTCAGTCGGATAGCGGGACCAGAGATACTGACCGAACCGAGCACCACTCCTTTTGCCCCTTTAACAGCCACCGAGACGCTGGCTGCATCTGGGCTTCGCTCCCCGCGCGTCACGCAGAAACCTTGCTTGCGGATGGCGTCGTACGGCGCGCCAGGATGGTCCAGCGCAGCGAGAATAACTTTCCCCGCAGCACCTCGCTCCAAGGGAAGCAATTCACCCAGTCGCACATGGCGTCGTAGTCCACGCGGCCCCTCTGCCCGCATAAGGCACGTGCGAACGTTTTCTTCGTAGATGAAGAACGAGGCGCTCTCGCCCGACACGGCTGCAAGTTCCTGGAGTACAGGTTCGATGACAGCATGCACATCGAATTGCGCCTGATAACGCGACCCTATGAAAGCGGCGGCGGGACCGAGCCGCCAGGCGCCGTCCTCGCGCTGCACGAGAAATCTAGCCGCTGCCAGTGTCCTAGCCAAACGCAAGGCCGTCGGCTTTGGCATACCAGTGCGGCGTGCCAAAGCGCTCAGCGAGAGAAAGATTTCGTCGCCAGAGAAGCAGGTTAGCAGCGAAAGTGCCTTGGTTACCGCCTGGACTGTATCGCGCGACGCCACCTCTTTCGCCACTGACTTTTCAGAAGGCTTGGTCCTGGTTGCTGGCAGAGTCACCGCTTCGCTCGTCGCCGAAGCGACAGCGCTGCGAGGGTCCACCGATTTCCTTGAAACGCTTGGACTCCTGCTGGCATTCGCAACCACGTCTTTAGCCTCTATTAGGCCACCATCCCGGCCAAAAATTCACCAATTGCGAGCGATGATGTCAACCCAGGCGATTCAATGCCAAATAGGTTGACCAGTCCTCGCACCCCATGCGACTGCTCCCCTTGTATCACGAAATCAGTACCCGCATTATGCAGAGATTCCGGACCTGCGAGTCGCGGCCGAATACCCGTATAACCAGGCTGCAGAGTCCCATCTCGCAGGCCCGGCCAAAAGCGGCGGATGCCTTCATAGAAACGGGGGGCGTTGCTGGCGTCGAAGGTGTAGTCCACTTCCGAGCGCCAATCGATGTCCGGTCCGAACTTGCACTGTCCGCCCAGGTCCAGCGTCACGTGAACACGCAACGCTGCTTCACGGGTCACTGGATAAACCAGATGGGTGAACGGGGACCGGCTTTGCAAGGTGTAGTAGTGACCGATGGCGTAGTACACCTCCGGGACGAGTTCTTTCGGCATCCCCTCGATTGCTCTTGCAACCTCATGTGCATACAGGCCCGCCGAATTGATGACGGTGCGCGCCAGCAGTCGAATAGGTTCGGCTCCTCCAATATCGAGCTCGATACCATTATCCGTCGCTTTGCCTCCGGCAACAGGGCTGTTCAACACCAGATTCGCACCGGCCGCTTCGGCGTCTCCGAGGTAGGAGAGCATCAGGCCATGACTGTCCACGATGCCTGTCGACGGCGAGAACAGTCCGGCAACCGCTTGCACTTCCGGTTCCAGCGCTCTGACGCCTTTGGCATCCAGCATCTGGAGGTCGTTGACATCATTGGCCTGCGCCAGTTTCATGTACTTGTGGAGGCCGTCGACCTCAGACTCGCTGGTCGCCACGATAAGCTTTCCAACGCGCTTATGGCCGATACCTCGCTCGACCGCATACTCGTAGATGGCGTCGCGCCCGCGTCGGCACATCCGCGCCTTCAAGGACCCTGGAGCATATGACAACCCGGCATGCAATACTTCGGAGTTGCGGGCACTGGTCTGGGTGCCAAAGGCATTCTCCGAGTCGAGCAGCAGGACCTCTCTGCCAGCTAGGGACAGTGCGCGCGCAATGGCGATTCCGACCACGCCGGCGCCTATCACGACACAGTCTACGCGTTCCATAGTTTCAAGGTGGTGTTTTGGACGGGATGTCCATGGTCCTAGTGTAAAAGCGCGGCCCTCGCCTCAGGCGGGCACGGATTGCCGGGCCGCCCAGGCTTCTAGCCTCGGATAGACGCGAAGCGCATTCTGGAAGTAAATTTTGTCCCGATTCTCGGCCGATAAGCCGAGCGCTCCGTCGATGTATCGCCGCGTATCATCGAAATTAAAACCGGTTTCCGGGTCGACGCCTTGTACGGCACCGAAAGCCTCCGATGCGAAAAGGATATTTTCCGATGGGACAACTTTGAGAAGCAGGTCTATGCCAGGCTGGTGATAGACGCACGTATCAAAGAAGACATTACGCATCAACTCGGTTAAGGGCGGCCGACCTAGTTGCTGCGCCAAGCCTCGATATCGACCCCAGTGATAGGGGACGGCACCGCCTCCATGCGGGATGATTAATCTGAGGGTCGGAAAATCGATGAAGACGTCCGATAGCAATAGCTGCATGAACGCAGCCGTATCCGCGTTGAGGTAATGCGCCCCAGTGTGGTGGAAGTTTCGGTTGCACGAGCAGCTCACATGAACCATGGCCGGCACATCAAGCTCGACCAGCTTTTCGTACAGTGGGTACCAATATCGGTCCGTTAGCGGGGGGCCGCTCCAATGGCCGTCCGACGGGTCGGGATTCAGATTACATCCGACAAATCCGAGCGACGTCACGCACCTGTCCAACTCCAACACGCAAGCGTCCAACCCGTTGCCCGGCGACTGAGGCAGCTGGCAGACACCGGTGAACTGTGACGGGTACAGCGATGTGACCCGATGAATGAGGTCGTTGCACGCTTGGGACCAGTGAAGGCTTGTGGTCTGGTTGCCCACGTGATGAGCCATCGCGCTCGCCTTCGGCGACAGGATGGTCATGTCGATACCCCGCTCTCGCTGCAGACGAAGTTGGTTCTTCTCCAGACTCTCACGAATTTCATCATCGCTAATCGTGAAGTCAGGCGGCAGCGCGGGCGACCCGGGCTCCAGCAGTTTCGCTGTCTGCCGCTTCCGATAGTCGTCAAGCGACTTCGGCGCAGTGGTGTAGTGCCCGTGGCAGTCGATAATCATGCTCCTCCCCTCCATCGAGTTCACCGCACAACTACTCAGTTCAGGGTGACGTTTGCGCTACGAATCACCTTGCTCCATTGAGCTGTTTCCTGGCGCGCCTGAGCATTCAATTCCTCCGCCGAAGTGACATGCAAGTCGACTCCTTGCGCGTCTAACCGGTCGCGCAAGACCTTGTCGCTCCCGATATTGATGAGCACGTCATTGAGACGCTTCATCACTGGCGCAGGCGTGCCCGCAGTCGAGTAGATGCCATACCAGGTGGTGTACTGGAATCCTGGCAACCCGGAATTGGAGATTACGGGGATGTTCTTCAGGCTTGGCGACGTAGAGGGCGCCGTCACACCGATTGCGCGAATTGCACCCTTCTCAATCATGCCCTTCAAGGATGGGTAGCTGGTGAACAGTGCCTGAACCTCACCGGAGACTAAATCGTTCACGACTTGTGAGGTGCCCTTGTATGGCACGTGCCCAATATCGATTCTCGCTGTTGCCTTGAATTGCTCCATACCCAGATGGGCCAGACCGCCCACGCCAGCTGAGCCAAAGTACACCTTGCCGGGGTTGGCCTTGGCGTATGCAATCAACTCTGCTGCGTTATGAACGGGCAGCTTTGCACTGACCACCAACACGTGAGGGCTGGTCGAGACCATGCCGACCGGCGACAGACGCTTGGCAGCATCCCCGACGCCTTTCGTCAGTAGCGGCTGAATTACGATGTTCCCCGAGGCAGCGAATAGCAGGGTGTAGCCATCCGGGGCTGCCCGGGTCACTGCATTCATGGCAGGCAGACCCGCGCCACCGCCGAGATTGTCCACCACGACGGGCTGCCCAAGCTCCTTGCCCAGTGCGAGTCCAATCTCTCGCGCAACTACGTCAGCAGGCCCGCCCGCCGCAAACGGTACGACAAGCCTGACAGGCTTGTCCGGGTAGGCTGCTGTCGCAGCGAAGGGTTGCTTGCAAAGCAAGGCGGCGCCGATGCCGCATAGCATTGTCCGAACCAGCGTCGATGTACGCATGAGTTTGTCTCCTGTACCAGGGCCGTGACCGCCTCTGATTGGTGTCGATTCTAGGGGTCGCCTAAGCAAACCTGAACTGCGTTCCACCAGGCGAAACGGTCTAGCTGAGTCAGGGGAACAGGGCATGTGCTCGACGCCGCTGATGCAACTCGACGACACAGCAGCGCTGCTTGCGTGGTCGAGTTCGCGCTATATTTCAAAGCTAATGTGCGGACGGCTGAGACTTCAATCTTGGCCCCCTGGGACGCCGTTACACATAGAAGCGACCGCGCCCTTGCGAGTGGGCTGTCTTCCGCTCAATTTGCCGAAACTTTGGCGTCCTTGATGACTCCGCCCCACTTCTGTCGGTCGAGAACCAGAAATTCCCTGAACTTCTCGGGGGAGTCGCCGATGACTTCGATACCATCCTGACTTAGGTGCTGAGCCACCGCTGGCTGCTTCAATGCTTCTCGCGTATCACGAGAGAGCCGGGCCAAAACACTGGCAGGGGTTCCCTTCCGCGCGCAGAGCCCAATCCAAGCGACTGGCTCAAAAGAACTGATACCTTGCTCGGCAAAGGTCGGCACATTCGGTAGTGCCTCCAGCCGTCGAGATGCTGCGACGCCGAGAATGCGCAACTTCCCAGACCTTACGTAAGGCATCGAGCTAACGGGCTGGTCGAAGATTAACGAAACTTGGCCGCCGAGTAAGTCAGCCATGGCCTGCCCGCTCCCTTTATAGGGTACGTGGACCATGTCCACACCCGTGCGGAGCTTGAACATTTCACCGGCAAGATGCCCAGCGGTGCCGTTACCGGACGAGGCAAAATTCAGCTTGCCTGGATGTGCCTTAGCGTACGCCACCAGTTCCTTGACGTTGTGGACGGGCAACGACGCATTAACCAGTGCGATGTATGGCGTGTTCCCAATCAGGGTAACTGGCACGATTTCCGCTGGGTCGAACGGCATGCGCTGCAAGAACGGCTGAATCGACACCAGGCCCGTGGTGCACAGTAGTAACGTGTGACCGTCTGGCGGTGATTTCACCATTATGTCGGCTGCGATAGCGCCGCCGGCACCAGGTCTGCTATCCACAATCACCTGTTGACCAAGCGACTGGGACAGCTTGGGCGCAATGAGTCTCGCGATGATATCTGTCGAGCCGCCAGGAGCAAAACCTACCAGCAGACGAACAGGCTTCGTCGGATACGGCTCAACACAATGCCCCACAAGCGGCGCCGCAAGAACCATGGCCATACCTAGCCTGACGCCATGTCTCAATAAGTTGGTCATCATAGAGGCTCCAGAAAAGCAGCTGTGACTTCAATGAAGTGCACCCAACATCGTCCGTCCGCGACGTTATTCGGAACGTGAAAAAAGAGCAGGCCACCCTGAACGGCCGGCCTGCTTCAAACAGCGCTAACGTGCACCCGCACGAAGCACCCCGCCCCAGGAGAAGTCTTAGACGCGCTCAATAACCATCGCGATGCCTTGTCCGACCCCGATGCACATGGTGCAAAGGGCATATCGGCCACCAGTACGATGCAATTGGTACATGGCCGTGGTCACAAGGCGGGCGCCGCTCATTCCGAGCGGGTGGCCCAGTGCGATGGCGCCGCCGTTGGGGTTGACGCGCTTATCGTCGTCGGCAATTCCCAGTTCGCGCAGTACTGCCAGACCTTGCGCGGCGAAAGCTTCATTGAGTTCGATGACATCGATTTGGTCGAGCGTCATGCCGAGCTGCCTCATCAGCTTCTGGGTAGCCGGTGCCGGGCCGATACCCATCACACGCGGGGCCACACCGGCCGTGGCCATGCCGACGATGCGAGCGCGCGGTGTCAGGCCGTGTGTCTTGATAGCATCTTCATTGGCGAGCAGCAGCGCGCAAGCTCCGTCGTTCACGCCCGAAGCATTGCCGGCGGTCACGGTGCCGTCGGGGCGGACCACGCCGCGCAGCTTGGCCAGCGTTTCCAAGGTAGTGGCACGAGGATGCTCGTCGCGCTCGACCACGATAGCTTCGCCCTTCTTCTGCGGAATGGTGACCGCCGTGATTTCCTGCCCCAGCGTGCCGTCGGCTTGTGCGCGCGAAGCCTTCTCCTGGCTTCGCAGGGCCATCAGGTCCTGGTCCTCACGGTTGATTTTGTAGTCAGTGGCAACGTTCTCTGCCGTTTCCGGCATCGAGTCCACACCATAGGCCGCGCGCATTGCAGGGTTAATGAAGCGCCAGCCGATGGTTGTGTCGAAGATTTGAGCGTCACGTGCGAAAGCGCTGCTGGCCTTGCCCATGACAAACGGGGCGCGGCTCATGCTCTCAACGCCGCCGGCAATCATGAGCGAAGTCTCGCCCGACTTGATAGCTCTGGCCGCGATGCCAGTTGCGTCCATTCCCGAACCGCAGAGGCGGTTGACAGTGGAACCCGGCACAGACTGGGGAAGCCCGGCGAGCAGCAGCGACATGCGCGCAACATTCCGGTTGTCTTCACCTGCGTGGTTGGCATTACCGTAAATCACGTCATCGACCGCCGTCCAGTCCAACTGGGGATTGCGTGCCATCAGCGCCTTCAGTGGCACAGCCCCAAGGTCGTCCGCGCGCACGGCGGACAAGCTGCCGGCGTAGCGGCCGATAGGGGTACGAATGGCATCACAGATAAATGCTTCAGTCATGTTAGCGTCCACGAGTAAGTGAATTTGAGAATAGGGGCGGGTCGATTGCTTTACCCCAGGTAATTGGAATCGATGCGGCCATCTGCGGATTTGGTCACGACCGCGTCAGACTGTCGTGCTCCCGGGAAACGGCTTGCCCTCCGACAGACCGCCAAGTGGAGTACCTTCCACGGTCCTTCGAGTTCAGTTGGCTGCTCCATCTCTGCGAAGTGTTCCCCCAGGATGACCCCCGCCTCGATGGCAGAGGCAAGTATCAAAACTCTGCGACACGGCACGGCTTCCTCCGCCCACGTCTGGTAAAGCCCACGTAGGACTCGCCTGTATTGAGTATCACAACGCGTTGCATTGCGCGCTTCGCGGTGGGCTAGCGTCGTGACAGCCCGCACCTGCTCAAGAAGGGCGAAGTACTGCCGGTTCTTGGATGACTGCCCCTGCGGCATATGTCGAGTCACACCTTCGTCGAATGTGGCGGCTCCAGCGCAGTGCCGCCTGTGTCGACCACGTCGGTACGTGACCGGCGCCACGACCATTGACCGGGACGACCACTCTGGTCAATCAGCGAGCAACGCGCTCAAGTCCGCAGCCTTGAAGGCTGGCCCGACTACCTGCTTCAGTCGGGACATCTTCTCGTTGAGTGCATCGAGGCCTACGCGCCGAGCCCAGAACACCGGACCGCCCTGCCAACGCGGAAATCCATAGCCATTTGCAAGAACGACATCGACATCGCTCGCTCGGGTCGTCACACCTTCAGAAAGCAAATGGGCAGCTTCATTGACCATACTCAGCAAGACTCGCTCGACAATGTCTTCGTCCTTGAGCGTTTGAGCAGCCAGACCCTTCTGGCTCCGTGCCTCATCAATGAGTTGGTGAACGACCTGGTCTACCGATTTTCGGCCGCCAGTCTCATAGGCGTAGTACCCAGCCCCAGACTTCCGTCCAAGCCGACCCATATCGCAAAGCCGGTCGGGAATCGAGACGTACCGCGCCTCGGGGTCACGCAGATGAGCTCGGGCCTGTCGCATGCGCCATGCAATGTCGAGCCCCGACATGTCCGCCACTCCAAAGGGCCCCATTGCGAAGCCGAACTTTTCGAGCGCCGAGTCAATCTGGTTCGGGTAGGCACCGTCCTCCAACATCAGTTCGCATTGGTAGCGGTACGCCGCATAGATGCGGTTGCCGATGAAGCCAAAAGCGTTCCCTGTCAAGACGGGCATCTTGCGAAGGCGCTTGGCGACCGCAACGCCCGTGGCAATTGCTCGCTTCGAACTGCTCCTTCCGCGCACGACTTCGACCAACTTCATGACGTTGGCAGGGCTGAAAAAATGAAGCCCAATAACATCAGCAGGTCGGGACGTGGAGGCGGCAATCGCGTCCACGTCCAGGTAGGAAGTGTTTGAGGCCAGAATCGCACCTGGCTTCGCAAAGTGGTCTACCTGTGTGAAAACCTCTTGCTTGACGGCGAGGTCCTCAAACACCGCTTCGATTACAAGGTCGGCTTGCCCGAGTACCGCCCATTCCAGGCTCGACTCAAGCGCGGCCGTTCTCTTGTCAGCTTCGGCCTTTGCCAACTTTCCCTTGGACACTTGCGCTTCGTAGTGACCCTTGATTCGCTCTGTGCCACGGTTCAGCGCTTGCGCGTCCCGCTCGACCAGGACCACGCGAAAACCGCCGTCCAGGGCGGCGATTGCAATCCCAGAACCCATGGTTCCAGCACCAATCACGGCTACCAGACTGATTTCAGCGGGGTCGACACCGCGTAGCTCCGGATGCTTCAGCGCTTCACGTTCGGAGAAGAAAAGATGACGAAGTGCGAAAGCGTCGTTGGACATGCGCAGCTCAGTAAACACCGCGCGCTCCTTGGTCAGAGCGTCATCGACTGGCAGCGTTGCACTGAATTTGACTGCTTCAATTGCTGCTGCGACCTGAGGACGGCCCTTGCCTTGGCGCAGAGCGGCTGCTTCGGCGGCGGCAATCTCGGCGGTATCTGCCTCTGTTACCGGCATATCACGCAGCCTGCGCTTTCCGCCCATGTTGGCAGCGAAGCGGACAGCGCACTCCAGCAGGTCGCCATCCGCAATCGCATCTAGCACGCCGACCTTCAGCGCACCGGACGCAGGAACACGCTTCCCGCTACAGACCCATTCAATTGCTGCCGGAATTCCAATCAACCTCGGCAGGCGCTGCGTACCACCTGCACCCGGAATCATGCCAAGTGTTACCTCCGGAAGTCCCACTACGAGATTTTGGCTGCCCACCCTGGCGTCACATCCGAGTGCCAGCTCAAAGCCCCCGCCTAGCGCGGCGCCATGCAATGCGGCCACGACTGGCTTCTCGCATGTCTCGATAGCAGCGATGACCGCCGGCAGTTCAGGCCGCTCCAGTGGCTGGCCGAACTCACGAAGGTCCGAGCCCGCGATAAAGGTGTTGCCGGCACCTATCAGTACTCCGGCTACGAGGGACGGCACCGATGAAAGCGTCTCAATCGCTTCGAGTACGCCTTGGCGCACAGCCAGCGAGCCGGCGTTGACCGGGGGATTGTCAATAAAGATGGCCAGAACGTCGCCGATGCGTTCCGTACGGACTTGGGTGCTCATTGATTAGCTCCATTCGACAGTGCAGCAACCAGTTCGGGCACCACGGTGTTCAGGTCTCCCACCAAGCCGTAGTCGGCCACGGCGAAAATGGGAGCATCCGCATCCTTGTTGATGGCCACGATGACCTTAGAATCTTTCATGCCCGCCAGGTGTTGAATCGCGCCGGAGATGCCCACGGCAATGTAGAGCTGGGGCGCGACAATCTTGCCGGTCTGACCGACCTGGTAGTCGTTCGGCACGAAGCCGGCATCCACGGCGGCGCGCGAGGCACCAAGCGCGGCGTTTAACTTGTCGGCCAGCGGCGTCAGCACCTTGGTGTAATTCTCGCCCGAACCCACGCCACGGCCACCCGACACAACGACCTTCGCTGCGGCAAGTTCCGGGCGGTCGCTTTTGGCAACTTCGCGCGAAATAAACTGGGAGACACCCGTGTCGGCTACGGCAGGCACACTCTCGATAACAGCCGAGCCACCCACAGCAGCAGCGGCGTCGAACGCCGTGCCACGAACAGTGATGACCTTTACCTTGTCGGAGGACTTCACGGTGGCAATGGCGTTGCCGGCATAGATGGGGCGCTCGAAGGTATCCGGGGCGTCGACCTTGGTGACTTCGGAAATCTGTGCGACATCCAGCCTGGCGGCCACACGCGGCAGGATGTTCTTGCCATATGGGGTGGCCGGGGCCAGGATGTGCGAGTAGTTGGCGGCGATAGCCAAGGCCTGCTCGGCGATGTTCTCGGCCAGGCCATCACCGAGGTAAGCGGCGTCGGCCAGCAGTACCTTGCTCACGCCGGCGATTTTGGCGGCAGCGGCAGCGGCGGCAGCTGGGTTCGAGCCGGCCACCAGCACGTGGACGTCGCCACCGCATTGGGCGGCAGCCGTCACGGTGTTCAGCGTGGCGGCCTTAATGGATTGGTTGTCGTGTTCGGCAATGACGAGTGCAGTCATGTTCTATTCCCCCGCGCTCAGATAACTTTCGCTTCGTTCTTCAGCTTTTGGACCAGCGTAGCGACGTCCGGCACCATCACGCCAGCGCTGCGCTTCGGCGGCTCGACCACCTTCAGCGTCTGCAGGCGCGGGGTAACATCGACACCCAGGTCTTCCGGTTTCACAGTTTCCAGAGGCTTCTTCTTGGCCTTCATGATGTTCGGGAGCGTGACGTAGCGCGGCTCGTTCAGGCGCAGGTCGGTCGTCACCACAGCCGGCAGGTTTAGCGACAGGGTCTCGAGACCGCCGTCCACTTCACGCGTGACCGAGGCCTTGCCATCGGCCACTACGACCTTCGAAGCGAAGGTGGCTTGCGGCAGGCCGGCCAGCGCGGCCACCATCTGGCCGGTCTGGTTCGAGTCGTCATCAATCGCTTGCTTGCCCAGGATGACGAGCTGCGGCTGCTCCTTGTCGACTAGCGCCTTCAGCAATTTGGCCACGGCCAGCGGCTGCAGGTCTTGATTCGACTCCACCAGGATGCCTCGGTCGGCGCCGATGGCCATCGCGGTACGCAGCGTTTCCTGGCACTGGCTTGCGCCGCACGACACAGCGATGACCTCGGTCACAACGCCAGCCTCTTTGAGGCGCACCGCTTCCTCCATGGCGATTTCGTCGAACGGGTTCATGCTCATCTTGACATTGCCCAGGTCAACGCCTGTACCGTCGGACTTCACACGCACCTTGACGTTGTAGTCCACCACTCGTTTGACCGCGACGAGAGCTTTCATTCAAAACACTCCGAATAGATTCATATCCCACGAGGCCGCTTCAGCCCGGCCGGGTCTCAACGCCCACAGGAGGGGCGAAACATCTGCAGAGCACCTCAGCTAGAAGCGCCGGTTCAAGCCGCATCTTCACCCACAGCGAGGCAATGCAAAACTTCCAATTGAGCAACCAGACATAAGAAAATCTCATGCCTTCGTCGACTGGCGAGCCACCGAGACGCACAACTGATGTGCGATGGAGGGCATGGCGAGGGCCATAGGGGTCGATGAAGCGCTTCCCGGCGGGAAGGCGAAGGGACAAGCGTCGAAAGGCTGCGGCAACACCTTTCGTCGCAAGAGATGGTTGGCGGCTTCCATGAACTTCGGAGCCGCCTTGTAGCGAAAGCATCACCCGTTGAGCTGCTGCTGCGCGACAGTGCTCGGAGCTATTTGGGAACGCTCCTTTTCCGGGGTCAAATGGTTTCGCCTTCTTTCAGGAGTCCAGCCGCGCGAAGGGCCGCTGGCAGCCACTTTGAGGCAGTGTCGCCACGAGCAATTGCTTCCAGGCGCGCAGCTTCGTCAGCAACCTTCTTTGCTGCCAGCTCCAATGCTTCTGCGGCTTTGTGGCGCTCGATGACGACAACGCCATCAGCATCTCCGACCACAAGGTCGCCAGGACGCACGGATACACCGCCTGCGGAGATGGGGTGATTAATCCGCCCCGGAATGTACTTGGTGGGGCCTGCCGGATTAAAGCCCGCGCTGAACACTGGGAAGTTCAATTCCAGCAGTTCGGCTCGGTCACGAACGGCTGCATCGAGGACGACGCCGCCAAGCTTCAAATGCTTACAGGCACTCAGCATCAACGTTCCCATGAGCGCAGCGGTGCCGTCGCCTTTGCCATCGATGACAAGGATGTCGCCCGGCTTCGCCATGGCAATGGCCGCATGAATCATGAGGTTGTCTCCCGGCCGCACTTCCACGGTAAAGGCAGGGCCCGCCAATGCCATACGGTAGTCAACAGGTGCGACCCGGGCATGCATAGTACCGCGTCGCCCGGCGACATCGGCGAGGATGGCCGCTTGGTACGTCTTTGCCTTATCGACAATATCGCTCGAGACACGCTCAAAGGACTGAATGACGTCGGGATGGTTCATATGGTTCGGTGGTTCCAGAAGCTTCCCCCCACTACTTTCCCAAGAAGAGTGAATGCGGGGGGGAAGTAAAGAATTTCGATTGCTGACGACTAAGGTGGTTCGCCCTCGCGCCGTCTCAATGCCGTGCCATCAGCGGACGAGCAAGCTTGCGGCGGCGCTGATGCGCCGGCAGCCATCCTTCAGCGTTTCCATATCGGTGGCGAAGGACAAGCGGAAATGCGAGTTGACACCGTAAGCCGAGCCTTGCAGAACAGCCAGGTTCTGTGATGTCAGGAGCCAGTCGACCCAGTCATCGCTGTTCTGTATGACACCGCCGTCCGGGCGCCGAGCGCCGAACAAACCTGTGCAGGAAGCAAAGACGTAGAACGCGCCTTCCGGTGCGACGCATTCGATGCCTTCCACCTCGCTAAGCGCCGATATCACCGCATTGCGTCGCTGCTCGAAGACTTCGCGATTTGCGTGGACAAAGTCTTGCGGACCATCGAGTGCGGCAATCGCTGCTGCTTGCGCAATGGAATTTGCACCGGAGGTGCTTTGCGATTGCAGCTTAACCATGGCCTTCACTAGCGGAGCAGGGCCGCCTGCGAAGCCGATGCGCCAGCCGGTCATGGCATAAGCCTTCGACACGCCGTTGATTGTCAGCGTGCGCTCCTTCAGCGACGGCACCGCTTGCGCGAACGTCGCAAACGGCTCACTTCCGTACGTGAGGTGTTCGTAGATGTCATCCGTCATCACCCAAACGTGCGGATGCCGCCCCAGGACTTCGCCGAGGGCCACGAGCTCCGCCCTGCTATAAGAAGCGCCGCTCGGATTGTTGGGGGAGTTGAGAAGCAGCCAACGGGTGCGGGGCGTGATAGCGCGCTCCAAGTCTTCCGGTGCCAGTTTGAATCCGCTCTCCGGCTTGCAGTCTACGAAAACAGGCTGCCCACCCGCGAGCAGAACGATATCTGGGTATGACACCCAATACGGTGCCGGCACGATAACTTCATCGCCCTTTTGCACGGTGCAAAGAACCGCATTGAAAATCACCTGCTTGGCGCCGTTGCTGACAATTGTCTCCTGGGAGGAGTACTCGAGCTGGTTCTCACGCAGGAACTTGCGAGATACCGCTTCACGCAACGCCACCGTGCCGCCGACATCTGTGTATCGGGTCTTGCCTTCGGCCATTGCTCTGATTGCGGCTTCACGGATGTGTTCGGGGGTATCGAAGTCCGGCTCGCCGGCTGTTAGGCCGATTACGTCTCGTCCGGACGCTCGGAGTTCCCGGACCCGTTGTCCGGCCATGGAACTCGGTGACGGCTTGATTCGATTAAGTCTGTCTGCAATTTTGACCATGGTCTTTGGCTTGTATGGGAGATTCACTTTCGAGCACATACTTCCCGCAGCAGCAGGCAACGTCTGGCTCAAGACTGAGCGCGAGGCCTTACCTCACGCGTGGCGGATGTCAGCGACAAATTTTTTGGCGCGCGGATGCTCCGGCGAAGCGAAGAACTTGTCGGGCTTGTTGCACTCAAGAATCTCGCCTTTGTCCATGAAGATGACTCGGTCAGCCACTTCCCTGGCGAAATTCATCTCGTGCGTGACACAGACCATCGTCATCCCCTCGCCCGCAAGCTGCTTCATCACTTGCAGCACCTCCCCAATCATTTCTGGGTCTAACGCCGAGGTCGGCTCATCAAATAGCATGACTGGTGGACGCATCGCGAGCGCCCGCGCAATCGCTACACGTTGCTGCTGACCTCCGGACAGTTGAGTGGGATAGGCATCTGCCTTATGCGCGAGTCCGACCTTCTCCAGCAGCGCCATTGCACGGTCGCGCGCTTCGGCTTGCGGAAGCTTCAATACGTCCATTGGCGCCAACATGATGTTTCGAAGCACAGTCATGTGGGGAAACAGGTTGAACTGCTGGAACACGAAGCCAATCTCGCTGCGCAACCGATTGAGGTTGGCACTCTTCTGATGCACATCAGAGCCGTTGACCAGAATCTCACCGTTCTGGATTGCTTCCAGACGATTGATGGTACGAATCAGCGTCGACTTTCCTGAACCGGACGGACCGCACACCACCACCACTTCGCCCTTCCCGATGTTCTCGTTGACATTGTTCAAGGCGTGGTAATCGCCATACCACTTGTTGACATTCTTGAAGTGAATCATTGCGTTACTACTCCTGCCGGAATGGCGCTGGTCTTACGGACGGGCTTTCGATTCTCGAGTCGCTTTACCCCCAGGTTGAGGGAATAGCAGACGATGAAGTAGACGGCGGCGAGAATCAAATAGACCTGGAATGGCTTGTTCAACAACTGGCCGCTAACCTGATAGGCGGCATACGTCAGTTCGTTGACGCTGATGATGTATCCCAGAGACGTGTTCTTAATCAGGTTGATGAACTGATTCAGAATGCTGGGTGTCATGCTTCGCAACGCCTGAGGCAGGACGATGCGCCACAGAGTTAGCCCATACGACATACCGAGAGAGCGAGCTGCCTCTACATGTCCTCGCGGGACGGCCAAGATGCCGGCCCTGATGACCTCGCCCAAGAAAGCTGCCTCATAGACAACGAGCGCACAGATGACTGTCGTCAGGCCAGAAACACTACGGCCGACGAGCACCGGCACAATGAAGTAGGCCCAAAAGATGAGCATCAGCACGGGCAGCCCGCGCACTACCGTAGTGAACCCGGCCGCCGGAAGCGCGAACCATTTGACGGGACTTGTGCGTGCTACAGCGATGAGTACGGATGCCGGGAAGGCGAGAACAAGGCCCGCGATTGCCATGCACAGCGTAAGCGCGAGGCCGCCCAATGGTCCCTCCGGGAATTGGCCCAGCAGAAAAATCAGGCCGTATTCTTGAAGGATGTGAAGGATATCGCTCATCGTGCCCCCTTCGCTGCGGCACCCAAGCGGCTGTGCGCGTAGCTACCCAGCCCCATAATTAGGAATGAAATGCACAGGTAAAAGGCCGATGCAATCGCGAAGGCCTCAAACGTGTGGAAGGTCTCGTTCTCAACCTGCTTTGCCGCATATGTAGCCTCGGACACCCCGATGACCATGGCCAAGCTCGTTGACTTGAAAAGACTCAGGGATTGATTGATGAGGGGAGGGACCGAGACCCGTACCGCCTGGGGCAGGATGACTCGTCTGATGGCTTGTACATATGTCAGCCCCAACGCTCGAGCCGCCTCCATTTGCGTGAGAGGCAGGGAACGAATGCCACTGCGCAAGTCTTCTGACATGTAGGCCGCTGTGTTGAGCGCCAACGCAATCAACGCGAAGAGCAGTTCGCCGTTGTGAGCGTTGATTGCGGACTGCCACGACGCCGGAAGCACCTGGGAGATGCCGAAGTACCAGAAGAAAATCTGGACAAGACCTGGCACGTTTCGGTGGTAGCCAACAAAGGCCTCGCACAGCTTTTCAATTGGTCGAATGGGAGACGAACGCAAGGCGACGATGACTAATGCCAGGGCAAAGCCGCACACCCACGACGACAGGAATAGGAGGATGCTCCGAACCGCGCCCATGATGAACCAATGGACGTATGGCCCCTCGTTGAGGAACGAGAAATCTAGTGATTCCATGACAATACTCGGAAGGCCGGATGGAGCCGTCTCCGCCGTTGACGTCAGGGGCTCCCTCCGAAGGATTACTCGACGGCGGCAAGAGGCGTGAGCTTCTTCTCGCGCTTGATGTTGTAGGGAGTCTGGGGCCCCACCCACTTGTTCCACAGTGCATCCAGCTCGCCATCCTTCTCCATCTG
Organism: Cupriavidus sp. BIS7; assembly: GCF_000292345.1. Lineage (GTDB taxonomy): Bacteria > Pseudomonadota > Gammaproteobacteria > Burkholderiales > Burkholderiaceae > Cupriavidus. Next base: position 87,138 of record NZ_ALOU01000047.1, read on the forward strand.
GACGAGAGCGGCATTGACAGCGGCGAGCAGGGCCGGCTCGCCTTTCTTCACCCCCAAGGCGGTGGGCTCCCAGTGCAGTTGTCCATCAGCGAACCGCACCTTCCCTTCGGACTCATTTACGAAGCGAGACCCAGACATTTGAGCAATGGCGAAGGCTTGGCTCTTCCCCTGCTGCAAAGCCAGAAACGCTGTCGGCGCATCTTGATACGTGACCACCTCGGTCGACGTCAGCATGCGTCTGGCGTAGAGCTCCGGCGTCGACCCTTTGACGGTGCTGATTTTGATGTCCTTGGCCTGACTGACATCCTTGATTGGAGAGTTGGCCGGCACTACAAGCTTGATAGGAATTTGGTAGTGGATGTCCGAGAACGCTATCTGCCGTGCGCGTTCTTTGGTGTACCCGAGCGCTGCAGCCACTACGTCCACCCGACCAAGTGCCAGTTCGGGAATGCGTGCCTCCACGCTCAGGGGGCGGTGCTCCAGCTTGACTCCGAGATGCTTCGCGATAGCCGCGCAGGTGTCCACGTCGAAGCCGACAATCTGGCGCGTCTTCGGGTCTTGAAATCCAAGTGGCTGACTCGTCGACAGAGTGCCGCAAATCAGTGTGCCTCGAGCCTTGATATCTGCAAGCCGGTCAGCATAGGCCGAACCGGCCATCGCAAGGCCTATACCGAGGATTGCTGCGTGAAGATGCCGGGGGCGGGGAAGGTGGAACGCCATGGAACAACTCCTTTGTTGCGTTTTCATAATGCCATTATGATTTTTATATGCACGCATCGTGCCACAGCTGTTCCGCAGAGGCTCTAGGGGTTTCCTCTCATCTATAATGCCGTATGAGTCACTTTTATGCGCACCTTTGACTCTTTGTGCGTGTAAGCAGGCACCGTGGATGGGCGCCGTGCACCGGCTTGAGGCGAACAAAGCTCGATGCGCTCGTGAGTGGACCGACCGGCCGGTTCCTGGCCCGCTCGGCTCCAATGGACGCACCTTCCGCGCACGGAAAACGAGCAGGATGGGAAAGGGAGTCTTCTGGCGGGAAGGCCTTGCGGAGCGGCCTTTGGAGAATCAGCGGCTGGTCTGAGGAATCTCAGATGCTATGCAGCAGTGGGAAGCGGGCATGGCCAGCCTGCTCATCGTGTTCGCCCCATTCAAACTGGGGAGAACACGCGGTCGCGTTCGCGGCTCATCGGCGAATAGTCAAGGACAAGGCCGAGCTCTAGTGCAGGACCTTGGTCGCCATGGCAAATGGCGCGATGGAATCGAATCGGAACGGCGGCCACTATAGACCGGGCGTCGCTCTGGCTATAGGCAATGAGACGCTTGGCAATGAGGCGGCCTTGGAAATCACCCTCACACCGTTCAACGTGCGCACCCTCGCCAACTGAGTGGGGCGTCACGTCAGTACGTCTGCGCTGACGTCTATTACACGACGGTCGCGCCCAAGGTCTTCGACAAGCTTTTGGCAGCGTCCAAAAGCGTGGCCTGTGTGGACTTAACATCTGGGTCGAACCGCGCAACAGGACCCGAAATCGTCAAAGCACCCGCCAGCACATTCCCGTGGCGCAACACTGGCGCGGACATCGACGATGTTAGCTCGCGGCCTGCCGTGACCGGATTGACCTTGCTGGCAGAGGTGAACACGCAGTTGTCAGTGGACCATTCGAAAGCGCTTTGTTCCGAGAACACACGCAAGACTTGTGCGGTAGCCGTGTCGTCCATTGGCAGCCGGGTTCCCGGTGCCATACTGGCCTTCAAATGGTGAGGCGAGTCCTTGCGTAACAAGCAGATTCGACTGTCCCCTTCTCTGACATAGAACGACGAGCTCTCCTCTGTCTGTTGCGTGAGCGAATCCAGGACCGGCATCACTTGCTCTGAGAGGTTGAACGTGAGCTCATACCGGCAGCCAAGCTCGTACACGCGCGAGCCAAGTTGATATCGTCCATCCTGACGCTTCACGATGTAGTTCATCGGTTCCAGCGAAAGCATATAGCGCAGGATGACGCTCTTGAAGAGACCGGTCTCAGCCTCGAGGTCGGATAGCGTCAGCGGACCCTCGTGGCGCAGGAAGGCGTCCAAAATGGACAGTGTGCGGCCGACTGCGTTCACCGAACGGTCCACGTCTGTTGTCTTCTGCCTGGCCATGTGGCCTTCTCCTCCAGCTCCGGCGAGCCGGCCAGGGCTCACGCAGCAATTTTCATAAACCGAATATGTTACAGCAACGCCCGAAGCACCTGCCGCCGCTCTAGGATGTCGCGGATGCGCAAGACGGTTCCCTCCGTACATTTTTCATAATATCATTATGAAATCGTCGCGCAGGCCATCCCGTTGGTCGGGCAGCACAATGCCCGGCACTCATCTCATGAGCGCACCAAAGACCGCCACGCCGGGAGCCTTCCCGGCCCTGACCGAGCCACCTGTTCGGCGCTATCTCTATGGACAAACGGCTTCCGTCCTGGGCAGTTGGACTCAAAACATCACGCTTAACTTGCTGCTATGGGAGATGACACATGCAGCGTGGCAGCTTGGGCTTCTGAACTTCCTGCTGCAGGGTCCTTCGCTGCTCGTATCCCCACTTTTCGGCGCCCGACTGAGCCCAACAAGTGCGCGCAGCACGGCATTCCGAATACTCCTCTGCTCCTTGATAGTGGCCGCCATACTGGCTGCGACGCAATTCTTCGGGTTGCTCGGGCCAGCGATTGTCACTGCAGCCGCGCTCGTGTGCGGAATACTGGCGGCAATGGAAATGCCGACCAGGCAGCTCCTACTCACCACGACCCTCGAGGACAAGAGCTCACTCGGAAGCGTTATTGCTCTCAATACACTGGTGTTCAATGTGGGACGCATGATTGGTCCCGTCATCGCGGCATACCTTTTCATGCACGCTGGCGCCAGCAGTGGCTTCGCTCTGAACGTCATTGGACTGACGACGATGCTCGTATGTATTCGCTCGCTGCCAACCGACACGCGCCTCCAATCAGTCGCGGTCAAGAGCGGAGGATTGCGCCACGCCGTTGCCTATGCGCGTGCGGACAATCTTGCACGCCAATGTCTTCCCGCACTCGCCCTGCTGGGCCTTCTGGCTGGTTCATATCAAACACTCATTCCGGTCCTGTCACATCGATTTGGTGACGCGGCGCGATTTACAGGCGTTTTTTTCGGCTGCGCGGGCGCCGGCGCGATGCTGGCTGCGCTGTTGCTGTCCTCACACATCATGAACGCGCGCAGGGCGATGCAAGCCCATGGTGCCGCACAATGGCTCGCTGTCCTCGCGTTAGGCGTGATTTCGCTCGCAAGCACACCCTGGTTCGCAGGAGCCGGCTTTTGCGCGCTTGGCTTGTCACTGACCTTATTTGCAACTACTACCAACTCGACGCTTCAGCGAAACTGCCCTAGCGAACTGCGCGGTGGCATTGTGGGACTGTATGGGATGGCCTACCTCGGCACGATGCCCCTAGGCCATTTGTTGATGGGGAACGTTGCGAACCTGGTGGGCGAGCAAGCCGCCTTCGGTCTCATGTCCGTCAGTCTAGCGCTTAGTCTCGGAGCACTGCGCATATTTGGCCGACCTGCATCGGTGGAGCGCTAGGTAGCAAGAGCGAAGACTGTAAGGTTTGGAGCCGTTTTACCCCGACCCATGCTTGGTGCCAACTTCGAAGGAAGCGTGGCTCAGGGTGTCGCTCAAGGGTGGGCAAATTCTCGCCCTTGCTGATTAACGGCCCGCCAGAATCAAAACCTGCGCTACAACGCATTGGCCGTCTGAACTGCAAATACCCGCTTTCGGCGCTTGCCCTCTTGGATGCGCCAACGCCGTTCAAGAGGTCAAGCCTCTACCATTCACAAGACTTCCCGCGAATGGTAGAGAATCCTCAAGCCGATTAGTCCTGATAGCTCGGGTCAATACGGTTCAACTTACGCAGCATTGCAGGCCACTCCATGAGGCCGAATGGTCGGCGCGTGCCTGGCAAGTAGTTCTTGCGCGTATCCTCAACAATTTCCGAAGGCACGGTCGTCAGTTCCTTTCCGCAAGCCAGCGCGGCAAGCTGCGCCTTGCAAACCTGTTCAAAACGCTGCATTGCGTTGAATGCCTCGGCAGTGGTGCCCGTTGCAACGAGCAGACCATGGTTGCGCAGAACCAGGTAGTTTTCTTGCCCCATGTCGCGCAAGAGCGATGCTTTCTCCCGCTCGTCGAGCACGATGCCCTCAAAGTCGTGATACGCAACACCCGCGAAGCGCATCGAAGTTTGAGTCAGCGGCAGAATGCCACACGCCAGCGAGGATACCGCCATCCCCGCTACAGTATGTGTGTGGGCAACACAACCAACATCCGGTCGCGCCGCGTGAATCGCGCTGTGAATGACGTAGCCAGCGCGATTCACACCATACTTCAGGTCGCCGAAGTCAGGGCTGTAGAGAATCTCCCCGCTCTCATCCACTTTGATGAGCGACGAGGCAGTGATTTCCTCGTACAGCATGCCATACGGATTGATTAGGAACGCATTCTCGCCAGGCACCCGCGCGGAAATGTGGTTAGCGGTCAGGTCGGACAGACCATAGATATCAAACAGTCGGTAGCACGCGGCCAAATCCACACGCGCCTTCCACTCCTCTGCAGAGACTTTGTCTCGAAGCGATGGAAGCTGCAAATTGGATGCACCAGTCATATTGTTCTCCTAGCTATCGTATAGCTTACTTAACAGCGTTTCGTAGAAGCAGCCCATCACGCCAACGGACCAGGTTATCGAGGAAGATTTCCCCGACTTCTGCGTAGTGTCCCGTTGTATGACCAGCCGTATGGGGGGCGATAACTACCGTAGGAAGAGTCCACAACGCCGAATCTGGGCTTAATGGCTCTTTCTCGAATACATCCAGGAAGGCACCACCAAGGTGCCCTCGACGCAGAGCGCCAATTAGGTCGTTCTCGACCACGACTTCGCCGCGAGAAACATTCACCAGAATCGCTCCCGGCGGCAACAAAGCAATGGTGTTCCGGTTCATTAGCCCGCGCGTGGTGGGCGTCAAGGGGCAAGCAAGTACCACAACAGAAGCTTTCGGAAAAACGGTAGCGATATCCGCGAAGCTGACAGTCTGCGCCACCCCCTCTACTGGCTCTCGTGTCCTGCGTACGCCGATGACCTTCATGCCGATAGCACGCAGCAATCTGGCGACCTCCTGGCCGATAGGACCCATGCCGACAACGGCAGCGACTTGCCCTTTCAATTCGTTGGGTGCCCGCTCACCTAATAGTGGCTCCCAGCATTTCCGACGCTGCGCATCGACCAGCAACGGTAGCTTCCGTGCGATAGCTAGCACCCCCAGAAGCGCCATCTGTGCCACTGCGCCGGCGTTTGCACCAGAACCCGTCGTCACCATTACATTTCGCTTTTCCAACTCAGCGAAGATGGGGCGGTCGGCGCCAGCAGAGTGGGTCTGCAACCACGTAAGCCGTGGCGAAGCCCGCATGGCGCCGTAGAACTCGAGGAGCGTAGGCGCCAAATCTGTCTTGCCAGAGTTACCGGTCACATCGCGCGACAAGAATGCAATCTGCGCCTCGCCAGCGGCGCTGCTCTCGAGCGCCAACTTTGGCGTTATGAGCCTGTGCGGACGACTCGCCAGTACCTCGCTGATACGCGAGCCAAACGCTTCGATAGCAGCGCTCGACATCAAAAGCGTCAGTTCTTCTGTCGCCGTACCAATCTTGCCGTGCATACTCAGCGCCTTCCCTCTATGGCCGGAGAAAACCAGCGCAGTAGGAGCACATTAACTTCGTGCGGCCGTTCATACTGCACCCAATGACCGGCACCAGGAATCAAGCACCAATCGCTGCCATAGACATCCGCCGCGAGTCGCTGTGCAGCCTCGTACGGCTCAGCAGTCACGTCGTGTTCGCCCCATACAAGCAGTGTCGGCCCCTGGTAATCCTCCAACGCCGCTGCCAGAAAAGGATGCCGAGAAATCGCCTTGCTTCGAAATCTGGTGGCCTGGCAAGCTCGTTCATGGACTTCCATGGCAAGCGAGTCGATACTCGCATCGTCGTGCAGCATGAGTGCACGCAAGTTGTGCCGCAAAGCGCCCTTTGCTTCCACGGGGTCATCGACCCGCCAGTCACGCATTTCCAGGCTCTGTCGTCGAACGCCGCCGTGTCCAGCCGGGCCTAGCAATGCGAGCCTCTCCACATTGCCGCAGCGAGCTGCGACATTTGCAGCCACGAGACCTCCGAACGAGAAGCCAACCAGCAGGATTGGCTCATCCGAGCCAAAGAGCTCCTCGATACAGGCGCATACCGTCTTTACCAGCCGTTCAAACCGGTCAGTTGCGTGGGCCTCCCCGGGCAAGGCGTCTGAATCGCCAAAGCCGGGCAGGTCCGGCAGCCAGAGCGTATGGGAGCCCAGGAGCGCTTCGATATTCCGCACCCAATGCAACCAACTTCCGTGGCCCCCATGAATGAGTACAAGTGGCGGCCCGCTACCGAACCGCCGCCAAACGACTTCCTGCCCACAGACGTTGACTCTGTGTACTTCGCAGAGCGCTTCAATCCGAGCGATAACCTCGCTCGGGGTAGACGCTGAAGTCGGGAGTCGCTGCTTTGTCACGACCGCAGGACCAGTGCATCAACCGCAACGACGCCTTGCCCTTCCGGGAGCACCATCATCGGGTTAACTTCGGCTTCAGCAATACGGAGCTCGGGCTTCACTGCCAACTGAGACAATGCAGACACTGCCTGGGCCAAGGCTTCCAAGTCACCACGAGGACGACCACGGAGGCCAGACACCGTCTTCAGCGCCTTTACCTCGGCAATCATCTCCCGTGCGGTCTCGACACTCACAGGAGCCAGTCGGATGCTCCGGTCTCGGGCAACTTCTGCCCAGATGCCACCAGCAGCCAGCATGATGATGGAACCTGCTTCAGCATCAATACGATAGCCGACGAGTACTTCGGTGAGCCCCTTTGTCATGGGCTGCACGAGCACCTCTTCGCACCGCTTCTCCGGCGCACGCTCGGCCAGGTTGGTGCGCAGCGTTGCAAGGGCTGTTTCCAGACCAGCATGGTCTTGGATGCCCAAAACAACGCCCCCCACTTCCGTCTTATGGGGAATGTCTTCAGAGCAAACCTTGGCAACAACTGGGTAGCCAAAGCTGAGTTGCTTTGCCGGGCCCTGAAGTGGCATCGTCACGGCTGGGGCATGGGGCACGCCGACAGCATCAAGCACCTCATACGCCTGTGCTTCGCTGAGCGTCCGTACCGGCGCGTCCACGGCTTGGGCGGTAGGTTGCTCGCCGGGCGAGCGACGCGCAAAGAGGGCCGCAATCGCATCAGCGCAAGCCTCAGGCGAGCGGAAGCACGGCACTCCGGCTGCGGTCAGCGAGGCCAAGGCTTCCGGTGCGTCAGGCACCAGCATCGCTGCCAGAGGCTTGGCACTCAATGCACTGTCGAGGATGGGCTTCACGGCCAGTTGAGGTTGGAAGCGAGCGGATGAGCCCACCACCGCGAGGACCAGGTCGAACTCCGGCGCCTGGAACATGATGTCCAGCGCTCCCTTCATGACATTGTAGTTGGTGCCCGCAAGCGTCAGGTCCAGCACGCGACCGGCCGACACTGAGATGCCGGCAGCTTCGAACTTCGCCAGTGTTTCGGCCGAAGCGGGCTCGACCACGACGTCGCGGATACCCAGTTGGTCCACCGCCATGGCCGCGCCACCACCCGTCGTGGTGACCACGCCTACGCGCTTCGGTGCCGAAACACCGGAGAGCGGGATACGCTCAGCCAGCGGGAAGGTCTCAAGCAGCGCTTCGAGAATACCGACGCGGGCGATGCCGAGGTCCTTGAGGAAGGCGTCAGCAATATCGTCTTCACCGGCGAGTGCGCCAGTGTGTGTCGCAGCCATTTCAGCGGCTGCTGCCGAGCGACCCAGCTTGTAAGCGATAACCGGTTTGCCCCGCTTTGCCGCTTCGACGGCGAAGGCGCGCAGTTTGTCTCCGTGCCGCAAACTTTCCAGGAACAGCAAGTACCCACCAATGCCCGGGTCGTCGAGCGTGGCCGCACAGATTTCGCCGACGCAGAGGTCCGATTCGCCACCCACCGAAACCAGACCTGCAAAGCCAACGCCACGCGCCTTGCCGCGAGACACGAGCGAGCCAATCATGCTTCCGCTGTGCGAAGCTACAAACACTCTCCCTTGGGGCAGGTCCGGCTCGGCAAAGGCCGCGTTAGCCGTCAGCACCAGGCCTGCACGCGGATTTACCACACCCAGACTGCTCGGCCCCAGAATGCGCAGACCAGTCTTACGCGAGATGTCCGTCAGAGCCGCTTCCCGTGCAGCACCCTCAGGGCCGGACTCCGAGAAGCCGCTCGCCAGAATCGTCACCACCTTCACGCCGAGACCGGCGCATTCTTGCACTGCCTCGAGCACCGTGTTGGTTGGCGTGAGGATGAAGACATGCTCCGGTACTTCGGGCAGGTCTGCAAGGCTGGGATAGGCAGTCTCGCCCTGCACAGATTGCCGGTTGGGGTTAATCGGATAAATCTTCCCCGCGAAGCCCGCAGCGCGTAGGAACTTGAGCGGTCGGCCGGCCGTCTTGCCTGCATCATCCGATGCGCCGAAGAGTGCCACGCTGCGTGGAGCCAGCAGCGCCTGCGCAAGAGCAGCGTCAGGTTGAATGGTTGCGGTCGTATTCATGATTACTCGATTAATCCAACGTGACTTTGACAGTTTTGAAGACCTTCGCCATGTGGTCGACGTCCTTGTCGATATAGGCCTTGAATTCGGTGGCACTGCTGCCCACGAGCACCCCACCCTGTGCCTGGAGAGCGTCCTTCATCTCCTTCGACGTGGCGGCTTGCGCAACGGCCTTCTGAAGCTTTTCAAGGATTGGCTTCGGCGTGCCCGCCGGAGCGAACAAGCCGCTCCAGGAGTCGACATCGAATCCAGGCAGACCGGCCTCCTCCATGGTGGGCACGTTCGGCAGCGAAGGCAACCTCTTCGGTGCTGCCACAGCAATCGGACGTACCTGGCCACCCTTGAGATACGGCATCGCCGATATAGCCGTCATGAAGGCCATTGACACATTGCCGGCAATCAGGTCGGTCACGACGGCGGATGCACCCTTGTACGGGACATGAATAAGGTTGAGTCCAGCCTGCTGCTTCAGCAACTCACCTGCGTAGTGCTGCGTGCCACCGTTGCCGGTGGAGGCAAACGACAGCTTGCCGGGCTCCTTCTTCGCAAGTGCGATGAGTTCCTTCAGGTTGTGCGCCTGCAGCGTCGGGCTCACCGCCAGAATCACCGGTGCTGACATGACCTGGGAAATCGGCTCAAAGCTCGTCTTGACGTTCCATTTCAGATTCTTGTAGACGAATCCGTTGGAAGCAATCGGTGCTGCCGCGAAAAGCAGGGTGTAGCCATCCGGCTTCGCGGAAGCGACCGCCTCGGATGCGATATTCGAACCCGCCCCCGGCTTGTTTTCCACTACGAAGGACTGTCCCAGCGACGTCGACAGTTGCTTTGCCAAGAGGCGAGCGACTACGTCAGTCGGACCACCGGCCTGGTAGCCAACGAGCAGCCGGACAGGACGGTTCGGATAGTCGGCCGGGGTCTCCGCCGCTGCCGCGCCCCAAGCCAGTGCCAACACAACGGGGGCGACGAATTTGAAAGCGAAATTCAACTTCATTTTTTCAATCCAACGATAGCTTGATAGAACGCGCAAAGGCGGTGCCCTGCGTAACTTCCTTCTTCAGGTAAGCCGAGAACTCCTCAGGGGTACTGCCAACAACAGTCGCCCCCTGTTCCTCGAACGATTTACGTACGTCCGGTTGCTCAAGGATTTTCCGCACTTCCCGACCTAATTTTTCGACGATTTCCTTTGGCGTACCGGCAGGAGCAAACAGTCCATTCCAGGAATCGAGCTCTACCCCTTGCACGCCAGCCTCGGCCATCGTTGGCACGTTCGGCAGTTGAGGAATGCGGCGGTTGGAAGTTACGCCAAGCGGTAGCAGCTTGCCGCTCTTGAAGTAGGGCATCGCACTGAGCACGGTCATGAAATACATGTCCGTTTCGCCGCCCAGCACTGCAGTCACCGCCGGTCCACTTCCTTTGTAGGGAACGTGCAGCAAGTCGATGCTCGCCTTGCTCTTGAACAGTTCACCCGCGATATGAGGCACCGACCCCGGGCCAGACGAGGCGAACGTGTACTTGCCCGGCTCTTTCTTGGCCTTTGCAACGAGTTCCGAAACCGTCTTGACTTGGACCTTCGGATTGATGGCAAGAACAGCCGGAGCTGACATCAGGCGCGAAATCGGCTCAAAGCTCTTTAGCGCGTCGTAACGAATGTTCTTGTAGAGAACGCTGTTCCACGTAAGCTGTGATGCGGCAATCATCAGCGTGTAGCCATCAGCCGGACTCTGCGCAAGCATTTCGGAGGCGACGTTCGACCCAGCACCTGGCTTGTTATCCACGATGAATGACTGCCCCATGGATGCTTGCAGCTTCGCTGCAATGAGCCGAGCTGTCAGGTCAGTGGGCCCTCCCGCCGGATACCCGACAAGAATACGGACAGGTTTGTTGGGATATGAGCTGACGCTGGGTTGTGCCTGGCTTAGCGCTGGCATGAGCGAAGCGGCCATCACCAGCGCTGTAGCGCTGCCGATTTTTGCAAACATATGATGTCTCCAGATGTTCTTGATTTCTGCTTACGTACGCGTCATGCCTTCGGAGGTCGCTGCGAGAAGGTCCGCTCGAACACGCCTTCCGCGATGCGGTTCTTCAGCATTTCGATAGAGCCACCAGCAATCATCCAGCCACGGATACGGCGCAGGCAGTACTCAACGATGGATTCTTGGCTGTACCCCATACCCCCCATGACTTGCAGGGCTTCGTTGGCAACCTCCCAACCGGCCTGGTTGCAAGCGAGCTTGGCCATCGCGGTGCTGTGCGCAGACGGCAGGCCGTGCTCGCCTTCCATTGCAGCGCGATAGAGCATCAGTTGTGCGGACTCCAGCTTCAGGGCCATCTCAGCGAACTTCCACTGGACGCCTTGGAAGTCACAGAGTTCGCGACCGAACTGCTTGCGAATCTTGGCGTGCTCACGAGCGATGTTGAAGCAATGGCGCCCCAGGGCCAGCGAGCGCGACGAGTTGCCCAGACGCTCGACGTTGAAGCCGGAAATTTGACGTTTGAAGCCGCCTTCACCCAAGAGAAGGTTCTCCTTCGGGATGCGACAATCTTCAAAATACAGTTGGCACCATTCTTCGCCGCTCATGAACTTCGACGGCTCGCCAACCTGGAACCCCGGTGCACCACGCTCGACCAGAACCGAACCGATACCGCCGACACCCGGACCGAATCGAACGTAGATGAGGAACAGTTCCGCCTCGGGGCTGTGGGTCGAGAAAATCTTGCTGCCGCTGATGACGTAGTGGTCACCATCCAGCTTCGCGGAAGTCTTGAGCTCCGTCACTGCGGAGCCAGCTTCCGGCTCAGTCATGCCCAGTGCGATGAGTTTCTTGCCTGCCAGGAGGTCCGGCAGGAAGCGGGCCTTCTGTTCCGGCGTGGCATATTCGACGAAGGTGCGGATGGGGCCGAAGTTGCCGGCCTGCACGATATCCGCGCTCTTGGGGCATACCAGCGCGACTTCCTGAATCGCAATGACGGCATGCATCAAGGTGCCACCTTGGCCACCATCCTCTTCAGGGAAGGCAATGCCCAACAGGCCTTGCTCGGCAAGCATCTGCGCGGCGTCCCATGGGTACTGGGCCGAATGTGCACGTTCGAGCGCACCTGCCGCCAGCTTGTCTTGGGCGAAACGGCGCACCGATTCTGCAAACGCCTGGTGCTCTTCGCTGAGTTCAAAGTTCATTGCTGTTCCTCGGGTATGGACTGTTGACAGGTGTCAGCATCGTCCATACCGGGACAGTTGTGAACTTCGCGTTTGGCGCTCAGTTAGTAGAATTTGTCATGCCAAGGTGGTCGCTCGTGGCATCGGGTCATTGCGATTCTTGGCTCAGGGGCTCTCGGCTTGTCCTGTTTCGCGGGCCACGGTGGTGAGCAACCAATCGCGGAACGCGACAATCTTCCGAGACTCTCGTTGCACCTGGGGGCGTACCAGGTAATACGCCTTGCCTCGCCGGTAAGGCAACGCAAACGGCCGTACCAGCCGTCCGGACTCGAGTTCGGGCTTCAGCATGGCCGTTTGTCCGATGGCGATTCCCATGCCGTCCAGCGCCGCTTGCCAGGTCATAACCGAACTGCCAAAGCTCATCCTCTCCGTGCCGCTTGCCACCTCACCCAGACCGGTGAAATTGAGCCACTCGTCCCAATCAGTCCGTCGGTAATGGGATACCAGCAGGCGATGTTGCAGCAACGCCTCCTTCGCTCCGCGCGCACCGCGATGGCTCTTAACGTAGGCAGGCGTACATACGGGCTCTATTTCGTCGTGAAAGAGCAGGTCGCAGCTGACGCGCGGCCAACGGCCGTCTCCGAACTGAATCGCCACGTCAGCCGGGTCGCGGTCAAAGTCAACGTCCGGGATGGCATTGTCGATACGCACCTCGATGGTCGGATGCTGCTTCTGAAAGTCAGGTAGCCGCGGGATGAGCCATTTGGCCGCGAAGGTCGTGTAAGTACGAACGCGTAACGCGCCCTGAGAAGTGCTTCGGAAAATACGTGCGGTCGCGGACGCAATAGCGTCAAATGCGGGCAACACCTCCCGCGCATAGGTCTCGCCGTGCTTGGTCAGCGTCACCCCGTGCCGTTCCCTGCGAAAGAGTTCAACCCCCAAGTACTCTTCCAACACAGCAATTTGCTTACTTACGGCTGATTGGGAAACGTGCAACTCTTGCGCCGCACCGGTCAGATTGCTTGTCCGGGCAACCGCTTCGAAGACCCGCAATGGGTTGAGGGGAGGAATACGCCGGGCCATCGCGTCCTTCGTGACAAGAAATGAGATTTTATTATACCTAGATGCGGGATTGGAAGTGGTCTTCGAGTGACGACGCCGCCTAGAATTCGCCTATATGGCAGCTCACTCCCGAGCGAGCCCCTTGGCTAAGGAAACTTACTTGTGAACAACGAACAGAAGCCGGTAATCCTCGTAACCGGTGCTGATTTGGCACAACAAGCACTCGACCTCCTGCAAGATTTCAATGTGGTCTACGCAGGCAAACAGCCAAGCGAGACCCAAGTCATTGCACTGGCCACCGAGCACAACCCGGTTGCCATCATCGCCCGCTACGGCAAAATCACGGCAGCCATGATGGACGCGGCGCCAGGTCTGAAAATAATCTCGCGCCATGGGAGTGGGGTCGACGTCGTGGACCGTGACGCGGCTGCGGCAAGGGGTATCGAGGTTCGCGCCGCCGTGGGCGCCAACGCCGCCGCCGTTGCTGAGCATGCCTGGGCGCTCATCCTGGGATGCGCCAAATCGGTGGTTCACCTCAATGCCCGGATGCGCGCCGGCCACTGGGACAAGGCGACGCACAAGACAATCGAGCTGAGCGGCCGGACCCTTGGCATCGTAGGACTCGGAGAAATCGGCCGGCGCACTGCTGTCATTGGCCTGGCCATGGGCATGAACGTGCTTGCCTATGACCCGTCCGGGAAGGCGGCTATCGAAGGCGTCAAGCTTGTCTCTCTTGATAAGCTGTACGAAGAATCCGACGTGGTGTCCCTCCATTGCCCCCTCACAGACGGGAATCGTAGGATGATTAACCGTGAAACCCTCAGTCGTTTCAAGGATGGCGCGATTTTCGTCAACACCGCGCGCGGTGGTTTGGTAGATGAAGGCGCCCTTGTGGACGCTTTGAATTCCGGCAAGCTCTATGCCGCAGGCCTGGACAGCTTCGAAGTTGAGCCTTTCGTGGCGAATCATCCGTTCTGCGAGGTTCCGAATCTCATTCTGTCGCCACATGTTGGCGGTGTCAGCGATGCGGCCTATGTGAATCTCGGATTGGCCGCAGCACGCAATGTTCTGAGTGTGGTCCCGGCACCAAGTGCAATCGCTTGAGGACAAGAAGGCCTCAGCTCATGACCAATCAGCCGCCTCGCGCAGAAGCCGCGCCAGAATTCGTGGTTCCAAAGGGAGCCACGGACTGTCATTGTCACGTCTTTGGTCCGTATGGCCTGTTTCCTCTATCCGAGGAACGCACATACACGCCGCCAGAATGTACACCTCAAACGTATCTTCATCTGCTCGATAGCTTGCACATCGAGCGCGGCGTTCTGGTACAGCCCTCTGCGCATGGGTTGGATAATCGCGCGCTTCTCAATGCGCTCGCCATGACTCCTGAATGTCTGCGCGGCGTAGCTGTCGTCGACCCCACAATCGATGAGAGCGAACTTGCAGCGCTGCATGGGAAGGGGGTCAGCGGGCTTCGGTTTAGTCGCCTCCTACACCATGGACAGCAGCGTTACAAGAATGCTGTCGATGTTGCAGAGGTGCACAAGGTCTTGCCAGCCTTGCGCAACCTTGGCATGCACGTGCAGCTTTGGGCAGACATTGACGTACTTGTAGAACTCGAGCCATTAATCCGCAAGGCCGGCGTACCGTTCGTGCTCGACCACATGGGTCGAGTAAACCCGAGTACGGGCGTGAACGACCCGCGCTTTGCGGTCCTTCTACGCCTGCTTGGTGACGGCCTGGTCTGGGTGAAGCTCACCCCGTATCGGGTTTCGAGCAACTATCCATGCTACGAGGATGTTCTGCCTTTTCACGAACGCATGTTGGAGGCTAACGAGGACCGGCTCGTCTGGGGGTCTGATTGGCCGCACGTGAACATGTCGCGGAATCTTCCGGATGCAGGGTATCTGCTGAATCTCCTTAACGCATGGACACCAAGCCGCTCCCAGCTTGAAAAGATTCTCGTCCACAATCCAGCTCGCCTATACGGCTTCTAAACCGCATCACAGATGCTGGCGTGATTCCACGCCTGTCAATGCAATGGCAAAAGGGTTGGCGTAGCTCCTACGCCAACCCTTTGACTCATTCCGCCTTCAGCAGGCCTTGACGCGCTAGCGCTGCGGCACGAGCATCTTCATCGCGCATCACCTTGTCGAATGCCTGTGCGGTCGAGGGCGAGGCGATGGACCCAAGTCCCTGTAGTCGCTTCTTGATATCCGGCTCGGCAAGAGCGCTGTTCAACGCGTTATGAAGCGACTCAAGAACATTTGGCGGTGTCTTCGCCGGCGCCATCAGCCCGGAAAGAGTCACAACCTCGAAGTCCTTCAGACCTAGTTCTCGTAGCGTTGATACTTGCGGCAGGTCAGGGGCGCGCACCTTGCTCGTCACAGCCAAAGCGCGTAGCTTGTTCGCCTTCAGGTTGGGCAGAGAGCTCGGGAGTTGGTCGATAACGGCATCAACCTGTGACCCCAGCAGGTCTGTAATCGCTGGCGCAGAACCCTTGTACGGAACAATGGTAAAGGTCGTATGCAGAGCGGCCTGGAGCTGGACAATGGCCACATGATTCGTGGTTCCGACGCCAGCGTGCCCGATTGCGACCTTCCCCGGGTTACGCTTGGCGAAATCGGCGAAGTCCTGAAACGTCTTGAAGCGACTGTTCGCGGGAACCTCCAGAACCAGCGGGGTAACAGCCATCATCCCGATGGGAGCGAAATCCGCCGGGGTGAACGTCGGCTTGCCTATCATCTTTGGTGTATAGGCATAACTTCCGTTAGCGGTCGCAAGTAGCGTGTAGCCGTCAGAGTTGGCTCGCGCCGCAGCTTCGTGCCCGATGACACCACCAGCACCCACTCGATTGTCGACCACGAAGGACTGTCCAAGCCTCTTCGACATCTCGCTCACTACCGTTCGTGTGGTCACATCAAGATTTCCGCCTGCGGCAAACGGCACAATTACCGTGACGGGCTTCGATGGATATGTTTGCGCTGACGAGCAGGTCGCGATGCAGGTCAGGGCGATTAGAGAAAGATGAGCAGCGACTGAGCGGCGCATGGGATGTGTCTCCGGCTATAAGTTGTTCCCATATTCTGCGCAATCCCATCACAAGCAAACACTTCCAAAAGCTCACCCAGGCATGAGTTTTTCTCAATATCAAGTCGTGCTGGTCGCAAATTGCTTGTCGCATCGTGCCCCGAAGCCCTCCAGCGAACCGCGCTCGATTGGTCTGCTAAGAACGACAGCAACCGAGGGAGGCCAGTCACTGCGGGGAGGAGTTGAGATGGCTAGCATGGCCTGGCGACGCTGGACCTGCTGAAGCGTGAAAGCCTGATTCAGAACGCCGCCGAACTGGCTCCCCATTTCGAGCAAGCCATTCACGGTATCTGCGGCGCAAAGCACGTCGTGGACATCCGCAACTGCGGCCTGGCCGGAGCAATCCAGCTAGCCCCGCGTGACGGTGATGCGACCATCCGCCCGTTTGAGGCTGGTCTCGCACTGTGGAAGAAGGGCTTCTACGTGCGCTTTGGCGGCGACACGCTCCAGTTCGGGCCGGCTTTCAACACAACCACCAGCGAGCTCGACACCATGTTCGACGCCGTTGGTTCTGTCATCGAGACTCTCGCCTGAGGCAATTCCGGCACTGCCCTTTTCCGCAACTACCGTCATTTTCTGGATTCAGTATGAACACCATCCCGCATTTCATTAATGGCGAGCGTGTCGTAGGCGAAGGCTGCTACTCGTCGGTCTACAACCCGTCCACCGGCGAAGTCACCGGCCAGATTGTCCTGGCTGATTCGGCTACCCTGCGACATGCCATCCTGACTGCTAAGGCTGCATTCCCAGCATGGCGCAATACACCCCCGACGAAGCGGGTACAAGTGCTGTTCCGCTTCAAGCAGTTGCTGGAGGAAAACGAAAAGGCCATCGTCGAGCTCATCAGCCAGGAACACGGCAAGACCATCGAAGATGCCGCCGGCGAACTGAAGCGCGGCATCGAAAACGTGGAATACGCGTGCGGCGCTCCCGAGCTACTGAAGGGCGAGTACAACCGAAATGTGGGCCCGAACATTGATGCCTGGAGCGACTTCCAGCCGCTGGGCGTGGTTGCCGGCATCACACCGTTCAACTTCCCGGCGATGGTGCCGCTGTGGATGTACCCTCTCGCCATCGCTTGCGGAAACACCTTCGTCCTGAAGCCGTCCGAGCGTGACCCCAGTTCGACGCTCATGATTGCCGAGCTGTTCCATAAGGCAGGCCTGCCCAAGGGCGTCCTCAATGTGGTCAACGGCGACAAGGAAGCCGTGGATGCGCTGATTGAGCATCCCGACGTCAAGGCTCTGAGCTTTGTCGGGTCAACGCCAATTGCTGAGTACATCTACTCCGAAGGTACGAAGCGCGGCAAGCGTGTACAAGCCCTGGGCGGCGCAAAGAACCATGCCGTCTTCATGCCAGACGCTGACCTGAATAGCGCCGTCAACGCGCTGATGGGCGCGGCATATGGCTCTTGCGGCGAGCGCTGCATGGCCATCTCGGTTGCAGTGTGCGTTGGCGACGAGATTGCCGACGCGCTCATCGAGAAGATTGTCCCCGCAATCCAGGCTCTGAAGATTGGCCCGGGTACTTCATGTGGCCTGGATATGGGGCCTCTGGTCACGTCCGCCGCGCTCAAACGCGTGGCCGGATACATCGCAGCCGGTGAAGCCGCCGGTGCCAAGCTACTGGTCGATGGTCGCGACTTCAAGGTGACCGGCCACGAGAATGGCTACTTCCTGGGTGGCACGCTATTCGACAACGTCAGGACGGACATGACCATCTATAAGGATGAGATTTTCGGGCCGGTATTGTGCATCGTGCGCGTCAAGAGTCTGGAGCAAGCGATGCAGCTCATCAACGCTCACGAGTATGGTAACGGCACGTGCATCTTCACGCGCGATGGCGAGTCGGCTCGCATCTTCTGCGATGAAATCGAAGTGGGCATGGTCGGTGTCAATGTACCGCTGCCGGTGCCCGTGGCCTACCACAGCTTCGGTGGCTGGAAGCGTTCCCTGTTTGGCGACCTTCATGCCTACGGTCCGGATGGCGTGCGTTTCTACACCCGCCGCAAGGCAATCACCCAACGCTGGCCGAAACGCGAGATTATCGAGAAGGTGCAGTTCGCGTTTCCGAGCAACAGCTAGCGCGTAGGAGGCGGAGCTGGGGCCGCAAGGCCCTTGTCTCGCCTCCCCCGGTTGCCCGCGCAAGCACTATACGGCTCGCCGGCTAACGAACTTCTTGACGGAGCTTGTAAGCGGCATCGTTGTGGCCGTGGGACATCCTCATCAGCAGCAAGCCATAGAAGTCATTGTTCTAGCGGTGGTGTCATGGGAACGTCGAGCGCTTACTACCTGGCCAAGGCCAGGTATGGAAGTCACACTGCTCGACCGGCAGAACGCTCCGGCACAAGAAGCGAGTTTCGCAATGCGGGCCAGCTTTCCACATGGAGGAGCGCATCAACCGACCGAGGCTAGCATCGGATGTGGGGTCACTACACGCGCCCGTTTTCGGTGCTCTTCTCTCGGGTATGACGACGTCGTCGATGTCAACAATGGACAATCGATGACATGCTCCAACAAGGCCCCGGGTATTCCGGTTGTCGCCTGCAACCGGAGGTAGAAGCGCGTTACTTGGGACGTCATGTAGTTCCAGAGAGTCGATGACCGCAGCCCTTCGATTTTTGGCAGCAACTCCTCAATGCCCAGCTTCGCACTGCACATCGGAACCATGTATGTGAGGTAGTTCCAGTTTTCACCATTCTCTACTGCAAGCACAATTGGTACAGCCTTCGCGTCCCGCCACATTTCGATGGCTCGCCAGACTTCTGGGTCCTCCATATCCGCGAGCCAGACAATCTGTGTGCCGCCGAGTTGCACCTTAATGGTCATTATCACTGCGTCATCAAACAGTATTGCCTCAAAAAAGATGGCTGAAGGGACATCCAATGCAGGGGCACAATGCGCCTTTGATGCTGCAACTGGGCAACTCAGTGCTGGAGCGGTTCCATGTCCAGGTCCCTCTATGCCCGATTTGTATGCGTGCAGATTTCGTTTCTCCAATGTGCCTACTACCTCCAGGCGATTGTCGAATCCGTTCCTATCAAGACCTCCGGCCTTAATTTGGCTCAAGAAATCTGTGGCCAGTCGATTCATAGCTTCATTTCCCTTCTACTTGTGTTGTGCATTTCCACAGATGTGGACATCTGTGGCATCCAGGCGAGTTGTGGCCGTGCCGCAATCTATCGGGACTCGTCATGAGGCGCCGCCGACCGCCGTCATAGGTATAGCTCGATTGCGGTAGCATGACGCACTCAAAGAACTGGCGATGTAAATGGGAGTTTTATGGACTGCCGCGAAAACTCCCCAGAATGCACGGAGTTCTCGACGTGAGAACGAGCTCCTGGTGTGCGTACCAAATTCGGCATCACCTCATGCCGCGTGCATATGTGTTCGCGCATCGCTCAAAGAACTAGCTGGCGATTGACGATTTCTACTGGGCATATCAGCTGAACACTGACGTGCTCAGTCTGGAGCCATACCTTGTCTTACTCGACCCTCGGCAAGGCATTGGTTCGCCTGAATCTCAACGGCGCATCGAGGCTTGGCTTGCCGAAGTGAACAGTGCGGACGGAGGCTAGCCTTCAGTTTGACGCCACTTCCATCGTGATTCGGAAACTGCGTCAGCCAGGAGATGGTGTTTCTGTTGCAGCATTGACGCAGCGTATTGTGACAACCGGCAATAGTTTGCCTCTTGTCGATTTCTGGGGTTAAGAGGAATAATATCGCCGGTTGTTGCTGGGGCAGTCGAAGGTGGACGGCGATGTGAAGACGGCGAACAATACCCAAAGGCATCGAATCCGGTCGAGATTGATGAGGAGCTAGGGTAGTGCTTGAAGACGCTCCAGGTACACCGGAACCTGGACCAAGCCGCGCACGCTGAGAGGGCGGGTACGGGCGCTCGAACCTTGCGGAATCTCGAGAGTTGTCGCGGCTCGTCGCTGCGCACTATTATCCTGATTGCTCGCACCCTAGACCTCAGAGACGCGTATTCGCGATACCTTTAGCATCAGCCGTAAAGGCCTCCGTCGGAGCCAGCTGCGGCTCAGGTCAGCGTCAAGGGCAGCCTCTATCGTTCCGCAAAAGCGGCGGCGACCATTGCAACCTGCTCAACCTTCCCACGCGACAGCGCCTTGAGCGGGGTAGTGTTGCCCAGCGACGCCTTAGGTGTCGTGAAGAACTGCCATTTGCTCCATCCAGGCAGACTCCCCAGCAACTGCGTGACCTTCGCGAGTGTCTTGCGGTCCACGTCAGCGGCCAGATAAAAGGCCGGATAGTACTGAGCTGCTCCGACGTCGACCGTGAAGATTCGCCCCGAGGCGACAGCCTTGTTGACGGCTTGTCTTGTCATATCCAGGCCTTCCCAGACCTTCGCGGCGGGCAGCAGCTTGCCTGAGTCGACCAGCGCCTGCCGTTCAGGCAAGGAGCGGCACTTGAAATCGAACGGGTCGCTGTTCTCAGCCGTGTGCGATACGGCCGTCTTTCCGCGCTCAGACCTTTTTGACTTCCTGGCGGCGGACGCCTCGCGGCCGAATGTTACCTGCCCGGCGAGGTCAATGACCTGCGAAATGCCGAGCTTGAACAGGCGCCCAAGTTGCTCATCCGGCAGCCCAAGCAGTGCCTTGGCCTTGTCTGGCCCGAGCATGGTCGCAGCGCCAACGGCACTACGCAGCGCCTCTTCGGCCTCAATACTAAGAGGCACCACATGGGCCTTGATGGTAGCGGCCTGGGTCATCATCGGCTCCTCGGGCAGCGTGAAACCCAGCATAAATCGACATTGCAACCACGTCAACTATGTCAACCTAATGCAGCCGAGAGAATGCCTCCAGTAAAAGGAGGTCTTGTCTCGGTAACTACACCATATTGAGGCTCACTGGCAAGCCATCCGAATGGAAAACGGCCAAGAGCATCGTATCGTGCTCTGGCGGGGTACGCCTGAGCTGTGTTTCAGCCCGTGCAAGCTAGGCATAATACATTTCGGAAGAGCTTTATTACCTTGGGAAGCACTTTATTCCCGCTGAAAGTACTTTATTCCCTTGGAAGGACTTTATTCCCCGAGGTCACCCGCCCCCTTCTCCTATACTGCATCCGTCTCTTCATACGGCAGTGAACTATGGAATATGCTCCTGGCATCAGCCAGCTTGCAGGGCTGCTGGCTGATCCTGGCCGGGCGGCCATGCTCTGGGCGCTGATGGATGGCAGCGCGCGGCCGGCGGGCGAACTTGCATTGATCGCCGGGCTGTCCGCGTCGTCGACCAGCGGACACCTGTCCCGCCTCTCCGAGGGCGGCCTGCTGGCCGTGGAAACGCGCGGGCGCAACCGGTACTACCGGCTGGCTACGCCCGAGATTGGTGTTGCGATCGAGGCACTGGCCACCGCGTCGCTGGCCAGCCAGCCGCCGCGCATGCGCGCGGTGCCGGTATCGCGCACCGCACCGCCCGCCCTGAAACAGGCCCGCACGTGCTACGACCACCTGGCCGGGGAACTTGCCGTGGGTCTTTTCGAACGAATGTCGCAGGCAGGCTGGCTCGCGGTAGACGGTACGCGGGTGGACCTGACCGGAGACGGTGCACAGGCGATGGGGCGGCTCGGCATTGACCTGGACGCGGCACGGCGCAAGAGGCGCCAGTTCGCGTGTACGTGCCCGGACTGGAGTGAGCGCAAGCCTCATCTTGGCGGCGCGCTTGGCGCGGCATTACTGCAGGCGATGCTGACGCGCGGCTGGGTCGAACCTACAATCACGTCGCGCGCGTTGCGCGTGACGCCACGCGGGCAACGCGAGATTGGGAAGGTGGCAGCCAATTAGCGCCACGGAGGGACGCACGGAGGACAGCATATGGCAATTGAACTGGACGATGACGCGCAGGACGCCGTAAGCCGGCTGTTCGCGCTGATCAATCTTGGCGACACGCAGCAGACCTCGCGGCATTGCACGCTGTTCGAGGAAGCGATGGAAGACGCCGAGGAAGACGAGGCCGACGCGGAAACGCTGCTCTACCAGATCAAGGAAATCATTGACTGGGAATCGGGCTTCTACGTCGACTGGAAGGATGCCGAATCATTCATCGGCTGCCTGAACCAGTTGTGCGAGCGCATCGACTTCGAGATCGACTGGGGCACCGACGATACCGAGGACGAAGACTTCCTCGAAGGCACCAGTGTGCCCGAGCTGATGGAACTTGCCGCCGACCAGTTGCGCGTGGCGGGCTATACGCTCTGGAATTGGGACACGGGCGGCGACGCCTACGCCGGCTGGATCACGCGCAGCGAGGATGACGACGAGATGCTGGAGATCGCCGATACGCTGGGCTTCGACGTGCGCAGCGGCGACCAGCCGTATTGATGCCGGCGGATTGCCGCGTCCGCCGGTTTGACCGCTTCGAGCGCTTCAGTCCAGCGTGATGACGGTGGGCATGCCATCGTCACCCTGTTCGCCTTGCTCACGTTCGTCACGCTGGTCACGTTCGTCACGTCGGTCACGTTCGGCATCAATGTCGACCCCGGCCACCGACGCCGTCACGCGCGGGACCGGCCGGCGCGTATCGGGCACGCCAAGCGTTTCCTCCAGCGCGTCCAGGAAAGCGCGTACGCTGGCCGGCATCAGCTTGCGCGCCGGCATCAGCACGTACACCTTGAGCGGCGACGACGTATAGCCAGGCAGCACCCGCACCAACTGGCCCTGCACAAGCTGCTCGTGCACGAAGCGTGGCGACAGGCGCGTCACGCCCAGGCCGTCCACCGCTGCCTTGATCCGCACCTCCGCGTTGTGCGTGCAGATGCGCGGCTCCACGTCCATGGCGAACGTTTCCACGCGATCGCGCAGGAATTCCCACCGAACGTCGTCCAGGTTGCCAATTGTCGGCCAGCCCTGCAGATCCTGCGGCGTGCGCGGCAGCCCGCGTTCGCGGATCAGTGACGGCGCCGCATAGAACGCGCGTTCGATCAGCACCACGCGCTTGCTGGCGAACGAGCTGTCATGCAGGCCCGTATCGGTCATCACAAAAGCCAGGTCGTAGCCGTGGCGGATCAGGTCGGGCTGGTCCCAGCTCACATCAATCTGCAGGCGCAGCGACGGATGCAGCTTGAGCAGACGGTTCAGCGTGGGGGAAAGGTGCTGGGAGCCAACCTCATAGGGTGTGGCGATGCGCAGCGTGCCGCTGACTTCCTCGCTGACGGAGGCGGCCTCCGCGCTGATCTCGCGCAGTTCGCCAAACAGCGGCGCAACACGGTCATACAGTTGCTGGCCACGCTGGGTCACGCGCACGCGGCGCGTGGTGCGCTCGAACAGCCGCACGCCAAGCTGTCCTTCCAGCCGGGCCACCGCGGCGCTGGCCGATGACTTCGGGACTTCGGCCAGTTCGGCCCCCTGTGTGAAGCCGCCCCCTTCCACCACACGGCAGAAGATTTCCCAGTCCTTCCAGTCAATCGATTTCATTGCGCACCTTGCTGACACAAACATCGGGAAAACCCCTACCCGATGGAGCGCGATTGTCCCACACTACGAACAATGGTGGAGCCCATGTCCGCAGTGTGGATATTTCATCGGCGTGACAACGCCATATCGCGTGACCACCGCCTCACTCACATGCGCTGGGGAAACAATGTATTGAGAATCGCTCTCATTGTGGGATAGCATTCCTGTCGTCGCCCCTGGTGGGCTCATGTCGGAGAAGTCAATGCGCAAGATTGCCGCTTTTTTGGTTGCCGGAGTGTTCTCGACCGCCTCATTCGCCGGTGCCAACTGCACGAAGCATCCCAAGTCCGAATGGATGCCGGAAGCCGACGCGAAGGCCAAGATCCAGGAGCAGGGCTACACCATCAAGAAGTTCAAGGTCGATGGCAACTGCTATGAAATCTATGGCACGAACAAGGACGGCAAGAAGGCGGAGATCTACTTTGACACCAAGACGCTGGACATCGTCAAATCCGAAATCGGTAGCTGATCATGCCTGCACCTGCGGATCGGGTACATGCCCCTGACACGATTCGCGTCTGGGACGTGGTCGTGCGCTTCACGCACTGGAGCGTGGCGGCCATCGTCCTGTTCGACCTGATCCAGGATTCCGGCGACCGGGTTCATCGCACGCTCGGCTACATCGCCGCGGGACTGGTGCTGTTCCGCATCGTGTGGGGCTTCATCGGCAGCCAGCACGCGCGGTTCAGTACGTGGCTGCCCCGCCCTGCTGCCGTGCGCGACTACAGCAAGGCGCTGGCTGCGGGCCGCGCGCCGCGCTATGTCAGCCATACGCCGCTGGGTGCAGTAGGCATGCTGGCGATGTGGGCGCTGATCCTTTCACTGGCGGTCACGGGCTGGATCTCGCGCCTTGACCCGTTCTGGGGCGAGGACTGGCCGATCGACATCCATCACTGGCTTGCCAACACGTTGCTGGCGGTGGTCATCGTGCACGTGATTGCCGCGATTGGCATGAGCATCAAGGGCAAGGAAAACCTGATTGCCGCGATGATCACCGGCCGCAAGCCGCGCGAGACCCGGCAGTAGAGACACAGGCAACCGCCACTAGCCCCGTGCCGCGCAATGCCGCACCTCACGGGCGAACTGGGCGCAGGCGTGCGTCATCAGGTCTTCGGATCGATACACAAGAAAAACCTGGAAGTCCGGCAGATCGTCAAGAATGGAAAGCCGCACGAGCGCCTCGGGATCGAGCTTGAGCGGCCCGCCGGTTCCTTCGAACACGAAGTTGGACCAGACGCTGATCAGATCGGTTTTCGTTGCCAGTTGCAGGCCAAGCAGGTTCGATCCGCTCTGGACGATGCGCCTGGGCATCTCCAGCCGGTGCAGACGCATCAGGCTGGCCAGCGGGCTGCCGGGGTCGTCCAGCGGGTCGAGCGTGAGCCAGTCGGCATCGAGCAACGCACGCAGCCTGCGCGCCCGCCGCAGCGGATGCCCGGGGCGCACTGCCAATCCCATCCCCACCGAGAACAGCGGCTCCCACTGCATCGCGCCCCCGCCCGGGCCACTGTTGGTGGATATCAGGCCCAGGTCGAGCCGGCCTTCGCGCAATCCCTCCAGAATCTGCTGCGGCCGCAACTCGAACGCGCGCAATGTCACGTTTGGATAGCGCTGCCGGTACGCTGCCATCGCATTCGGCAACGGGCCGCTGGAGGCCACCGCCGTGAAGCCGATATGGAGCTGCCCTTCGGCATGCCCGCGTATCGACTCGATATCCTCCAGCGCATGGCGTAACTCCTGTTCGACGACCGTGGCGCGCCGCACCAGCGCCACGCCGTAGGACGTGAGACTCACGCCGCGCACCGAGCGCGACAGCAGCGTGACGCCAAGTTCCCGCTCAAGCTCGCTGATCGCCTTCGAAAGTGCCGGCTGCGAGATATGCAGGCTCCGCGCGGCCTCATGGATGCTGCCGTGCTGGGCCACAGCCAGCAGCACGCGCAGTTGTTGCAGCTTCATCGATCCTCCTTCGATCACCGATGTACCAATCCGCCCAATGCGCCCTCAATACGCCCGTGCCTGGTGCATGCGCGCGGGACGTGCACCGAAAGCCGTGCACGCCACCTGCCGATTGCGGCAATTGCGGCGCGTAGGTACTAGTCCTGATGGTGCGCACGGACTGATGCTGTCGGTGATTCCATTTCGTTATCAGCATGAAAATATATGATTTTCAGCTGCGCGTGTTTGCCTGAATACTGCATCGCCAGGGGCCAGTCCCCTTGCGATGGATGTCGGCACCGCCGGCTTCCACGATCCCTGCAAACCCAGTTCGTGGAGCCCCCCGACATGAACGACGCAACCTTCACCGCCGGCACGCCGCTCGCCAACCCGCAGCATCCTGCCCAGGTCACGCAGCCCGTGCCGCCCGCACATCCCGTGCGCCAGCGCAGCCAGGTCCGGCTGATTGCAGCGTGCTCGATAGGCAATGCGCTGGAGATGTTCGACTTCACGGTCTACAGCTTCTTCGCGCTGCTGATTGGCAAGCTGTTCTTTCCTTCGGATAGCGCATACGGCTCGCTGCTGCTGGCCGTGGCCACGTTCGGAATCGGATTCGTGATGCGTCCGCTCGGCGGTGTGGTGATCGGCAACTATGCCGACCGCCGCGGACGCAAGGCCGCCATGACGCTGACGATCGGCATGATGGTGGCCGGTACGCTGTGCATCGCACTGGCGCCAACCTACGCCACCGCAGGCGTGCTTGGATCAATGACGATCGTGGCAGGCAGGCTGCTGCAGGGCTTCTCGCTCGGCGGCGAGATTGGCGCGTCGACCGCCATGCTGATGGAAGGCGGCGAGGTCCGTAGCCGTGGCTGGCGCGTGAGCTGGCAGATCGGCAGCCAGGGCATCTCGGCACTGATCGGTGCGGCCACGGGCGCCACGCTGTATGCGGTGCTGCCTGCCTCCGCGCTGGAAAGCTGGGGCTGGCGGGTACCGTTCCTGCTCGGCCTGCTGATCGCGCCGGTGGGGCTGTATATCCGCGCCAATCTCGATGAAACGCACGAGGCCGACGCGCATGCGCCGAGCCCGGTCGGGGAACTGTTCCGCCGCCATGCCGGCAAGGTCGTCAAGGGCATCCTGGCCACCACCGCCGGCACGGCAACGATGTACCTGGTGGTGTTCTTCATGCCGACGTACATGATCCGTGTGCTGCATATGCCGGCATCGCTGTCGTTTCTGTCCGGCTGCGTCACCGGTGTCACGCTGCTCGTGGTGTCGCTCGTCGCGGGCCGGCTGGCGGACCGCCTCACCTATCGCAAGCCGCTGGTCGCAGGGTCCCTGCTGTTCAGCCTGATCGCCGTGTATCCGGCGTTCTGGCTCATGAACACCTATCCGAGCGTGCCGCTGGTGCTGTGCCTTTCCGCGCTGCTCACCGCCAGCATCAACCTTGGCACCACGCCGATGTTCCTGATGATGCTGGAGATGCTGCCGGCGGGCGTGCGCGCCACGGGACTGTCAGTGATCTACAGCGTTGGCGTGACCGTCTTTGGCGGTTCGTCCCAGTTCATCGTCACCTGGCTGCTGGCCAAGACCGGCAACCCGATGGCGCCTGCGTTCTACATGATCGCGTGCTGCGTGCTCGCGCTGGTCGCCGTATTGCGCATCACTGAAACCCGCGAACACTGAAACCATTCACCGGAACTACACCATGACCCGCCAATCGACCCTGACGCCGTTCCAGTTGCTGCCGCACCTGCTGCCCGCCATCGATATCGACATCGACGCCGAGACCTTCGTCAACATCCGCCGCCAGATCCATTCGCAGCCCGAGTTGGGTTTCGAAGTTGGCGCCACCAGCAAGCTCGTGGCCACGCTGCTGGAAAGCTGGGGCTACGAAGTCCATACCGGCATCGGCAAGAGCGGTGTGGTGGGACAGCTCAAGGTGGGCAACGGCCGCCGCTGCCTGGGTATTCGCGCCGACATGGACGCATTGCCGATTGTGGAGGCCACCGGCCTGCCCTATGCAAGCAAGGCGCACGGCCGCATGCACGCGTGCGGGCACGACGGGCACACAGCCATCCTGCTGGCGGCAGCGAAGGCGCTGGCCGACACGCGCAGCTTCGACGGCACGCTCAACCTGATCTTCCAGCCCGACGAGGAAAACCTGTGTGGTGCGCGGGCCATGATCGAGGATGGCCTGTTCGAGCGATTCCCGTGCGATGCGGTATTCGCGCTTCACAACATGCCTGGCGTGGCCGCGGGCTCGTTCCGTGTGCTGGCCGGGCCGGTCAGCCTGTCATCGGACGTGGCCGATGTGACGATCAAGGGCGTGGGCGGGCACGGTGCGATGCCGCATCGCGCGAAAGACCCCATCGCGGCGGCGGCCGCCATCGTCACGGCGCTGCAGACCGTGGTGGCGCGCAACGTGGCGCCCGACGACACCGCAGTGGTTTCGGTTGGCTTCATCCACGCCGGCGCCACCCACAACGTGATTCCCGAGGAAGTGAAGCTTGGCCTGAACGTGCGCGCGGCACGGCCGGAGACACGCGCGCTGGTGGAACAGCGCATTCGCGAGATCGTCGACCTGACCGCACAGGCACATGGCGTCACCGCGCAGATCGACTACCGGCAGTTGACGCCGCCGATGGTCAACGCCGATGCCCCGACCGCGCTGGCGCAATCGGTCTGCGCGGAACTGGTTGGGGAGGCGCGAGTGGTCACGCAGGCGCCGAAGGGACTGAACGGCAGCGAGGATTTCGCGTGGATGCTCAACGCGGTGCCGGGCTGCTACCTGATCCTCGGCAACGGCGAGGGCGAATTCGGAGGCTGCATGGTGCACAACCCCGGCTACGATTTCAACGACCAGGTACTGCCGCTGGGCGCCGCCGCATGGGTGCGCCTGGCGCAACGATTCCTGGTGGCGTAGTCGACCCGATTACGGATTCAGGGGATCTATGGCATAGTTGCCGCCGTCGTACCCCGCGTGTATCGGGAGAGACTGTGCCAGCCGCCCGGCCGGCACAGCGCCGAAGGAGCAACCGCCCCGGAAACTCTCAGGCAAAAGGACCGGTACCCGCTATTGAACTCTGAAGAACCCCCGGCTCGTACGTCGGCCGGCGGTACCGAAGGAGCAAGCGACGCGCGCCTTGGCCGCGCATCGCGAATCTCTCAGGTCAAGGACAGAGGGGGCGTCCGCTTCAAGCGCATGGTGCGCGGCGGACTGCCATCCCCATGACGTCCCGAAAGACCTTCGACATGAAAACCATTGCAGTAATCGGCGGCGGCATTACCGGCGTCACGACCGCGTACGCGCTTGCCAAACGCGGGTTCACCGTCACCCTGTTCGAACGGCACCGCTATGCGGCCATGGAGACCTCGTTCGCCAATGGCGGGCAGCTCTCCGCTTCGAATGCGGAAGTCTGGACCCACTGGTCCACGCTGGCCAAGGGCATCAAGTGGATGCTGCGCAACGACGCGCCGCTGCTCGTCAATCCGCGCCCGACGTGGCACAAGCTGAGCTGGTTCGCCGAGTTCATCGCATCGATCCCGCAATACCGCAGCAATACCGTGGAGACGGCACGCCTGGCCATCGCCGCGCGCCAGCACCTGTTTGCATGGGCCGAGGCGGAAGGGATCGACTTCGACCTGAAGCGGCGCGGCATCCTGCACATCTATCGCGACCGCGCGGGGTTCGAACATGCCGGGCGCGTATCCAGGCTTCTGGCCGAAGGCGGTCTGGAACGCCGCGCGGTGACGCCGGACGAGATGCGCGGCATCGAGCCGACGCTGGCCGGCCAGTATTACGGCGGCTACTACACGGAGAGCGATTCAACCGGCGACATCCACAAGTTCACCACGGGGCTTGCCGCAGCCGCGCGCCGGATTGGGGTACAGACGCTGTACAACCAGGACGTGCGTTCGGCATCGACCAGCGGCCGGCGCGTGACAATCGTCTCGGCCGATGACGGGCAAACCGCATCGCACGAATTCGACGGCGTGGTGGTCTGCGCCGGCGTTGCAAGCCGCGGCTTTGCGCAACAGCTCGGCGATCGCGTGAACATCTACCCGGTCAAGGGCTACTCGATCACGGTGAACCTGGCCGATGCGGAAAGCCAGGCCGCGGCGCCAACCGTCAGCCTGCTCGACGACGAAACCAAGCTGGTCACCAGCCGCCTTGGCGTGGACCGCTTCCGGGTGGCCGGCACGGCGGAATTCAACGGCATCAACCGCGACATTCGCGCCGACCGCATCCGTCCGCTGATCGACTGGGTGCACGCATGCTTCCCGGGTGTCAGCACACGCAGCGTAGTGCCCTGGGCCGGGCTGCGTCCGATGATGCCGAACCTGATGCCCCGCGTGGGGCGAGGCCATGCCGCCAACGTGTTCTACAACACGGGGCACGGGCACCTCGGATGGACGCTATCCGCGGTGACGGCGGAGATGGTGGGCGATGTGGTTCGGCAGGCCGCCGCAGGGCAGGAAACGCGAGTCGGCGTTGGCGGACTGGCTGTTGGCAACAGCTGAGCCGCTTCGGCATTGGACGCGCTGGCCCTCTCCCCCGGCCCCTCTCCCGCATGCGGGAGAGGGGAGAACACAAGGGGCATATCAAGAGCTGTTGGTTCGCTCCCCTCTCCCGCAACGCGGGAGAGGGGCCGGGGGAGAGGGCCCGGCACATCAACCTGCGAAGCCGCCGCGAATTCCCCGCCAAAAACGAAAAAAGCCCCGCTTGCGCGGGGCTTTTCGAATCTGGTGCCCAGAAGAGGACTCGAACCTCCACAGTGTTGCCACCGCTAGGACCTGAACCTAGTGCGTCTACCAATTCCGCCATCTGGGCGATGCGAGCCGCGAATTCTACAGAAGCTTTAGAAATTTGCAAGCCCCTTCCCAATTTCTTTCGCGTCAGTTGCCGGTCACCCCCAGGTAGAGGCTGCCGTCCAGCACGTAACGGTTCCGGCCTGCCCGCTTGGCGCGGTACATCGCGCTGTCGGCGCGGTGAAGCAGCGGCTCCAGCCGCGGGGTATCCGGCACCGCGCAAACGGCGCCCACGCTGATCGTTACGAACGGCTGCACGGGCGTGCCGTTATGCGGGATGCCAAGCTCGCGCACGGCGGCAACCATGCTGCGCGCGATGGTGCGCGTCTCGTCGGGCGTCGAGTCCGGCAGCACCACGGCAAACTCCTCGCCGCCCAGGCGGGCACAGAACTGCGCACCGCGAAGCACACGCGTCAGCGCCGTGGCCACCTGCCGCAGGCAATCGTCACCGCAAGGGTGACCGTACAGGTCGTTGAACTGCTTGAAGAGATCTACGTCCAGGATCAGCAGCCCCACTTCCGACCCGCGCTCACGCGCGCGCGACACGGTGATGAGAGATTCCCGCTGGAAGTAGCGGCGGTTCGGGATGCCGGTCAGTGCATCGATGTCGAGGTCCGCCTGGGCGCGCGACAGTTCTTCCGCCGTTTGCCCAAGCTGCGTTGCCAGCGCCTGTTCGCGCGACTGATACCTGCTGATATCGCGCATGAACACCAGACGGCCTATCGGCTTGCCATCCATCCGGCAGACCGGCTCGATCGTCAGCTCGTACCGGGCGCCATCTGGAACAAAGGGATTCGTGCCCGAATCTTGCGGCGCAGTGGCCGGCGGATGCAGAAGCGCGTGCCATGCGGCAGGCGCAGATTGCCCTAGCTCCAGCTCCGGCAGCATGTGCGCGGCGGCAGGGTTGAACTCGACGATGCATCCATCCGCGCCAACGATCACGCAACCCTCGCGGATGGTGTCGAATACGCGCAGCCGCGCGTAGTGACCGACATCCTCCAGGTGGGACCGCAGCGCGCAGAACCAGACCAGCACCGTCATGACCGAGAACGTGGCCGGGGTGAGGTCGCCGCCGAACGGGCCGGTCCAGCGCTGCAGATAGGCAAGATGGACGATGAGCGGCAGCGCCAGGCCGCTGGCCAGCACGTTCCGCCCGCGCCTGGACAATGCGGCGTTGGGCACCCGGGCCGTGATCAGGAAGTACAGGCTCAGACCGAGCAGCGCATAGGTCCAGGCAGCCATGATCGTATAGCCGATGCCATGGCGGAACACGGCGCCAGGCGAGACACCGGGCGGCATCAGTTCGATCGAGGTCCAGACCAGGTGGTGGCGTTCATTGGTAAAGACGAGCACCACCGACAGCACCGCCGCCAGCACCGGCACCCAGAGCCTGGACCACGGCACCACGAAATGCGGGCGGCTGACATGCACCATCGCCACCAGCCAGCCGATGGGCACCGCGACGATGCCGACATACTGGAGCTTTGCCCAGAAGATCCGGCCCGAGATATCGGACTCGCTAATCTCCAGCAGCCTGCCGCCGCTCCAGATCACCACCCCCGCCGCCAGCAGCAGGAACGCCCTGACCGTGGGATCGTCACGGCGCGGCCACGCGGCGATGGCCATGCCCGCACTGCACACCACAGCAATGGTCAGGCAAAGGACGAGAGGATACGATGGCATGAAAAAGTCGGCCGACCCAGATCAAGGCCCCGACCGGCTGTGCGGGGCGAACCATTATAGGCCGGCGCAGTCCCACACAGTCGCGACACAGACCGCGGCGCCGAACGGTGCCGCCAACGCACAACACATCCGGAACCGAACGTGCCAATCATTCTCCTGGGCCTGGCGTTGCTTGGCGCCTTTATCTACGGCGTCGTGCTGCTCTACACGAAGATAGCGGCCGATTTTGGCGCGCTGGCCGGCACCGCGGCCGTGCTCGCGCTGCTGGCCGCACTGACCGCGCTTGGCGTGCGATGGCTGCGGGGCTACCGCGCGATCCACGGCAAGCGCGTCAATGGCGAGCGTGTGCTAACGCTGACCGGCGAATGGGGAAGCCTGAAGCTTGACGCCGAGCGAAAGAACGGCGTGCTGGAGATGCATGGCCAGCGTATCGTGCTGATCTTCGCTGACATCGCCAACGCCCGCGCCGTCGCCAGCGGGGGCAAGTGGCAGGTTGACCTGACGCTGCATCACCACACGCCAGCGGACTGGACAATCCCCGTCCCCGACAGCGGCACGGCTGGCCGCTGGGCGAAGATCTTCAAGCTGGCTGCGGTACAGAAGCTTTGAGTGCCCCGCAGCCGTATAGCCCCCAAGCATCCTCAACCCCGCAAGGAGCCCACACATGATTGCATCGAAACTCAGCTGGAAGCGACTGGGCATCACCGGCGCCACGGCAGCATTTGCCGCATCCGTCGCAATGATGGCCGGCTGCGCGGCCCAGGCGCCGGCCACCACGATTGCCGATCCTGGTCCACAGGGTGGCCGTGGCACGCCCCAAGGCTGCCAGGCGGACAAGCTTGGTGACGAAGTGCTGATTGGCAAGACCGAGGCCGAAGCCGCCGCGCTGCTCAACGGCTGCGCGTGGCGCATCGGCAGCCGCGACAGCAAGGGCCTGCCCGCCACGATGGACTACAACCCGCAACGCCGCTCGATCGACGTGATGGGCGGCAAGGTAACCGCCGTGCACCGCGGCTGAGGCAGCGCGCCGGGTACCGCCGCTGCTACTTCGAGCGGCTGCGGTCGCCGCCGTACGTATCCATGATGATCATCGTACGGTCGAGCACGCCGTTATCGTCGAAGTAGGCGCTAAAGTGCGCCGGCAGGTAGCCGGGCAAATACATGCGATACGACCACGCCTCGCGCTTCATCAGCGGGTAGTACTGGATCGGCTCGCGCGGCATGCCCCATCGCTCCACCACATCGCGCTTGGTCCACGTGCCAGGGCGCGCCGTGTAGATCTCGGTTTCGGTCAGCGTCTGCCGGAAGTTGGTCAGCTTGCCCGACGCATCGAAATCAGCCGCATAGACGTCATATCCGTACGGCTGCTTGGAATAAATCCAGCGTTGCGTGCCATCGGCAAGCTGATGTGTCTCCGTGGGCGCGCCGAATGCGCTCTGCACGGCGGCCTGCGGGCTGCCGATCAGCTTCTGTCCCGTCTCCACCGGCTGCAGCGATGCGCAGGCGCTCAATGCCAGGGCGGCAATGCCCATCCACACGGGTAAACGAAATTGCATGACTTGCTCCGATGTCTGCGAGACCGACGTTAAGCATACTCCACCCGCATGCGGTGGGCGCCCCGCAGTGGGTGCCGCAGTGGCGTGGATCTCGCCTGCTACGTAAACACCGAAGTGCAGGGCTTTATTCCCGGGCGCGCGCCTGACGCAACCGGCTAACCCACCCCTACCATCGTGGGGTATGGTCGGCCGCATCAAGAAACGCGCGTTCGATCCGATAAGATGGTCGTCGGGGCCTCAAGGCACCCAAAGTATTGAAGACGTGGAGCCACCATGGACCCCCTTTCGTTCGAGTTCGTGACTGTCGAGGAAGCCAAGAAAGTGCTCGACGGGGATCCTGCAGCCGTGGTCCCGATCGACTGGACCGGCCTGCGTCAGACGGCCAACACCTCGGCACACATGCTCGCGCCTGACACGCTGCGCTGGCTGGCCCAGTTGCCGCGCGAAGTCAGGCCGCTGGAGCTTTTCCATACCTACCCGCGCATTGCCAACCAACTGGCCGCGCTCGGCCACGCTGCCGCCGTTTCGGCATTTGTCGGCGACCTGCTGATCGACAAGCGTGGCGACCGGCAAGGCTTTCCGGGCGGCATCGCGCTGGAGCTTTCGCGGCTGCAGGAGCATTTGCTGCTGTCGATCCAGCCGCCCGATATCGACGTGAGCGACATCTGAGCGACATCTGATTGCCCGAACCGGCAAGGCACCGCGCCACTGTCGCGCCACTGTCGCGCTATAGCTCGTCCTCCACGGGCAGCAGGCCGAGGAAGTCGATGCCGATGTGCTGCCACACGCTCATGCCGGGCTCCTTGTCGGTGGTGACTTCCTTGCCCTGCTCGACCGTGGTCCACGTCAGGCTCTCGTGACCGAACTGATCCTTGCGCAAGGCCACGCGCCATGCGATTTCGGACAGGTGCTTGTCCATATCCTCGACGAGCCGGCTTGCCAGCGCGGGGCTATCGAGCACCACCCCCATTTCCGTGTTGAGCCTGTCCGAGCGCGGGTCCAGATTCAGCGAACCGACAAACAGCAGGCGCCTGTCCACCACGTAGGCCTTGGCATGCAGCGCGGCCCGGCTTGATGCGAACGTGCCGCTCAGCCTGCCACGGTCGCGCGCCAGTTCGGCATTGGCCGTGGGCTTCAGTTCGTACAGGTCGATCCCGGCATTGAGCAGCGCTTCACGGTGCCGCACATACCCGGCGTGCACTGCGGGGACGTCCGTGGCGGCAAACGAATTCGTCAGCACACGGACCTTGACGCCTCGCGCGGCGATACCTGTCAGCCACTTCTCGTTATCGTCAGGCAGGAAATACGGACTGACCAGCACCAGTTCGGTCTGTGCCTTCTCCATCAGCGCGCGCAACCTGGGGACCGCATGCGTCGACGGATCGTCCGGGCTTTCCTCGATCTTGTCGGGCTTGTCGGCAATCACGCGTGCTGTGCCGACATAGCCGGGCAGGTGGCCAGCTTCGATGCCGTGCGCCAGGCCAGAGTCGAGCAGCTCCTGCACGAAAGGGCTGGCGTGCGCCAGGTCGCTCTTGGCTTCGATGTCCTTGCGGATGCTGCGCAACGTCTCGGGCTCCTCCTTGCCCTCCGGCAACAGCGCGGCCACGGGATACGCGCTCTCGCTGTTCCAGTACTGGTCGAACACCTTGCTGGCCACCGGCACCACAGGCCCGGCCACCATGATGTCGAGATCGCTGAAATCGAGGTCGGGCTTGGCGGAGAAATATGCGTCGCCGATATTGCGCCCGCCAATCACGCCCACAAGGTTGTCCACCACCATCTGCTTGTTGTGCATGCGCCGGTCAAGCCGGCCGAAATCGAATGCCAGCTGGACCCAGCGCGCACCGCGACTGGCGAACGGATTGAACAGGCGGACCTCGATATTCGGATGGGCGTCAAGCGCAGCCCAGAGCTTGTCCTGCTTGCTGGTATGAAAGTCGTCGATCAACAGGCGCACCCGCACGCCTCGATCGGCCGCGTCGATCAACTCCCCGAGCAACGCGCTGCCGGTGGTGTCCGCGTCGAAGCTGTAGTACTGCAGGTCCAGCGTCTTCTGCGCCGCGCGTGCCAGCGCCATGCGGGCGGTCAGCGCGTCCGGGCCGGCGCCGAGCGGATAGAAGATCGACTGGCCCGGATTCTGCGCGAGACGCGGGGCCAGCGATCGCGCCAGCAGCGTGTCGCCGTTATCGGTAATCGCATAGCTCGGCGTGCGTTCGGGGTTCGCGGGCAGGCTCGCACAGCCCGCCAGTACGCCAAGACAGAGCCACAGGCAGGCCGACATACAGGCCGACAGGCAAGCCGACAGACCGGCCATCAGCGCGCGGGCGCCGATTGGCGATCCCCGGTATGTCGATGTCTGCGCCATGATGCGGCCTCCCTGCGGTCAGGTCACTGCTGCACCGCGTTCTTCTGCGCCGGCTGCCGGTAGTAGCCGCGCACGATCTGCTGTGCCACCGGCAGCCGCGCGCTGACCGGCACGGGAAAGCGCACGATCGCGTCGAACCGGTTCACATCGACTGGCTCGAACATCACGCGCGGCTCGAACTGCGAAAGGTCGACAAAGCGCATGTCGCCGTAACGGCGCAGTGTCCGGCCAGCCTCGTCCATGAACCCCTCGCACGCCTGGCGGGCCACCTTTACCAGTTGCTCCTCAACTTCATCGGGGTTCACGCCGACTTCAAGCGGAATCCGCACGGTGTCGAGCGTATAGGCGCCCGCCTGCGAATGGTTGCGCACGGCCGTCGTCAGCAACATGCTGTTGGGCACCTGCACCGTGAACCCCGTGTACTGGCGCGCCGGCGCCACTTCCACCAGCGTCGTCGACATCACATCCATATCGATGACCTCGCCGCCGAACGGCCCGATCTCGACCAGATCGCCAAGCTGGAACGGCCGGGTGACCATGCGCATGAACGCGCCAAGGAAGCACATCACCAGCTCTTTGCCGACCAGCAGCAGCGCTGCGGCAAACGCGGCCAGCGAGATCGCCACGCTCTTGAGTTCGGAGACCCAGATACCCAGCAGCAGCAGGAACACCACGGCCGCCACAAGGTTGCGCGATGCCACGGTCCAGGCGCGGTAGCTGCCGCGATTGTCGGCCTGCAGGCGCGCCGAGAAGAAGCGGTTGATCAGCTTGACCACCACCGTGCCGACAAGAATCACGATCAGGCTTGTGACCATGTTGATCACGATGCTGTCGCTGGCGTTGAAATGCATATTGTTCGTCCCTCGTTCGCAGGCTGCGCCGCCGCGTGCGCATGCCTGCCCACGGCGATTCTATCCATATGGCGGCCCCGGCGGATTCCGTCGGGTTCAGATGTCAGGGTTTCTCCTGCGTCGAGGACCGACCGTGATGCCGGAAATCAAAAACCGAATCGTCGAACCGGGGCAGAATCGCCGGCGCCTGCCGCCCGTGCGCGGCGTTCAATGATGAGGATGATCGATGATGTTGAAGTCCACTCGCCGCTGGCTGCTGGCTGCCGCCGGCATCGCCAGCCTGGCGCAGCTTTGCGGCACCGCACACGCGGCGGTCACCGCCACCCCCGAACAGGCGCGTGCCCTGGCCAGGGAGGCCTGGATCTACGGCTATCCCGTGGTCGAATCCTACAAGACGCTCTACGCGCAGGCGGTAGACCGTGACGGCCCCAACTTCAAGGCGCCGTTCAACCGCATCG
Organism: Cupriavidus sp. BIS7; assembly: GCF_000292345.1. Classification (GTDB taxonomy): domain Bacteria; phylum Pseudomonadota; class Gammaproteobacteria; order Burkholderiales; family Burkholderiaceae; genus Cupriavidus. Next base: position 124,242 of record NZ_ALOU01000047.1, read on the forward strand.
GCAATACCGCGCAAACGTTCTCGCCCAGGGACACGGCCATCATCACGCCGAACGCCGATACGCCCTACTCGTTCGTCTGGCTTGACCTGCGTGCCGAGCCCGTGGTGCTCACGCTGCCCGCCGTGGAACACCAGCGGTACTACTCGGTGCAATTGCTCGATATCTATACGCAGATCTTTGGCTACCTTGGCACGCGCGAAACCGGCAATGGCGGCGGCCGCTTCCTGATTGCCGGGCCCGACTGGCAAGGCCAGACACCCCCGGGCATCGACCGCGTGCTGCGCAGCGAGTCACGTATTGCCTACGCGCTGTATCGGACCCAGCTATTCGACGACGCCGATCTGTCCAAGGTGCGCGAGATCCAGAAGGGCTACACGGTGCAGACGCTTTCCGCATTCCAGCAGCGCCAGGCGCCGTCACCGGCCCCGGCCGTGGATTGGCCGAAACCGCAGCCGGGCATGACCGATGGCGTGGCGCTGTTCAGGTATCTCGATTTCATGCTGCAGTTCGCGCCGCCGGAGCCAAGCGAAACCGCGCTGATGCAGCGCCTGGCCGCCATCGATGTGGGTCCGGGCAAGTCATTTGACGAGAACGCGCTGTCTCCCGAGATCCGGCAGGCGATTAGCGAAGGGATTGCCGATGCAAAGGCCGAATTCGCCACGTTCCACAAGACCAGGCTCGGCACGAAGCAGGTCAGCAGCGGCGATCTGTTCGGCTCGCGCGCGTTCCTGAAGAACAACTACATGTACCGCTATGCGGGGGCGGCCCTGGGCATCTATGGCAACACCGCGGCCGAGGCGCTGTATCCGGGCTACTTCACCGATGCCGAAGGCAAGCCGCTCAGCGGCGCCAATGGCGCGCAATACACGCTGCGTTTCGGCAAGGATGCGTTGCCGCCGGCCAATGCGTTCTGGTCGATCACGATGTACGACGGCAAGACGAAACTGCTCGTCGACAATGCGGCCGACCGGTACCTGATCAACTCGCGAATGCTGGGCACGCTGGCGCGCGACGCGGACGGCGGCATCACGCTGAACCTGCAGCACGGCAAGCCGGGCACTGACAGGCAAGCCAACTGGCTGCCGGCGCCCGACGGCCCGTTCTATGTGGTCCTGCGTCTCTACATGCCGAAGGCGGAAGCCACCAGCGGCAAGTGGAAGCAGCCGCCACTGGTGAAGGCGCCGCAGTAACTCGCAGCAGTAACGCGTAGCAGCGTCAGGATGCAGGCGTCGCCGAGGTCTGCCAGCCGAGGCCCAGCGACTTCTGCAGCGAGACAAAGTCCTTGAGCAGGTCCGCGTCTCCCGAGATGCGGTTCTGCTGCGTTGCCACACGCGTGCGCTCGACATCGAGCCATTCGAGCATGCTGGCCGTGCCCGCGCGGTAGCGCTGCTGCTGCAGCGTCGACGCGCGATCGGCCGAGGCCTCCACGCGGCGAAGCACTACAGCGTGCTCACGCTGGTGGCCGTAACGTGACAGCGCAACATCGGCGTCGCGCAGCGCCTTCAGCACCACGCTCTCGTAATTGGCCTGGGCCTCGTCGAGACCACCCTCCGCGCCCTCCACACCCGCCGCCACACGGCCGAAATCGAGAATATTCCATTGCAGGCGCGGCAGCGTCAGCCACGTGCCGTTTTCCTTGCGCGCGAGGTGGCCCGGGTCCGTCGCCGCGAAGCCCAACGACCCGAGCAGCGAAAGCTTCGGGAACCAGTCGGCCTTGCGTACGCCGACCTGCGCCGTGCTCGATGCCAGGCGGCGCTCCGCCGCGCGAATATCGGGGCGCGACTTCAGCAGCGCCGCGGGGTCGCCAACGGATACCGTCTCCGGCACGCTCGGCAACGGCTTCGGCGCAGACAGTTCCGCGTCCAGATCGCCCGGCGCGCGGCCGGTCAGCACCGCAAGCTGATCGAGCGATTCGGCGATGCTGGCCTGCACCGGCGACTTCTGCGCGCGCGTATTGTCTACCTGCGTCAGCAACCGCTCCACTTCAAGCTGCGATGCCACGCCACGAGCGCGGCGCTGCTGCGTCAGATCGAGCATCTCGGCTTCAAGCTTCTCCGACGACTCCAGATGCGCAAGGCTCTCCTGCTGCTCGCGCAGCGTGACGTAGGCCAGTGCGACTTCCGCCGCCAGTTGCACGTGCGCGTCTGCCAACTGCGCATCGGCCGCGTCGGCTTCGGCAGATGCCGCCTCGATCGAGCGGCGTGTGCCGCCGAACAGGTCGATTTCCCAGCTTGCGTCGAAGGCCGCGATATACAGCGACAGCGGGCCGCGCCCGGCGCCCGACGACCCCTGGCCGGACAGCGCCGACAGGTCAGGCGACCGCGTGCGCAGCGTGGCTGCATCGGCGGAGACCGTGGGGAACAGGTTGGCCTTGTTGCCGGCCAGCCCCGCGCGCGCCTGGCGCACACGCGCACGCGCCGCGCGGATATCGGGGCTTTGCTTGAGAGCCGACTCGATCAGCGCGTCAAGCTCCGTATCGCCCAGCGCGTGCCACCAGTCGGCCACGCGCGGCACTTGATTGCTGGTGCCTTCCGGCGCGTGCGGAAACTTCCCGGCGTCGATCGCATTGCCTGCCACCTGTGGCGCGCCGTGATAGTCAGGGCCCACAGTGCAGCCAGCGGCAAGCATCGCTGCCGCCAGGGTCAGCAGCGTGGCACGAAAAGAAACAGACATGATCAATGACCGGTGGAAACGGGGGCACCCGGACGGGGCGGCTTCAGCAACAGCGCCAGCGGCACGCAGCAGAGCAGGGCCACGCCGAGCACGAAGAAGGTTTCGGAGAACGTCATCACCACGGCCTGGCGCGCAATCTCGCCGCTCAGCTGCGCCACGGCCTGAAGCTGCGCATGCGCATAGTCGCCGCCCTGCGCCACAAAACTGGCGATGCTCGACGTCATGTGCTCCTGGCCAATCGCACTGTTGGCGGTAACGGATTCGCGGATAACAGAATCGTGATAGCTGTTGCGCCGATCGATCAGCGTGCCCAGCAGCGCCAGACCGATCGAGCCACCGAGGTTGCGCGCCATGTTGTACAGGCCTGCGGCATCGCCGGCCTCGTGCGTTGCAACGGCCGCCATCGAGGCCTGGTTCAGCGGCATCATCGCCAGTATCTGACCAAAGCCGCGCAGGATCTGCGAGGCGTAGAAGTCGTGGCCGACACTGTTTGCCGTCAGACCGATATCGAGCATGCAGCTGCCAAAGAAGCACACCAGGCCCGTGATGACCAGCCAGCGGCTGTCGAACTTGCCAAGCATGCGCGGCAGCACCGGCATCAGCAGGAACGCGGGCAGGCCCGACAGCAGCATGATGCCGCCCGCCTGCTCGGCGTTATAGCCGGCGATCGTCGCCAGGAACTGCGGCAGCAGGTATGACACGCCATAGATGCCCGCACCGACCGTCGTCACGATCAGGATCACGCTTGCGTAGTTCTTGTTGAGCAGCAGGCGCAGGCGCACGATCGGCTGCCTGGCCGTGTACTGGCCGATCAGCATCAGCGTCAGTCCGGCCACCGTAAGCAGCGTCAGGTAGACGATCATGCTCGATTCGAACCATTGCTCGCGCTGGCCTTCCTCCAGCACCACGGTCAGCGAGCTGAGCCCTACAGCAAGACCGACGATGCCGAGCCAGTCGGCCTTGAAAAACGCCTCGAAGTCAGCGCGCTCGGACTTCAGGCCGAAGTACAGCAGCGGCACCAGCACCGCCGTGATCGGCAGATTGAGGAAGAAGCACCAGCGCCAGTTGACGTTTTCGGCCAGCCAGCCGCCAACCACGGGCCCCAGCAGCGGCCCCAGCAGCACGATCAGGCCGAACATCGACATGCCGATCGGCATCTGGTGCCGTGGCAGGCGCGTGCGCACGATGGTCTGAGCGGTCGGGATCATCGCGCCGCCGGCAAACCCCTGGCCGATGCGGCCAATCACCATCGCGGACAGGCTATGCGACATCCCGCACATCATCGAGAACGCGGTGAACAGCAGCGCGTTCCACATCAGGAAGCGGCGCAGCCCGAATACGCGCGTGAGCCACGCCGTCAGCGGAATGATCACGATCTCGGCCATCAGGTAGCCGGTAGAGATCCACGTGCCTTCCGTGCCTGCCGCGCCGATCTGGCCCTGGATCTGCGGCAACGCCGAGTTCGTGATCGAGATGTCGAGCGTGGCCAGCAGTGCACCAAGCGAGCCGGCGGCCACGGCGATCCAGTCGCCCACCGACGCGTTCGGCTGCTGTACGGCCGCAGCCGTATCAGCCATGCGTGGCTCCTGCGGCGGCCTGTGCGCTGGGTTCGTTACGTGCGTTGGGTGCGTTGTGGGCGTTGGCGGGGTGAAGCTCACGCGTATCGACGTCCACCATGACCGACAGGCCCGGCACCAGGACCGGGCGCGCGTCGGCCGGTACGTCGACATGAATCCGCACTGGCACACGCTGCACGATCTTGGTGAAGTTGCCGGTGGCGTTTTGCGCGGGCAGCAGCGCGAATTGTGAGCCGGTGCCAGGTGACAGGCTGTCCACCACGCCGTGCAGCTTCTCGCCGGGCAGCGCATCGACGTGGAGCGTCACGGACTGGCCCGGACGCATGCGGCCCACCTGCGTTTCCTTGAAATTGGCGGTCAGGTACAGGTCCTGCACCGGGACCACCGTCAGCAGCCGCGTGCCCGGCTGGGCGAACTGCCCGACGCGCACACCCTTGTCCGCAACACGGCCGGCGGTAGTGGCGCGCACCACGGTATCGCCAAGATTGAGCTGCGCCTGGCGGGCACTGGCCTCGGCCACTTCAAGCTGCGCGCGGGCCTGCTCCAGGCGGGTTTTCAGCGTGACGGTCTGGCTTTGCTCCACGCGCAAGGCGGCCTCGTTGGCGGCCAGCGTGGTCTTGGCGCGCGTCTGCGCGTTGCCCAGTTCGGCGGTGCGCTCCTCGGTTTCGGCGCCCGACTTCACCAGCGGCGCGTAGCGCTCCACCTGCGACGCCGCGTACCGCGCGTTGGCGCGCGCGCCGTCCACTTCCGCCGCTGCCTGGGCGATCTTCGCCTGTTGCTGCGTAAGGTCAGCTTCGGCTCGCGCCACATCGGCCTGCCGCGACGCCACGGTGGCCTGCGCTTCGTCCACGGCCGCCTGGTATTGGCGGTTATCGAGCCGCACCAGTTCCTGGCCAACACTGATCTGCTGGTTGTCGCGTACGAGCACCTCGGCAACATAGCCGCTGACCTTCGGCGCAATCGTCACGCTATCGGCTTGGATATAGGCGTCGTCTGTACTCTCGATAAAGCGGCCGTAGAGCCACCAGCGCATGCCGTAAGCGAGGGCAAGCACGATCAGCAGCACGCCCGCGCCGATCAGGAACTGCTTGCGGCGGGAGGCGCGATCGGGGATGGCGGATACCGGGGCGACGCCGGCTGGCGCCGTTGCGGCGTGATTGGGAGGAGACATGGGGGCGCAAGACTTCGAAGTCGGAAGGGCTGCGCAATTATTCCACTTGGAAAAAATCTGTCAACTGATATATTTCTGCCTGCTCACAGTGACAAGGACATCCCCACATGGCGCGACACAAGCCTGCAGCCGAGGGCGGTTACCAGCGCGGCGAAGAGACGCGCGCCCGCATTATTGAAGCGGCGCTGCGGCTGTTCGGCACGCATGGCTTCGACGGTGCTTCCACCCGCGACATTGCGCGCGAAGCCGGCGTCAATGCCCCGGCGCTGCAGTACTACTTCGACAACAAGGAAGGGGTCTACCTGGCCTGCATCGACTACTTCATCGAGCGCGTCTGGTACCTGCTGGGTGAGGTCGTCAGCCAGGCCGAAGCAGTGGTGGCCCGTGAAGACGCGGCCGACGCGGCGCTGATCGACGCCTATCTCGCGCTGCAGGCGCGCTTCATGGCATTCCTGTATGAAGGCCCCGACACCGAGCATTGGCGGCAGTTCATGGCACGCGAACGTGCCGGGCTTGGGCCGCCGGCCGCGTTCGAGCGGTTCGACGTCGGCATCAACCACCGGTTGTTCGCGCTGACCACGCAAATCATCGGACGCCTGACCGGGCGGCCAGCCACGGACGAAGCCACGCGCATCCGGACCATCGCCATCGACAGCCAGGTTGCGTCATTCAAGGTGATGCGGCGCCACATCATCAAGGCACTGAACTGGCAGGGATACGGCGAGGCCGAGACGCAGCGCGTGCAGGATGTGCTGGAGGACCAGACGCGGACGCTGCTGGAAGGCCTGGTTGCACAGCGCGACAAGCGACTTGCTGGCGACTAGAGGAAACCCTCTAATCACGCGGATACGGCGATAGTTGGAGTCATATTTTTCATATGAATCAGCAACTTGAAATTTTCGTAAGGGTCACCGCTGATCTAATCCTGCGGCAACTTTCGTAGATATACGATTGCGCACCGCAAAAAGACCTTGTCTATCTATCTAGTAGTAGATAATATTCACGCCATGGACGACGCGATGCAGCAAACAAACCCGCAGCAACCCGCCGATCCACGCAACACCAAGTAGTTTGTCAGTACCGGGAGGCGGTCTTTTTTTTAGCCCTGATTCTCTATCTAGCAGTAGATAGCAGCAAGGCCCAAACAAAGACCCCGACATTCGCAGCACAGACTTTGGCCCCGCGATCCACCTCAAACCAAGAGATCGCCCGGCACTTCGCAAGGAGAGCATCATGAACGCCAAGACCATCCTCACCGCCGCCGCCCTCGCCGCCGCTTTCGTGACCGGCGCCGCCCAAGCCGCCCCCGCCACCCAGAAGGCCGGCGAAGTCTACGGCTACAGCTTCCGCGTCAACGACCAGCGCAGCGCCTTCACCGACGGCGCACGTATCGGCAAGGTCGATGCGTTCACCGATGGCGCACGCGTTGGCAAGGCTGATCCGTACACGGACGGCGCCAAGGTCGGCAAGTATGACCCGTACACCGATGGCGCACGCACGATCGCCGGCCTGGACCGCACCGGCGTGTCGGCCAGCCCTGCCCGTCAGGCTGATCCGTACCTCGACGGTGCCAAGACCGGCAAGTATGACCCGTACACCGATGGCGCACGCATGGTCGCCGGCCTGGACCGCACCGGTGTGTCGAGCCAACCGTCGCGCAGCTTCGACCCGTACACCGACGGCGCAAACGCCTGAGTCCCGCCCAATGCTGGCGGTAGTTGAAGAGAAGTAAGCCGGAGCCGGCCCAGAACCTCTGTTCTTGCCGACTCCGGTTTCTATCCCGGAGTCCATCATGAGCATCAAGAACAGTGCCCTGATCCTGGGCGGATGGCTGGCCGTGACGGCCGTCAGCGGCGCAGCCGCAGCGATCGTGGTCCAGACCCTGCCGGTCTGAGTCCGGCACGCGACAAGCGCCCCCTGCCCCCGCACCCCCGTAGTACGTGCATGACACTAGTCATTGCATGAAATGCGCGCGGCGTGATTCGCCCCACCAGGGTGCAATCACGCCGCGCTGGCGTTTACAAGGCCAGTTGCCTAGCCGCCAGGTGCCCCTCTGCACAGGCACCGCCCCCAACTCCGAAGCCCTGCGACCGATCTCGCACTTCCATCCGAAACGTCTTACCGGCAAACTGGCCATGCATTGCGAGCCGTAACGCGCCAGACTGGCAAAAGTTGAGCCGACGTCATCCGCATGACGCAGCGCGCCGTTACATCGGCTTTGCACCAGATTTTCCCGTCTGGGAAAAACAAGAAACCCGGAGTGAACACGTGTTGACGATTTCGGAAAGCCAGACCGGCGCGATAAGCCCCCGGCGCCCGCTGGCCTTATGGCTGGCAGCCGCGCTGCTCGCATTGCTGGCGATGCTGGCTGCGCCGCGCGCCCATGCCCAGACGCCCGCCCCGCTGGCCGAGTGGCAGTACTCGGTGGGCGTGCCGCTGGAAAAACTGTATGAAGAAGGCCCGCCGCCCGAGTGGACCGTCCGGCTGGGCCTTGCCGCCCGCGTCAGCCCCTACTACGACGGTACCGGCAATTACTATCCGATTGCCGGACCCGCAATCGATATCCGCTACCGTGATCAAGGGTTTCTTTCCACGGGTGAAGGCCTTGGCTGGAATATCGTCCATTCCGACCACTGGCGGGCCGGCATTGCGCTGACCTACGACTTCGGCCGCCGCGAAAAACACGATCACGACCACCTGGCCGGGCTCGGCAATATCGGCATGGCGGTTGAGTCGAAACTGTTTGCCGAGTACGTGGTGTCGAAGGAATTCCCGCTCGTGGTCCGCGCCAACGCGCGGCGGCAGTTTGGCGGCGCCAACGGATGGCTGGGCGACCTTGGCGCCTATATGCCATTGCCGGGCAGTTCTGACAAATTCGCGTGGTTCGCGGGCCCCACGGTCACCCTCGCCGATTCGGCCTACATGAGCCGCTGGTACGGCGTCACTGCGGAGCAATCGGCAAGATCCGGCCTGCCCGAACACCACGCCGGCGGCGGGATCAGGTCATACGGCGGCGGCGTCTCGGCGATGTGGTTCTTCGGCAAGCACTGGTTCGCCACGGCGGACTTTGGCATCGCGGCCCTGGTGGGCGATGCGCGCAGCAGCCCGGTCACATCCCACTCCGCCAACATGACCGGCGATGTTTCGATCATGTACGAGTTCTGATCTGCGACGCCGGCGCCCGCTCACTCGGTCGGCCGCCGCAGATATTCCTCCACCACGCGGCGCAAGCCGGGCAGCTTCCCGGTGAAGAAATGCCCGGCGCCCGGCAGCACGACCACCGGCAACTCCTGCGGCCGCGCCCACGCAAATACATTCGCCAGCGGCACGCGTTCGTCGCTCTCGCCATGGACCACCAGCGCATTGGCGGGCACGGCGGGGGTGTCATAGGACAGCGTGTCGGATAGCGCGCCGGCCGGCATGCCGGTCAGGATCAGGTGGGCAATCGCTTCACCTGCGGTGGTCAGCGCCGCAACCGCGCGCGTTTGCACGAATGCGCCAAACGAGAAGCCGGCAAGTGCCAGCGGCATGCCCGGATGCGCGGCCTGGGCGTGGCGGATCACGGCAAGCACGTCGTCGGTCTCTCCGATACCCTCGTCGTACTCCCCTTCACTCTGACCAACGCCGCGATAATTGGGACGCAGCGTCAGGAAGCCATGCGCCTGCAGCGCGCGCGCCAGCAACTGCGGAATCTTGTGTTCGGCGGTGCCACCCTGCGATGGGTGTGGATGAGCCACTACGGCAATGCCAAGCGGCGCGCCGGCAGGCGCATCGACAAGGACCTCGAGCTGGCCGGCAGGTCCGGCAATAAATTCGCGCGTGGTGGTGGGTGCTGGGGAGGACGAAGACATGAGAACGGCTACCGGCTGGGGGCGATGCGATATCGGATGCAATTGTGCATGCGCAGCATACCCGCAGCAGGACAGCCGCGGCAACGTTCCGGGTACATCCCGGCAACACGTGTGCCGCGGCCAGACCGCAATTCGTGTTTCAGTGGTGGTGGTCCGCCTTGGCGACGGACGCGATTTCCTGACGCCTGACGCTGACCACGTCGTCGAGTTCAAGTCCTTCGGCAACAACCAGCATCTCGGTACCCCGGCTGATGCTGTAGATCACGCCGTACCAGAGATCCGGCCCCGCGGCGGCGTTCAGCCGGATGTTGAACTCGGTTGCCAGGTCCAGGCTGTAGATCGTCACCATGTCGCCAACCTCGGGATTGGCGGCCTCCTCCGCCAGCGGATATTCCCGGGCTGCCACCGTCAGTGGCGTCTGCGCAATGCCGCGCGCAAACCTCGCTTGCATCGTCATCTCCTGCGCGTAGTTTTCCCCTTCTTAGGATATAAGCGCGACCTGAAAAGGCCCAGTAAACCGGCTTCCCGGACCGTTCCAAGACACCCGGACGCCGCATTTTCCGCAGCATCGGGCCCGCTCACCAGAGATACCGCGCACCCAGCAGCCCGGTAATGCTCTCGAATCCACCGTTGCCATACTGGTAGGCGATGTGGCCCCACATGCGCCAGCGCTGTGCCACCTGGATCTGGGCCCCTGCCTTGACCTCGACGCGGTCCGTGGGGCCGTCCTGCGCAATCACCGTGTTGTTGAACGCAATCGCGTTGCCGCTGCCGTTGTGCCACCAGTTCAGTTCGACGAACGGCAGCCAGTCCGGCGCGGTGCCGGCCGCCGGCGTGTGATACAGGCGCGTGCCAAGCCGTGTCGTCCAGCCGCCGCTGCTGCTGTCCTGGATGACGGTGCCATTGCGCTCGGTGTGGCTGTCGGATCGATAGTCCGTATAGATCAACTGGAACTGGGGTTCCAGCATCACGGTCCCGACACCCGTCTGCCCGATGCGGAATGCCCAACCGCCCTCCACCGAGCCCGACCACACCTGGCTGGTGTAGTGGGTCCCGTCCAGGCTGCTGCCCTTTACCGTGTTGTCGAAATGGCTGTACTGCATCCAGGTGTCGGCGTACGGGCCTTCCGCATCGGCCGCATTGCCGTGCCACGTCGCGTAGAGGCCGCCGTTCACACCGTTCACCGTGCCGCGTGCGATGGCGGGGTTGTTGCTGGCCGTTGCGTGCGTGGTACCCGTACCGTAGCCCGCCATGATGCCGGCCTGCCAGCGCTGGTTGTTGGCCACCCGGTGCAGCACGTCGATGCCGACCTGGACCAGCGCGGTATCCGCGGATTCGCTGATGCGACCGGCCGCTGCATTGCCATCGCTGTGCCCGCCGGTGGCCCGCGCCCAGACTGTCGACGTTTCGGGAGCCGAGCCACTCGACCGAGCTGGATCGGCAAACCCGGCGCGATCATGCAATGTGTGGATGAACATCCCCTGTGCGGCCGTCTGGTTGGCCAGGTATGCGCCGGGCTCCGGGCGAATCTGCGGCGTTGGATCGGTGGAGTACGACCGCAGGTACCAGTTGCCGTCGTTCGGTGTGGCAGGGCTGCCCTTGTAGAGGTTGTACTCATACGCGCCAGCCACCACGCGGCCATCGAGCGCGAACACGCCATCCGACTGACCATCGACCTGCACGATCCGGATGCCATTGTTCGTTGGCGCCCCCGCGCCCCCGGCATTTTCGATCCTGACCGCTGTCTGGCCGGAGGTGTTGCCATGCACGACCAACCGATCGGTGGCGGCGTTGTCGGCGCCCAGCGCGGTCCAGAGCGTCATCCTGCCGTTGTTGCCGACATAGTTGCCGTTCACCGTCAGCGTGCTGGCGGGGACCGGGCTCCCCATGCGGATCTCGCCATTGTTCGTCAGCGCACCGCCCACCACGAATGTGCCAGCCGGGCCGCCCGCAAAGCCCGGTGCGGCGTCCGCCACGGCCAGCAGCCCGTTGTTGACGACCGAGCCGCCGACACTGCCATAGCCACCAAACGTGGCACCCTGGCTCACCGTCACCTGCGACGTATTGGCTAGCTGCGCGCCATTGGCCAGGACCAGCGCGCCCGCATTGACCATCGTGGCCCCGGCATAGGTATGAGGGCCACCCGCCAGCGTCAGCGTCGCGGCTCCCGCCTTGGTCAGGCCGCCGCTGCCGCTGATAACACCCGACAGCACGCCATCGACCGTCGTGTTGGCCGTCAGCGTTGCACTGCCAAGCGCCACGTTGCCCGCGCCCGAGATGTTGTTCACGGTCTGGTTGAAGCCGTTCAGGTCGAACGTCGCACCAGCGCCTACGGTGACCTGCGAACTCGTGGAAACGATGTTCTCCGTACCGGCAAGCAGCGTGCCGCCATTGATGATCGTCGCGCCGGTGTAGGTATTCGGCTTGGATAGTTGCAGCGTGCCGGCCCCGGCCTTGGTGAGGGTCTTGCCATCCCAGCCGGTTGCCGCATTGGCGGCCTCATCGGCCATCACGGCGTCCAGGTTGAACGTATCGCTGGCACCGGCGAGCGTGAACGTGCCGTGCGCGGTTTGCGGCGATGTACTGTGCGCCGCGTACCACGTGAGCCCAAGGCCCACGATGTACGACTGGGGCGTATAGCTGGACGTCAGCGTGAGGTAGTCGGCCTGCCCCTGCGAGCCGCCGAGCTTTACCGTCTGGAACGTACCCGTCAGGCCGCCTGCCGTGGTGGCATGGATCACCGTGAACGCGCCCGATGCCAGATCGGAAACGCTGGCGGTGGCAGCGGCCGTATAGCCAATCAGGTTGAACGTGGCTCCAGGAGCGATCGTGGCGGTGCTTGCGGTGATAGTCGGCTGGACGCTGCCGGCCGCAACATCCAGCGCCCCATTCATCGCGAAATGGTTGCCCACCGACAGCGACGAGCGGCCTGAAATCGCGGTGGTGGCGCCTGCGGCAGTGACATGGTCCCCCGTTACCGTAAAGGCGCCGTCCTGCGCGAAAAGCAATGCGCCGGTATTGACGTTGACGGCGCTCTGCGTCGATCCGGCACCAGTCAGTGCGGTGATGCCGCTGCCGTTCTTGATCAGCGAGCCGACGCCGCTCAATGCGCCAGCGAGGGTGAAATTGTCGCTGCGATTGAACTCCAGCACGCCATCGTTCGCGATATTGCCAGTTACCGATCCCCCCGCAGCGCCCGTTCCAAGGGTCAGGTGGCCGCCAGTGAAGATCCTTGTGCCAGCGCTGCCGTCGATGGTCACCGTCCCGCCCAGCGTCAGATTGCCAGACACCTGGACGGCGTCCGCGTTGCTGCCGCCCATGCTGACGTTGCCTGTCAGTGTCCAGTTGCTGCCAGCGGCCGACACCAGGCTGGCGAACCCGTTCCCATTGGTGGCATTGAAGTCCCCGCTCTCAGTGCCGGACTCGATCAGCTGGATCTGGTTGCCTGTCCCCTGGCTGACGATTGCCGCGTTCCCGCCGCCGCCAAGCGCCGATCCCGTACCGAGCACCACGGTGTTGTTTGCGCCGGTAAGCAGGATGGCAGCGCCGTTTGTACTGGAAATGGCGCCGCGATTCGTGATGTCGCTGCCCTGTTGCATCTGGACGCCTGGTCCCTGCTCGCCCCGGATCGTTCCCGTGCTGCTGTTGACGATATGGATCGCATCGGGCGACGTGGCGGCAATGCCTCCGTGATAGCCGTCAATCAGGCCATCGTTGTTGACCGTGACCGCTCCCGCATCGACAACGATGGCCTGTCCGTACACGGGATCGCCGGTTCCCGAGCGGATGGCCGCATTCGCGTGATTGTTGATCGTGACCGTTGTGCCGGCGCCGTGCACATAGACGCCATCGGCACTGGACCCGACACTACCTGCATTGCCACTGTTCAGCGTGCCGTAGTTATCCAACGTGCCGCTCGTTGCAGCGCCATAGTAGACCGCGTGGCTCGCCGATACGCTGATGTCTCCATAGTTGACGACATTGTTGCCGGTGCCGCCGCCGTCCATCGCCACGCCAAAAGTATTGCCATGGATCAGCCCGGTGGTTTCATTGGTAAGAGACCCCGAGACGCTGAAGCGAATGCCGGCTGCCGCGTAATCCAGCGAGCTGAGAATCGAGCCGGAATTGGAAATGGTTGCCGGCGCTATCCCTTCGATGCGAATTGCATCCCCGGTGGTGGTCGAGACTGTGGTGCCTGCATTCAGTTGATAGGCCGTATCGGTAGAGAGGATCTGGCCGGTGGTACTTGCATCGACGATTGTCGCCGCACGCACGGAGGAAACAAAACTTATCAGGACGGCCGCGCAAATCGGGCTCAACGCGGGTTTTTGCTGTACTCCCTGGCCGAAGCGAAAACAGGTTTTCTTCATGGATTTTTCCCGCTCCATTTGGCATTTTCTGCCTGGTTTATTTATCCGGTATCCAAATCTTTTTTCGCAGATTATGTAATCGACATGACTTTCGGGAAATGCGCCCGAAAGTCATCCACATAATCCACGGCCATCACGAAAATTCAGACCAATTATTAGTTAACAACCAGCGAAATGAAAACTGGGAGCCACAATATTCCATCACCAAGATATTGACGATGGAATTGATTTCCGCGCATTGGCGGGAAGTGAGCGGGTGTGGAAAAGGTGGCGGCGGGCAGTGAGGGATTGGGGCTAATGAGCGGGTTCGGCGCCCCGTGCACGGCCAATCACGTCCCCCGTGGTGCCGGGGTACGTGGTGGACGTGGCAACAGCACTTGCTGTTGATTACGGCAGGTTGGTGCCGGGCTCTTCACGCGCGCGGTCGCCCAACCGCGCCTCACGGCGCCCAATCCTGGTCGAGAGGCGGTATTGACAGACAAACAGCGCAATCAGGGCAATCAGCGCGATGGCGGCAAGGCCTAGACGGTAGATGATCCACATGATGCGAACACTGGTAGTTCTCCCGCTTTCAGCCTATTCGCTACGCTGTCCAGGCACTGCAAAGATGGGGCTGGCGCGTGTCAAATTCCCGTCAATACGCAGGCACTCCGCACACGGCCCGCTGACCCGCCAGACTGCGACCGGTCCGTTTTCCCTTCCGCTGCATAGCAAAACACTTAATTCGCGTTCGAAAAGTCTGTGCCCTATCACGGTCATTGATCAATACGATGTGACTTGTCGCTATCCATCTGCGATAGTGGACCGCGACTCCTGCCGGCGAGTCAGTTCTCCGGCGCCATTGGAGCAGCCGCAGCACGCTGCAAAGCCAAGACCCACAAACCGTCCATCGCGCGACCCCCGGGACGCGCGCCGCTGGATCAAGGAACCGTCATGAAAAAACTCACAACCGCATTTGGCGCGCCAGTTGTCGATAATCAGAACATTCAGACCGCCGGTCCGCGTGGACCGGCCCTTCTCCAGGATGTCTGGTTCCTGGAAAAGCTCGCCCACTTCGACCGCGAGGTGATTCCCGAGCGCCGCATGCACGCCAAGGGCTCCGGTGCGTATGGCACGTTCACCGTCACTCACGACATCACCAGGTACACGCGCGCCAGCCTGTTCTCGCAAATTGGCAAGAAGACCGACCTGTTCCTGCGCTTCTCGTCCGTGGCGGGCGAGCGTGGCGCGGCCGATGCGGAACGCGATATTCGCGGCTTCGCCGTCAAGTTCTACACCGACGAAGGCAACTGGGATCTGGTGGGCAACAACACGCCGATCTTCTTCCTGCGCGATCCGCTGAAGTTCCCGGACCTGAACCACGCCGTGAAGCGCGACCCGCGCACCGGCCTGCGCAGTGCCGAGAACAACTGGGACTTCTGGACCAGCCTGCCCGAGGCCCTGCACCAGGTGACGATCGTGATGAGCGACCGCGGCATTCCGCGCACGTGGCGCCATATGCACGGTTTCGGCAGCCACACGTTCAGCTTCATCAACACGGACATGGAACGCTTCTGGGTCAAGTTCCACTTCGTCACGCAGCAAGGTGTCCAGAACCTGACCGATGCGGAAGCCGCGGAGATTACCGGTCAGGATCGCGAGTACCACCAGCGCGACCTGTACGAGTCCATCGAACGCGGCGACTTCCCGCGCTGGAAGCTCTTCGTGCAGATCATGCCCGAAGCCGAAGCCAGCAAGGTTCCGTACCACCCGTTCGACCTGACCAAGATCTGGCCGAAGAAGGACTATCCGCTGATCGAAGTGGGCGTGCTGGAACTCAATCGCAATCCGGACAACCACTTTGCCGAAGTCGAACAATCATCGTTCGCGCCGTCGACGATAGTTCCCGGCATCGGCTTCTCGCCGGACAAGATGCTGCAGGGCCGCCTGTTCTCGTATGGTGACGCGGCGCGCTATCGCCTCGGCGTCAACCATCACCAGATCCCGGTGAATTCGCCGAAGGCCGCGAAGTACATCAACAGCTACCACCGCGACGGGGCAATGCGCGTCGATGGCAACCAGGGCGGCACCATCGGCTACGAGCCCAACACGAAGGGCGAATGGACCGAACAGCCGGACTTCCGCGAACCACCGCTCACGCTGGAAGGCACGGCTGATCACTGGAACCAGCGTGTCGACGGCGACTATTTTTCGCAGGTTGGCGCACTGTTCCGGCTGATGTCCGCAGCACAGCGGCAGGTGCTGTTCGACAACACGGCCCGCTCGATCAAGGGTGTGTCCAGGCATATCCAGCAGACCCATATCAAGCACTGCACTGCGGCTGATCCCGCCTATGGCGCGGGTGTTGCGGCCGCCATCGAGAAGATCGAGGCGAAATAAGTCTCTCCCGCCGTGCCCCGCTCCCGCACATTGGGAGTGGGGCGGGAGCGACAGCCAGCGCATCTCGCACAAACAACTTCAAACAGGAAACCGGAGATGGACAATCCTCAAGCCCCCATGACCGCGGACGAAGAAGCCCGCATGATCGCCGCGCTGGGCCAGGTGTTCGATCTCGCGCGCCATGGCGATACCGCCGCACTGGCGGCACTCATTGCGCGCGGCATGCCGCCGAACCTGCGCAACGAGAAAGGCGACACCCTTGTCATGCTGGCCGCGTATCACGGGCAGGCCGACGCACTGCGCATGCTGCTGGAAGCTGGCGCCTCACCGGACATCCGCAACGCGATGGGGCAGACACCCATCGCCGGTGCTGCCTACAAGGGTTTCAAGGAAATCATCGAAATCCTGCTCGCGCACGGTACCGACGTCGAAGGGGCCTCGCCCGACGGCCGGACCGCGCTGATGACGGCCGCAATGTTCCAGCGCACGGAGATCGTTGAACTGCTCAAGGCGCACGGCGCCGACCCCGACGCGCGTGACAGCCGTGGCATGACGGCAGCCGATGCGGCGGCGTTCATGGCCGGCAGGCACGGCGGAGGGCGTTAAAACGTCGCGCCGTCCCGCGCGCTTATCCCCGCCCCACGAACGGCATCTTGGTGGCCATGACGGTCATGAACTGCACGTTCACGTCGAGCGGGAGGTTGGCCATATGCAGCACCGAACTGGCGATGTGAGCCACATCCATCAGCGGTTCCGGCCGGATCTCGCCGTTGGCCTGCGGCACGCCGCGCGCCATGCGGTTGGCCATGTCGGTACCGGCGTTGCCGATGTCGATCTGGCTGCACGCAATATCCCACGGACGGCCATCGAGCGACAGGCTCTTGGTCAGCCCCGTGATGGCGTGCTTCGTTGCGGTGTAAGGCACCGTATTCGGCCGCGGCGCATGGGCTGATATCGACCCGTTGTTGATGATTCGGCCGCCACGCGGGTCCTGCGATTTCATCAGCGCAAACGCGCCACGCGCACACAGGAACGCACCGGTCAGGTTGGTGTCCAGCACGGCTTTCCACTGTTCGAACGACAACTCGTCGATACCGATCGCCGGAGCGTTGATGCCTGCGTTGTTGAACAGCACGTCGAGCCGGCCAAAGCGCTCGCGGATCTTGCCGTACAACGCATCGACCGAGGCCGGATCGCTCACGTCGCACTGCACGGCCAGCGCGGTCTGCCCCGCCGCCGTTGCCTGATCGGCCAGCGCTTCCAGCGTCTGCGCGGTACGTCCGGCCAGAACGACCTGGTAGCCGTCAGCGAGCATTGCCTGTGCCACCGCCTTGCCGATACCTCGGGCCGCGCCCGTGACCAGTGCGACCTTTGTCTGCTTTGTCATGCTCAATGTCTCCAATGTTTTGCGGCTGGGGAAAATCCCGGAAGATCGCCCCCTGGAGATTCTGCCCGAAAGCCCCCGTCTGCCGCAGCGTCACCTGACATCTCCGTCCGGCATCAACGCGTGGATTCCACCAGTTCGGCCCGTTCGGCCACGATGCGCAGGCGGTCGAAGTTCATGTTGGCGCCCGATGTGATCGCCACCAGCTCCCTTGACGCCACTCCGGCTGTTTCCGCGTACAGTTTCAGGCCAGCCACGGTCAGCGCGCCGGCGGGCTCCACCAGGCTGCGCGTGTCCTGGAAAATGTCCTTGATTGCCGCGCACAGCGCGTCCGTGTCCACGGTCAGCACGCCGTCCAGGTACTTTCTGCACAGGCGGAACGTCTCTTCCCCGACGCGCTTGACAGCCGTTCCGTCGGAAAACAATCCCACCGAATCCAGCGTCACGCGCTCGCCAGCCGCCAGCGAGCGCGCCATCGCGCAGGAATCGTCGGTCTGCACGCCGATGACCTGAACCTCGGGCCGCACGGCCTTGATATAGGCCGCAACGCCGGCGGCAAGACTGCCGCCGCCGATCGGCACGAATACGGCGTCGAGCGGGCCGCGATGCTGGCGCAGGATCTCCATGCCGACCGTGCCCTGCCCGGCGATGACATCGGGATCGTCGAAAGCCGGAATGAATGTGAGCCCATGCTGACGCTGCAGCGACAGCGCGTGGTCATAGGCATCGGAGTAAGACTCGCCGGCCTGCACGACTTCGACCATTGCACCGCCATGGGCGCGCACCGCGTCCACCTTGACCTGCGGCGCGGTCTGCGGCACCACGATGACCGCCCGCACGCCAAGCCGGGCCGCCGACAGCGCCACGCCCTGCGCGTGATTGCCGGCCGATGCCGTGATCACGCCGCGTGCCAGTGCATCGGGTGGCAGATGAGCCATCTTGTTGTAGGCCCCGCGCACCTTGAACGAGAACACGGGTTGGTGGTCCTCGCGTTTGAGCCAGACGCGATGGCCCACCCGCGCGGACAGCGCGGGCGCGGCCTCGAGCACGGTCTCGCGGGCCACGTCGTAGACGCGGGCGGTCAGGATGCGCCTCAGGTAGTCGTCCAGGTCGGGGTCGGAGTCCGTTTCATACGGCACGGCACGCGCCCGGGACAGCTTGCCCGGCACGGATTCTGGCAACGAAAAGGGGCTGGATAACGGGGGGCTGGTTAACGGCATGGTCGCTCCATTCTTGAGGGTTGGATTCCCAAGGAAGCGGCAACAAAAAACCCGCCTCGTTGGGCGGGTTTTTGATGTCTGTTTCGGACGCGCGCTAACCCACCATTCCAGGAATGGTGCGAATAATCGCGGCGATGCGGATAGCGAAACGAGACATGGCGTCGAGTGTCACGGATTGCCCAACATATGTCAATCCCGACACAAGTTGGGCCGAATCTTGGCGTTTTGCCTGTTGTAGCCGCGCCGACGACGGCAATCCGCTTGCCGGTGCGGCGCTCAGGCAGATGGCGGCTCGTATTAGAATCGCCGCTGTCGATTCGTTTGACACTGGCAAGACCAGAGGTCATGTTCCGGGGCACGGGTTAGCCACGGACTGGCATTGCCGCGGGTGTCCAACCCTACAGTTCATAGAAAACCAGCCGATATCAGTCCAACGCACCACGGGTTCCGGGCTGAAAAAAACATGACCGCGTTCGCATACGATGTAGCCCTGGCACAAGATCCCGCCGAGCACAGGCGGCCCGGTGCCGGCCCTGCCACCGGCGAGGCCTGGGCGCTGCTGGAAGCTTCCGGCGCGCTGGCCATGCGCGTGGACTTGCAGGGGCACGTCCTGAACGCCACCACGGCCACTGCCGAGCTGCTGGTCTATCCGCGCGAATACCTGCTGCGCACCTCCGTGCTGGACATCATTGCACTCGAATCCCGCGAACGCGTGACCTTGATGCTTGCCGGCTGCGCGCAGGACCATATGGCCCGCCGCGAGCGCGTACGCGTGGCCGGTGGCATTGGCGGCCCCGGCTGGCTCGACCTGCATGTCAGCTACTACTGCGACACCGACGACGACTCGCCCAGCCTGCTGCTGTTCGGCCAGGACATCACGCAATGGGTGGAATCGGAACGCGACCTGACCGAGCGTGCCTTCCTCGATCCGTTGACCGGCGTGGGCAACCGCGCCTACATCGGCAAGCGCATCGAGGAATACACGTCCGGCAACTGCGCGGGTCAACCATTCGCCGTTGCGCTGATGGACCTGGACGGCTTCAAGAACATCAACGATTCGCTCGGCCACGAGTACGGCGACGCGCTGCTCAAGGAAGTTGGCGCGCGCCTGCAGGACACCGTGCGCACAAGGCAAAGCGTGGCGCGCCTGGGCGGCGACGAGTTCGTGCTGATGCTCGACGGCCTGGAGTCCGAGGCCGACGCCGTCCGCATTCTCGAGCGCGTGATCCATGTCTGCCGCCAGCCGTTCCTGCTCGGCGGCTGCCAGGTGCGCATCACCACCAGCATCGGCCTGGCCCTGTCGTCCGGCGCGGCCCAGTCGGAATCGCAGTGGCTGCGCCGTGCGGACCTGGCGATGTATGAAGCCAAGGCGCTGGGCAAGAACCGCTACTGCATCTATTCGCCGGAGCTGGACCGCCGGCTCGACGAGCAGTTCCAGATCGAACAGAGCATGTTCGAGGCCGTGCAGAACGGCGAGTTCCTGCTGCACTACCAGCCGATTGTCTGGCCCGGCACCGGCGAGATCTGCGCCGTGGAGGCGCTGATGCGCTGGGAACACGCGGGTCGCGACATCCGGCCCGACGTATTCATCCCTGTTGCCGAGAAAAACGGCCTGATCAAGCATCTGGGCGCCTGGGCGCTGCGCTGCGCGTGCGCGCAGCTGGCCGCGTGGGATGCCCAGGGCATTCATGTGGGCCACATGTCGGTCAACGTATCGGCCATGCAGTTCCTGCACCCGGGCTTCTACGACAGCGTGCGCAACGCGATCCAGGAGACCGGCATCGGCGCCGACCGCCTGTTGCTGGAAATCACCGAAAGCGCGCTGATGACCGACCCGAAGGCGGCGGAGGAACTGCTGCTGTCGCTGCGCGCGCTTGGCATCCGTTTTGCCGTGGATGACTTCGGCACCGGCTATTCGAGCCTGTCGTACCTGCGCCGCTTCCCGCTGTCTGCACTCAAGGTGGACCGCAGCTTCGTTTCGGACATGGTCGATTCCCCGCACGCACGCACCATTGTGTCGGCCGTGCTGTCGCTTGCGCGCGAGCTTGGCCTCGTGGCCATCGCCGAGGGCGTCGAAACGGACGCACAGGGCAAGCTGCTGGCCGCGCAGGGTTGCAATCTCGTGCAGGGCTGGCGCTACGCGCGCGCCCTTGCCCCCGTCGATTTCGAGAATGCCGTGACAGACGGCAAGCTCGTGATCGGCGAGGGCGAAGTCTTCACGCCCACGGTGCCCTGATGTCCCAGTCCGATTTTTTCGAGACCCTGTGGGCACGGATGGCACAGCAGGGAGACTTCCCGACGCTCCAGTACTGTGTCGACAATATCTTCAAGACGCTTAACGCGGACCTGACCGTCGGCGAGATGGCCACGAGCGTGCTGTCGGACTTCAGCCTGTCGCAGAAGGTGATCCGGCTGGCCAACTCGGCCATGTACCGCTCCATCGGCGGCGAGGTCACCACGGTCTCGCGCGCGATCCTGGTGCTCGGTGTCGAGGCGATCAGCCATCTGACGCTCGGCATCCAGCTGCTCGACTACTTCCACGGCGTGGCGCCGAATCGCCCGCAGGCCGCCCGCGCGCTGCAACGCGCGCTGGTGGCCGGCGAAATCACGCGCGCGCTGAGCCAAGCCCGCGGCATCAACGAGGGCGAGGAAGCCGTCGTCTGCACGCTGATGCACCATATGAGCCGGCTGCTGCTGGTGTTCTACTTCCCCGAGGAATGGGAGCGCGTGGAGGCGCTGTGCGCCGCGCACCCCATGACCGAAAACGAGGCGTGCCAGGAAGTGCTCGGGGTTTCGATGGTGGAGATCGCCGAGGCCGCGGCACGCAAGTGGCGCCTGCCCGGACTGATCGCCCATGCGATGAAGCCGCGTACAGTGTCACCAGGCACTGTGCTGGAAACCCATGCGGACTGGCTTGGCGCCATCGCCCAGGTATCCGCGCAGGCCGCCGCAGCGATGGTGCGCGAGGGCACGCAGGAATCGGTCGAGGAAATGCTGCTGTCGCACGCGAAGGTGCTGGGGCTCGATGCGCGCGATGTGAGCGTGGCCGTACGCCAGGCCGAATTGCTCAGCATCTCGATCACCGAATCCGAGACAACGGCGCACGACGCCACGGCGCCCGGACATGGCGCACGGCCTGACAACATCCTCGAACGGCTGCGCCAGGGGCTGGCCGAAGTACGGCGCGAAGGCGCGGGACTGACGGTATCGCAACTGGCGCCAATGGTGCTGGAATCGTCGATGCGCGCACTGGACTTCTCGCGCTGCTTCCTGATGATGCTGAATCCCTCGACGCGGCACTTTCACGCGCGGCTCGGCTTCGGCGAAGGCATGCGTGAAGTCCTTCCCGCGCTGTCGTTCGAGGAAGGCTTCGTACCGGACATCTTCCACTTTGCCGGGCTATCCGACAGGCCGCTGCTGATCGAGGACACGACCGACGCCGAAATGGCACGCCGCCTGCCGCGCTGGTATCGCGAAGCGCTTCCCGACGCGCGATCGATCCTGCTGGCGCCGGTCAAGATCCGCAATCGCTGCATCGCCATGATCTACGGCGACTGGGGCACCGCGCGCGCGCCTGCGGGCCTGGGCGAAACCGAAATCGGAGCGGTGGACGAACTGATGCGCGAGATCGCCGCAGGCGTGCTGCGCGCGGCACCGGGCCAGCCGTCGGCACGCCAGTCATAGCCTGAACGCTCACGCAGGCGCCTGCGTTGCGGTGACCTCTGGATACTCCAGCAACGGCACGAACTTGCCGGTGCGCCCGTCGAGCGCGTCGATCATGCCGCTCTCGATTTCGTAGACCCAGCCGTGCAGGTCAACGCGCCCTTCGGCCAGCGCCTGCGCCACCGACGGATGCGTGCGCAGGTGGGCCAGTTGTTCGATCACGTTTTCACGGACCATGTCGTCCACGCGCGCGCGGTCCGATGCGTGCGGACGGGCCAGGCTGATCCGCCGGGCGCCGCCGGCATGTTCGAGCCACTCCTCGACGGCCGGCATGTGGTCGAGGCACTTGCACATCGCCACGGCCGTCATGGCCCCGCAATCGGAATGGCCGCAGATCACGATGTCCCGCACCTTGAGCCCGGCAACCGCGAATTCGACGCTGGCAGAGACGCCGCCCGGCTGCACCGCATAGGCGGGAACGATATTGCCGGCATTCCGAATCACGAACAGATCCCCTGGCTCACACTGCGTCAGAAGCTCGGGTAGCACTCGGCTGTCCGAGCATCCGATGAACAGCGTCGTCGGATGCTGCTGCGTGGCCAGGTGCTTGAACAGCGCCGACCGCTTCGGGAATTCTTCCCGCTGGAATTTCAGGATGCCCTCAATCAGGTCTTTCACGCCGGTGTCTCCGCTCGGTCTCTTGGTGGTTTCAGCATGGCTGCGATCAGCTATTGGGTCAAAGACCAGTTTATTATCCTCACTATTGGCAAAACCAATAGTTACCGATCATGCTGCTGCGCCACGTTCGCTATTTCCTGGCCGTTGCCGACGCCGGCAATTTCACCCGCGCGGCAGAGGCGCTGCACGTCTCCCAGCCGACGCTATCCCAGCAGATCCGGCAGCTTGAAGATTCGCTCGGCGCGCCGTTGTTCGACCGCAGCGGCCGGACGGTACGCCTGACCGACGCCGGCGAAGCGTACTACGTACATGCGCGCCGCGCGCTGCAGGACCTGGAAGCGGGACGCCGCGCCATCCACGACGTTGGCGAACTCACGCGCGGCAACCTCAGGCTGGCAATCACGCCAACCTTTACGCCCTATCTGGTTGCACCGCTGATCGTGGGGTTCAACTCGGCATACCCGAACATCACGCTGAGTCTGCGCGAGATGCCGCAGGAGCGCGTCGAGCCCCTGCTGGCCGATGACGAGGTTGATATCGGCATTGCCTTCGACGACGTCCACCTGCCGGACCTAGACGCCACGCCGCTGATGGAAGAACCGCTGGCCTACATGGTCGGCGCCACGCACGCGCTGGCGCGCCGGCGCACGGCGTTGAGCGTCGAAGCGCTTGCGGCGCAGTCGATGGCCATGCTGACGCGGGAATTTGCCACGCGGGGCTATATCGCCCGCTACTTCGGCGCACTGGGCATCGAGCCGCGCATCAACTTCGAGGCGAACTCGGTCAGTGCCGTACTGGATGCCGTGCGCAGCGGCCGGCATGCAACAGTGCTGCCGGCCGCGATCGCCGCCGGGCACCCTGACTTGCGCATCCTCAAGCTTGAACTGCCGCTGCCGCCGCGCAATGCAGCGCTGCTGCAGCGCAGGGGCGCCTATCGCACCGCGGCGGCCAGGGCGTTTGTCGACTTCGCGCTTAAAAGCGCTGCCTCTCTGAAGCAAAGTGATTCTGACTGAAGAAGGCGCATCTATCAGACAAGAAACCCGAGAGAAATCGGAGAATACTTAAATGCGATGAGCATGGAGAGATTGTTGTTTCCTTGATTCAGAAGTGTTCCGATATTGATTACCTTTTTTCCGGTTTCGGAGAAGAGGAGTAGCGTGCGGCGCTGG
>NZ_ALOU01000048.1 GCF_000292345.1 Cupriavidus sp. BIS7
GGGAGAGGGGAGAACACCGTCGGTGTTTGAAGGTCTGCAAGCACTAAATCACTGCTGCGGCTTCCACGACGGCGCCCGCTTCTCCAAAAACGACCGCACACCTTCGCGCCCCTCGTCCGATGAGCGGATTGCCGCGATCCGGTTGGCGGTGTCGGCCAGCAGGTCGTTGTCGATGCTCCGCCCCGCCACTTCCTGCACCAGCCGCTTGCTTTCGCGCACCGCGTTCGGGCTGTTGGCCGCCAGCGTTGCCGCCAGTTCGGCCACCTTCGCGTCAAGCCCCGCCGCCGGGACCACCGCATGGACAAAGCCGATACGCAGCGCTTCCGCGGCGTCGAACCGCTCGGCGGTGATGAAGTAGCGGCGCGCGGCCTGTTCGCCCATTGCACGGATCACATAGGGGCTGATCGTCGCCGGCAGCAGCCCCAGACGCGCTTCGGACAGGCAGAAGTTCACGCCCCCCGCCGCCACGGCGATGTCGCATGCGGCCACCAGGCCCATGCCGCCCGCATAGGTATCGCCGTGCACGCGCGCAATCACGGGCTTCGGGCAGATCCAGATCGTGTGCAGCATCTGCGCCAGCGTCAGCGCGTCGGCGCGGTTCTCGTCGTTCGAGTAACCGGCCATCTTCTTCATCCAGTTCAGGTCCGCCCCCGCGCAGAAGGCCGGGCCATTGCCCGCCAGCACGATCGCGCGCACATCGGGCGTATCGCCAAGCGCGCGGAACGCGCCAGTCAGTTCGGCGATGACGGTCTCATTGAACGCATTGCGCACGTCGGGCCGATTGAGCGTAACCGTTGCAACGTGGCGTTCGGCCGTAACCGTAAGCGTGGTGAATTGCATGTCTCCTCCGAAAAACGGTTTGTATTGGATTGAGCGGATTCAGGATCTTCTGTGCCTGACGGCGCTGGCCGTGCCTCGCGTGGCCGGCTCGTCCTCTGGCGGCTCCACGTCGAACGGCAGCCCGAGTTCGCGGAAGAACGCCTCCACTTCGGGCAGCCACACGCCGATGCCCGCGAGTTCGCTGAACAGCCGATGCGAGTCGCCGTCGAACTCGCCGATGTCGACGAAGCGCGTGTCGGTTGCCGCACCCGTCACATTGGCCTTGTAGCTGTTGAACATGCGCTCTGGCAGCGGCCATGGCCAGAAACTGTCGTTGTCGCCATAGACCCAGAGCGACGGATAGCGCGCTGCGCGGCCGTAGTCCCCGAATGCATCGACGAGCTTGTTTTCCCAGCCGGCGCAGCTCTCGTTGCGCAGCCCGCCCGCGAAGTTGACGACGCCGACCACGCCCGGATATCCGATCGTCGACAGCGCCATGGTCGACAAGCCACCATGCGACTGGCCGATGACGATGATCCGTGTCGGGTCGACGTAGGGCTGCTGGACGAGGTAGTCGAGCGCGGCGATCACGTCCTCGGCCTGCGCCATGCCGTTCGCGCCCACGTCGCAGCTTCCGCCCACATACTTGCCGCCCGATTTCGAGAAGCCCTGCCGCATCGGCAGCGCCACGACATAGCCGCGCCGCACGAACTCCGCTGTCTGCGCGGCAAAGCGTGCGCGCCGCTGGAACGCGGGCTTGCCGGGCGACTTGCCATGGTTGATCACCACCAGCGGCCTGCGCCCTTCCCCGGGCGGCCGGAAGATCGTCGTCTCGATGTCCACCGTGTCCTCGGGCCCAACCTTCGGCGCCATCACAACCTGCTCGATCGTGCGCGCGGGCAGCGCCACCTGTGCGATGGCCGTAGCGCCCCCTGCCAGGCACACAAGCGCGACAGCGATGACACAGACGGAGGAAACGACGCGAGACTTCACAACCAACCTTCTTCAAAAATCGTTACGGGCGAAATGCGCTCAAATGCGGGCGCCTCCGCTTAATTTTGTTCGCGCAGATCGCCGTCCACGTAGAGCCACCGCGCCGCTTCTCCTGCCGTGCGCGGCTCGAACACAAAGCGGCTCAGCTCGTGCATGCGGTGCGCGCGGCCGCCCAGCTTGTAGCGCGCGACGAACTCCACCGTCGCGTGCAAATCGTCCTGCTGCGCGTGGGACTTCACTGTCAGCCCGAGCCAGTGCGTGTCGCGATCGACCGAAAGGTCGCCCGGGCACGTGGAGGCATGCCACGTCTGACGCAGCCAGTCCTCGTTGCCGAGCACATAGGCGCTGTAGCGTGACCGCATCAGCGCCTCGGCCGTGGGCGGCAGCGCCTCGCCGCGGTGGAAGCGGCCGCAGCACGCGTCGAAGTCACCGTTGCCGCACGGGCACGGTACCGGGCCCGTGCCGGACTGACGCTTCTTCGTCATCCGATCAGCTCCGGCAACTGGCGCATGTCGGTGAAGATCGTCGCGGCACCGGCCTCGCGCAGCGCGTCGGCATCGTTGCGTGCGGCATAGCCGAACACGGTCATGCCGGCCGCCACGCCAGCCGTGGTACCGGTGGGGCTATCCTCGATCACTGCGCAGCGCGACGGCTCGACACCCATCGTGCGCGCGGCCAGCAGGTACACGTCCGGTGCGGGCTTGCTGTGTTCAACCTCGGTCGCCGAGAAAATGTGCTCGCGCGCCGCGTCGTCGGTGAACAGCTCCACCAGGTTCGTATGGTTCAACTGCAGCTTGACCTTGATACGGTCGGCGCCGGACGCCACGCATACCGGCAGGCCACGCGCCTTGATCGCCTCGATTGCCTGCCGCACATGCGGCACGGCTTCGAGTTCTTCGATGAGAGCGGCGTCGCGGCGTACAAACCACTCCGACAGGAAGTTCCTGGGCAGCGGCTTGCCCAGGCGCGCCTCGATATTTTCGAGTTCGTCGCGCACTGCACGGCCGAGGAACCACTGCGTGGATTCCTCGAGCGTGATGTCGATGCCAACCTCGTTCAACACGCGATTGAGCACACGGTGGACGATCGGCTCGCTATCGACGAGTACGCCGTCGCAATCGAAGATCACGCAGTCGAAGCGTGCGGCCTGGTTTGCTGCGGTCATGCGGGTTTCTTTTCCTTGTTGATGCTGTTGATGTCGTTGCCGCCGACGGCGCGCAGTTCGGTCTGCCGCCGGCTCTTCAGAAGGGCCTCCACCTGATCGAAGCGGTCAAAACCCCAGAACGGTTCGCCGTCGACGATCACGAATGGCGAGCCGAACACGCCCTTGGCCATCGCCACGTCGATCTCGGCCTTGAGCTGGTCCTTGATCTGGTAGTTCGTCGCGCCCTCGTTCATGGCGATCGGGTCAACGCCGAGCGTTTCGGCGATCTTCGCCAGTTCGGCCGGCTCGGCGATATTGAGGTCGTCCACAAACAGCGCACGATAGACGGCCTTGGCGAACGCGGCTGCAAGGTCGGCACCGTGGTGGTTCTGCAGCCACAGCATCGCGCGCGCGGCGTGTTGCGTGGGCAGCGGGAAATGCGTGGGGCGCTTGTATTCAATACCGTGGAACTGCGCGGTGCGCTCGAAATCGCGCCAGGAGTACTCGCCCTTCATCGGAATGCTGGGCAGCGGCGAAGAGCCTGTGGTCTTGAACACCACGCCCAGCAGGATCGGATGCCACATCACGCCACGTCCGTACTTCTGCGCGATATCGTCGATGCGGGTGCTGGCGAAGTAGCCGTAAGGCGAGGAGAAATCGAAGTAGAAGTCGATGGGGGCGGTCACAAGCAAATGCTCCGGTTCACGGACAACGGTTGGGGGAAACTGCGAGATACGGCATATTAGCCAAGCGCGCGGGCAATCAAGATCTTTTGGATATCGCTTGTACCCTCGTAGATCTGGCATACGCGCACATCACGATAGATCCGCTCGACAGGGAAATCGTTCACATAGCCGTAGCCGCCGAACACCTGGATCGCATCCGAGCACACGCGCTCGGCCATTTCGCTGGCGAACAGCTTGGCCATTGCGGCTTCCTTCAGGCACGGGCGGCCGGCATCCTTGAGCGATGCGGCGTGCCAGACCATCTGGCGTGCCACGTCGATCTGCGTGGCCATGTCGGCCAGCCGGAACTGCACGGCCTGATGCTGGAACAGCGGCTGGCCGAAACTCTCACGTTCCTTGGCATAGGCCAGCGCCGCCTCGAACGCAGCACGCGCCATGCCGATGCTTTGCGAAGCAATGCCGATGCGGCCGCCTTCAAGCCCCGACAGCGCCATCTTGTAGCCGGCGCCTTCTTCGCCAAGCAGGTTCGCGGCCGGAATCCGGCAATCCTCGAACACGATCTGCGCGGTATCGGACGAATGCTGGCCGAGCTTGTCTTCCAGGCGCGCGACGATGTAGCCCGGCGCAGAAGTCGGCACCAGGAACGCACTGATGCCGCGCTTGCCCGCGGCCTTGTCGGTCACGGCCATGACAATCGCCACGTCGGCATGCTTGCCGCTGGTGATGAACTGCTTCACGCCGTTGAGCACGTAGTGATCGCCATCACGGGTGGCCGTGGTGCGCAGTGCCGCCGCATCCGAGCCGACGTGCGGTTCGGTCAGGCAGAACGCGCCGAGCATCTCGCCGCGCGCCAGCGGCACCAGCCACTGCTGCTTCTGCGCATCGTTGGCAAAGGCCATCAGCATGCTGCACACGGGGCAGTTGTTGACGCTGATGACGGTGGAGGTGCCGCCGTCGCCAGCCGCGATCTCTTCCAGGATCAGTGCCAGCGACAGATAGTCGAGCCCGGCACCGCCGAGTTCTTCGGGCACGGCCACGCCATAGGCACCAAGCCGCGCCAGTTCCTTGTGCACGTCCTTCGGGAACGTCTTGTCACGATCCCACTGCGCGGCCTGCGGCGCGATGACATCCTGTGCGAACTGCCGCACGGCGTCGCGGATCATTTCCTGTTCAGAAGTTAGCAGCATATGTTTGCAAGACCGGGGTTCTCAGGCCAGGCGCGCGACCGAAGGCAGTACAAGCAGTACGGCAAGGTCGCGCAACGACGCCAGAATCGTTTTCAATCGGCTTCTTACCAGGGAATCGGTGTGCCGTCGTAGTTGTGGAAGCTGCCGTTGTCGTGGCGCGTGACGCCGGCCAGCACGCGGCGCATGCCGGCCACGCTCTGGTGCGGCGTGATGTCGGCCTTCGGGCCGCCCATGTCGGTCTGCACCCAGCCCGGATGCAAGGCCACGCAGATCGCATGGCGTGCCTCGAGCGACACAGCCTTCAACGCCGCATTGACCGACGCCTTGCTGACGCGATAGAGCCAACTGCGGTTGCTGTCCATCGTGCCGATGCTGCCCATGCGCGACGACAGCACCGCCAGCACGCCGCCGCGTCCGTGATTGCCGTTCTCGACGAACGGCAGCAGCAGCGGAAACGCCATCATCGGCCCGAGCACGTTCGTGTGCATCACGGCATCGAAGTCCTCGCGCGTTACCGGCTGCGCGGTTTCCGTGCGCGGGCCAATCACACCGGCGTTGTAGATCGCCACGTCGATCGTCTCGCCATCGAGTTTCCAGCCCAGCCCCGCCAGGGCAGCCGCATCGGTCACGTCAAGTTTGTGCGCCTCCGCGCCCAGGGCCTTGAGCGCGGCCACGCCTTCATCGCTGCGCGCGGCGGCGATGACGCGCCAGCCATCGGCGCGATACTGCCTGACAAATTCGAGACCAAGGCCGCGTGAGGCGCCAAGGACGAGGGCGGTGGGCATGGGAAGCCTCCTGTCGATGTTCAGGTGCGAATCAGTAGATTTCGATGCCGACCGCGGTGGCTTCGCCGCCGCCGATGCACAGGCTGGCCACGCCGCGCTTGCCACCAGTCTTGCGCAGCGCGCCGATCAGCGTGGTCATGATGCGCGCGCCGGACGCGCCGATCGGGTGGCCAAGCGCACAGGCGCCGCCGTGGATATTGACCTTGCCGTGCGGGATGTCGAGATCGTGCATCGCGGCCATCGGCACCACGGCAAAGGCCTCGTTGATCTCGAACAGGTCGACGCTGGCGCTGTTCCAGCCGAGCTTGCGGTAAAGCTTGGCGATGGCCTCCACCGGGGCCGTGGTGAACCAGCCCGGCGCCTGCGCGTGCGAGGTATGGCCCAACATCCGCGCAAGCGGCTGCAGGCCAAGCGACTTCGCCGTGGACTCGCGCATCATCACCAGCGCGGCGGCGCCGTCATTGATCGACGACGACGAAGCGGCGGTGATCGTGCCGTCCTTGGCGAAGGCCGGCTTCAGCGACGGGATCTTGTCGACCTTGATGCGGCGCGGGCCTTCGTCGGTATCGACAACCGTATCGCCGCCCTTGCCCGACACCGTCACCGGCGCGATCTCCCAGCGGAAGTCGCCCAGTTCGGTGGCGCGCTGCGCACGGCGCACCGATTCCATCGCAAAGGCATCCTGCTGCTCGCGCGTGAACTGGTACTTGGCGGCGCATTCCTCGCCGAACGTGCCCATCGCGCGGCCCCCGCCTTTTTCGTCACGAATGTAGGCGTCTTCCAGGCCATCGAGCATCATGTGGTCATAGATCATGCCGTGGCCGATGCGATAACCGCCGCGCGCCTTCGGAATCAGGTACGGCGCGTTGGTCATGCTTTCCATGCCGCCGGCCACGGCGATCTCGAACGATCCGGCCAGCAGGCCGTCGTAGACGCTCATCGCCGCGCGCATGCCAGATCCGCACATCTTGTTGACCGTGGTGCATGCCACGTCGAGCGGCAGGCCCGCGCCCAGCGCGGCCTGCCGCGCGGGAGCCTGACCCTGCCCGGCCGGCAGCACGCAACCGAACACCACCTCCTGCACCTGATCCGGCCTGATCCCGGCACGCTCGACAGCGGCGCGGATTGCCGTGGCGCCAAGCTGCGGTGCCGTCACACTGCTCAGCTCACTCTGGAACGCACCCATCGGGGTACGCACTGCAGAAACGATAACGACTGGATCTTGATGCATGTCTGACTCCTGAAGCAGGGGGTAGGCTTCGGTGGTGGGATTCAGCGAATCGACGCTTGTGGCGGATCGCCGTACTGGCGCAGCGCAGCGGCAATCTGCGTCTGCAATTCCTCGTTGCTGCTGGCTGCCATGCCGAGGTCGCGCAGCAGGCCGTCGGACACGCCGTAGACCCAGCCG
Organism: Cupriavidus sp. BIS7; assembly: GCF_000292345.1. Taxonomy (GTDB): domain Bacteria; phylum Pseudomonadota; class Gammaproteobacteria; order Burkholderiales; family Burkholderiaceae; genus Cupriavidus. The sequence continues at coordinate 7,023 of NZ_ALOU01000048.1, forward strand.
TGCACGGTCACGGCCTGGCCGCGCGACCATGCGTCCTGGAGCACGGTGGTCTGGCAGACGTTATTGACCTGCTCGATCACGTTCAGCTCGCACAGGCGGGTGTGCGCGTCGTCCTCACGCAGCACGGTACCCAGGTAGCCCGCGTGCTTGTCGGCCACATCCTGCACGTGGCGCAGCCAGTTGTCGGCCAGGCCGACGCGCTCGCGCTTGAGCGCCACCTTCACACCGCCGCAGCCATAGTGGCCCACCACGGTGACGTGGCGCACCTTGAGCACCTCTACGGCAAACTGCAGCACCGACAGCGCGTTCAGGTCGCTGTGCGAGATGACGTTGGCAATATTGCGGTGGACGAAAACCTCGCCCGGGGCCAGGCCCAGGATCTGGTTGGCGGGCACGCGCGAGTCCGAGCAGCCGATCCACAGGTACTCGGGCGCCTGCTGGTTGGCCAGGCGCGTGAAGAATGCCGGGTCTTCCGCGTTGACGCGGTCCACCCATTCGCGGTTGTTTCGAAACAGTTGGGCGATAGCGTCACTCATGCTGCCCTCCTTGGCGCTTCAGTTGCATGGCCGGCTTCGCCGGAACCATAGCGGTGGATGAATCGGTCTTGCACGTGGTAGGCAAAGAAGTCATGTACATGGCCGGCCAGTAGCCGGTCTTTGTGGTGCTGCCACATCGCAGCGTCAAAGAAATCAGGGTGATGCCGCAAGAAGGCGGCGCGCACGCGCGGATCGCCAAGCAGGAAAGTGCCGTAGGTCTCCGGAAAGATGTCGTGCGGATGTACGGTGTACCACACCTCGCCAGACATTTCCTCTTCTTCGTTACGCGGCGTGGGCACGCGGCGGATATTGCAGTCGGTCAGGTACTCGATCTCGTCATAGTCGTAAAAGACCACCCGGCCATGGCGGGTAACGCCGAAGTTCTTGTAGAGCATGTCGCCGGGGAAGATGTTCGCGGCAATCAGCTCCTTGACGGCATTGCCGTATTCGAGGATGCCGTGGTCCACCTGCTCGTCCGTCCCCTCGTGGAGCCAGATGTTCAGCGGCGTCATGCGGCGCTCGATGTAGACATGGCGCACGACGATCTCGTCCTCGCCGTCCTTGCTGCGCTGGTACTCCAGCATCGACGGGGCATGCTGCTCCAGTTCCCGCACCAGCGCCTCGTCGAAGCGCGACAGCGGGAAGGCCACGTCCGAGTATTCAAGCGTGTCGGCCATCCGGCCGACGCGGTCGTGCTGCTTGACGAGCCGGTACTTCGATTCCACCAGCTCGCGCGTGGTTTCCTTGGGCGCCGGGAAGAAATCGCGGATCACCTTGAACACGTACGGGAACGACGGCAGTGTGAACACCAGCATCACCAGGCCCTTGATGCCGGGCGCGCTGATGAACTTGTCCGACGAATGCTGCAGGTGATGCAGGAAGTCGCGATAGAACAGGTTCTTGCCCTGCTTCTGCAAACCCAGCGACGTATAGATCTCCGCGCGCGACTTGCGCGGCAGCAGGTCACGCAGGAATGTCACGTAGGCCGACGGGATCTCCATGTCGACCATGAAATACGCATGCGCAAACGAAAACAGGATCAGCAACTGCTCCTGGCGCAGCAGCACCGTGTCCAGCACGAGCTTGCCGGACGACCCGTGGATGATCGGCACGGCCAGCGGATAGGTCTGGTCGCCGTTGATCACACGGCCGATGATGAAGGCCGTCTTGTTGCGGAAGAACAGCGACGACAGCGTATGCACCTGGAAATTCGGCGCGATGCGGAATTCGCCGAAGTGCTCGGTGATCGCGCGGACCACGTAGCCGATGTCGCGCTTGAGGTCTTCGAACGGATGCTCAAGCTGGAAGTTGTACACGACGCGCTCGAAGCAGGCCGCCATGCCTTCGCGGCTGCCCGGGTAGTAGGCGCGGTAGGTCGGCTTGGTGGGCGATTCCTCGTTCTCGATGTATTCGGTCGAGAGCGCCGGACGCACGAAGATGAAATCGTTGTTGAAGTACGAGCGGTGCTGGATGCGCGTGAACACCGAATTGAAGAACGTCTCGGCCAGTTCAGGCTGGTGGTGATTCGTCAGCAGGCCGATGTAGTGCAGCTTGATCTGCTGCCAGATCTCGTCCTCGATCCGTTCCGCATCGTATTCGTCCTGCAGCGTGACGATCGTTTCATGCACACGTTCGTTGTAGAACGCGATGCGGTCGCGCTGCAACTGCTGCAGGCCATGCCAGTCCCCGGCCTCGAAGCGCGCCTTGGCCTCGATGCTGACTTCGCGGAACAGCCGGTAATGCTTGTCGAAGCCGTCCAGCATGGTCCGCGCCACATCGTAGGCAATCTGCGACGACAGCAGCTTGGGGAAATGGGACATGGCTCGGAGGCTCGGGCGGCGGGCGGAGGCCTAGATTGTAAGGGCGTTCGGCACTTGCCTTGGCGGCACACCGAACGCCTTTTGCATCACTTTTCAGCCTACATGGTTTCGGCGAACAGTTCGCGGCCAATCAGCATGCGGCGGATTTCCGAAGTACCGGCGCCGATTTCATACAGCTTGGCATCGCGCCACAGGCGGCCTACCGGGTATTCGTTGATATATCCGTTGCCGCCAAGGATCTGCACCGACTCGCCGGCCATCCAGGTTGCCTTTTCGGCCGTATAGAGGATGACGGCGGCACAGTCCTTGCGCACCTGACGCACGTGGTCCGTGCCGAGCGAATCCAGGTTCTTGCCCACGGTGTACAGGTAGCTGCGCGCGGCCTGCAGCGTGGTGTACATGTCCGCCACCTTGCCCTGGATAAGCTGGAATTCGCCAATGCTCTGGCCGAACTGCTTGCGATCGTGGATATACGGCGTCACCACGTCCATGCAGGCCTGCATGATGCCGACCGGGCCGCCAGACAGCACGGCGCGCTCGTAGTCCAGGCCGCTCATCAGCACCTTGGCGCCGCCGTTCTCCGCGCCGAGGATGTTCTCCACCGGCACTTCCACATCCTGGAACACCAGTTCGCCGGTGTGCGATCCGCGCATGCCGAGCTTGTCCAGCTTCTGGGCCACAGAGAAGCCCTTCATGCCCTTCTCGACGATGAAGGCGGTCATGCCGCGTGCGCCGAGGTCCGGCTCGGTCTTGGCGTAGACCACCAGCACGTCGCAGTCCGGGCCGTTGGTGATCCACATCTTGGTGCCGTTGAGCACGTAGCGGTCACCCTTGAAGTCCGCGCGCAGCTTCATGCTGACCACGTCGGAGCCGGCGTTCGGCTCGCTCATTGCCAGCGCGCCGATCCACTCGCCGGAAACCAGCTTCGGCAGGTACTTCGCCTTCTGTGCGGCGGTGCCGTTGCGGTGGATCTGGTTCACGCACAGGTTCGAATGAGCGCCGTACGACAGGCCAACCGATGCCGACGCGCGGCTGATTTCCTCCATCGCGATCATGTGGGCCAGGTAGCCCATGTTGGCGCCGCCGTATTCCTCTGCCACCGTGATACCGAGCACGCCGAGGTCGCCCATCTTCTTCCAGGCGTCCATCGGGAACTGGTCGGTCCGGTCGATCTCGCCCGCGCGCGGCGCGAGTTCGGCCTGCGCCCAGCTACGCACGGATTCGCGCAGCATCTCGATGTCTTCGCCAAGGTCGAATTTCAGGCCGGGGAGTTCGGTCATGGTGGTGTCTCCTGTTGTATCGCAATTGGGATTGGGATCGGTGTCAGGTATTGTATTGACGTTTACGTAAACGTCAATCAGAAGTCGTACGGTGTGCCGCCGGGACGGCAATATCAGGCTGCAGGGGTCTTGTCGCCAACATGATGGGCAGCCAGCAGCGCCTTGCACTGACGCTCGTGCTGGTCGATTTCGGCCAACTGGGCCTGCAGGTCTTCAAGCTGGCGCTCAAGCGTGGCGCGATGTCCGCCCAGCAAGTGCAGGAAGCGTTCAAGCTGTGGCGCGGTATCGCGCGGGGACTCATACAAATCCAGAATTTCGCGGATTTCGTTGAGAGTGAGCCCTAACCGCTTGCCTCGCAGCGTAAGCTTCAGGCGGGTGCGCTCGCGGCCGTTGTAGACGCGCTTGCGGCCACCCGGGCCTTCGCGGTCAGGCGCCAGCAGGCCCTGGTCCTCATAGAACCGGATCGCTCTCGGTGTAATGTCGAATTCGCGCGCGAGATCGGTAATCGTGTAGGTGGCGGAGGTTGGCAGTGCCGACATGTTGGCGTCCGGTAAAAGTGAACGGTCGTTCGTTGCGCAATCAACTTTTCGTCTAAGATGACTAGCACGAAACGCGCATTGACGTTAACGTTAGCGTCAAGTCTAGCGCCTGACAACGACCAGAGACAGCCCCATGAACGCACTCGAACACCAGCTCCAATACCCGTTTGGCGAAACCATGCCCGAACCGGGCGCCCGGCAGGAAGTGGCGCCCGGCGTGTACTGGCTGCGCATGCCGCTGCCGTTCGCGCTGGACCACATCAATCTCTGGCTGCTGCGTGACCGCATCGACGGGCGCGATGGCTGGACGATCGTCGATTGCGGCATTACCAACGACACCATCAAGGCCCACTGGGAAACCATCTTCGCCAATGAGCTTGAAGGCCTGCCCGTGCTGCGCGTGCTGGTCACGCACTGCCACCCGGACCACGTAGGCCTGGCGCACTGGCTTTGCAAGCATTGGGATGTGCGGCTCTGGATGAGCCTGGGCGACTACATGTCCGCACGCGTGATGGCTGGCGGCTCCGGCGTCGGGTCCAATGCGGGGGGCGACTTCGCGGCCAGCCACTTTGCGCGCCACGGCCTCACCGACCCCGACAACCTCGAGAAGCTGCGCGCCCGCAAGAGCTACTACCCGTCGCTGGTGCCGGACCTGCCCACGCAGTACCGCCGCCTGATGGACGGCGACACGGTGTCTATCGGCGCCGATCCGGCCACGGCGTCGTGGCGCGTGATCACCGGCTATGGCCACGCACCGGAACACGTGGCCCTGTACAACCCTGCCACCAATGCGCTGATTTCCGGCGACATGGTGCTGCCGCGCATTTCGACCAACGTCAGCGTGTTCGACATGGAGCCGGAAGCCAATCCGCTGCAACTCTACCTGGACTCGCTTGGCAAGTACGAGGGCCTGCCCAAGGACGTGCTGATCCTGCCGTCGCACGGCCGCCCGTTCCGCAACCTTCATACGCGCATTCAGCAACTGCGCGAGCATCACGTCGATCGCCTGGCCGAAACGCTGGCCGCCTGCGCGGAACAGCCATGCAACGCGCACGACATCGTCGGCGTGATCTTCCGCCGTCAGTTCGATATCCACCAGCTCACGTTCGCAATGGGCGAAGCGCTGGCCCACCTGCATCTGCTCTGGCATCGTGGCGAACTAGTACGCGAGTGCGGTGACGACGGGGTGATCCGGTTTAGCAAGGCGGGCTAATGATCTGGCGTTGTTGATTCTGACGCGCCGGCCCTCTCCCCCGCCCCTCTCCCGCATGCGGGAGAGGGGTCGGGGGAGAGGGCGCGGTATATCAAATCCCCGCCGCCGCCAATCCATTCAGATACCGAACTCCAGCCACGGCGCGGCTGCCATACCACGACAGCATTTCCCCATCGACCAGCAGCACCGGCTTGCCGATCTGCCGCTCCAGCGCGTCGGCGTGGTCCTCGGTGAAGCGATACGGTTCGGTCGACAGCAGCACGGCGTCCAGATCACGGACCAGCCCGTCGCTCCAGCGGAAGGTTGGATAGCGCTCGCCCGGCGCGTTCGGGCGGCTGCAGTCGCCATTGACGCAGGCCGCCGGTGCATCGCCTTCATCGGGCCAGGTCGCCCAGTTCACCAGCGCCAGCATGCGGCTGATATAGGTCGCACGCGACACCGTCATCCATGGGTCCTGCCAGATTGCGTAGAGCACCCGCCGCGCGGGCCAGGCCCTGTCCTTGATGTCGTCCAGCGCGATGCGCAACTGACCGGCCAGCGCTTCCGCCTGCGCCTGCCTGTCGAAGATGCCACCGAGCAGGCGATAAAGCGCGAAGTTGTCCTCCGGCGCGCACGGATGAGTCACGATGACATGCGGCACGAACCCCCGGATCTCGTCGACAGTCTCGCGGCGGTTCTCGTCGACGTTGACCACCACATGCGTCGGCGCCAGCGCGCGCAGGCGGTCGAGCTTCACGTCCTTGGTGCCGCCCACCTTCGCCACCGCGCGCACCTCGGGCTCGGGGTGGATGCAGAAGCCGGTGCGCGCCACAAGGCGATCGGCAAGCCCGAGATCGAACAGTAGTTCGGTGATCGACGGCACGAGCGACGCGATGCGTACGTCGCCGCTCGCCGTCTCGTGTACCTGGCCGATCGCATCGGTCCACATCACGCGCTCCGGGGCCGGCGCGGCTTGCGCGGCGCGCGTGCGAACAGCGCATCGTAGAGCCAGCGCGGCATCAGGTGCAGCATCGAAGCCACCACGCCCATCTGCCAGGGAATCACAACAAAGCGCGTGCCTGCGGCAATTCGCCGCAGGGCCTTTTGCGCGAATACGTCGGCATCCATCAGGAATGGCATGCGGTACGGATTGTGCTCGGTCATCGGCGTGCGGATATATCCCGGCGCGATCGTCACCACGCGAATCCGCTCGCGCGCCAGTTCAAGCCGCAGGCTTTCCAGCAGCTTGATCACGGCCGACTTCGACGAACTGTAGGCCCCGCCGCCGGGCAGCCCCCGCACACCTGCCACGCTGGCAATGCCGACCAGCGTGCCACGCCACCCGCTCACGCCGAGCGCCTGCTGGCCCATCGGCGCGAGAAACGGCTGGAACGTCGTCAGCGTGCCGAACCAGTTGGTATCCATGACCGTGCGGAAGGCCTCCAGGTCCTCGCGTTCGCTGGCCACGGTGCCCACCGAGACGCCTGCGTTGGCGATCACGACATCAGGACAACCGAAGTGCGTAAGAAAGTCCTCGGCGGCTGCACGCATCGCATCGGCATCGCGCACGTCAACGGCGTAGACGCGCACGGCGTCGGGATTGGGCAGGGTATTCGCGAAGGTGCGCAGCGCGTCCTCGCGCCGGCCAACGAGCCCGAGCAAGGCGCCCTGCTGCGCGTACGCGCGTGCCAGCGCCTGGCCTATGCCGCTAGAGGCCCCGGTCAGGAAGATTTTCTGTGGTTGCATCGCGCCAATATAGCGAAGTCGGAGGCCCAAGACACCAAACTGCGGCACAAATCCGCGGCGCAAAACAAAAACGGCCCGGTGCACCGCCAAGTGCACCGGGCCGTCGGCAGTCCGCGGACCGCGATCAGAAGCGATCAGAGCTTCTTGTCGCGCACGCCCGTGACCAGGAAGTCCATCGCCTGGACGGCGCCCGGAATGGTCCCGGCGATAGAAGGCGAGGTTTCATACTTGCCCTGCACCACCACGGTCGGCACGCCATCGATCTTGTAGGCGTCGGCGATCTTGTTGGCGCGCTGGGCGTTCGTGGTCACCGAGAACGAGTTGTAGGTATCCAGCCACTGCTTCTTGTCGATGCCGTTCTGCGCCATGAAATCGGCAATCTCGTCGGTGCTCAGCATGCGCTTGCGTTGCTTGTGGATGGCGTCGAACACCTTGCCATGCATGGCATCGAGCTTGCCCAGCGCTTCCAGCGTGTAGAAGATCTTCGTGTGCGGCAGCAGGTCGTCGCGGAACGCCACCGGCACGCGCTTGAACACCACATCCTTGCCCTGCTTCTTGACCCACGCCTCCAGCTCCGGTTCGAAGTCATAGCAGTGCGGGCAGCCGTACCAGAAGAACTCGGTGACTTCGATCTTGCCTGCCGGCACGGGCTGCGGCGCTTTCAGAACCGTGTATTCCTTGCCCTCCGTCGGTGCGGCGGTGGCGGCGGGCGCGGTCATCAGCAGGCCGCTCACGGCGGCTACAGTGGCAAACAGTGCGGCGATTTTCTTCATGTTCGAAGGGCCTTCCGGTTAAACGAGGATGTGCAAGGGTATAGCAAGGCAGTAGAAAAACGACGGTCGGCGTGTTGCCCGACCATCGGCTTCAGGCTATGACCGCGGCGGCGGCGTGCGGTTCACCGCCTGCCGCCACCAGAAGCCGCCATCAGCCATCAAGACGAGACGATTGGCGGCCCTGGCCTTGTTACTGCTTGGAAAAGCGGATCACCGAGGCGTCAAAACCGGCCGATTGCAGGCGGTCTCGCGCCCGGTTCATGTCGTCGATGCGAGCGAACGGCCCCAGACGAACGCGGTACATCTTCACGCCGTTGACATCGCGGTCGGTCACCTTGGCCTCGAAACCCTGCATGGCCAGGTTCGCCTTCTGCCGATCGGCATCATCCTGCGACCGGAACGCCCCCACCTGCAACAGGTATCCGACCTTGTTGGCATCGGCCTGGGCAATTTCTGCGATCGGGTCGGCCACGGGCTTTTCGGCCGGACGGGCGGCAGGCTTCTCGGGCGGCTTGTTGGCGATGGTGGTACTGCCGGCGCTTGCGCCTGTGCCAATGTCGGCCGGGCGGCTGGTCGCCACCGGGGGTTGCTGCGGCGCGGCAGCCTGCTGGCCGGGCTGGGCCTGCTCGGGCTGGCCCACCGGCTTGGCCGGCGTCTTGCTCCACAGCGGCTTGTTCGGATCCGACGGCGGCTCCGCCTCCTGCGCCTGTTGCGCCGGGTTCGGCAGGGTGCTGACCACGTTGCCGGGCTCGCTTGGGCGCGGGGCCGGAGCGCCGTTGCCGCTCTTCTGCTGGAACGGCGCTGGCGACTTGGTGATGTAAAGGGCAACGACCACGGCGATGGCCAGGCCGACAATCAACCCGAGCACGAGGCCCAGGAACGTGCCGCCACGCTGCTTCCTGGTGTGGCGGACGGTGCGCGGGGCGCGCTTGTCAATCTGTTGCATGAAGTCCTCATCAGTGATGCCGGGGATTATAGAGCCAGTCCCGTGACGCACAGCTTCAGATTCGTCGCATATTGATGCATGCAGAACGTCGATGCTGCGCCGAAGGCGGGGTGGCGCGCCCTGGCACGCCACCGGGACGGCCGGTCAGGCCGCGGGCGCTTCGCGGTCCATGCGCTGGGGAGCCGACACGCCAATCACGGCCAGGCCGTTCTTGAGCACCTGGCGCGTGGCGGCCAGCAGCGCAAGGCGGGCGCGCTTGATCGTCTCGTCGTCCACCAGGACGCGGTCGGCGTTGTAGAACGCGTGGAAGTCGCCGGCCAGGTCGCGCAGGTAGAACGCCACCGCGTGCGGGGCCAGTTCACCGGCCGCAGCGGCCAGCATGTCGGGGAACTCGGCTAGGCGGCGGCCCAGCGCGATCGCCTGCGGGCTCACGTCGGCCGCGGTCACCGCGGCAAGGTCGGCGCCAGCCAGATCGCCCAGGCGAGCTTCCCATCCGGCGCCGCCCCATGCCTCGAAGATCGAGCAAATGCGCGCGTGGGCGTACTGCACGTAGTACACCGGGTTCTCGTCGTTCTGCTTCAGCGCCAGGTCCACGTCGAACACGAATTCCGTGTCGGCCTTGCGCGACAGCAGGAAGAAGCGCACCGCGTCGCGGCCGCGCGTGAAGTGCGCGGGCCAGTCGGCGACTCCGGTGTCCAGGCAGCTGCGGATCGTTTCGTCGCCGCCGTTGCTCCATTCGATCAGGTCGCGCACGGTCACGTACGAACCGGCGCGCTTGGAGATCTTCACCTCCTCGCCGTTTTTCATCACGGTGACCATCTTGTGCAGCACGTAGTCGGGATAGCCCTGCGGAATGCCGATGTCCAGGCCCTGCAGGCCAGCGCGCACGCGTGCAATGGTGCCGTGGTGATCGCTGCCCTGGACGTTGATGACCTTGGCGAAGCCGCGCTCCCACTTGGTGGTGTGGTAGGCCACGTCCGGCACGAAGTACGTGTACGTGCCGTCGCTCTTCTTCATGACGCGGTCCTTGTCATCGCCGTCGTCAGTGGTGCGCAGCCACAGCGCGCCCTCGTTCTCGTACGTCTTGCCCTTGGCAATCAGCGACTGCACGGCCGATTCCACGCGGCCGTCGCTGTACAGCGACGACTCCAGGTAGTAGCGGTCGAACTTGACGCCAAACGCCTGCAGGTCGATGTCCTGCTCGTTGCGCAGATAGGTGACGGCGAACTTGCGGATCGACTCCAGGTCCTCGATGTTGCCCGAGGCGGTCACCGGCTCGCCGTCCGAGGCGGAAACGGTCTTGCCAGCCAGGAAGTCGGCGGCGATGTCGGCGATGTAGTCACCGTTGTAGGCGGACTCCGGCCAGCCGGCGTCGCCCGGCTTCAGGCCGCGAGCACGCGCTTGCACGGAGATCGCCAGCGTGTGGATCTGCACGCCGGCGTCGTTGTAGTAGAACTCGCGGTGAACCGCCCAGCCCTGCCAGGCCAGGAGGTTAGCCAGCGCGTCCCCCAGGGCAGCCTGGCGGCCATGGCCCACGTGCAGCGGCCCGGTCGGGTTGGCGGAAACGAATTCCACCAGCACCTGGCCGTGTTCGCCGGCCGGGCGCGCGCCGAAGCGGTCGCCATCGGCCAGCACGGCGCGCAGGACTTCCGCACGCGCTTCGGGGGAGAGGCGCAGGTTGATGAAGCCGGGACCGGCGATCTCCAGCGCGGCCACGAGCGCCGAGGCACGCGGATCGGCCTTGACCGCGTCGACGACCTTCTGCGCCAGTTCGCGCGGGTTGGTCTTGAGAGCCTTGGCCACCTGCATGGCGATGTTGCAGGCCAGGTCGCCGTGGGCGGCCGCCTTGGGGCGCTCGAACGTTACCGCGGGCAGGTTGGCATCAGCGGGAGCGATCGCGCGCACGGCATCAGTGAACGCGGCGGCAAGTTGGGAGGTCTGAACAGGCAGCATGGATATCTGGGCCCTGGGGCAGGAATGCTTCGGCCGTGCGGTGGCGATGTGAACGCCGCGCCGCGTGACCGGCTATGGAAATCGGGAAACGCGGAATTTTATCAGGTGCTATGCTGACATCATGCGCTCCGCCTGTGCGCCCGACGCCAGGCGCCGCAACTCGTGAAAGGAACCATCATGCTGATCACCTTCAAATCCCACGCCTCGCAAGACCTGATCATGATGAAGGATCTTGCCATCACGCTGCTAGGCATCATCGGCAAGCACATGGGCGAACGCGGGGTGATCAAGGCCGAGGAAATGCCCGCGGCAATCCGCAAGCTCGAGGCTGCCGTGCAGGATGCCAAGAAGGTGCACCCGGCCGAAACCACCGTGCACCCTGGCAAGGACGACGAACGCGAAGAGGAACCCCTGCATCTGGGCCAGCGCGCCTATCCGTTCCTCGACATGCTGCGCGCCTCTGTCAAGGAAGGCTCTGATGTGATGTGGGGCGTCTGACGCGCTGACCTAGCCGTCGGGTGCCACTTGCTTCGGCGCCCTGCTTCACTCTCGCCTTTGGTGGCGACGGGCCACAGGCGTCGGTGTGCGCTCCCGCAGAAAGGCTTTTGAAAGGTTTGCCCCATCCACCATCGATCCCACCATCGATCCCACCATCGATCGCGGCGCGCAAAAAAAAGCACCCGGTCACAGTGAAGTGATCGGGTGACCCGGATCAGGGATATATATCCGGAAAAGGGGGGGTTGGTGCGAGACGCGCGCGGCTGTATTGCGCCGCAAGTCGCCTCCCTGTGTTCCGTCCCGCAATCAGTCCCGTTCCTTCAGCCCCCGGTTTCTGCTCGCGAGTTTCTGTCGCGCTATTCGCTGCGCCGGCCGGCCAGCAGCAGGCCGATGAACGCACCGCACAGCGCGGCAATCCCCACAGCCATGAGCGGGGATTCCACCACGCGCTGACGGCCCTGGTCGACGGCCACGTCCATCTGGTCGCGCGCCCAGTCCATACGGTCCCGGCCGCGTGCGCGCCACTGCTGCGTCAGCTCGTGCGCATGTTCGCGCAGGCGGCGGCCGGCGGCCATGCTTTCGACCGAGCCTTCACGCGTCAGCACGTCGATGGTTTGCTGGAGCTGCTCGATCAACGCCTTGACGTCGTCCGATACCGGACCTGCGGCGTCGCGCGCCGTATCGCGGGTATCGCGCGCGGCATGTCGGATCTGCCGCACCGCCGCATTGGCGGTGTCGTGCAGATGGTTGATTTCCTTGCGGATCTTGGGGTTTTGCGTAAGCATGGGATCTCCTGTTTTCGGATCGGCTGAGATCTACCGTCGGCGCACCAGGCCCAGCACGAACGTCACGAGGGCCACTACCAGGAAGATGAAGAACAGGATCTTGGCGATTTCCACGGCGCCGGCAGCAATGCCGCCGAACCCGAAGACCGCCGCGATCAGTGCGACGATAAAGAAGACAAGTGCATATTGCAGCATGGCCAGTCTCCCAAAACTGCACGCACCGGACCCGGTGCGCCCCGCTTGCGCCACAGTGCGCAAGCTCGTAGCCTCATCGTAGGGTTCGCGCTGCGGGCCAGGCACTGAGTCCGGGCCGATTCCGTTGTCAGTGGAGTCCTACAGCGCACTACGTACCGCACCGGATGCGCCGTGGCCTGGCCGCCGATACGATTGACCTGCGCATCCAATGTGATTCCGTAGCCGCCCGCGCGTCCGGCGGCTGCCGTGTATCTAACCGGTAGTTTCAGATGGCCAAGCATTCCCTACTCGTGCGAAATACCCTCCTGCTTGCCAGCGGCATCTTGCTGACGCTGGCCGTGCTCATTGCATCGGAGGCCGGCAACACGCGCCTGCGCGAGGGCTACACCCAGGCAATCCGCGCACAGCAGCTTCAGAACGACCTGGGCGACCTGATTACGGAACTCGTCAACGCCGAGGGCGGCCAGCGCGGTTTCCTGCTGACCGGCAAGGACAGCTACCTCGACCCCTATTACAAGGCGCTGCCACGTATCACCGAACTGATGTCGCGTATCCGCCAGCGCTACGCGGACGATCCCGAAGGGCTGCGCCAGTTCGGCGAGGCGTCGCAGTTCGTCACGCGCAAGCTCAACGAAATGGCGCTGACGCTGGTCTACGGCAAGCGCGACGTCGACGTGGCGCTCGACATGGTCCGCACCGACTTCGGCAAGCAGACGATGGAAAGCGCGCGACGCGGACTGGAGCATCTGCAGGTGCGCGAATCGGGCACGGTCACGCACAACCTCGAAGCGGCCGAGCATGACCTGCAGGTTTCGCGCTATGGCATCGGGATGCTCACCGCGATCAACATCGTGCTGCTGGTGACGCTGGGCATGGGACACGCACGCCGTATGGCGGTGGCCGAAGCCACGCAGGCCGAGCTTGAAGAGGAAAGCGCCCGGCTCGACCGCAAGGTGCGTGCGCGCACACGCCAGTTGTCAGCCCTCGCCGGGCACCTGCAGCGCGTGACCGAAGACGAGAAGACGCGCCTGGCACGCGAGCTGCACGACGAACTTGGCGCCATTCTCACGGCCATCAAGCTCGATCTGCACTGGGTGCGGATGCGCGTGCAGAACACCCATCCGGAAGCGCGCGACAAGCTGACGCGCGTGATGCAGCACGCGGACCAGGCCATCCAGATCAAGCGGCAACTGATCGAGGACCTGCGCCCGACCGTGCTGCTGAACCTGGGCCTGCGCGAAGCCATCGTGCAGCTTGTGGAGGACGTTGGCGCGCGCAACCAGTGGGACACCGCGCTGGACCTGCCGGAGACGCTGCCACGGCTCAACGACGCCGCTGCCATCGCGCTATACCGGATCGTGCAGGAGTCGCTGAACAATGCCAGCAAGTACGCCGGCGCGAAGCAGGTGTCCGTAACCCTGGCGTGCACAACCGAGCAGTTGTCGTTGACGGTGTGTGACGATGGCCGCGGGCTGCCGCCCGATTTCGATGCTGGCAGCATTGCCGGCCATCACGGCCTGTTGGGCATGGAGCAGCGCGTGCTGGCGCTGGGTGGCACGATGCATGTGGATTCCTCGCCGGGGCACGGCGTGGGGATTCGCATCGAAGTGCCGATGACGTCGGCGGTGCTGGCGCAGGAGGAATCGCCCCAGGAGGCCGTTCAAGGCGCAGGCGCAGACGTCGCGTAGTCCTCGATCACGCGGAACACCTGCTCCATTTCTAGCGACTTGTCGAAGAAGTAGTCGGCGCCGGCCTCCGCGCATTGGCGCCGGTACATCGGCACCTGCGCGTGGTTCGTGTAGACGATGCGAATGCCGGAAAGCCTCGACTTCTGCATTTCGCGCAGCACGTTGATGCCATTGCCCTGCCGCAGCTGCAGATCGACGATCACCACGTGATAGTGCCCGGCCCCGGCCAGACTCACCGCCATCCTTTCGGTATCGGCCCAGTCCACGGCCTCTATGAACGGAAACGCGCTCAGGTACTCCATCAGCATGCTCCGAATCACCGCCGAGTCCTCGATCAGGAGGATTCGCAACGGTCGAGTCGGGGAGGCTGTGGGCTGCTCCGGCATGGTGTGATAGTCGATCAGGTCGATGGCAGAGCGATGGACATGTGCTTACTCCACCAATCCATTCTTGATGGCGTAGTAGGTCAGGTCCGCATTGGTCTTCATACCCATTTTCTCGAGAATGCGGGACCGGTATGTACTGACCGTCTTCACGCTCAGGTACAACTCGTCGGCGATCACCGATACCGACTGGCCGCGCGACAGCTTGCAGAAGATCTGGAACTCGCGCTCGGACAGCATCTGGTGCACGGGCTGCTCGGTGGGCTTGTCCAGGCCGCCGATCAGCAGGTCGGCGACGGTCGCGCTCACGTAGCGGCGACCCTGCGCCACGGTGCGGATCGCCTTGACGAGATCATCCGGCGCGGATTCCTTGGTCAGGTAGCCGGACGCCCCCGCGCGGATCAGGTTGATGGCGTATTGGTCTTCGGGATAGGTTGACAGGATCAGCACCGGCAAGCTGGGCAGCCGCTGCCGGATCAGCTTCAGCACGTCTATGCCGTTGCGGTCCGGCATGGAAATATCGAGCACGAGGACTTCGAACTCGCTGTCGCGCAACTGCGCCATCACTTCATCGCCGCTCCCTGCTTCGCCCGTCACCTCGATGTCGGGTTCCTCGGCAATGAACTGGCGCAGACCGGCACGCACGATCTCGTGATCGTCGGCGATCAGGACGCGAATCATCAGTGTCTCCACGGTGGGGGGACGGCCCGTTTCCCGAAGTGGAGAGCCGGACCGGCTGCTTGAATTGTAGTGCCGGCCAACGCGCAAATATGTCGGTGTAAGACTGACATACGCAACCAGAGGCAACCAGAGGCAACCAGAGCCCATTCATCTGAGGCGTCAGGAAAGCAGAACGGGCGCCGAAGCGCCCGTTCTGCCATTCTGTCGAGTTCCGGGGCCGGCGGCGGCCTGGAGGTGTCCGCGCCGGCCCGGGTCAGGTTACTGCATCCTGGTACCGGCGTCGGTGCCGGCGCTGGCGCCAACATCGCCGGTTTCGCCCTTCTTCGACTTGGCCTTGGCATGCGTGCCATGGTGGCTCTTCGACGAATCTGCCTTCGCACCGGCACCAGCATCGGCTGCAGCGCCCGGGGTCACGGCACCACCCGATGCGTTCACGCTGGCACCCGCGCCGGACTGCACGGCAGGTGCGGTAGCGGCGGCGCCGACGCCGCCTTGCGCACCGCCTTGTGCGCCGGTGGTGGCGCCCGGGGCGGTGGTCGCGCCAGTACCTTGCGCCATCGCCAGCGACGAAGCGGCGGCAATCGACAGGGCGGACAGGGAGATCAGCAGCTTGTTCATGGAAGAGACTCCTTTTCTGGAATGCCCCGCAGCGAAACATTCGCCGCGGCATTCACGCGGTGTCACGTGAACTGAGGCTCAGTCTATGGAGTCGCCCGATGCACTTCTGTGAGCACTTGTAATGCCCTGTAAGCAGAGGTGAAGACATTACCGGCAGGAAGCGGCGAGCCCGCGCGCCACCCACGCCACGTCACCAGCACCGGAATCCCCTTGGGCTTCAACGGCCTGCGCCAGAAACGACAAGGCCGGGAAACCGCACGGAGGCGGCGTCCCGGCCAGCATCCAGGCCATTGCACCTGGTTACACGTGCGAGCCGCTTACAGGTTCGGTGCCAGTGCGCGCTCCAGCGTCGCGCGTTCCTCGCCGCGGCGCGCCACCATGTCGTCCAACTGGTCCTGCCCGATCTTGCCGACGCTGAAGTACGTCGAGTCCGGATGCGACAGGTAGAAGCCGCTCACCGATGCGGCCGGCGTCATCGCCAGCCCCTCGGTGATGCCCATGCCAATCTCGGTGGCATCGAGGAATTCGAACATCGGCGCCTTGACCGTGTGCTCGGGGCAGGCCGGATAGCCGGGTGCCGGGCGGATACCACGGTACGCCTCGTCGATCAGCTGGTCATTGTTCAGCGACTCGGCCGCGTCGTAGCCCCACAGGTCGGTACGCACGCGCTGGTGCAGGCATTCGGCAAACGCCTCGGCCAGGCGGTCCGCCAGCGCCTTGAGCATGATCGCGCTGTAGTCGTCGTGGTCGGCCTCGAACTGTGCTTCCTTCTTGTCCACGCCGATACCGGCCGTGACCGCGAACAGGCCGACGTAGTCAGCCACGCCGCTTGACTTCGGTGCAACGAAATCGGCCAGGCAGCGGTTCGGGCGGCGCACGCCATCCACCACCGGACGCTCGCTCTGCTGGCGCAGGTTGTGCCAGGTCAGCGCGACCTTGCTGCGCGACTCGTCGGTGTAGATCTCGATGTCGTCGTCATTGACCGTATTGGCCGGCAGCAGTGCCATCACGCCATTGGCCGTGAGCCAGCGGCCCTGGATCAGCCGCGCCAGCATGCTCTTGCCATCCGAATAGACGCGGCGTGCCGATTCGCCAACGATCGCATCGTTGAGGATGTCCGGGAATTTGCCGGCCAGGTCCCAGGTCTGGAAGAACGGGCCCCAGTCGATGAAGTTGGCCAGTTCGGACAGGTCGTAGTTGCGGAACACGCGGCGCCCGATGAACTTCGGCTTCGGCGGCACGTAGCTGCTCCAGTCGAACGGCGTCTTGTTGGCGCGTGCATCAGCCAGCGACACCATCGGCGTGGCCTTCTTGTTGGCGTGCTGGGCGCGGATGCGGTCGTAGTCGGTCTTGAGGTCGTCCAGGTACTTCGTGGCGCCCTCGTCGGACAGCAGGCTCGACGCCACGCTGACCGAGCGCGAGGCATCGGGCACGTAGACCACGGGGCCTTCGTAGTTCGGCGCGATCTTGACCGCGGTGTGCACGCGCGACGTGGTGGCACCGCCGATCAGCAGCGGGATCTTCTTCACGCGGAAGTAGTCGTCACGCTGCATTTCCGAAGCGACGTAGGCCATCTCCTCGAGCGACGGCGTGATCAGGCCTGACAGGCCGACGATGTCCGCACCCTCGACCTTGGCGCGCGCCAGGATCTCGTTGCACGGGACCATCACGCCCATGTTGACCACTTCGAAGTTGTTGCACTGGAGCACCACCGACACGATGTTCTTGCCGATGTCGTGCACATCGCCCTTCACGGTGGCGATCACGATCTTGCCGCGCGCACGCACGTCACCGCCGGCCTCGGCCAGCAGGCGCTTTTCTTCCTCGATGAACGGCAGCAGATGCGCCACGGCCTGCTTCATCACGCGCGCGCTCTTCACCACCTGCGGCAGGAACATCTTGCCCGCGCCAAACAGGTCGCCGACGATGTTCATGCCATCCATCAGCGGGCCTTCGATCACCTCGATCGGGCGCCCGCCGCGTGCGGCGATCTGCTGGCGCACTTCCTCGGTGTCCTCGACGATGAACGTGGTGATGCCATGCACCAGCGCGTGCGACAGGCGCTCGCCTACCGGCACAGGCTGCTCTGGCGTGCCGCGCCAGGCCAGGTTCTCTTCCTTCTTCTGGCCGCCGCCCTTGAAGCGGTCGGCAATTTCCAGCAGGCGGTCGGTGGCGTCATCGCGGCGGTTCAGCACCACGTCTTCCACGCGTTCGCGCAGTTCGGGGTCAAGCTGGTCGTACACGCCGAGCTGGCCGGCGTTGACGATACCCATGTCCATGCCCGCTTCGATCGCGTGGTACAGGAATACCGTGTGGATCGCCTCGCGCACCACGTCATTGCCGCGGAACGAGAACGATACGTTCGACACACCGCCGCTGACCTTCGCATACGGCAGGTTCTGCTTGATCCAGCGCGTGGCCTCGATGAAGTCCACGGCGTAGTTGTTGTGTTCCTCGATACCGGTGGCCACCGCGAAGATGTTCGGATCGAAGATGATGTCCTCGGGCGGGAAGCCAACCTCGTTCACGAGGAAGTCGTAGCTGCGCTTGCAGATCTCCGTCTTGCGCGCGAACGTGTCGGCCTGGCCCTTTTCATCGAACGCCATCACCACGCTCGCGGCGCCGTAGCGGCGGATCAGCGTGGCATGGTGGCGGAACTGTTCCTCGCCCTCCTTGAGCGAGATCGAGTTGACCACCGGCTTGCCCTGCACGCACTGCAGGCCGGCCTCGATCACGTCCCACTTCGACGAGTCGATCATGATCGGCACGCGCGCGATGTCAGGCTCGGACGCGATCAGATTCAGAAAGCGCACCATCGCGGCCTTCGAATCGAGCATCGCCTCGTCCATGTTGATGTCGATGATCTGCGCGCCGTTCTCCACCTGCTGGCGGGCCACCGCCAGCGCTTCGTCGAACTGGCCGTTCAGGATCATGCGGGCGAACGCCTTGGAACCGGTGACGTTGGTACGCTCGCCAACGTTGACGAACAGCGTGTCGTCATCGATCGTGAACGGCTCCAGGCCGGACAGGCGCATCGGACGCGGGGGCAGGTTTTGCTGGCTCATGATTTCTGTTCTGTTGCGTACGATGATTTCAGGCGGCGGCTTGCGCAGCGTCTTCGCGATACTGGCCCGGCCACGTGCGCGGCGTCTTGCCGGCCACGCGCTTCGCAATGGCGGCGATATGGTCTGGCGTGGTGCCGCAGCATCCGCCCACCAGGTTCACCAGCCCCGACGCCGCGAATTCCTCCACCAGTGCGGACGTGACCTCGGGCGTCTCGTCGAAGCCCGTGTCGCTCATCGGATTCGGCAGGCCCGCATTCGGGTAGCAGGACACGGCGGCATCGCACACCTTGGCCAGTTCGGCCACGTACGGGCGCATCAGCGTCGCGCCAAGCGCGCAGTTCAGGCCGAACGTGATGGGCCTGGCGTGACGCAGGCTGTTCCAGAACGCTTCCACGGTCTGGCCCGACAGGATTCGGCCCGAAGCGTCGGTCACGGTGCCCGAGATCATCACGGGCACGCGCTCGCCGGTGTCTTCAAACAGCTGTTCGATCGCGAACAGCGCGGCCTTGGCGTTGAGCGTGTCGAAGATCGTTTCGACCAGGAACACATCGGCGCCGCCCTCCAGCAGGCCGCGTCCCTGCTCGTAGTAGGACTCGCGCAGTTCCTCGAACGTGACGTTGCGCGCGCCCGGGTCATTGACGTCCGGGCTGATGCTGGCGGTCTTCGGCGTCGGGCCGAACGCGCCGGCCACGAAGCGCGGCTTGTCGGGCGTGCTGTACTTGTCGCACGCGGCGCGCGCCAGGCGGGCGGCCTCGACGTTCATCTCGTACGCAAGGTCGGCCATCTTGTAGTCTTCCTGCGCCACGCGCGTCGCGCCGAACGTGTTCGTTTCGATCAGATCGGCGCCGGCGGCCAGGTACTGCTCGTGGATCTCGGAGATGACCTGCGGGCGCGTCAGCAGCAGCAGTTCATTGTTGCCCTTCACGTCGATGCGATGGTCCGCGAAGCGGGTGCCGCGATAGTCGGCCTCCGTGAGCTTGTAGCGCTGGATCATCGTGCCCATCGCGCCGTCAAGAATCAGGATGCGGTCGCGCAGCAGCTTTGGCAGGCTGGCGGCCCGGGTGTAGGGGCGTGGGGCGAACTGGACGGCGCTCATGGTGGGGCTCGATCTTTATTGCGGCGGCAGCGGCCGCGCAAATTCTGGCAAATGGGAGAACGCGATTTTATCAGGTAGATCAAGGCATTGCGGGCAGCAAGGGCATGTCCGCCCGGGTGCCGGTCCGGGTGGTGGTCCGGGTGGTGGTCCGGTTGTCAGCGGGCAGCGCCGCGCCTACACTGAGAGACGTATTCGCCACGAATCCAACTCCCATGCAACACCTGAGCCCCAATGACGCCCACACGCTGCTCGACGGCGAGCCCGACGCGCTGTTCATCGACTGCCGCAGCGAGATGGAATACCTCTTTGTCGGCCATCCGCGCGGTGCGCACAACGTCCCCTGGAACGACGGCCCCGACTGGGAGGTCAATCCGCACTTCGTGCAGGCAGTGAAGAAGCTGGCCGGCCATGTCTCGGCGCGTCCGGTGGTGCTGATCTGCCGCAGCGGCAACCGGTCGTCCGCGGCAGCGCGTGCGCTGGAGGGCGCGGGCTTCACCACCGTCTACTACATACAGCACGGCTTCGAAGGGGATCTCGACGCACAGCGGCACCGGAACACGATCAATGGCTGGCGCCACGAAGGGCTGCCATGGGAACAATACTGAATTCGAAGTTTCTGAAAAAACAGAAACGCCCGCGTCAGCGGGCGTTTCCGTGTCCAGGTGATCTTGCGCGCCGCAGGTTCAATGCATGACCAGCGGGTTGTTCATCACCGTATCGAATTTGCCGAGAAACTCATCGACTTCTTCCACCGAGGGTTCGCTCTCGATCAGACGCGTCACGTCGGCGCGGAAGGTCTCGGCCAAATGGCCGCCGAGGAAAATCTCGCGTTTCAGGTTCTTGTCGACGATCTCGTAACCGCCCGAGGCAAGGGTCGCATGCTCGACATCTGCTCCAAACTCGACAATGCAGTAATTGTCGCTGTTGTAGATCATTTGCATCGCACTACCTCCTGGCATAGTTGGCGGCAGACCCGCGCATTGCTGCGTTTTTCCGGCGCAAGGCCTGTGGGACTGACGCGATTTCCTCTCCAAGTTGAGGGTAGTCGTCCGTAATTCAAGTTGTACTGCCGGACGAACCTTGCGTGCCGTTGCTGCCCTCTTATCATTGGGCATCGGCGCCGCTCGCAAGTTTCTTGAGCGCCGAGCATTACTGTGTTGCGATCTTTCCTATGGCGTTACGGAATATCACACTGACCGCCACACGCCGCGTGGCCAAGGAACGCATCAAAGATCGCAAGGAAGCGTTCCGGTTGCTCGATGAACGACAGATGCGCAGCGTCAGGCAACACCTCAAGCTTCGCACCGTGAATCTTTTGCGCAATGGATTGGGCCATCGACACCGGCGACCCTTCATCCTTGTCCCCGACCACAACCAGCGCCGGACAGTGGATGCGCGAGATCGCATCTTGCAGGTCGAAGGCCTCGATCGCCTGCACCACGCCAACGTAGCCTTGCACCGGCGTGGTCAATAGCATTTCCCGGATTTTCCCGACCACATCGGCATGCCTTTCACGGAACGGCGCAGTCAGCCACCGCTCCAGTGTAGACGCTACCGTTCCGCCCATGCCATGAGCTTCCACCTGCCCGATCCGGGTAGCCCACATGGCATGGGCGTCCAGCGGCGTGTGGTGATTGGTGTCCACCAGCGTCAGTGACAACAGCCTTTCCGGATACCGCACGCCCAGCGTCTGGGCGACCATGCCGCCCACAGACACCCCACAGAAGTGGGCCTGACCGATTTCCAGCGCGTCCATCAGCGCCACCACGTCATCGGCCAGCCGCGCCATCGTGTAGGCCCCTACCGGCGCATCGCTGCCGCCGTGTCCGCGCAGGTCGAAGCGCAACACGCGATAACGTGCGGCAAGATGCCGCGCGGTGTCGTCCCACAATGTCAGATTCGCACCGAGCGCATGCGCCAGGATCACCCACGGACCATCGTTGCCGTCGACGTGCACCTGCAGGTGCACGTCGCCAGCCTGGACCCGGAGCGTTTGGGATGCAGTCGATGCGGAAGTGTCAGACATATGTCATGTCTCCGTACGGTCATGGCGCCACCCGTCGACTCCCAAGGCGCATTCGTCAATGTTTATCACTACTACGATAGACGAGATCGATCTGAGTGCCATCCGGCTCTGTCTGGCGCAGACGCGCCGGCATCCAGTTCAGTGACGCCGCCAGCCAGATTTCCACGCGGCGCTTGTCGTTCTGGTGGCGCGGCAGCCGCACAAAGTGCTTCGTGCGCACCATGCCCGTGCCGATGTCCACGTCCTCATCGCCGACGTACTGCACCTGCATCGGCTCCACTTCCCGAGTATCCGCGACGTTGAAGGACTCCGTCGCGCCGGGCGTGGTGTAACGCTTGGGGTCGCCACGCGCCCAACCCACAATTTGCAGGAACACGCTGAAGCGGTCCTGGAAGTCCGGCGGCATCGGCACCTGTCCACCGCGCGTTTCAAACACCACCGTGCCGGCTGCGCGGTCGAAACGCGCGACTTCCACCTTGCTGCGCCGGGCTTCCTCGTATCGCGTCGGGCTCAGCCCGCGGTTGCTCATGTCGCCCGTGCTCTGAAACGCAAAGCGGAACCAGAGCACGCGTGTCTCCACGGCCAGCCGATAGTGTTGGCCATCCTGCTCCCAGGTAATCCGGCCGTCGGGGTTCTGTACGCCGTTGACGAAACTGGCGTAGTGCATCACCACCGATGGCGGCGCCGAGTAACTCGGCGCGGGCGGGCCTGGCGGCTCGGCTGGCGGTGCGGGTGGGGCCGGCGTAGCGGCCGTGCCTGCCCCGCCCGCGCCTGCCACGGCCGTGGTGCTGCCACTCTCCGTTGTGGCAAGTGCAGGCGCCGATTCCGGGGGCGCGGGTGCCGGGGGCTCAGGCTTGGGCTGCGGTCGCGGGGTGGGTTTCCGTACCGGCGCCGGTGGAGCCGGTGGAGCCGGTGGCGCCGGAGGCTTGGGCGGCGGAAGCAGGATGGCGCTGATCGTAGGCGTCGGCGGTGCTATGCCGGGCAGGCTCGGCAGCGGTGCCCGCACGAGACCCCGCAGCAGCAGCGCGTGAAAGATCGCCACCAGCAGAATGACGGCGATCCAGCGCCAGCGCCGCCGCCACCACCGCCTGGCCAGCTTGCTGCCTGGCGGCGGACTAGGAGGATTGGCCGGCGTGTCCGGCCCGTTGGTTGCCGTCAAGGTAACCGAGTTCCGAAGAGATCTGTCGGGCAATATCGCGCACGCGGCGATCCACCGCGCCGCCCCATTCTGCATCGAATACGCTCTGCGCGCCGAGCACGATCAGCGCCATCGCCAGGTGCCCGTTCGCATCGAACACAGGCGTGGAGATCGCGTTGATACCCGGCAACACCCCGCCGCGCGTGCGCGCCGCGCCGTGCTCGCGCACGTCGGCGCAGATCGCGTCGTATTCCTCGAGCGAAGCAGGCATGTCAGGCAATGGGACGTCGCCGCGCGACGCCAGTTCCCGCTCGATCAGCGGCAGCGTCTGGCGGCGCGACAGGTACGCGCCATAGAGCCTGCCCGTGGCCGAGTTGAGCATCGGCATGACATCGCCAAGCCGCAGGCTCACGCTGACCGGATGGCTCGATTCTTCCCAATGCACGATGGTCGGCCCGTGATTGCCCCACACGGCGATGCCGGCGGTCTGGTCGATCTCGTCGCGCAGTTGCGACAGGATCGGCCGGGCCTTGCGCACCGGATCGAGCCGGTTCAGGCCCGCCAGGCCGAGCTGCAGCGCGAACGGCCCGAGGTCGTAGCGCTGGCTGACGGCATCCTGCGTCACGGCGCCAAGGCGCTGGAAGCTGACCAGGTAGCGGTGCGCCTTGGCCGGGTTCATGTCGGCGGCGGCCGCCAGGTCGCGCAGCATCATCGCGCGCGGCGATGCGGCCAGCGCCTGCAACAGCCGGAATCCGACCTCGATGGACTGGATGCCCGCGCGTTTCGTGTCGTCGGCAATGTCGTCCCGGGAATCGTCGTCTGTGGCAACCGTCATGCGTTCGTGGCTAGGGGTGAGAGTACTGCCGGCCATTCTATAGTGCGCCCGCGCCGCTCCGGTAGACTACCGCCCATCCGAATCGCCCTATGTTCGACTCCGCATGAAACTCGCCACCCTGAAGGATGGTTCGCGCGACGGCCAGCTCGTCGTCGTCTCGCGCGACCTGAAGACTGCGCACTTCGCCACCGATATCGCCGGCAAGCTGCAGACCGTGCTCGACGACTGGCATTTCTACGCGCCGCAGCTCGAAGACCTGTACGACGCGCTGAACGCCGGCCGCGCCCGCCATCCGTTCCCGTTCCAGCCGAAGGACTGCATGGCGCCGCTGCCGCGCGCCTACCAGTGGGCGGACGGTTCGGCCTACGTGAATCACGTGGAACTCGTGCGCAAGGCGCGCGGCGCCGAGATGCCGCCCGAGTTCTGGACCGACCCGCTGATGTACCAGGGCGGCTCGGACGACTTCATCGGCCCGCAGGACGACATCGTCTGCGCCAGCGAGGCGTTCGGCATCGACTTCGAAGCCGAGGTGGCGGTGATCACCGGCGACGTGCGCATGGGTGCCTCGCCCGACCAGGCCGGCGAGGCCATCCGCCTGGTCTTGCTGGCCAACGACGTGTCGCTGCGCAACCTGATCCCGGGCGAACTCGGCAAGGGATTCGGCTTCTTCCAGAGCAAGCCCGCCACGGCGTTCTCGCCGGTGGCCGTCACGCCGAACGAACTCGGCGATGCCTGGCGCGAGCGCCGCGTCCACCGGCCGATGATCGTGCACTGGAACAGCAAGAAGGTGGGCTCGCCCGACTGCGGCACCGACATGGTGTTCGATTTCGGCCAGCTGATCGCCCATATCTGCAAGACGCGCAACGTGCGCGCGGGCAGCATCGTCGGCTCGGGCACGATCTCGAACGTGGACCGCAGCAAGGGGTACTGCTGCATCGCCGAAAAACGCATGCTGGAGACGATCGACGGCGGCAAGCCCGAGACCGAATTCATGAAGTACGGCGACGCTGTCCGCATCGAGATGTTCGATGGCGACGGCAAGTCGATCTTCGGCGCCATCGACCAGGTGGTGGCCGCGCGGTAGGGTCCAGCGGCGGACTGGCGCCTCCGGACTGGCACCTCGAAGGTCGCCGCCTTGGCGCGGCGCACGATCTTGCGCCTATAATTCCCCGACCGACCGGTCGGGGAATTCAACGGGTCAGAGGCATCGCATGCTTCACCCTCGCGCTCCTCGCCCTCCATTGGCATTGGCATTGGCGACTGGCAGCCAGTTGCCCCGCCCGGCGGCCCGAATTTCCTTCGATGAGCCGCCCCAAATGACTACCTCCGACGCCAACACCCTGTCTCCCCGCCTGGCGCGCTACCGCGCGCTGACCCTGCGCCGCCACGGCCCCGTGCTGGAAGTGATCATGGGCGCAGCGCAATCGGCCAACCAGAAACTGGCCACCGCGGACGCCGGCATGCACCGCGAACTGGCCGAGATCTGGCGCGATATCTCGGCAGACCCCGACATCCGCGTGGCCATCATCAGAGGCGAGGGCAAGGGCTTCTCGGCCGGCGGCGACCTGGCGCTGGTCGAGGACATGGCCAACGATTTCGAGACCCGCACGCGCGTCTGGCATGAGGCACGCGACCTCGTCTACAACGTCATCAACTGCGACAAGCCGATCGTCTCGGCGATGCACGGGCCGGCCGTTGGCGCCGGGCTGGTGGCCGGGCTGCTGGCCGACATCTCGATTGCGGCGAAGACGGCGCGCATCGTGGACGGCCATACCCGCCTGGGTGTGGCCGCGGGCGATCATGCGGCGATCGTTTGGCCGCTGCTGTGCGGAATGGCCAAGGCCAAGTACTATCTGATGCTGTGCGAGTCGGTCAGCGGCGAGGAAGCCGAACGGATCGGCCTGGTGTCGCTGGCAGTGGAGGAAGACGAACTGGTCGCGAAGGCGTTCGAGGTGGCCAACCGGCTCGCAGCCGGGTCACAGACCGCCATCCGCTGGACCAAGTACGCGCTCAACAACTGGCTGCGCATGGCAGGCCCCGCGTTCGATACCTCGCTGGCGCTCGAATTCATGGGCTTTGCCGGCCCCGACGTGCACGAAGGTATGGCGAGCCTGCGTCAGAAGCGGCCGCCCGAATTCCAGTAACCGGCCGGCCCTGCACCTGCGTCAAGGGCGGCCATGTCAGAGACGGAGTTGCGCGACCATGTTCGGACAGTTACCCGATTTCACCAACGGCTTCGAGTTCCTCCGCAAGCTCTGGGCCAGCGGCAGCGGCATGCCCAGCGGCCTGATGCCCGGCCTGGGCTCGATGGCGCCGCCGATGAACCTAGACGACATCGACAAGCGGATTCACGACCTCAAGGCGGTGGAAAGCTGGCTGCAGCTCAACACGAACCTGCTGCGCACCACCATCCAGGGGCTTGAAGTGCAGCGCGCCACGCTGGTGGCGCTGCAAACCTTTGGCAACGCACTGTCCCCCGAGGCCATGCAGAACGCCATGGAGAACGTTGCGCGTGCGGCCAACGCGCCGAGCGCCACGCCGCCTCACCATTACGGTACCGGCCAGACCGTCTCCGAAGCGCAAGCCGACCGGGAAAATGACGAACCGGACGACGAGGGCATCGAGGCGCCCCCGGAAGCCGGGGCAAGCGCCGAGGCCGAAGCTTCTGCTTCCGCAGCTTCCGCCGGCCCCGCGCCAGTGCCGCCCAACGCATCACTGTGGTGGGATCTTCTGCAGCAGCAATTCAGCCAGATCGCCAGCAGCGCCGCGGCGGCGGCCAGCGTTGCGCCGTTCAGCAACCTTGGCAACTTTGGCGCCCAACCGGCACCGGGGAACGCCACGGAGCCAGCCCCGGAACCAGCGCCGAAGCCTGACAAGGCAGCGGCCGGCGCTGCCAATGGCAACGGCAAGGCCAGGCCTGCGGCGAAAAAAGCTGCCACAAAGCCCGCCGCCAAGCCCGCTGCCACAAAGCCCGCAGCCAGGAAGCCCGCCGTCAGGAAGGCCCCGGCAGGGAAGACCGCGGCGGGAGGCAAATCCGCCAAGCGCGCCAAGCCCGCCGACCCTGACGCGCCGCCCACGCCGGGCACGCCTGAGGACACCTTCGAGTGACCGCGCTTTCGGCACACACCGCTGATGCCACGACCCGCGCCCACCATCGCCAGAGCACGGCACTGGTGATGATGGGCGGCGGCGCTCGTGCCGCATACCAGGCGGGTGTGCTGTCGGGCATTGCGAAGATCGCCGCCCGCCATGGGCTGGCGCATTGCCCGCTGCCATTCGGCATCATCGCCGGGACTTCCGCAGGTGCGATCAATGGCGCGGGGCTGGCGGCCGGCGCCGCCGACTTCCGCGCGGCCACCGACAGGCTGGCCGCGCTCTGGCACAGCCTGCATGCCGATGACGTCTACCGCACCGACGTGCTGCGCGTGGGTGTATCGGGCGCACGCTGGCTGACTTCGCTTGCGTTCGGCTGGGTCACACGCAATGCGCCGCGTGCGCTGTTCGACAACGCGCCGCTCGGTAGCTTCCTGTCCGAGCTGTTCGAAGCCGAGCATGTCCAGGCCAGCCTGGACGCGGGCGTGCTGCAGGCCTTTGCCGTAACCGCGCTGTCATACAGCACGGGCCGCCACGTCACGTTCTACCAGTCTCACCGGCGCATCCATGCGTGGCAGCGCAGCCAGCGCATCGCCGTGGAAGCAACCATCGGCGTGGATCATCTGCTGGCATCGGCCTCGATCCCATTCCTGTTCCCGGCGATGCCGCTGGAACTCGAGGGCCATCACGAATGGTTCGGCGACGGAACGATGCGCCAGATGTCACCGCTGTCGCCCGCGATTCACCTGGGCGCGTCGCGCATCCTGGCGATCGGCGCTGCGTCACGCCAGCGGCCCGGCTGGTTCGACACGGTGCCGTCGGGCGGTTATCCGTCGCTGGCGCAGGTCGGCGGCCAGGCGCTTGCAAGCATCTTCCTGGATGGCCTGCAGGCCGACATCGAGCGGCTCATGCACATCAACCGGCTGCTCTCACGGATGCCCGAAATGGCCAACGACGCCGAAGGCTGGCGCCCGGTGCAGGTCATGACCATTTCCCCGAGCGAACCGATCGAGGCCATTGCCGCCGAGCACCTGGGCCGCCTGCCACGCACGGTGCGCGCGCTGCTGGCGCCACTGGGCGGCACCGAGGCACGCGGCGCGGCGTTCGCCAGCTATCTGCTGTTCGAACCCGAGTTCACGCAGGCGCTGCTGGCGCTGGGCGAACATGACGCGGCCGACCAGGCCGACGAGATCGCCGCATTCCTGTACGGCGTGGTGCCAGAAACAACGCCGACCCCGAAAGAAATGACAGAAGTGTCGGAATAGCGCCACTTTTCGCGCAGACGGGCGAGAGCCTGGTTGCAATCGCCGCCATCCGGGCTAAAACGGAGTAGAGAAATGATTCGAGAATGATTCCTGTCTGGTAGAATCCGCCCGTAATTTCAAAGGCTTAGCATGCTCTACCCCGAACTGTTCAAATCGTTGGAGGCGGTCCGCTGGCATATGGACAAGGACATCCCCTGGGATACCTTCGACGCCAGCCTGCTCACTGACGACCAGGCGAAGACCATCCGCATGAATGCCATCACCGAATGGTCGGCCCTGCCCGCCACGGAGATGTTCCTGCGCGACAACCGCCACGACTCCGACTTTTCGGCGTTCATGAGCATCTGGTTCTTCGAGGAACAGAAGCACTCGCTGGTGCTGATGGAGTACCTGCGCCGTTTCCGCCCGGACCTGGTGCCGACCGAGGAAGAACTGCACGCCGTGCGCTTCGAGTTCGACCCGGCCCCGCCGCTGGAAACGCTGATGCTGCATTTCTGCGGCGAGATCCGCCTGAACCACTGGTATCGCCGTGCGGCCGAATGGCACTCGGAACCGGTGATCAAGCATATCTACCGCACGCTGTCGCAGGACGAAGCGCGCCATGGCGGCGCCTACCTGCGCTACATGAAAAAGTACCTTGGCCAGTTCGGCGACACCGCGCGCGCCGCGTTCGCCAAGATCGGCGTGCTGATGGCCTCGGCCCGCCGCACGGAAAAGCCGCTGCACCCGACCAACCTGCACGTGAACAAGGCATTGTTCCCGAACGACACCGTGCAGTCCCGCCTGCCCGATCCGGACTGGCTCGAGCACTGGCTCGACGAGCAGATCCGCTTCGACGAGGTCTGGGAAAAGAAGGTGATCGAGCGGATCCTGCACAACATGTCGCTGCTGTTCGAGCGCACGTTCGACACCGTGCAGGACCTGAACCGCTACCGCAAGGAACTGAACGCCGGGCTGCAGGCCGGTGGCGCCCAGCCGGCCCAGGCCTGAGCGTTCCCGCCCGCCGGACGTCTGAATACCCTGAAACCCCATCGGATACGATGGGGTTTTTCTTTCCCCCGACTCATGAACACACCCGCCTTCGAATCCAAGCTGGCTCCCGCCGACAATGTGGCCGCCCTGCTGGCCGCCGTTGCAAAGCTGCCGCGCCCGCTGGTCTTCACCAACGGTGTGTTCGACATCCTCCATCGCGGCCACGCCACGTACCTGGCGCAGGCACGCGCGATGGGCGCCAGCCTGGCGGTCGGCGTGAACAGCGATGCGTCAGTGAAGATGCTCGGCAAGGGTGACGATCGCCCGCTCAATCACGAGGCCGACCGCATGGCGCTGCTGGCCGCGCTGGCGTCCGTGGACCTGGTGGCGATGTTCCGCGAGAAGACGCCGGTGGAACTGATCCGGCTGATCCGGCCGGACATCTATGTGAAGGGCGGCGACTATGACATCGACACGCTCGAGGAAACGCGGCTGGTGCGTAGCTGGGGCGGGCAGGCCTATGCGATCCAGTTCATGCATGACCGCTCGACCACCAAGCTGCTGACGAAGGTGCGCGGCGGCTGACACGCCGGCCCTCTCAATCACCGACCGCGCGGATCTATCCCTCGGCGCGCGTTGCGGAAGGCTCACCGCGAGCCTGCGTGACCGGCTTGCAGTCCTGCAGCACATCGCCGCCATAACGCAGCCGCACCTCATCCATCCGCGCACGCACGGCGTCGTCGGCATGTGCCACGCGCAGCCACTGGCGTGACACAGCACGCGGTGCATCGCTGATCAGCGCGGTGCGCACGCCCTGCCCGCGCAGCACTTCCAGGAATTTGTCGGCACGCTCGCGGTCGCGGAACAGGCCCAGCGACACCGTGTACGACTCGGGATTCTCACCGGTCACCACCGATACGTCGGTAACCTTGCGTCGACGCAGCTCCGCCAGCTTGCGATCGGCATTCTCGCGTGACGGCTGGGCGGGCAGATGCACCCACCAGCGCACCTGCTCGGCGCGTTCGAACTGCTCCACGGGCAGCGGCGCACCGGCTGCGATCGCCTTCAGGTCCTCGATTGCGCGCTGGATGTTTTGCGCCGGGAAGCCGCCCATTTCCATGCAGCTATTGGCGATGGCCACATCGGCAGGCGCCTTTGCGACGGCCTGCGTAATACCGCCCGGCTTTTCGCTGCGCGGCACGCTCGGGGGCAAGGTAGCGGGAATCGCCGCTTCCGTGGCCTGCGGCCGCTGGATCTGCATCCGTTCCACGCGCACCTGCTGCCCCACCCGCTGCGGCTCACGCGGACTTTCCAGCCAGCCGCCCATTGGCTCAGGGCCGAATTTACCCGCCACGGCGGCAGCAAGCCACAGGTTGGCGATCAGCAGGATCAGCAGCAGGACGTTCAGACCTTTGCGGGGCATGGATGGGGGCGGCAGAAATCAGATGGGAATTGCTAGAGGCGAATCATGGCGCATCAAGGCGCGTCATGGTGCGTCATGGCGCATCAGGCCCGCTGCGCCATCGCATGCAACCCAAGCAGGACGAGATTATCGTGCATCTCGAACGGCATCGCGAGTGCGCCGGCCACGGCGTGTCGCGCGCCGCCCGACAGCAGGCAGCGCACCGGGCCGCGTTCCCCGAGCGCGCGCCATGAGCGCTCGATTGCGCCGGCCTGGGCGGCCAGACAGCCGGCAGCAATGGCATCGCGAGTGTTGTCTGCGCCCAACGCTCTGACGGCACGCGCAGCTCCCGCGCCGGTGTCCAGCACATCGAGTTCGGGCAGTTGCGCGGTGTTGCGCGCCAGCGTGCCGAGCATCAGCGACAGGCCCGGCAGGATCAGCCCGCCTTCGAAGCGCGCGCCGTCTGCGGTGGCCGTGACGATGTCGAGCGTGGTGGCCGTACCCGCCGTCACGATCAGCAACGTCTGACCGGGCAGCCAGCGGTGCGCGCCGATGCTGCCGACCCAGCGGTCCACGCCAAGCTGCGTGGGCTCGTGATAGCCATTAACGAGGTCGCCGTGTGCCGCCGCGGTGCGTACCCAATTCGGCGCCACCGCGGTGCCAAAGGCTTCCACCAGCAAGGTTTCGACGTCCGCTGCGATGGTCGGCCCGGCCACATTGGCGATCCAGACGGCCGGTATCGAACCGGCGGCAAGCTGCTGCCAGGTGCCAACCAGCGACGCACGCTCCGCCGGCGTCGCATGGGCAGCCGCGCCAGCGTGCTGCCATGGCGTAGGCAACGCTCCGTTGCCCACGGCGCTGTCAGCCGCACCGTCAGCCGCACTGCCGGCTGAACTGTCGCACCATGCCCATTTGAGGCGCGTATTGCCGATATCGATCAGCAGGATGCTCATGCCTGCGCTCCGCGCAGCGAGACTTCGCCACTGGCAATGCGCTGCAGCCCTTCCGGCGTTTCCAGCAGCAGGTGGCCATCGCCATCCACGCCGCGCGCCAGGCCCTCGGCCAGCACGGTGCCGTCGTGCAGCAGCCGTACCGGCTCATCGCGAAACGCGTCGCGGGCGGACCAGCGCGCAGCCATCGGGGCGAAGCCGTGCGCCAGGAAATCGTTGCGCATGCGCGCCAGCCGGTTTGCGATCGCGGCCAGGATGCGCGTCGGGTCCTGCTGCGCATCGAACGTCGTCATCGCTTCGGCCACGCCGGCCAGATCGCGTCCCAGCGCGGCCTCCATCTGCGCATCGCGCACCAGGTTCAGGCCGATGCCGATCACCGCCCAGACACGCTGTGGCCCGGCCGGTACCGATTCGATCAGGATGCCAGCAAGCTTGCGGCCGTCGATCTGGAGATCGTTAGGCCACTTCAGGCCAACGCGTGCACCAAGTGCGTGATCGACATCCTCCAGCGCCTCGGCCAGCGCCAGCCCCACCGCAAGGCTCAGCCCGCTCAGACGCGACAGCGGCAACGCCAGCGGCATGGCCACCGAGAACGTCAACCCGGCCTGCCCTTGCCACGGGCGGCCTTGCCGGCCACGGCCAGCGGTCTGGCGATACGCCACCCGCACATGGCAGCCATCGTCGGACCAGGGCGCGGTGCGGCAGGACTGGGTCAGGTCGGCGTTGGTCGAGCCTGTTTCCTCGACCACTTCGACGGTCCATGCGTGCGCGTCCCCAATAGCGAGCGCACGATGCAGGGCATCGGTATCGATGCGCCAGACGGGGACGGATGGGGAACGATCGGGGGATGCAGGCATGTCGAATACAAAGAATTCCGGGATCAACCCGGCGTTGCGCGGTCTGGCGAGATTGTAGCCGTGGCCGTGTCGGATGGCGCCGGATCGCCATGCCCCGGCCGGTAGCATAGAATCGAGACTCACCCATCACATCGCATCGACTTCATTTGGAACGCCAGCCGACGCCCGTCATCGCGATCTCTCGTCAGGACGAAGCCTTCCGCGTGCTGCTGCAGGGGGAATGGACCGCGCTCGCGCTCGCCGGATGCCATGAGGCGCGCGGGCTGCGTGCCCAGCTGCACGAACTGTCCGAAGCGCCACGCCACGCGCAGTGGTCGCTGGAGGGTGTCACGCGCCTCGATCACATCGGCGCGCAACTGATCTGGCAGGCCTGGAACGGCCACATGCCGGACAACGTTTCGATCAACGACGGCCAGCGGCGCGTATTCGACCGCATTGCGGGCTTGCGCACCGAGGGCTGGCACAAGCGCATGGTCGAGCGCTTCAACCCGGTCACGATCATCGGCGCGAGCCTGCTTTCGTTCTTTGCGCAGCTTGCCATCGGCATCACGATGCTCGGACAGTTGACGTTCGATCTGATGCGATTCCTGCGCGCGCCACAACGCGGCCCGTGGCGCGAGATCTCCGCCAATATCTACAGCGTCGGCTACAAGGCACTCGGCATCACGGCGCTGGTGGGCTTCCTGATCGGCATCGTGCTGTCATACCTGTCGGCCAACCAGTTGCGGATATTTGGCGCCAGCACGTTCATCGTCAATATTCTTGGCATGGCGGTGATCCGCGAACTGGGCCCGGTGCTGGCCGCGATCCTTATCGCGGGCCGCTCGGGCTCGGCCATCACCGCGCAGATAGGCGTGATGCGTGTGACCGAGGAACTCGACGCCATGACCGTGATGGGCATTTCGCACGGCTTCCGGCTGATCATGCCACGCGTGATTGCGCTTGCCATCGCCATGCCGCTGCTGGTGGCCTGGACCGACCTGCTGGCACTGGCGGGCGGCATGGTCGCCGCACGGATGCAGCTTGACATCAGCTACACGTTCTTCCTGCGCGAGCTGCCTGATGCGGTGCCCGTGGCCAACCTGTGGCTGGGCCTGGGCAAGGGCGTGGTGTTCGGCGTGCTGATCGCGCTGACGGCCTGCCACTTCGGCCTGCGCATCAAGCCCAATACGCAGAGCCTGGGCCAGGGCACGACTGCCTCCGTGGTGACATCGATCACCGTGGTCATCATCGCCGATGCCTTGTTCGCGATCCTGTTCAAGGATGTCGGATTATGAGCGCAAACATTGGACGCGATACCCCGCGCGAGGCGATCATCGAGGTCCGCAACCTCGTCAAGCGCTTTGGCGACAACGTCGTGCACGACGACCTGTGCCTGGATGTCTACCGCGGCGAGGTGCTGTCGATCGTCGGCGGGTCCGGCGCGGGCAAGACGGTGCTGCTGCGGCAGATCGTTGGCCTGGAGCGGCCGACATCGGGCACGATACGGATCTTTGGCGAAAACCCCGCGGATCTGACGTCGGCCCAACTGCAGGCGCTGCGCAACCGCTGGGGCCTGCAGTTCCAGCGTGGCGCGCTGTTCTCGGCGTTGTCGGTGATCGACAACATCGCGCTGCCGCTGCGCGAAATGCGCTCGCTGCCGGACAACCTGATCTGCCAGGCGTCGCTGCTCAAGCTGCAGCTGGTAGGGCTGTCGGCCAAGGATGCGGACAAGATGCCGGCCGACCTGTCCGGCGGCATGATCAAGCGCGTGGCGCTGGCCCGCGCGCTGGCGCTGGAACCGGAACTCGTGTTCCTGGACGAGCCAACGGCCGGCCTCGACCCGATGGCCTCGGATGACTACGTGGCGCTGATCCGCGAACTGCGCCGCGAGCTCGGCCTGACCGTTGTCATGATCACGCACGACCTGGACTCGCTCGTGGCACTGTCCGATCGCGTGGCCGTGCTGGCAGACCACAAGGTGCTGGCCGCCGCGCCGATCCCCGAGGTGATCAAGATCGATCACCCGTTTATTCGCGAGTATTTCCTGGGCGATCGCGCCCAGCGCGCGCTGCAGGCGCTGCCGGCACCGAGTGGGGCCGGCAGTGCGCACGCGCATCCCGGAGAAGCCTGATGGAAAACAAGTCAAACGCCTTTCTTGCCGGCGTGTTCACCATCGGCCTGGCCATCCTGGTGCTGTTCGCGCTGTTCTGGTTCAGCAGCGATCACGCGATTCGCGTGCCGTACGACCTGATTACGCGGTCGACCGTAAACGGCCTCGGGCCGCAGGCCGACGTGAAGTACCGTGGCCTCGACGTTGGCAAGGTCATATCGATCAAGTTCGATCCGCAGGTGCCGGGCCAGATCATCGTGCGGATCAACGTCAACCATGACACCCCGATCACACGCACCACGTATGCCACGCTGGGCTTCCAGGGCGTGACCGGCATCGCCTACGTGCAGCTTGACGATTCCGCACGCGAGGACGGCGACGGCACCAGTTCGCCGCCGCTGCACACATCGACGCGCGACCCTGCGCGCATCGTGATGCGCCCGGGCTTCTTCGAGGAACTTGAAAAACGCGGCGATTCGCTGCTGACCCAGACCGAAACGCTGATGGCATCGCTCAACAGCATGTTCCAGACCACCAACCGCGACGAACTGATGGCGGCCATCCGTGCCGTGCACAAGACTGCCGACGATTACTCGCAACTGAAGGCAACGTTGCAGCCGGCGGCCGAGAAGCTGCCGAAGGCCGTCGACGGCCTGAACGCGGCGCTGGCGTCGACGAAGCGGCTGACCGATGAGCTTGGCAGCCCGAACGGCACGGTCATGCGCACGGTCAACCGGGTGGGACAGGACATGCAGGTGGCCGCCGATTCGGTGCAAGCCACCACTGCCATCGTGAACCAGGAAACGCTGCCGCAGATCAACGGTCTGGCACGCGATGCCCGCCAGACGGCGCGCAGCATCGACCGCGCCGCAGGCCAGTTCAACGACCGGCCGAGCAGCGTGCTGTTCGGCGGCCCGTCGCCAGCGCCCGGCCCCGGCGAACCGGGCTTTCAGGCTCCCTGATCCAAAGCATCCATCCATCGTCGGAAACGCGCCATGTCCATTGCCCCCGTTCTTCGGCTCACCGCGCTGGGCCTGCTGATCGCACTGTCTGGCTGCAGCCTGCTGTCGCCGCCGCCGTCCACCACCACCTATGACTTTGGCCCGCTGGCCGCGGCGCCGTCGCAACCGCCCGCGAAATTACCGAAGCTGCGCATCACGCAGACTGACGGGCCGGTCTGGATGGACGGCCGCGGCATCTACTACCGGCTGCAATACACGCAGGCGCAGCGACTGCAGGCCTACGCCACGCAACGCTGGATCGACTCCCCGCAGCATCTGTTTGACGATCGCCTGCGCGAAGCCGTGGCCGGGCGCGGTCCGCTGACGTGGACCGGCGATGCGTCCGTGCCTGCGCTGAAGGTGGAACTGCTGGCCTTTGAACAGGTCTTTGACTCTGCAACCAGCAGCCGTGGCGTAGTGCGCGCACGCGCCACCGTCTATCAGAAAGGCATGATCGGGCAAAAAACGTTCGTCGCAGAGCAGCCGGCACCAAGCGCTGATGGCGCGGGCGGCGTGAAAGCATTGTCGGCCAGTGCCGATGCCGTGATTGCGGCAATCCTGGACTGGGCCGCGACGCTACCGCTCGATACCAGCCAGCCCCCGAACCAGGTCCGCCAATGAGCGTAAAGTACCAATCAGGCAGTCCGCTGTCTTACCGTATTCATGGCACAGGCAACGCCCCTGCTCTCTCCTGATCCGCAACAGGACCCGCACACGCCCGAGATCGACGACGGGCTGCTGCCGCGTCACTCGCCGGTGGCGCGCGTGGGCCTGCTCTGCTTCACGTTGCTCGTGGTGTACGCGAGCCTCTATCCGTTCTCTGGCTGGGTCGACAACGGCATCTCGCCGTTTGCGTTCCTGACAGCGCCCAAGCCCCGCTACATCACCGAGTTCGACCTGCTGACCAACGTGCTTGGCTATTGCCCGTTTGGCGGGCTCGTTGTGCTGTCGCTGCATCCACGCGTCTCGGGCGCGCGCGCGACGCTGATCGCACTGGTGGCCGGCGCGCTGCTGTCCGGCACGATGGAGGCGCTGCAGACCTGGCTGCCCACGCGCATCTCGTCGAATATCGACCTGATCACCAATGCATTGGGCTCACTGCTGGGCGCCGCCGTGGTGGCGCCGTTCACGAGCGCGCTGGTCGACCGCGGCACGCTGACGCGGCTGCGTGTCGCGTGGTTCGAACCGCACGCGAGCTTCGCGATCATCCTGATCCTGCTGTGGCCGTTCGCGCAGATCTTCCCGCAGGAACACCTGTTCGGCATGGGTGGCATCGTGCGTGAATGGCTGACGGACCCGGATTCGTGGCCAATGGCGCTGCTGCAGACCTACTTCCCGGCCGTGGTGGCGTTGCAGGACGACATCGGGCTGCGTCCCGACGACATGCAGAGCCAGTTGATGCTGGAGACGCTGGTGACGGCGTCGAGCTGGATCGGCACCGGGCTGTTTGCCTCGATCGCCATGCGCCGTACCGCGCCGATGCTGCGCATCCTGGCGGGCCTGCTGACCGCCGCGCTGATCATCAAGGCTGCAGTGGCCGAACTGCAGTTTCCCGACGACAACGCCTTCAACTGGCTGTCCGAAGGCGGCCGCTTCGCACTGCTGACAAGTTCGCTGGTATTGGTGCTGCTGTTGCGCCTGCCACGCTGGCTGCGCGCCATCCTGGCCACCCTCGCGCTGGCAGCGCTGATTGTGCTGACCAACGTCCTGCCGTCGAACCCCTACGCGTGGATCTCCGAACAGGGCTGGCGCATGGGCCGCTTCGTTCATTTCAACAGCCTTGCACAATGGCTTGGCTGGGTGTGGCCGTTCCTGGCGTTCTGCTACATCGTCTGGCGCTTCGAGCAGGTCGGCGCACGCCGGCGACTGGTACGCCGCGCACGACGCCGCGCCACGGAGCGCGCAGTGGCTGCTGCCACAGAGGGGCATCAGGAGACGAAGCGGCCGCCGGCCTAATGAAGCTGCCCGCCCTGCTCGCGAATATCCGCGTCGGTCGATAGCGCAGTGGCCACCGCCACACGCAGGCCCGTGATCAGCGTGTCGAGTGCCAGGCTTGGTGCGCCCGGATGCCGCGCGGCCTGTTCCGGCAGGTAGGGGATATGGATGAACCCGCCGCGCACGCCAGCAGCACCACGCTGCGCCAGCGCGTGCATCAGTCCATAGAACACGTGATTGCAGACAAAGGTGCCTGCGGTTTGCGAGACCATTGCGGGCACGCCGGCCGCGCGCAGGTCGCGCACGATGGCCTTGATCGGCAGCGTCGAGAAATAGGCCACCGGGCCGTCTTCGGCGATGGCCATGTCGATCGGCTGCGCGCCCGCGTTGTCGGCGATGCGTGCATCGTCGACGTTGATCGCCACGCGCTCGATCGACATCTCGGTGCGGCCGCCTGCCTGCCCCACGGCGATCACCACATCGGGCCGTAGTGACTCCACCAGCGCCGCCATCGCGTCGATGGCATCGCCGAACACGCAGGGCAACTGCCGGGCGACGATCACGGCGTCGCCCACGCGCTGGCCGTCGAGCGCCCGTACCGCCTCCCAGGACGGATTCACCGGTTCGCTCTCGAACGGCTCGAAGCCGGTCAGCAGGACAGTACGGGTAGTCATGACGGATGCCTCCGGTTACATCAGGAAGTACAACAGGATGATGTTGGCCACCAGGATGCACAGCGCGGTGGGGACCTGCGCGCGGATCACGGCGTTCTTGTCTTCCAGCTCCAGCAGTGCGGCCGGCACAATGTTGAAGTTCGCGGCCATTGGCGTCATCAGCGTGCCGCAGTAGCCCGAGAACATGCCGATGGCTGCCATCACAGCCGGATTCGCGTTGAACATGCCTACCAGGATAGGCACGCCCACGCCGCCGGTCATGACCGGGAACGCGGCGAAGCCGTTACCCATGATGACCGTGAACAGCGCCATGCCCACGCAATACACCGCCACGGCTACAAGCTTGTAGTCCATGTTGATGTACGCGGTGGTCAGGTGCGCCACGGCCTTGCCCACGCCTGCATCGGCAAACACCAGGCCCAGCATCGCCAGCATCTGCGGCAGCACCAGTGCCCAGCCCAGCGATTCGGTCAGGCGGCGTGATTCGCGCACGCCCTGCGCCACGGTGTCACGCGTGAGCCAGCAGACCACGGCCAGCGAGATCAGGCAGCCAATACCGAGCGAGACGAACGTGACGTTCTTCGGGTCCAGCAGCGCCAGTCCGGCGATCTTCACGTCCTTGAACAGCACTGTACCAATCACGGTGACCAGCGGGATCAGCAACGCAGGGATGAACAGCTTGTTGCCAAGGCGCTTTGCGCTGTCGCGGCGCTCTTCCTCGGACAAGGTGCCATGCTTGCCATGGCCCACGCCGCCAAACCCGGCGATCAGCGCCATCAGCACCGCGCCCACGCCGACGATCGCCGGAGGAATCTTGTCGCCGACCAGGAAGATGATCGCGTACAGCAGCCAGAACAGCCCCGTGGACAGGCGGCGCGGATGCGTCTTGTCCGCGAACGTCATCAGCGCCGTAATCAGCAGGACGAAGCCTGCCAGCCAGTAGAGATAGTCGATCGAGACAATCATGGCTTACTCCCCTTTCGCTGCGGCAGTGGCCGGCGCGCCGGCGGGCTGCTTGCCGCCCAGTTCGCGCGCGAGCCATCCGTCCAGACGCTTCAGGCGTACGGCATGGATCAGGAACGCGCAGATCGCGGTGGGGATACCCCAGACAGCAATATGCAGCGGTTCGATGTCGATGTTCGACGACAGCAGGAACGTGTGCATCAGGGCAATCGCACCGAACGCCACGAAGATGTCCTCGCCAAAGAACAGGCCGACGTTGTCCGTGGCGGCGCAGAACGCCAGGATGCGCTGGCGCACCGGCTCGGGCAGGTGCCCGAACTTGTTCTCGGCGGCGCCTTCGGCCATCGGGGCCAGCAGCGGACGCACCATCTGCGGATGACCGCCCAGGCTTGTCAGCCCCACCGCCGCGGTGAGTTCGCGCACGGCCAGGTAGACGATCAGCAGGCGGCCCACCGTGGCCGATGCAATGCGCGAGATCCACGCCTGCGCATGCTCACGCAACCCGTGGCGCTCGAGCAGGCCGATCACGGTCAGCGGCAACAGGATGATCAGCGGCAGGCTGCGCGCCTTGACGAACGCCGTGCCGATCGCCGTGAAGATCTGCATGACCGGCATCGATGCTGTCAGCCCTGTGACGATGGCGGCTGCCGCCACCACCATCATGGGATTGAACCGCAGAACAAAGCCAAGGATGATGACGCCGACCCCGAGCAGGGGCCAAAGATTGACAGCCGTTTCCATAGAGAGCACCCGAAAGGATAGGTGGGGGGGCAAAAAGCCGGTGCGTGCGGGCAATGCCCGTCAGTTGCCGGCCCGGACCGCTATGCCTTCCGCGCCGAGCCGTTCCCGGATGCGGCGCGCGAAGGCAAGCGCGTGTGCGCCATCGCCGTGCAGGCACACGGTTTCGGCGCGAATCGGTACCCAGGTACCGTCGATCGCGCGCACCTTCTTGTCGCGGACCATCGACAGCGTCTGGTTCAGGGCCACTTCCTCGTCCTCGTGCAGCGCCCCCGGCGTGCCACGCTTGACCAGCGTGCCGTCAGGGTTGTAGCCGCGGTCGGCGAACACTTCCTCTTTCACGCGCAGGCCCACGTCGCGCGCCATCGAGATCATCCGGCTGTTGGCCAGGCCGAAGAAGACAAGATCCGAGTCATAGTCGCGCACGGCGCGGATGATCGCGTCGCACAGCTGCGCGTCGCGCACGGCCATGTTGTAGAGCGCGCCATGCGGCTTCACGTGCGCGAGCTGTCCGCCCTGCGAGCGCACCATGGCATCCAGCGCGCCGATCTGGTACAGCACGTCGGCGTAGACGGCCTCGGGGTCGCGCTGCATTTCCGTACGGCCAAAGTTCTCGCGATCGGGAAAGCTCGGATGCGCGCCGATGGCTACGTTGTTGTCCAGGGCCCATTTCACGGTCTGCAGCATCGTGGCGGCGTCGCCGGCATGCCAGCCGCAGGCGATATTGGCGGAACTGATCAGCGCGAGCAGCGCTTCGTCGTTGCCGCAGCCTTCGCCGAGGTCGGCGTTCAGATCGATATGCATGGACGTTCTCCGAAGGTATATGGGGCGATGTGGATTCGTTCAGGCCACAAAGCGTGTGTTGGTGCGGCGCCGCGCGGCAATCTGCATGCCGTCGTGCTGCCAGCGCAGCGCCTGGTCGATCTGGCGCAGGTAGCGGTCCACTTCGGCCTGTGCCGCGGTGGCCTGTTCCAGCGTGACCTGCTGGAAGCGCACGCTTGCGCCGAGCGGGACCTGGGCAAGGCGCCAGAGATCGGCGCCAATCACCGTGCCGATCTTCGGGTAGCCGCCCGTGGTCTGCGCATCGCTCATCAGCGCGATCGGCTGGCCGGACGGCGGCACCTGCATCACACCCGGCACCACGCCGTGCGACAGCAGATCGCCCGAGCGCTCCGCACGGCGCGCCAGCACCGGACCCTGCAGGCGCAGGCCCATGCGGTTGCTCTGCGGCGTGATAGTCCATTCGGACTGCCACAGCGCGGCCTGCGACGCGGGTTCGAAATCGGGATACTCGGGGCCGGGCAGCATGCGGATGGTGATCGTGTGGCCCGCATCGTGCGCGGGCAGCGCCCAGTCGGGCGCGGCCACGCCAACCCAGTCCTGTTCTTCGGCGATACCGGGACGGCCCACGGGAAGGAGGTCGCCTTCGCGCAGCACGCGGCCCTCGAAGCCGCCATAGCCCGACTTGAGATCGGTGCTGCGGGAATTCATGACCAGCGGCACGTCGATACCGCCCGCCACGCAGAGGTAGGTGCGCGTGCCGCCGCGCGGTGACGGCAGCGTGAGCGTCTCGCCACGGCGCACGTTGAACGCATGCCACGACCAGACCGGCACGCCGTCCAGGTTCGCGCTGCATTCGGCGCCGGTCAGCGCCACGCGCATATCGGCGTCGAAGCGCAGCGCGGCACGGCCCAGCGTGAATTCGATCGCCGCGGCACCGAGGTCATTGCCAAGCAGGCGATTGCCCACGCGCAGCGCCAGATCATCTGCCGCGCCCGAACGGCCCACGCCGAAGCGGCGGAACCCAACGCGGCCCAGATCCTGTACCGATGCCTGTGCTCCAGGACGAATGATCTCGATCACAGCAGGATCTCCTCGGCGACAAAACGCACGGTATCGCCCGGCGCGAACAGCGACGGCGGGTCGCGATCGGCCACGAACAACTGGGCTTCGGTGCGCCCGATCAGTTGCCATCCGCCCGGCAGCACCGCCGGATAGATCCCAGTCTGCTCGCCGCCAATACCCACAGCACCGGCCGGCACTGAAAGGCGCGGCTCGCGGCGGCGCGGCGTGGCCAACTCTGGCGCCAGTCCGCCCATATAGGCAAAGCCGGGCTGGAAGCCAAGGAAATAGACCACGTACTCACCGGCCACGTGCCGACGCACCACCTCCTCGGGTGTCAGGCCCGTGTGGGCGGCCACGTCTGCCAGGTCAGGCCCGAACTCGCCGCCATAGCGCACAGGAATCTCCACCAGCTTGCCCGTGGCGTTGCGCGTCTCGCCCGATGCCCATGCGAGCTTCAGGTTGCGCTCGAGCGCAACCACGTCGGCCGTGCCGTCGAAGATCACGGTGAGGTTGTTCATGCCCGGCACCACGTCCACCACGCCGCGCCAGTCGGCGGCACGCGCGGCCATCGCCCAGATACGGCGCTGGACATCCAGCGACGCCGGTGGCTCGACGCTATAGAGCAGCGCCTGTTCTGCCAGACGATGGACGGTGCATTGGGGCATGGTGGAGCTCGCGAGGTAAATGCAGCCCGTGGTCCCAAGCAGTGTAGGCGCCACAGGACCACGGTGCGAACTCGCCGATGAAGCCGACGCGACTCAATCGAATTTCATCGACGATTTATCGATAAATTCATGTTATCGAAACTTGGCCGTGCTCGGCACTCGGTGTTGACCCTAGGTGTTTGGGGGCTATTTGGGGATGGGATGGGGGCAGCGATGCGCAAAAAGGCGCGTCCGCCGCCGTCATCAGACAGCCACGCCGCCTTTTGACTGTAGGCAAGTACTCGCGAGCTTGGGACAGCATGGCAGTTTTGCGGTGCTAGATTGAGCGCCTCTTACAGCACAGGAGGTGCCACATGATCCGATGCAATTTGGTAAAGGGTGACAAGTCAGCTACGGGCGGCCAAGCGCTGGAAGGGATTGCGCTGTGCACCATCAAGGGCAAGGAGATGGCCTTCCTGGGAGCAGAGGTCTATTGCCCCGCCTGCAAGACAACTGGAGAAATCGTCGGCGTCGGCCCGCGACATCCCAACAACTTGATGGGCAAGCAGCAAGCATTGGAAGATGACATTTGCGTCTGCCGGTGCAACCCACCGCCAGTCATGATCGCGTCCCAGCGAGAGGTATTTCACAGCTTCACGGCGGCGGAACTCGCAGCCATGGGGTTCGATGCAACTGGCAAGCCTCTTGAGCGTTTGGCGAAGACCCGCAATGACGGCCAGTATCAGTTCCACGAGCAGGTGCAATTGTCAGCGCCGCCGGGGTACGACCTCGCAGGCATGCGCTATCTGATCAAAGGCTCGGACGGTTCAGTCCAGCAGGGCACCGTGCCGGAGGACGGCCAGCTTCCGCGAATCTTTACGTCGCACGAAGCCACCTACACGGTGCTCTGGGGCGATCAAGCTGCTGCGGAGGACGAGTGATGACAGTCGCTGCCCGCCACAAAGTCCCTGCAACCGGCAAGTTCAAGGTCAAGACGAGTCGGACGCCGGATTCCGTTGTTTGCCTCGATGTCGAGCCAGTCACGTTCGCCCAGCTTTGGGCAAGTTATCCGAAAGAGGGGAAGCCCCATAAGAACCCAAATTACAAAAACCAATGCGCAATTCGGGTCAGCATTGCTTTGCACGGAGCAGGGGTCACCATGGAGTCCTTCTCCGAAAGGAAGGTGCCAAAGATGCCGGGAAAGAAAACTCTGGGGCGCGATTTATACGGCGAGCCCAAGAGGCCTGTCGCCCTGCGTGCCTATGAGATGGCGACATGGCTAAAGCAGCAGCGGCAGTTTTGTGGAATGCCAGCTAAGCCACAGGACATCACAGGCGAAGATTGGGAGATGAAGGTACGAGGCCGCACCGGCATCATTTATTTCTTTGGCTATTGGCGACAGGAAGGTGATGCCCACGGCGGCGAGCTTACCGGTGGACATATCGATCTTTGGAATGGCCAGAGATTGACGGTCAGTAGCCTGCCAAGCGTCTTTTCCACATTCGGCCGATGGGCGGGTTTCAGCTCTGCGCTACCTCGGTGGTCATGGGGGTATGCCGATTTGGGACTTTCAAGGGAAATCCTGTTTTGGGAGATCAAGTGAAAACTCCAGTTCTCGTCCGGCGACTGATCGCGGTCTGCCTGTTTGCCGTGCTGATGATCGTGCCCCTGTATCTCGCATCGAGCAGCTTCACTTGGAATCTGCGTTACCCCACGCCATTGCCAGCATTGTTTCTGCTTGCGCTGGCTGGCTGCGTGGGTCTGGTCCTGACCTGTATGGCGTTGAATTGGCAAAGCCTGGCCAGCAGCCGGTCGTACTTGATGTTGTCCTGCACCGTTTGCCTGGCACTCACTGTCGCGCTGGGCGCCTTCTACTTCATGGAAGCGTTTCGGGACATTGCCACCATGCACAGGACAAGTCTGATTCGAGCGGACGAACGCCATCCTCACATGGCCATTGCGACCAAGGACGTGGAAGGGATCTACTACGAGGGAGATTATTCGAAAGCAGTCCCCATT
The DNA here is from genome assembly GCF_000292345.1 of Cupriavidus sp. BIS7. GTDB lineage: Bacteria > Pseudomonadota > Gammaproteobacteria > Burkholderiales > Burkholderiaceae > Cupriavidus. The sequence continues at coordinate 51,266 of NZ_ALOU01000048.1, forward strand.
CGCCAATGGGAACGTTGTGTGCTGAGCGGCACGATGACGTGCTCAGAAAAACCCAGGACTGCCTATATGGACTGCCAATCCAAGGGACGTTTGCACGTGACGGAGCGCTATTGGAAAGACTTTGCGCTCATTCCAAGAGAAAACGCGCCGGGAGTCGCCCCGATCAAGACCATCAACCAGTGCGACGAGGACTGAGGCCTCCGTCATCACACATTGTGGCAGTACAACGCCACAGATCTCCGGTCAGCCCAACGGGCCGACCGGGGAACGCATCAAGCAAACCCAGCCTGATGCGCCTGCTGATCCGCGTGGTACGAGCTACGCACCATCGCGCCAACCGCTGCATGCGTGAAGCCCATCTTGTAGGCCTCTTCCTCGAACATCTTGAAGGTGTCCGGGTGGACGTAGCGCGTGACCGGCAGGTGGTGGTTCGACGGCGCGAGGTATTGGCCGATCGTCAGCATGTCGATGTCGTGGGCGCGCATGTCGCGCATGACTTCGAGGATTTCCTTGTCGGTCTCGCCCAGGCCCACCATCAGGCCCGACTTGGTCGGCACGTTCGGATTGCGGCGCTTGAATTCCTGCAGCAGTTTCAGCGAGTGCGCGTAGTCGGCGCCGGGGCGTGCCTGCTTGTACAGGCGCGGCACGGTTTCCATGTTGTGGTTCATCACGTCGGGCGGGCATGCCTGCAGGATGTCCAGTGCCTTGTCCAGGCGGCCACGGAAGTCCGGCACCAGCACTTCGATGCGCGTGTTCGGCGACAGCTCGCGCGTCTGCGAGATGCAATCGACGTAGTGCTGGGCACCGCCGTCGCGCAGGTCGTCACGGTCGACGCTGGTGATCACCACGTAGTTGAGCTTGAGCTGGGCGATCGTGCGCGCCAGGTTGCCGGGCTCGTCGACGTCGAGCGGGTCCGGGCGGCCGTGGCCCACGTCGCAGAACGGGCAGCGGCGCGTGCACTTGTCGCCCATGATCATGAACGTGGCCGTGCCCTTGCCGAAGCATTCGCCGATGTTCGGGCAGCTTGCTTCCTCGCACACGGTCACAAGCTTGTTGGCGCGCAGGATGTCCTTGATCTCGTAGAAGCGGGAATTGCCCGTGGCGGCCTTGACGCGAATCCAGTCCGGCTTCTTGAGCTTCTCGGCCGGCACGATCTTGATGGGGATGCGGGCGGTCTTCTCGGCCGACTTCTGCTTCTTGGTCGGATCGTAGTCGGCGGGGGATTGCGGGGCTTCGCTGGACGTGGCGATCGGTGCGTCGCTCATACTGTTCTCCGCACGCGGGTTAGCGTGCAATGTAGGCTGTCAATGTAGCCGGGCAAGCCATGTTCAGGCGGCCTCGGCAGCGGCTTGTCCCTGCGCCGGCGCACGCGCTTCGCGTACGGCCAGCACCTCGCACAGGGCCGCCGCCAGGCGTTGTGCGATTTCGGGTTGTTGGGTCGCAGTGACGGGCAGGGGCGCGGCGCCATCGGCATCGTCCGCCGCCGTGAAGGTGGCGCCCGCGATGGCCATGTCGACTGTCTCCAGTCCGGCATAGCCGCAGGGGTTGATGCGCAGGAACGGTGACAGGTCCATCTGCACGTTTAGGCTGACGCCGTGATAGCTGCAGCCGTTGCGGATCTTGAGACCGAGCGCGGCGATCTTCGCGCCCCGGTGCGTACCTTCGGACAGGTAGATGCCTGGGGCGCCGGCCTTGCGTTCGGCTGCGAGATTATACGCCGCGAGCGTGTCCAGCACCGCCTGCTCGATATCGTGCACAAGCTCGCGCACCATCAGGTGGCGACGGCGCAAATCCAGCAGCAGATAGGCCACAACCTGACCCGGTCCGTGATATGTGATTTGTCCGCCCCTGTCGATCTTTACGACGGGGATCGCTTCGTCAGGAGCCAGAAGGTGTGCGGGATCGCCAGCCTGGCCGAGCGTGTAGACCGGCGGGTGCTCGACCAGCCAGATCTGGTCGGGCGTATCTGGCGTGCGGGCGGCGGTGAAGTCCCGCATGGCGTCGAAACAGGGCTCATATGGCTGGCGGCCCTGATCGATGACTTGAATCGGATGCATGCCCGAGAGTGTAACGAAAAGGGCCGACCTACGCAGAACGCAGGCCGGCCCAGTTACCGGTGATGATCGTGTGGCGGCCGGGCGACTTCAGGACGCGGCGACCTTGTCTTCAGAAGGCGTCCATTCCGTGCCTCGAACCAGACGCCGCAAGGCGCGGTATGCAAGATGCGGTACATCGGCCAGTGTCAGCGCCGGGCGGCGGGCTTCGGCAATCAGCGCCAGCCGCACCGGGCCCGAGGCACGTGGGTCGATGCTGAGCACGATCTCGTCACCGCGCCGCAGCAGCAGGCTGGACCCGCAGCGCAGCCAGTAATCCTCGGAATCTTTCTCGCGGGTTACCCATACGTCCACGCCATTCGCATCTTCCACAAACAGACGTTGAGCCGCGTGCAGGGACAGCGCGGTGACTTCGCCGGGGGCAAGCGTGAAGACGGTCGTTGTGAGCAAGGCTTTCATGGTGGCTTCTCCGTGAGTCCGGATGGCTCTGTGTGGTCAGCATTCCCGAAACTGGCTTGGTAATTGGACCGGGCCAGTTATTCAATGCATCCAGAGGGATCCGGTGAACTGAATTCTAGTGATTGCCCTGCCACTATCAAAACGATATATATTCCTGTGTCTTGTTAGACAAACTCACATAGACGAGGTCATCATGGTCTGGAGCGGAGCCTGGAATCCTGACGAGCCGCGAAGCTGGAAGCGCGAGTTTCCGCGACTCCCCGCGCTGGCGGCGCTACGGACGTTCGAAGCCGCCGCGCGCCACGAGAGCTTCTCGCGCGCCGCCGCCGAACTGTTCGTCACGCACGGTGCGGTCAGCCATCAGATCCGCGCGCTGGAGGAAGAACTCGGCCAGCAGTTGTTCGAACGCCGCGGCAAGCGCGTGATGCTGACGACCAACGGCCGCCTCTACGCCGAACGCGTGCGCGACGCGCTACTGCAGATTGCCGACGCCACGCGCGCGCTGCAGGCAGGCAATCGCGACAAGCGCCTGACCATCAGCACCATGCCGTCATTCGCCGCGCGCTGGCTCACACCGCGCATCGGCAGCTTTATCGAGCAGCACCCGGAGCTGGAGGTGGAACTGCTGTCGTCGAACTCGCTCGTCGACTTCACGGCCGAAGAGGTCGACATCGCGCTGCGCATGGGCAGCGGCATCTATCCGGGCCTGTATGTGGAGCGGCTGCTCGACGATGTGTTCTTCCCGGTCTGCAGCCCGCGCTTCAACGGCGGGCGCCTGCCCGAACAGCCGGCGCACATGGCTGGCATGCCGCTGCTGCGCGGCGAAGGCGATCCGTGGAAGCCGTGGTTCGAAGCCGCCGGGCTGGACTGGCCCGAGCCTACCCGCGGCCTGATGCTGCAGGATTCCTCCCTGCTGCTGCAGGCCGCCGCCGAGGGACAAGGCGTGGCGCTGATCCGTTCGTCGCTGGCCTACAACGACCTGCTGTCCGGGCGCGTGGTGCGCTTGTTCGACGTCAGCATCCCGTGCCCCTGGCTGCTTCATTTCGTCTGCACGCACGCCAGCCTTGAGACGCCCAAGGTCCAGGCGTTCCGGCACTGGCTGCTGCCCGAGATGGAACGCTTCCGCAACATCCTTTCGCAGTGGACCTGAGCCCACGGACCTAGTCCTTGCTGGACTCGTCTGGCGGGGATTCGGGCGCTTCGGGTGGCAGTTCGGCAGCCGCCTTGTCCTTGTGGGCGCGGCCGGCACGCGGGTGGGCCTGGTCGTAGACCTTGGCCAGATGCTGGAAATCGAGCGAGGTGTAGATCTGCGTTGTGGCGATGCTCGCGTGCCCGAGCATTTCCTGCACCGCTCGCAGGTCGCCCGAGGACTGCAGCATGTGCGTGGCAAACGAGTGGCGCAGCATGTGCGGATGGACGTCGCTGGGCACGCCTGCAGCCAGCGCCTGCCGCTTGATACGCTGCTGCACCGTGCTGACCGGCAGGCGCCGCCCGCGCGTGCCAAGGAACAGTGCGTGGGCGTCCTCGGGCAGCGCGCCAGGACGCAGCAAAATGTCACGAACCTTGAGCCACGCGCGCAGCGCCTCCATCGCCTTGCTGCCCACCGGCACCGTGCGCCGGCGCGAGCCCTTGCCGAGCACGGTCACCTCGGCGCCATCGAGGTCGAGCCAGCCAGCCGAACGGTAATCACCGTCCTCCGTATAGCGCACATCGAGCTGGATCAACTCAGACAGCCGCAGACCGCTGGAATAGAACAGTTCGAAAACCGCCTGATCGCGCAGCGCTTCTGCGGTGTCGTCCTGGCGATGGGCGACCAGCGCCACCGCATGCTCGACCGACAATGCCTTGGGCAACGGCCTGCCGCGCTTCGGGGCACGGACGCCGTCGACGGGATTGGCCTGCACACCGTGGCCATGACGCGCGGCCCAGAGATAGAAGCCGCGCCATGCGGAAAGCGTTCTGGCGATGGTGCGTGCCGACAGGCCGCTGCCATGCAGGCGCGCCGCAAACGAACGGATATGGCGGGTTTCCAGCGCCAGCAGCGCCACGCCGGGCGCCTGGCGCACGGCCTGCGACTGCAGCACGGACAGATCGTGCGAGTAGCTGGTCAGCGTGTGCTCGGCGAGCTTGCGGCTGGAGGCCAGCCAGTCGAGATAGCGCACCACCAGCGGGTCCGGGGCCGGCTTTTCAGTCGGCGCCTCATCGGCCTCGGTGCGTGCCGGCTGGCGCGTGCGCATTGGAAGATTCGAGGTGCGCTCAGTCGCGCAGGCGGTTCAGCGCGGCACCGGCCACTTCACCGATCTGGGACAGGTAGGCGGTGCCCATGCCTTCGTGGAAGCGGCGCGCTTCGGGCGAGCCGAGCACCAGCAGGCCGAATGCGGCACCGGGCGCTTCCCCGGCCGACTTCGCCGGTACGCGCAGCGACACCATGGCCAGCGACGCGATGTCGTCGCGCTCGAGCAGCCCCGCGGCTTCAAAACCGGCGTTCGCGCCGCAGAACGGTGCGCGCAGTCCCTCGGCGAACAGGCGCAGGTCGTCACTGGCGCCCTGTGCCACTTCCATGTGAGCGAAGGCCTCGCCGACGTTCCACAGGCGCAGCGCCACGGCGGGCACATCGAACACCTGCTGCAGGCCGTCCTGCACTGCATAAGGCAGCGCGTGGGAATCGGCCTCGGCCAGCAGGCGCAGTTGCCACGTATGCATGCGCTGCTGCGTGCGATCGTTGTCGTGGCCATGACGGACAAGGTCCGCCAGCTTGAGTTCGAGACCCTTGTTCTTCTCGCGCAGGATTTCCATCTGGCGCTCCTGCAGCGACACGGCGCGGTGGCTGTGCGGGCTGGTCAGTTGCACCGTGGCCAGCAGTTCGGCGTGTTCCTCGAAAAACTGCGGGTGGCCCTGCAGGTAAGCGGCGACGTCTTGAGCGTTCATGAGCTTCTACCGAATCAAATTTTTGGGTGGCAGTTTAGCAAAGTGCGCGTTTGGCCTGTTTGGCCTGTTTGGCCCGCTAAGTCTGGATCAACCGCTTCTGCCGGGAGATGCTCATCAGGATGCCGATACCCATCCCCAGCGTGACCAGTGCGGTGCCTCCGTAGCTCATCAGCGGCAGCGGCACGCCAACCACCGGCAGGATGCCGCTCACCATGCCCATGTTCACGAAGGCGTAGGTGAAGAAGATCAGCGTGATCGACCCGGCCAGCAGGCGCGAGAACAATGTCGACGCATTCGCGGCAATATAAAGGCCGCGGAAGATCAGCAGCAGGTACAGCACCAGCAGCACCGAGTTGCCGATCAGGCCGAACTCCTCGGAGAACACCGCGAAGATGAAGTCGGTGTGTTTTTCAGGGATGAACTCGAGGTGCGTCTGCGTGCCCTTGAGCCAGCCCTTGCCGGTCACCCCGCCCGAGCCGATCGCGATGATCGACTGGATCGTGTGGAAGCCCTTGCCAAGCGGGTCGGTGGTGGGGTCGAGCAGCGTGCAGATCCGGTGTTGCTGGTAGTCATGCAGGACCGGCCAGGTCACGCCCGGCGCGCAGATCTGGTTCTGGTAGGTAACGATAAGCGTGATCACCACAACGCCCGCACCGAGAATCGGCAGGATGATCTTCCACGTCAGGCCCGCGAAGTAGATCACGTAGATGCCCGCGGCCAGCACCAGCAGTGCGGTGCCCAGGTCCGGCTGCTTGGCGATCAGGCCAACCGGGATGCCGAGCAGGATCAGCGCAACGACGAAGTCGAACCACTTGATCACGCCCTCCCGCTTCTGGAAGTACCAGGCAAGCATCAGCGGCATCGCGATCTTCATGATCTCGGATGGCTGGATCACCATGCCCACGTTTAGCCAGCGCCGCGCGCCCTTGCGGATCAGGCCGAACATCGCCACCGCAACCAGCAGCGCCACCCCCACGGTGTAGAGCGGCACGGCAATCCGCATCAGTAGCTGGGTCGGCATGTAGGCGATCACCAGCATCACCACGTACGACAGCAGGATATTGCGAAGCTGATCCTCTACCCGGCCCGGCATGTCGATCGCCGCCGAGTACAGCGCGATGATGCCGGTGGCGAACAACAGGAAGACGATCAGGGCCAGCGGCTTGTCAAAGCCCGTCAGGGCAGCCTTGATGATCGATACGACGCGGCGTCGGTCCATGCGCGTCTCCTTACTCTGAAACGTTGTTGCGGGCCGGGCCCGTGTCCGCCACATTGACGTGCTTGGCCGGCTGGGTCTTCGGCTTGGCCGGCGCGGGCGCCGAAGCCGGCGTTGCGCGAGCCGGTGTAGCCGGCGGCGCCGACCCGGGCTTGCTGTGGCCAAGCGCCTGCAGCATGCGCGCATCGAGCGTCACTTCGGCGGAGGCCGGTGCGATGGCTGCGGGATCAAGCTTCGTGGCGATCGAATCCGATGCCGAGCGTGCGGCCGGCACCGATGCCACCACGGCGCTCGCGCCCGGCGCGCTGGCGGCGGCCACGGCGCTGGAGGCAGCCACTGCGCCCGAGGCAGCCACCACGCTGGCGGCACCGGCCGGGGCCGTCTGCATTACCGTGGCGCTGGCCGCGTTGGCGGTCAGGCCCGTGGTGAACACGCTCGGGGTGTCCACGGGCGGCTTGCCTCCGGCGCGCTCGCGCTCGGCGGCGGGCGGTGCCGTGTCGGCCAGTTCCTCGGGCCACTTGCCCAGCAGGTAATAGTCCATCACCTTGCGCGCGATCGGTGCGGCCACCGCGGCGCCGAAGCCTGCGTTCTCGACGATCAGCGCCAGCGCGATCTTCGGATGGTCGGCCGGCGCGAACGCAGTGTAGAGCGAGTGGTCGCGCTTGCGTTCGTCCAGCGCCTGATGGTTGTACTTCTCGTTCTTGCCCAACGTGTACGTCTGTGCCGTGCCGGTCTTGCCCGCCGATTCATAGCCAGCGCCGGCGAACGCACGGGCGGCGGTGCCGTTGTGCGTCACGGCCACCATCGCGCGCTTGATGACGTCGATATCGGCCTGCTTGAGCGGAATGCGGTAGCTCTCCTTGGGAACGGTCAACTCCCGCTTGCGCGAGACCGAATCCTCGACCGCCTTGACCAGGTGAGGCTTCATCGCCACGCCGTTGTTGACCAGGATCGACACCGCGTTGGCAAGCTGCAGGATCGTGAAGCTGTTGTAGCCCTGCCCGATGCCAAGCGAGATGGTTTCGCCGTCATACCACTTCTGCTGCTCGGGCTTGCGGTACGCCTTTCGCTTCCACTCCATGGACGGCAGGATGCCACGGCTCTCGCCCTCGATATCGATGCCGGTGATCTGGCCGAAGCCGAGCGGCTTCATGAAATCGTGGATCGCGTTGACGCCCATGTCGCGCGCCAGCATGTAGTAATAGGTATCGCACGACTGCACGATCGACGCCTGCATGTCCACCCAGCCGTGGCCGCCTGGCTTGTCGTCGCGGAACGTGTGGTTGCCCAGCGTGAACGAGCCCGGGTCGTGCATGCCCCACGCGGCGGTGCGCTTGCCGGTGGTCAGCGCGGCCAGCGCCATGAACGGCTTGTAGGTCGAGCCGGGCGGGTACGTGCCGCGCAGCGGGCGGTTCAGCAGCGGCTTGTCCAGGGAGCTGTTCAGTTCGTCCCAGGTCTTGGAGTCGATGCCTTCGACAAACAGGTTCGGGTCGAAGGTCGGCTTCGAGACGAAGGCCAGGATATCGCCGGTTTCGGGCTCGATCGCCACCAGTGCGCCACGGCGGTCGCCGAATAGCTGTTCGGCAAGCTGCTGCAGGCGGATGTCGAGCGACAGGATCAGGTTGTTGCCAGGCGTGGCCGGCGACGTCGAGAGCGTACGGATTGGCCGACCACCCGCGCTGACCTCGACTTCCTCGAAGCCGGTCAGGCCGTGCAGTTCGGTTTCGTAGCTCTGCTCCAGGCCGATCTTGCCGATGTAGTTGGTGCCCTTGTAGTTGTCGGCGTCCTTGCGCGGATCGTACTTGGACGCATCGGCATCGTTGGCCTCGTCCATCTCATCGATCCGCTCCTGGTCGCGCTGCGAAATGCGCCCCAGGTAGCCGATCACGTGGCTGGCCGACTCGCCCAGCGGGTACTGGCGGAACAGGCGCGCGCGCACATCGACGCCCGGAAAGCGGAAGCGCTGCGCCGAGAACTTGGCCACTTCCTCGTCGGTGAGCTGGCTGCGGATCGGCAGGCTTTCAAAGCTGCGCGACTCTTCCATCAGCCGCTTGAAGCGGCGGCGGTCGCGCGGCTGGATATCGACGAGCTTCGCGAGTTCCTCGATCGTGTTGTCCAGCGTGTCGGTCAGCTTCGACGGCGTGATTTCCAGCGTGTACGCGGAATAGTTGCGCGCCAGCACCACCCCGTTGCGGTCCATGATGATGCCGCGGTTCGGCTCGATCGGCGCCACGGAGATGCGGTTGTCCTCGGCCTTGGCCGAGTACTGGTCGTGCTTGTACCACTGCAGCCACAGGAAGCGGGAAAGCAGCAGGCCGAAGCAGATGACCGTGAACAGGGCGGCGGCCGCCACGCGGATGCGGAAGCGGCCGATTTCCAGTTCGACGTTGCGGATTTCGGTCATGGTGGTACTGCGGGCGGCGTGGTGAGCGCGTCAGGGATTGGGACTAGATCGGACGCGTCTCGTCGACGTCGTTCGATCGGCGTTGCGGCGCCAGCAGCAGGCTGGTGGCCATCGGCCACAGCACCGCTTCGATCACCGGGGCCAGCAGCAACTGCCAGCCTGGCAGCGGCGCGCCCATGGCCAGGCGGATCGCCACCGGCACCGCGTGCGCGATGAACAGCAGCGGCAGCACGTGCAGCGCCTGCGTATAGACCGAGAACCACAGCACACGGCGGTGGATCGTGATCGCGAAGTAGGCCAGCAGCGTGTAGGCCAGTGCGTGCTCGCCGAGCAGCCGCGCATCGTGCACGTCCATCAGCAGGCCCAGCAGGAATGCCACGCCCATGCCGACCTTGCGCGGCTGGTGGATGTTCCAGAACACCAGCACCAGCGCCACCACGTCCGGAATCCAGAGCGTCTCGCCCCAGGGCATCAGGTTGACCAGGAACGCCAGCACGAAGGTCAGCGCGATAAACGCGGGATTGACCGGGCGCAGCAGGTATTGGGATGTCGTCACCGTGCGGGCTCCGTGGGTGTCTGCGCCGGACTCGCCGTGGCGTTGTCTGCGGGCTTGTCGGCCTTTTCAGCCTTCTCGGCCTTCTCGGCCTTCTCCGCCTTGTCGGCAGCCGCGCGTGCGGCGGCCGATCGGGAGCCCTTCTCCGCCTTCTGCGGCGCGGTGTCGTCCTGCGGACGCGGGCCGATGCCGGATTCGTAACGCACCACCAGCACCTGGCGGTGCGAGCGCACGCCGGCCACCGGTTCGCAATAGACGCGCGAGAAAGCGGTGTCGGCCTTGCGTTCGATCTGCACGATCTTCGCCACGGGCAGGCCCGGTGGATAAGTGCCATCGAGCCCCGACGTCACCAGCAGGTCGCCCTGCTGCAGGTCAGCGGACGCGGCCATGAAGCGCAGGTCGAGCTGCCCGGCGCGCGAGCCCCCGAACGCCACGCTGCGCAGGCCGTTGCGTACCACCTGGACCGGGATGGCCTGGTCCTTGTCGGTCAGCAGCGTGACTTCGGCCTGGAACGGCGACACGCGCGTGACCTGCCCGATCACGCCGCGTTCGTCGATCACCGGGTAGCCGGCACGCAGGCCCTGCGTACTGCCACGGTCAATCACGATGCGCTGGCTGTACGGGTCGCGCGCGTCATAGAGAATCTCGGCCGCCGTCACCGGCGTGGCCGACTGCTGCGTCAGGCTCAGCAGCTTGCGGAGCTGGTTGTTTTCGGCTTCGAGCTGGGCCTGGCGCACCGAGGCATTGGCCTGCTCGAGGGAGGCGCGCCGCAGTTCGCGGTTTTCGGTGGCCAGGGCCACCGAGGACTGGGCGTAATCGAAGACACCGCGGATCGCGTCGCGCGGCACCAGCACCAGACGCTCCACCGGCATCAATACGGTGGCCGCCACCTGGCGCACGATGCGCATCGCGTCGTAACGGGCATCGACGAACAGCAGCACCAGAGCGACCGTCACGAAGAAGATCAGGCGCGCGACGGCAGATGTGCCTTGCTTGAAGAGCGGCGGTGGAGAGTAATCCATTTAACCGTGCGCAGGCGATACCAATCCGCCAGCGTGCCAGCCCGCCCCTTGCGGGACGTGGCTGGCCGGGCTGGCGGGGAAGACGTTCAAGATATGGGAGAACACGGCGACGCGGATCACCACGTTGCCGTGTCCGGCCGTCTTACTCGTACGAGAAGATGCTGCCGAGCTTGTCCATGCGCTCCAGCGCCATGCCCGAGCCGCGCACCACGCAGGTCAGCGGATCTTCGGCCACCAGCACCGGCAGGCCGGTTTCCTCGGCCAGCAGACGGTCCAGGTCGCGCAGCAGCGCGCCGCCGCCGGTCAGCATCATGCCGCGCTCGGCGATGTCGGCGCCCAGTTCCGGCGGGGTCTGTTCCAGCGCGATCTTCACGGCGGACACGATCTGGTTCAGCGGATCGGTCAGCGCTTCGAGGATTTCGTTCGACGACACCGTGAACGCACGCGGAATGCCTTCGGACAGGTTGCGGCCCTTGACTTCCATTTCGCGGACTTCGGAGCCCGGGAAGGCCGAGCCGATTTCCTTCTTGATCGCTTCGGCGGTCTGTTCGCCGATCAGCATGCCGTAGTTGCGGCGGATGTAGTTGACGATGGCTTCGTCGAACTTGTCGCCGCCCACGCGCACCGAACCCTTGTAGACCATGCCGCCCAGCGAGATGATGCCCACCTCGGTGGTACCGCCGCCGATATCCACGACCATCGAGCCCGACGGCTCCGACACGGGCAGGCCCGCGCCGATCGCGGCCGACATCGGCTCCTCGATCAGGTACACCTGGCTGGCGCCGGCGCCCAGCGCCGATTCACGGATGGCGCGGCGTTCCACCTGGGTGGAACCGCACGGCACGCAGATGATGATGCGCGGGCTCGGACGCAGCAGCTTGGTGTCGTGCACCATCTTGATGAACTGCTTGAGCATCTGCTCGGTCACGGTGAAGTCGGCAATCACGCCGTCCTTCATCGGGCGGATGGCCTCGATGTTGCCCGGCACCTTGCCCAGCATCTGCTTGGCTTCCTTGCCTACAGCGGTGATCGTCTTCTTGGCGTTGGGGCCGCCTTCCTGACGGATGGCCACGACCGACGGCTCGTCCAGGACGATGCCCTTGTCGCGCATGTAGATCAGGGTGTTGGCGGTGCCCAGGTCGATGGCCAGGTCGTTGGAGAAATAGCTGCGGAGAAATCCGAACATCAGGAATCCTGTCTTCTGTTGGTTCGCGAGTATGCGAAGCGGCCGGCGCCGCGTGCGGCCCGGCCACGAATACGTTTTCACGGGTGATGGTTCATGGTCCCCGGTGCGAGCGGCCCGCGCCGGTCATGCCAGCGCGCCCCGATGCCCCCGACACGCCAATCCGGCAGCCAGCGGCATCCGCAACCGGCGTGACCTGCACACCGGACCTAGAGGCGCTAACAAAACGATTCTGGCGTCACTGCGCGGCCTGCGGCCGCGCCCGGCCAGAACCGCCTGGCTTCGCTTTGTTAGCGCCCCTTACGGGAACCTTTGATTAGACTCTGCGCGAAAGTTCGCCGCCTGATGCGCCGGACAGGCAAATTCGCCTGACGTGTGGCAGTAGCCTAATCGGAGGAACCTGATTGTTACGACTGAAAATGCAATGAAAACTGCCCGCTGATCGCTGCCCCGCCACTGCGCCGCCACGTGTCCAATGTGCACTTGGCGTTTGCGTGGCATCGACCGGCGGCAGCCTTGCGGGGATGGTTTGCGCCGATTTGCGCCGACCGCGAGTTTGCCCCACAACTGTTGCAAGCCCGCGACGCCCGCAGCCCCGGCATCGGCCGCCCGGAACCCGCCGGACCTTCCGGAGGCCCGCGAAGACCGCGCCGACAGTGCCGACGGCATCACCGCCCGAGAGCCCCTTCCGCCCCGAAGTGAACAGAGCGTTGCGGGAAATCTGCAACGCGTAATGATACCTTATAATTCCCGCTGTTTCGGGGCGTTTGGCCCCGGAAAAACTGTAACTTCGACGATCCTGGGGCGCCCCCCGGGCGCACCTGTCCGGCACCCCCTGGCCACCGCGCCGCCGTGCCGCCCGAGGCGCCCTTCCGGCACTCCGGCGGCCGCCTTCCCGACACCCGGCCTCAACACTTCCGGCCCTACCGGACCGAACCCGGCGCACACGCCGCATCACGCCATGGCTCTCGAACTCTCCGACGTCAAGCGCATCGCCCATCTGGCCCGCATCGAAACCAGCGATGCCGAGGCCGAGCAGACGCTTGTGCAACTGAACAATTTCTTCTCGCTCGTGGAGCAGATGCAGGCGGTAGACACCACCGGCATCGAGCCGCTGGCCCACCCGCTGTCCGCCGTGCGCGAGATCGCCCAGCGGCTGCGCGACGACGCCGTCACGGAGTCCGACCGCCGCGCCGACTACCAGCGCCCCGCGCCGGCCACCGAGAACGGCCTCTACCTGGTGCCGAAGGTCATCGAGTGACAACGCGGTCCCGATACCACGTTGCCCACCACCCCAGACGCCATCACCGACATGCCCTTTTCCGCTGATTCCGTGACTTCCCTGCGCCAGATCGCCGATGCCCTGGCAGCGCGCACCGTTTCCGCCGAGGAACTCGCGCGCGAGTACCTGTCCCGCATCGAGGCCAGTAAATCCCTCAATGCGTTCGTGGATGTCAATCCCGAACTGACGCTGGCCCAGGCCCGCGCCGCCGACGAGCGCCGCGCCCAGGGCCAGGTCACGCCGCTGACCGGCGTGCCCATCGCCCACAAGGACGTCTTCGTGACGCGCGGCTGGAAGTCCACCGCCGGCTCGAAGATGCTGGACGGCTACCAGAGCCCGTTCGACGCCACCGTGGTCGAACGCCTGGCCGCCGCCGGCATGGTCACGCTGGGCAAGACCAACATGGACGAATTCGCGATGGGTTCGTCGAACGAGAACTCGTTCTTCGGCGCCGTGCGCAACCCGTGGGACACCAGCCGGGTGCCGGGTGGCTCGTCGGGCGGTTCCGCCGCCGCCGTGGCCGCCGGCCTGGCGCCCGCCGCCACCGGCACCGATACGGGCGGATCGATCCGCCAGCCGGCCTCGTTCTCGGGCATCACCGGCATCAAGCCGACCTATGGCCGCGTGTCGCGGTTCGGCATGATCGCGTTTGCGTCGTCGCTGGACCAGGGTGGCCCGATGGCCCATTCGGCCGAGGACTGCGCGATGCTGCTCAATGCGATGGTGGGCTTCGACCCGAAGGACTCGACCAGCCTGACCCCGGAACTGGGCGGCGTCACCGAGGATTTCACGCGCCTGCTGGGCCAGCCGCGCGCCGGCGCCAGCGCCAGCCAGCCGCTGGCAGGCCTGCGCATCGGCCTGCCGCGCGAATACTTCGGCAAGGGGCTGTCGGCGGACGTCGAGCAGGCCGTGCGCGCCGCGCTGGCCGAGTATGAAAAGCTGGGCGCCACGCTCGTCGACGTGACGCTGCCGAAGACCGAACTGTCGATCCCCGTCTACTACGTGATCGCGCCAGCCGAGGCGTCGTCGAACCTGTCGCGCTTCGATGGTGTGCGCTACGGCCATCGCGCCGCCGAATACCGCGACCTGCTCGACATGTACAAGAAAAGCCGCGCCGAAGGCTTTGGCCGCGAGGTCAAGCGCCGCATCATGGTGGGCACGTACGTGCTGTCGCACGGTTACTACGATGCGTACTATCTGCAGGCGCAGAAGATCCGCCGCATCATCGCCGACGACTTCCAGCGCGCGTTCGGCCAGTGCGACGTGATCATGGGCCCGGTGGCCCCGAGCGTGGCCTGGAAGCTTGGCGAGAAGACCGCAGACCCGGTGCAGATGTACCTGGCCGACATCTTCACGCTGTCGACCAGCCTGGCCGGCCTGCCCGGCATGAGCGTGCCGGCCGGCTTTGGCGAAGGCAACATGCCCGTGGGCATGCAGATCATCGGCAACTACTTTGACGAAGCGCGCCTGCTGCAGGTGGCCCATGCGTTCCAGCAGGCCACCGACTGGCATCTGCGCCGCCCCGCCTGAGCACGTCATGCAAGCGCGCCCCCTGCCCTTCGTCAACGCACGTCTCGCCGCGGCCCTGGCCCTGGCGGCGACGCTGGCCGGCTGCATTCCGATTCCGACGCCGTTTGGCGGGCACCCGACGCCGATTGCCGCGCGCGATATCGACATCGTCGGTGACTGCCGCCGGACCGAGGAAGACGGTTTCCGCGAGGACGCGCAATTGCGCGTGTCCACCAACACCGTGCAGCAACTCCAGTGGAAGCTCTGGGTGGGCCGGCGCGGGTCGTGCAGCTTCAACCTGGCCGATTTCCACCAGGTCCGCAAAACGCCGCAGATCGAACTGCGCGCCAACGACGGCAGCGCGTGCGAGCTGATGGTCTGGCAGGATCCACGCCGCGTCACGCTGGCCCATGCCAACTGCCAGGCGCACTGCACGCCGGGCATCTATGAGCAGGCGTGGCCCGTGATGTTCGAACCAGGCACGGGCGGCTGCGCCCAGACGCGCTGAGCGTTATCGCCCATACAGCGATCATGGCACGCCACCCGCACCCCACCACGCCAGCAGCCACGCCGATGGTTCCGACCACGGCGGGCCGCTGGCTGCGTGCGGGCGTGGCGGCGGTGGCAATCGGCATGACGCTGTTTTTGCGGGCCGCACCGGCGCATCCCGCCGCGTCACCAGTGTCGCCAGTCTCGCCGGCGTCCGCGTCGGCGGCTGTCGGCAGCGTGGCTGGCGGCTTATCGTCGGCCCAGTCGGTCCAGTCGGCCCCGTTGGCCCCGACGGCACCCGCAGCCACGGCGGAGCCGGTTGCGCAGCGCGTGCGCATCCCCGACGATGCCGGCACACCGGATCTGACGGGGTACTGGTTCACGCCGCGCGAAGCTGGCGCCACGCGTTCGCAGCCGCTGCCGGTGGTGGTCGCGCTGCACGGCTGCAACGGCCTGATCGACACGCGCGTGGCCACCAAACGCGCCGGCACGATCGAGGCAGTCATCGATCCGGCTGGCGCGCTGCAGAACCGCTATCGCGAATACGCGCACTGGCTTGCCGAACGCGGCTACGCGGTGCTGATGCCGGATAGCTACAGCCCGCGCGGCAGGGCCCAGGGCACCTGTAACGAGGCCCTGGACACCCGGGCGATCGACGACAGGACACGCCGCGCCGATGCACTGGCCGCGCTGCGCTGGGTAGCCAGGCAGCCCGGCATCGACACGCGCCGTATCGTGCTGCTGGGCTGGTCCAACGGCGCACAGGCCGTGCTGGCGACAATCGACGCAAGCCGCCCCTGGCCCGGCGGCACGCCCACGGTGGACCGCGCGGTAGCGTTCTACCCGGGCTGCAAGCGCGCGGTGCGGCAGCATGACTTCAAGCTGCGCTCGCCGCTGTTGCTGCTGATTGGCGGCGCCGACGACTGGACGCCCGCCACGCGCTGCGCGATGCTGCAGAACGCGGTACAGGCCCGCCAGCCGAATGCGCGCTTCCGGCTGGAGATCTATCCGGGCGCGTACCACGGCTTCGATGGCACGAGCGAACTGCATATGCGGCGCGATGCCGCCGCGACACGGCGCACGGGCGGCGTCACGGTGGGCGGCGATGCCGTTGCCCGCGTGGCCGCCCTGACACAACTCGATTCATGGCTCGCGAGCCCGGACCCCTGAACCAGCGGCCCCCGGATCGACGAGCACCGAACATAGATACAGAAAGACTCAAACCAGGAATACCGCCATGCAATGGGAAGTGGTGATCGGCCTGGAGACGCATGCACAGCTCTCCACGGCCTCCAAGATTTTCTCCGGCACCTCCACCGCGTTCGGGGCCGAACCCAACACGCAGGCTTCGCCCGTGGACCTGGCGCTGCCGGGTGTGCTGCCCGTGCTGAACCGCGGCGCCGTGGAGCGCGCGATCCAGTTTGGCCTGGCCATCGACGCGAAGATCGCGCCGCGCAGCATCTTCGCGCGCAAGAATTACTTCTACCCTGACCTGCCGAAGGGCTACCAGATCAGCCAGTACGAGATCCCGGTGGTGCAGGGCGGCCAGATCACGGTCCAGGTGGAAGGCAAGCAGGGCGTGTACGAGAAGACCGTCAACCTGACGCGCGCGCACCTGGAGGAAGACGCCGGCAAGTCGCTGCACGAGGACTTCGCGGGCATGACCGGCATCGACCTGAACCGCGCCGGCACGCCGCTGCTGGAAATCGTGACCGAGCCGGACATGCGCAGCGCGGCTGAAGCCGTGGCCTATGCCAAGGCGCTGCACTCGCTGGTGATGTGGCTGGGCATCTGCGACGGCAACATGCAGGAAGGCAGCTTCCGCTGCGACGCCAACGTCTCGGTCCGCCCGGTGGGCCAGGAGAAGTTCGGCACGCGCCGCGAGATCAAGAACCTGAACTCGTTCCGCTTCCTGCAGCAGGCCATCGAGTACGAAGTGCAGTGGCAGATCGCCGAGATCGAGGACGGCCGCGAGATCGTACAGGCCACGGTGCTGTTCGACCCCGACACCGGCGAGACGCGTGCGATGCGCACCAAGGAAGACGCGCACGACTATCGCTACTTCCCCGATCCGGACCTGATGCCGCTGGAGATCGACGCCGCGTGGATCGATCGCGTGAAGAGCGAACTGCCCGAGTTGCCGGCCACGATGCAGGCGCGCTTCGTGTCGCAGTACGGCTTGTCGGCCTACGACGCGAGCACGCTCACCGCGACGAAATCGCTGGCTGCCTACTTCGATGCCGTGGTGGCAGAAGTCGGCACCGCTAACGCCAAGCCGGCCGCGAACTGGGTGATGGGCGAGATCGCCTCGCAACTGAACCGCGAAGGCATCTCGATCGACGAAGCGCCCGTGCGCCCCGCGCAACTGGCCAAACTGCTGGCACGCATCGCCGACGGCACGGTGTCGAACAACACCGCCAAGAAGGACGTGTTCCCTGCGATGTGGGCCGGCGAGTCCGCCGGCGACGCCGACGCGATCATCGCGGCCAAGGGCCTGAAGCAGATGTCCGACACGGGCGAACTCGAGAAAATCATCGACGACGTGCTGGCCGCCAACGCCAAGTCGGTCGAGGAATTCCGCGCCGGCAAGGAGAAGGCATTCAACGCACTGGTCGGCCAGGCGATGAAGGCCACCAAGGGCAAGGCCAACCCGGCACAGGTCAACGAGCTGCTGAAGAAGAAGCTCGGCTGATATCGGTGTTCCGGATGTGAAGAAGCCGGCTACGCTTGATGCGTGGCCGGCTTTTTTTGCGCTTGCCCTCTCCCCCAGCCCCTCTCCCGCGCGCGGGAGAGGGGAGCAAACCAACAGCGTTTGAAAGCCCCCGGGTGTTCTCCCCTCTCCCGCCTGCGGGAGAGGGGTCGGGGGAGAGGGCCGAGCGCTCGCTATGCCGACGCCACCGGCACCACGCTGACCTCCACCTCCACCGTATGCTCGCCCCCGCCCACGATCACGCCGTGCAGCAGCGGCACGTCGCTGTAGTCGCGTGCGATGGCCAGCGTGACGTGGCGCGTGTCGGCCAGCATCGCGTTGGTGGGGTCGAGATCGATCCAGCCGTTCTCGGGGCACCACACCCCTGCCCACGCATGCGATGCATCGGCGCCAAGCAGCCGCGGCTCGCCCGGTGGCGGGTCGGTGCACAGGTAGCCGCTGACATAGCGTGCGGCCAGCCCAATCGAGCGCAGGCAGCCAATCATCACCTGCGCGAAGTCCTGACAAACGCCGCTGCGCAGCGCGAATGCGTCCAGCGCGGGCGTATGCACCTCGGTTGTCTCGCCGTGATACTCGAAGTCGGCGTGGATGCGATGCATCAGGTCGATCGCGCCGGCCGCGACCGTGACGCCGGGGGTGAAGCTTTGCAGTGCGTAGTCGCGCAGGCTGGCATGAAGCGCCACGTTGGGCGATGCGTAGACGAACTCGGTCTCCGGGTGGAAGGGTTCGCCAACGCGAAAGCGCAGCCGTTGCGCGGCTTCCTCCCAGCGCGGGCTGCGTTCGATGTCGAGCGACTGCCAGCGCGGCGCCAGTGTGACGGTGCTGGTCGTGGTCAGCCGCATCGTATCGTGCGGCACGTCGAGCATGAAATGCAGAACGTTGTTGCCGAATGCGTCAGCACGCACGTGCTGGTGGGACGGTGCGGGGTCCACCTCTGTCGCGTACGTGCTGACGGTCTGCCATGGGTACGAGGGCGGCGTGACCACCGCGCGCTGCTGCGCGTGTTCCACCGGCCACGCATAGTGGTAGGTCGTCACGTGATGCACGCTCAGCGTGGCGGGTATCCCGGGCGGGGCGATATCGCTCATGGCAGTCACGTCATCCACGTCATCCACGTCATTCAAGGCAGTTCGGTTTCGATGGCCACGCCCGCATGGCTGAAGTAGCGTCCGCCGATCTCTTCGGACAGCTTTGCCATGCGTGCGCCAAGCTGATCGCACATCGCTTCGAGCGTGCCGTAGCGACCCTGCCGATTGCGCTCGCATAGCAGCATGCGCGACGGCAGCGCACTGCCCGGCGGCAGCATTTCCGCCAGCGGCACGCGGGCCTGGCCCGTGGCGCCGGTCGGTAGTAGCGCGAGCTTTTCGCGCAGGCGATCGAGCACGCCGTAGACGCCACGCGGATTGGTCGGCTCCAGTATCAGCAGATCGACCAGAGCCTGCACATCGGTGCGGCCCGGGAACAGCGAGCGGAACGACAGCGTGCTGTCGAACAGATGCAGCAGCAGGTCGAATCCGCTACGCGAATGCAGTGCGCCGCTGCGCCCGGCGACTTCCAGGAACAGCGCCAGCGTACCGAGCCGCTCGATGTGGCGACCGATGAACACCAGCCGCCACGCTTCGTCACGCGCCATGCGATCGCCCTGTGCACCGCTGATCGCACCCAGCTGCATCGACAGATGTTCGAGCGCGCCCAGCACCTTCGAGCGGTCGTAGGAGCCCTCTCCCGGTGCGCCGCCCGGGCACGCGGCGGCTTGCATTGCGTCATGAAAATCGTTGCGTGCGGCCAGGATCGTGCGCCAGTGATCGTTCGACAGCCGGTTGCGGATCTCGTTGGCCGCACGCGCATGGCTGGCCAGCGTCGGCCCGAGCCCTGACATGGCATGTGGATCGGCCAGTGCGGACACCAGGCTGCGTTCGAACACGCGCAACGATGCCTGCGGCGACGGCGTCTGCGTCGGCACCAGTCCGAACCACTGCGCAAGCTGGCCGATCATGTTCAGCGTGCCGTCGTCGGTTTCGTCGTTCGATTCGATCGAGCCGAGAATCTGTCGGCACAGGCGCACCACGTTCTCCCCGCGCTCGGCGTAACGGCCTGCCCAGAACAGGTTCTCGGCGGCGCGGCTTGACACGGCCAACGCACGCGTCGCGGTCGCGGCCGCCGCCCCCATTCCCGCCAGTCCTGTCCGCACTGTCGTCAGCGGCGCCGCGTGCGTGGGCTGGCTCGACAGCACCCAGGTATCGGCACTGGTCCCGCCAAGCTGCATCGACACGGCTTCCAGGTGCGGCGGCGCCAGCCGCGTGAACCCGCCCGGCATGACCTGCCAGCCGCCATTGCCATCGGCAATCGCGTAGACGCGCAGCATTGCCGCGCGTGAACCGATGCGGCCGCCGCTATTGTTGTCGCCGTCCCCGTCCGGCTCCCAGCACGGCATATGCGAAAGCGGCAGCGGCGCCTGCAGCGTGTAGCGGTCAGGCGATGCCTGAATCCGTTCATGCCAGTCGGCCAGCGTCTGCAACCCCTGCTCCATGCCCAGCGGCGCGTCACCCGGCACGCGCGGATAGGTGGGCATCACGAACGCTTCGTCGAGCAGGCCCATTGCCTCCTGCTGCGCCGCGTCCTCACCGCACCACCAGCTCGACACCGCAGGCAGGATCAGCGTCTCGCACAGCAGCTCCCGCGCCACGCCGGGCAGGAAGCCGTGGATCGCCGGAGATTCCAGGAAGCCCGAGCCCGGCACGTTCGACACCATCACGTTGCCGGCGCGCATCGCCTCCAGCAGGCCCGGCACGCCGATGCTCGAATCGCTACGCAGTTCCAGCGGATCGCAGAACACATCGTCAAGGCGGCGCAGGATCACGTCCACGCGCTCCAGCCCGCCAAACGTCTTCAGGTACACCACGTCGTTGCGCACGGTCAGGTCCTTACCTTCGACCAGCGTGATGCCGAGGTAGCGCGCGAGGAACGTGTGTTCGAAGTAGGTCTCGTTGAACGGCCCCGGCGACAGCAGCACGATCTGCCGCCCCGCCGTCTGCGCGGACCGGTCGCCGCCGGCGTCGCCAGCCAGCGGCACAAGCGCCAGCGTGGAGATCAGTTGTGCGAATGCCTGCGGCAGACGCCGCACGCGCATTTCGCGGAACGCCTCGGCGAACTGGCCCGAGATGATCAGGCGGTTCTCCAGCGCATAGCCCATGCCCGATGGCGTTTCCGTGCGATGCGCAATCACGGTCCAGCCGTTCTCCGTATGCACCAGATCCACCGCCATCGTCTGCAGGAAGCTGCCGCCCGGCGGCTGATACCCCTTGAGTGGCCGCATGTAGCCCGGGTGCCCGTAGACCAGCCCGGGCGGCAGCAAACCGCGCGTGAGCAGCGTCTGCGGGCCGTAGATGTCGGCCATGATCGCGTTGGCCAGCGTCGCGCGCTGCGCCACGCCGGCCTCGATGACGGCCCAGTCTTCCTCCGACACCAGGAACGGAAACACTTCGAGCTGCCAGGCGCGCGCGCCACCGCCCTGATCGGCATAGATGTTGTACGTGACGCCGTTATCGCGAATCTGCCGTGCGACGGCGGCCGCATGGCCATTCAGCGTGCCGGGATGCAGATCGCCGAGTATGGAAAAGAAGCGGGCCCACGGTTCGCGCAGCGTGCCATCGGGCAGGCGAAGCTCGTCGAGGTGGCCGTCCGGCACGGGCAGCGCCAGACGGCCGGCCGTCATGGCTGGCGCATCGGGACCTTCAAGGGGCAGCGACGACTGCGAAGGCAAGGGCTACGATCTCCTTGGTACATCGGTCAGGGCGTATCGCGCAGGTCGAGCGTGAACGGAAACTCGAGGCTGCGCCGCACCGGCGGTGCCACCGATCGGCCCGGCGTATGGCCGATCGTGAAGAAGCGCGCCAGACGCCGGCTTTCCGCTTCGTACGCGTTGACCGGGAATGTCTGGTAACTGCGGCCGCCCGGATGCGACACATGATACTGGCAGCCGCCAACGCTGCGATCCATCCATGCATCCACCACGTCGAACGTCAGCGGCGCGTGAGATGGAATGGTCGGATGCAACGACGACGGCGGTGCCCATGCCCGATACCGCACACCAGCCACGAACTCGCCGGCACGCCCGGTGGGCTGCAGCGGCAGCGCCTGACCGTTGACGGTGATCACATGGCGGTTGTCGTTGAGCCCCAGCACGCACACCTCGATCCGTTCGACCGACGAATCGACGTAGCGCACCGTGGTGCCTGCCGCGCCTTCCTCGCCCATCACGTGCCACGGTTCCAGCGCCGTGCGCAGCGTCAGCGACAGGCCGGCCACGTCGATCTCGCCGACGCGCGGGAAGCGGAATTCGAAGTGCGGCGCGAACCATGACGATTCGAACACGAAGCCGGCCATGCGCATTTCCGTCAGCACGTCGTCGAAATCCATCTGCACGAACGTGCCGAGCATGAAGCGATCATGCAGCGCGGTGCCCCAGCGCGTGAGCTTCGCCGTGTACGGCGTGCGCCAGAAGCGTGCCACCAGCGCACGCAGCAGCAACTGCTGCACCAGACTCATGCGTGCGTGCGGCGGCATCTCGAACGCGCGCAACTCCAGCAGGCCAAGCCGGCCCGCCGGACCGTCCGGCGAGTAAAGCTTGTCGATGCAGAACTCGGAACGGTGCGTGTTGCCGGTGACATCGACCAGCAGGTTGCGCAGCACGCGGTCGATCAGCCACGGCGGCACATAGGCGTTCGGCTTGCCTTCACGCATGACGAGTTGGCGGCGCAGTTCGTCGAACGCGATCTCCAGCTCATAGACCTGGTCGTTACGCGCCTCGTCCACGCGCGGCGCCTGGCTGGTGGGGCCGATGAACAGCCCCGAGAACAGGTACGACAGCGACGGATGGTTGTGCCAGTAGGCGATCAGGCTGGCCAGCAAGTCGGGCCGGCGCAGGAACGGACTGTCCGCAGGTGTGGCGCCGCCCAGCACGAAGTGGTTGCCGCCGCCGGTGCCGGTGTGGCGGCCATCGACCATGAACTTCTCTGCAGACAGATGCGTTTCGTGCGCGGCCAGATAGAGAAACTCGGTATGTTCGACCAGTTCGGCCCAGTGGCTGGCCGGGTGGATGTTGACCTCGATCACTCCCGGATCGGGCGTCACCTGCAGCAGCTTCAGCCGTGCGTCGCGCGGCGGCGGATAGCCTTCGAGCACGATCCTCACGCCAAGCTCCGCAGCCGTCGCCTCAATTTCGCCGAGCAGTGCGAGATAGTCTTCCAGCACCGTCAGCGGCGGCATGAAGACATAGAGAATGCCGCGCCGGTCTTCCATCGACTGCCATTCGACGGCCGGGCCGGCGACACGGCTTGGGTGACGCACCTCGACGCACAGCGCGGTGCGCACCGCGTCCTTTTCCGATTCGCCACGCGCGGGCATCGCTCCCACAGTTGCCCCCAGGCTTGCTTTCGATGACGCACCTGCCCGCCCGTTGCCGCGCGCCTCTGCCCGCAGCGTCGCCATCGCGGCCGGGCTGAACGCCGCTGCTGACGGCTGCGTGCGCAATGGCGGTGTCTCGGGCAGCGGAGCACGTGGTGCGAACGGGTCCTGCTCGAACTGCCACGGGTAGTCGGCCTTCGAGACCCACGGCAGCGATTCGAGCGGCAGCCGGTAGCCCATCGGCGAATCACCGGGCAACAGGTACAGGCGGTCGTCGCGCAGGAACCATTGGCCACTGATCCACTGTGCCGATTCGTCACGCGCCAGCGGCAGCACGTAGCCGGTCACGCTGGACAGCCCGGCGTCGAAGATGCGACGCAGGCGCACGCGTTCCAGTTCGTCGTCGAGCTTCGCGTCATGCGGGTCGACGTTCACTGGCAGCCGCCGCTCGCGCCACAGGTAGTACCAGACGTCCTCGTAGGCCGGCTGGATGCACGCGGTGTCGAGGTTGAGCCGCCGGCTCAGCGCCTCCATGAAGCGCTGTGCATCGGCCGACGTGTAGCGATCGGGACGGCGCTCGTCCGCGAACAGCGTCGCGTCCTGCCAGCAAGGCTCGCCATCGGCACGCCAGCAGATTGACAGCGCCCAGCGCGGCAACTGTTCGCCCGGATACCACTTGCCCTGCCCGAAGTGCAGGAATCCGCCGGCGCCATAGCGCGCGCGCAGCTTCTGCACCAGTTCGGTGGCCAGGCCGCGCTTGGTCGGCCCGAGCGCATCGGTATTCCATTCGGCGCCATCGCGGTCACGCGCGGAAACGAAGGTTGGCTCGCCGCCCATCGTCAGGCGCACGTCCATCTGTTCAAGCTGCCGGTCCACCGCCATGCCTGCCGCATCGATCGCGGTCCATTGCGCTTCGGTATAGGGCTTGGTCACGCGCGGCGATTCATAGATGCGCGTGATCGACATGCGATGCTCGAACTGCACCTCGCAGTCGTCCACCGCGCCGCTCACCGGTGCGGCGCTGCTCGGCTCCGGCGTGCATGCCAGCGGGATATGCCCCTCGCCGGCCAGCAGTCCCGATGTGGGATCGAGCCCGATCCAGCCCGCGCCGGGCAGATAGACCTCGCACCACGCGTGCAGGTCGGTGAAGTCCGCTTCCGCGCCGACCGGGCCATCGACCG
The DNA here is from genome assembly GCF_000292345.1 of Cupriavidus sp. BIS7. Lineage (GTDB taxonomy): Bacteria > Pseudomonadota > Gammaproteobacteria > Burkholderiales > Burkholderiaceae > Cupriavidus. The sequence continues at coordinate 75,662 of NZ_ALOU01000048.1, forward strand.
CCTTCACATCGGGCGTCAGTTGCAGCAGGTACCCGGACACGAAGCGCGCCGCCAGGCCCAGGTGGCGCAGGACCTGCACCAGCAGCCAGCCCGTGTCGCGGCATGAGCCCGAGGCGTTTTCCAGCGTGGTTTCTGGCGTTTGCACGCCAGGCTCCATGCGGATCAGGTACCGGATGTCCTGCTGCAGGCGCTGGTTCAGATCCACAAGAAAATCGAGCGTCGCGCGCGGCGTGCGGTCGATGCTGGCGACGAATGCGGCCAGGCGCGGCGTTGCCTCGCCCTTTGCCAGGTACGGCGCAAGATCGTGCTCGAGCCCCGACGCATAGCCGAACGGGAACTTCTCGGCCGACGGTTCCAGGAAGAAGTCGAACGGGTTGTAGACGGCCATTTCGGCCACGAGATCGACCGTGACCTTGAACTCGGTCGTCTTTTCCGGAATGACCAGGCGGGCCAGATAGTTCGAGAACGGATCCTGCTGCCAGTTGACGAAGTGCGTCACCGGCTCGATTCGCAGCGAGTACGACAGGATCGGCGTCCGGCAATGCGGTGCCGGGCGCAGCCGCACGACCTGCGGCGAAAGCTGCACCGGCCGGTCATACCGGTAATGCGTGACATGGTTCAGCGCGACATGCGTGGCCACTACGACCTCCCCGGGAAAGCGTATGAAGCGTCAGTGAATCAGGAATCCATCCATCTTGGACATTTGGACTTAGCAAGACTCGTACCGCCTGCCTTCACATCGGGCTCTTGGCCCGGGCGCTGCCCCCCTCCTGCAGGGAACGCAGCTTGGCCAGCGCCCCGGGGTCGCCATGCGCCGCGGCGCGTGCGTACCAGAGCTTGGCCTGTTCGATATCCTTGCCGACCACGCCCGGGTAGCCGCGCTCGTAGTAGCTGGCGACGATGTATTGCGACCCTTCGTCGCCGGCTGCCGCCGCCTTGCTGTACCAGAAGAATGCGCGGCCGTAGTCGAGCGGCACGCCGCGGCCAGTGAAGTAGTTGGTGGCCAGCGCCACCTGCGCCTGCACGTGTCCGCCCTGAGCCGCGCGCTCGTACCAGCGATTGGCCTCTTCCAGCGAGCGCGGCACCAATTCACCGCGCTCATACAGGTCGCCAAATGTGAACTGCGCGTGTGTCATCTGGTTGTCAGCCGCGCGGCGTAGCCAGATCAGCGCCTCCTGCGGCTTCGCGGGCGTGCCTTCGCCGCGCAGCAGCATCATCGCGTAATTGAACTGGGCCAGCCGGTTGCCCTTCTGCGCAGCCTCCGCAAAACCGTGGATTGCCGCATCGAAGTTGCCTGCCTCGTAAGCAGCCACTGCCGCCTGGGTCTGGTTCTGGGCCGGGGGCGCGGGTTCGGTTGCCGCGTGGGCAGTCAGTCCGAAGACCAGCGCCACGGCGATGACGGCCTGGCGGATCGTGGGGGCGGCGATGTGGGGCATAACTGGCTCCGGTCCGGCAAGGCGCGTTCTGGTGGTGTTGATTTAGTGTAGGTGGCGATCCTTCCCAGCGCTTATGCTCACGAAAGATTTAAGTCTTCGTGAGAGATTGGACATTATTCTTCGCAAGAATATTTTGTGATGGTAAGGAAGCGCGGGCCCCCGCAATCACCCCGCGAACCGATACCCCACGCCTACTTCGGTAAGCAAATGCGCCGGTTGCGCAGGGTCGATTTCGAGCTTGTGACGCAGGTGCCCCATATAGACGCGCAGGTAGTGGCTGCTTTCCGAATGCGAAGGCCCCCAGACCTCGCGCAGCAATTCCCGGTGCGTCATCACCTTGCCGCGATGCGCGATCAACACGGCCAGCAGCCGGTACTCGATCGGCGTCAGGTGCACCTGGATATCGCCGCGCATGACCAGCCGGTTGGCCAGGTCCACGCGCACATCGCCAAAAGTGATCTGCGGCGTGCCCTGTGGGTTCGCCTTGGCGTGGCGGCGCAGCAGCACGCGCACGCGTGCAACCAGTTCGCCAACGCCGAACGGCTTGGTCAGGTAATCGTCGGCACCCGCGTCCAGCGCGGCGATCTTGTCGGCCTCGTCGGTGCGAGCCGACAGTACCAGCACCGGCACTTCGGTCCACGTGCGCATTTCGCGGATCAGCGTCATGCCGTCGCCATCGGGCAGGCCCAGGTCCAGGATGACCACGTCCGGCTGGCGCGTACCGGCGTCTATCAGGCCGCGCTTGAGCGTTTCGGCCTCGTGCACGGTGCAGCCCTCGGTCTGCAGCGATTCGCGCACAAAACGGCGGATATGGGGTTCGTCCTCGACCAGAAGCACGGTCGGCGAATAGTCGAATGGCATGTCAGTGATGATCGGGAATGGTTTCGTCCAGCGCTTCGGGCTCGATGGCCGGTGGATTGCCACGTGGCAGTGCCAGCGTGAAACGCGCGCCGGGCTGTGCGGCTTCGACCCAGATCCGGCCGCCGTGCGCCTGCATGATCGCCTCGCAGACGGCCAGGCCCAGCCCGACGCCGGTCGTGGCCGACTCCCGCTCGCCGCGCGTGAATTTCTCGAAAATGCGGCGCTCCTGCCCGGCAGGCACGCCCGGCCCTTCATCTTCCACGGACAGTTGCACCTCGTCGCCCACCACGGCGCCTCGGATACGGATGGCCGTCCCAGCGGGCGTGTACTTGGCCGCGTTCTCCAGCAGGTTGCACAGCACGCGCTCCATCAGCACGCCATCGCACTCCACCAGCGGCAGTTCGGACAGATCGAGTACCTGCACGCGATGCGCACCCATGGCGTCGCGCATCGATGCCAGCGCCGCGCCAACCAGTTCCTCCAGCGATTGCCAGCTGTGCTGCAATGCCACGTCGTGACGCTGCAGTCGCGCCATGTCCAGCAGGTTGACGACCATCGTGCGCATACGCTGCGCCTGGCCACGCATGGCCTCCACCGTTTCCGCCACGGCGGGCGCCAGCGGCGGCTCCGTGCGCTGCAGTGTCTCGGCCATGCCGATCAGCCCGGTCAGCGGCGTGCGCAGATCGTGCGATACCGCCGCAAGCAGCGAGCTGCGCAACCGCTCGGATTCAATCGACAGCAGCGCACGCTGCGCCACGTCGACATAGTGGAGCCGTTCGATGGCAATCGCGATCAGCGTGGCAAATACATCGGCCTGGCGGCGCAGTTCTGGTTCGGCCAGCGCGCGCCACGCGCTCGGCTCCACGGCCAGCACGCCGCGCGTCTGCATCGGCGCCTTCAGCGGCAGGTACAGCACGGTGCTGCCGGGCAACGTGTGCGTGCCGGTACCGGCGGGCTGGCCGTGGTCGAATACCCATTGCGCCAGCACCTTGTCGATGGCGTCGCCCTTGGCGGTGCGGGCTCCCGCTGTCTCACCGCCGGCAACCGTCATCAGGCGCCCCTGTTCCGAGACAAGGAAGAACGTTCCGTGCGCGTCGAAAGCCGCGCTCAGGAAGCGGCCGCCGATCTCGACGATCTGCTGCGTGGTCAGTGCCGCCGACAACTCGCGGGCCAGTTCATAGAGCGTGCGCGCGTCGGTTTCTCGGCGCACGGCCACCTGCGCCTGTTCGCGCAGCCCCGCCGTGAGCTGGCCGATCACAAGGCCGACCGCCAGCAGCACCAGGAACGTCAGCAGATACTGCACGTCGCTGACCGCGAAAGACATGCGCGGCGGCACGAAGAAGAAATCGAAGGCGGCCACCGCAAGCACGGACGCCAGCGCCGCAGGCCCGCGGCCATGGCGCAGCGCGACGCCAACCACCGCGACCAGGAACAGCATGGCGATATTGACGAGATCGAACCACGGCCGCGCCGCGGTCGACAGCAACGTGGCAGCGGCACACCAGACCACGGCCCAGCCATAGTCGCGCCGGCGCGCACTCGCCAGTTCGGCCTCGGCCGCTTCGTCGGGCGCCGTGGCCGGCGCGGCTTCATGGGTACGCGGCCGCAGATCGGCGCGCGTGGTATCGGCCGCCACACGGATCACATCGATCTCGGGACAGCCTGCGGCCAGCGCATCGGCAAACGTCTGCCGGCCGAACAGCCGGTTGCCAGCGCCCAGCAGCGGCGACAGCGCACGCGCCAGCCATACACGCCCCTTGTCGATCCAGCTGCCTTCGGCATGCCAGTCGGCACGCGCGCGCCCGACAAGTACCTTGGTCAGGTTATGGCGCCGCACATAGCCCGCCACCGACTTGACCATGTCGTGCCCGGCCAGCGTCTCGGTGCGTGCGCCAAGTTCCTCGGCCAGTTGCATCGCTGCGCGCACGCGCGTGCGGACTTCGTCGGACAGCGGCATCAGCCGCGGCGTGGCAATCGTCACCACGTGCCAGTCGCAATCAAGCTGACCGGCCAGCCGCCGCGCGCTGCGCACCACCTGCTCGGCATCGTCGCCGGTGCCGATGCACGCCACCACGGCCTCGCGCGTACGCCAGACCGGCTCGATCGACTCGGCATGGCGATACGCGCGCACGTCGTCATCGACACGGTCGGCGGTACGGCGCAGCGCCAGTTCGCGCAGCGCGATCAGGTTGCCCTTGCGGAAGAAATTGCGCGCGGCATGGCGCGCCTGTTCGGGCAGATAGACCTTGCCCTCGCGCAGCCGGCGCAGCAGTTCGTCGGCGGGCAGATCCACCAGCACCACTTCGTCGGCACCGTCGAACACCGCATCGGGCACGGTCTCCCAGACGCGCACGCCAGTGATGCCGCCGACGGCCTGATTGAGGCTGTCCAGATGCTGCACGTTGACCGTGGTCCAGACATCGATGCCGGCGGCCTGCAGTTCCTGGATATCCTGCCAGCGCTTTGGATGGCGGCTGCCCGCCGCATTCGAATGCGCGAGTTCGTCGACGAGGATCAGCGCGGGCCGCCGCGCCAGCGCGCCGTCGAGATCGAACTCGGTCAGCACCCTGTCGCGATACGGCACGTCGCGCAGCGGCAGACGGTCTAGCCCTTCAAGCAGCGATTCGGTTTCCGCACGGCCGTGGGTTTCGACCACGCCCACCGCAACATCCACGCCCTGCTCGCGCAGCGCGCGCGCCGCGGTGAGCATGGCAAACGTCTTGCCGACACCAGCCGATGCGCCGAAGTACACGCGCAACTTGCCACGCGCGGCGCGCACGCTCTCCGCCTGCATGCGTTGCAGCAGGGCATCGGGGTCCGGGCGGGCGGCGTCTGTCATCGTGAGTGGATTGTGCCACGCAGGCGTTCGCGGTGCGTGCATGCGCCTGCCCTCTCCCCCGGCCCCTCTCCCGCGCGCGGGAGAGGGGCGCCAACCATCAGCCTTTGATATCCCATCGGTGTTCGCCCCTCTCCCGCCTGCGGGAGAGGGGCGGGGGAGAGGGCCAGCGCTTCCACAACCATAAGCTCTATTTCAGCCCATCCAGCGCCAGATTCAACTTCAGCACGTTGACGGCCGGCTCGCCGAACACCGCCAGGCCCGGGCCTTCCGTGTTGGCCGCGATCAGCGCATCCACCTTGTCAAGCGGCACGCCACGCAGGCGCGCCACGCGTGCCGCCTGATAGCGCGCGGCGGCAGGGCTGATGTGCGGATCGAGGCCGCTGCCGGATGCCGTCACCAGGTCCACCGGCACCGGGTCCTTGTTCTCGGGATCCGCTTCGCGCAGCGCATCGATGCGAGCCTTCGCGGCATCGGTCAGCGCCGGGTTGGTCGGGCCCAGGTTCGAGCCGCCCGACGCCGTGCCGTTATAGGGCATCGGCGCGGTGGCCGACAGGCGGCCCCAGAAGTACTTCGGGTCCGAGAACGGCTGGCCGATCAGTTCGGAGCCGACGGTCTTGCCGTCCTTGACGATCAGCGAGCCGGCGGCCTGATGTGGGAACACGGCCCGGGCGATGCTCGTCACGACGCCCGGATAAAGCAGGCCGGTCACGGCCGACAGCACGATGAAAATGGTCAGCGCCGGGCGCAGCATGCCGGTCTGGCGCGGGGCCTCGGCAACAGCATTGGTTTGGGAAGTCATTTGCGTCATTGCGGATTCTCCGTGCGGTGCTCAGACCCAGCCGAACATCGTCAGCAACAGGTCGATCAGCTTGATCCCGACAAACGGCACCAGGATGCCGCCCAGCCCGTAGATCAGCAGGTTGCGGCGCAGCAGCACGGCTGCCCCGAGCGGGCGATACACCACGCCGCGCAGCGAAAGCGGGATCAGCGCGACGATGATCAGTGCATTGAAGATCACCGCGGACATGATGGCTGATGACGGCGTCGACAGGTGCATCACGTTCAGCTGGTTCAGCTGCGGATAGGTGGTGGCGAACGCGGCCGGGATGATCGCGAAATACTTGGCCACGTCGTTTGCCACGCTGAACGTGGTCAGCGATCCGCGCGTCATCAGCATCTGCTTGCCGATCTCGACGATCTCGATCAGCTTGGTCGGATTGCTGTCGAGGTCGACCATGTTGCCGGCCTCGCGCGCGGCCTGCGTGCCGCTGTTCATCGCCACGGCCACGTCTGCCTGCGCCAGCGCCGGTGCATCGTTGGTGCCGTCGCCGGTCATCGCCACCAGGCGGCCATCCTTCTGGTACTGGCGGATCAGCGCAAGCTTGGCTTCGGGCGTGGCCTCTGCCAGGAAGTCATCCACGCCGGCCTCGGCCGCGATCGACGCGGCGGTCAGGCGGTTGTCACCGGTGATCATCACCGTGCGGATGCCCATCTTGCGCAGTTCGCCAAAACGCTCGCGGATGCCGGTCTTGACGATGTCCTTGAGCTCCACCACGCCGAGTACGCGCACGCGTTCCTCGGTGCCTTCGGCGATGGCTTCGGCCACCACCAGCGGCGTGCTGCCCGCACGCGCGACGTCGTCGACGGCTTGCATCACCACTTCGGGAAACTTGCCAGCGCGTTCGGTCACGTAGCGCCGCACCGCATCGGCGGAGCCCTTGCGCACGCTGCGCACGAACTTGCCGTTGGCCACGTCGACGCCGCTCATGCGCGTCTGCGCGGTGAACGGGATAAACACCGGCGCGGCCAGGCCCTTGTCGCCCATCTCCGGCGCATTCACACCGATCTGCTGGCGAGCCAGCGCGACGATGCTGCGGCCTTCCGGCGTTTCATCGGCCAGCGACGACAGCCACGCGGCTTCCGCAAGCTGCTGATCGGTGACGCCGGGCGCGCAGATAAAGCGCGATGCCTGGCGGTTACCGTGCGTGATCGTGCCGGTCTTGTCGAGCAGCAGTACGTCGACATCGCCCGCCGCTTCCACGGCACGGCCCGACGTGGCAATCACGTTCGCTTCCATCATGCGGCTCATGCCCGCCACACCGATGGCCGAGAGCAGGCCGCCGATTGTCGTGGGGATCAGGCAGACCAGCAGCGCCACCAGCACCGTGACAGAAACCGGCACGCCGGCCTTGGTCACAAGCACGCTATAGAGCGAGTACGGCTGCAGCGTGGCGGTGGCCAGCAGCAGCACCAGCGTCAGACCCACCAGCAGGATCGTCAGCGCCAGTTCGTTCGGCGTCTTCTGACGCTTGGCGCCTTCGACCATGCTGATCATGCGGTCGATGAAGCTTTCGCCCGGATTGGCCGTGATGCGCACGATGATCCAGTCCGACAGCACACGCGTGCCGCCGGTGACGGACGAAAAATCCCCGCCCGATTCGCGGATGACCGGCGCCGATTCACCAGTGATGGCGCTTTCATCGACCGATGCCACGCCTTCGATCACTTCACCGTCGCCGGGGATCATGTCACCGGCTTCGATCAGCACGACATCGCCACGGCGCAGTTCGGTGGCCACACGCTGCTCCGTGGCACCCTGTGCACGGGCATCGCGGTGGCCAACCCGCACCACGCGCGCCATGGTGGTCGTCTTGAGCCCGCGCAGCGCGGCGGCCTGCTGCTTGCTGCGGCCTTCGGCCAGCGCTTCGGCAAAGTTCGCGAACAGCACGGTGAACCACAGCCATACCGTCACGGCCAGGATGAAGCCAGCCGATTCGCCACCCGCCGTTGGATGCAGCCAGGCGCGTGCACACAGGATCGAGGTGAGGATGCTGCCCGCGTAGACGACGAACATCACCGGATTGCGAAGCTGGTCGCGCGGATTCAGCTTGCGGAATGCGTCGGCAATGGCCGGCTTGACCAGCTCCGGCGAGAACATGCCGCGCGATGGGCGCGGATGGCTCGGCATGCCGCCGCCGACCATTGACGTGGTACCCGGAGCCGGATTGCGCGACGCTGCGCCGCCAGCGGTGGTGCGTGTCGCGGTGGATTGTTGTTGCATGCGATTCTCCGCAGGATTACTTGGCAGCCGCGGTGACTGCCGCGGGCTGCAGTTGCTCTGCCACCGGGCCCAGGGCCAGCGCAGGCACATAGGTCAGTGCGCCAACCAGCAGCACCGATCCAACGAGCAGGACGACAAACAGCGGGCCATGCGTGGGCATGGTGCCGGTCGTGACCGGCGTGCGGCGCTTGGCGGCCAGCGATCCGGCCATCGCCAGAACCGGCACGATGATCCAGAAGCGGCCAAACCACATCGCCGCGGCCAGCAGCGTGTTGTAGAACGGCGTGTTCGCGGACAGGCCGGCAAAGGCGCTGCCGTTGTTGTTCGATGCCGATGAAAGCGCGTACAGGATTTCCGAGAATCCATGCGTACCGGGATTGAACACACCCGCCCGGCCAGGCTCGAACATCACGGCAATAGCCGTACCCACGAGCACGAGCAGCGGCGTGACCAGGATCGCCACGGCCGTCATCTTCATCTCGTAGGTTTCGATCTTCTTGCCGAGGTACTCGGGTGTGCGTCCGATCATCAGGCCCGCGATGAACACGGCCAGCACGGCGTACACGAGCATGCCGTAGAGGCCAGAGCCCACGCCGCCGAACACCACCTCGCCCAGTTGCATCAGCAGCATCGGCACCAGCCCGCCAATGGCGGTGAACGAATCGTGCATGGCGTTGACCGCGCCGCACGATGCCGACGTGGTGATCGTGGCGAACAGCGAAGTGGCCGAAATGCCGAAGCGCACCTCCTTGCCTTCCATGTTGCCGCCGGCCTGCAGCGCGGACGCGGCATGATCGATCGGCAGCGAAGACAACGCCGCGGTGATGTGCTGCTCGGACGCCATCGCCGCCACGGCCATCACGACGAAGATCACCGTCATCGAGGCCAGCACCGCCACCCCCTGACGCCGGTCGCGCACCATCTCGCCAAACGTGAAGCACAGTGCGGTAGGGATCAGGAAGATCGACAGCATCTGGATGAAGTTGGCCAGCGGCGTCGGGTTTTCATACGGGTGCGCCGAGTTCGCGTTGAAGAAGCCGCCACCGTTGGTGCCGAGCATCTTGATCGCTTCCTGGGACGCCACCGGCCCCATCGCCAGCGTCTGCGTGGCCGTCTTCATCGATTCGGTCACGGGCTTGCCTTCCTTGTCGAGCACGGGCTGCCCCGCCGCATCGACCTTCGGCTGCGTGTACTCGACAGCCGTGACGAGGTTCACGTCCTTGTAGCTGTCAAAGTTCTGGATCACACCCTGGCTGACCAGCAGCAATGCAGTGATGACCGACAGCGGCAGCAGCACATAGAGCGTGGTGCGCGTCATGTCCACCCAGAAATTGCCGATCGTTGCCGAGGTATGGCGCGCGAATCCGCGGATCAGCGCGAACACCACGGCAATGCCAGTGGCTGCCGAGAAGAAGTTCTGCACCGTCAACGCGAGCATCTGCGTCAGGTAGCTCATCGTCGACTCGCCGGCATAGCCCTGCCAGTTCGTGTTGGTGACAAAGCTGATGGCCGTATTGAACGACGAATCGGGCGATACCGCGCCGAAGCCCTGCGGGTTCAGCGGCAGCATGCCCTGCACGCGCTGGATCGCGTAGACCGCGATCACGCCGATCACGTTGAACACGAGCACGGCGATGGCGTACTGCTTCCAGCCCATCTCGGCGTCGGCGCGCACGCCGGCCACGCGGTACAGCGCGCGTTCGATGGGCCGGCCCCAGGCGGTCAGGCCGAAATTGCCCTCCTCGACAGCGCGACGCATGTAACGCCCGAGGAACGGCCCCACCGCAAACAGGACGGCGATGTACAGGACCAGAAGTCCGGTGAACTGAGTGAAATGTGGCGTCGACATCAGAATTTCTCCGGCCGGAACAACGCGACAAGCAGGTAGATGAAGATCGCGACGGCCAGGCCGGCGCTAAGCAGATCGGTCCAGTCCATCACAGCCCCCTGTCGTCAGCAGCGTGTTTGGAGGTGGCGGCGGTATCGTCAACGCCACCGCGCCCGGTGGGCAGATTGGCGCCCAGCGCGGCGCACAGGGCCAGCAGCGCGCCCGTCAACGCGCCGAAGACCAGCAATACGAGGAAGTAGATCCCGTCCATGGCATGTGCAGGTGTTCACACCTGACTCAGTGATTCACGGCTAGCAGGTTAGGGATCGGCGGGTAAAAACGGGATAGAGAGGGGGGAGGGGGGTGTAAACGAAATATAAAAATGGGGGACGGCGGCGTCGACGGAACCGGGAGACTGCCGGCCGCCGTTATGCGCTCCCCTCGCCCACGTAGTGGGAGAGGGGTTGGGG
>NZ_ALOU01000049.1 GCF_000292345.1 Cupriavidus sp. BIS7
CCCGCAAAGCGGGAGAGGGGAGACAAAAACAGGCAATCGACGCCCATGGAAATCTTTGGAATACCGCTACCCGCCATGCTGTCCCAGTTGCTGCTGGGCCTGGTCAATGGCGCCTTCTACGCGATGCTGAGCCTCGGGCTGGCCGTGATCTTCGGCCTGCTCAACGTGATCAACTTTGCGCACGGCGCGCTCTTCATGCTCGGTGCGCTGCTGGCCTGGGCGGGCATGGAGTACGCCGGGCTCAATTACTGGGTGATGCTGATCGTGTCGCCGCTCGTGATCGGCGTGCTTGGCGTGATCATCGAGAAGACCATGCTGCGCTGGATCTACAAGCTCGATCACATCTACGGCCTGCTGCTCACGCTGGGCATCACGCTGGTGATCGAAGGCGTGTTCCGCTCGATCTACGGTGTGTCCGGCCTGCCGTACTCGGCGCCCGATGCGCTGCAGGGCGCCACCGACCTGGGCTTCATGATCCTGCCGAACTATCGCGCGTGGGTGGTGGCCGCATCGATCGTGGTGTGCCTGGCAACGTGGTTCGTGATCGAAAAGACCAAGCTCGGCGCGTATCTGCGCGCCGGCACCGAGAACCCCAAGATCGTCGAAGCGTTTGGCATCAACGTGCCGCTGATGGTGACGCTGACCTACGGTTTCGGCGTGGCGCTGGCGGCGTTTGCGGGCGTGCTGGCCGCGCCGGTGATCCAGGTGTCGCCGCTGATGGGCCAGAACCTGATCATCATCGTGTTCGCGGTGGTGGTGATCGGCGGCATGGGCTCGATCATGGGATCGATCATCACGGGCCTGGGGCTCGGCGTGATCGAAGGGCTGACCAAGGTGTTCTATCCGGAGGCATCGTCGACCGTGGTGTTCTTCATCATGGTGATCGTGCTGATGCTGCGCCCGGCCGGGCTGTTCGGGAGGGAAAAGTGATGAGTGGATCGACCGGACAACCGACAGCGGCTGTGGAAGCCAAGGGCTTCAAGGAAGGAACGGGCGTGCAGAAGAAGGTGTTGTACGGGCTGCTGTTGCTGGGCCTGATCGTGGCGCCGCTGGTTGGCGCCTATCCGGTGTTCGTGCTCAAGGTGCTGTGCTTCGCGCTGTTCGCATGTGCGTTCAACCTGCTGATCGGTTTTACGGGGCTGCTGTCGTTCGGCCACGCGGCGTTCTTCGGCGGCGCGGGCTACGCGGCGGGGCACGCGATGAAGGTCTGGGGCGTGACGCCGGAACTCGGTCTGATCTTCGGCACGCTCAGTGGCGCGCTGATCGGCTACGTGGTGGGTTCGATTGCCATTCGCCGCCAGGGCATCTACTTCTCGATGATCACGCTGGCGCTGGCGCAGATGCTGTTCTTCTTCTGCCTGCAGGTGCCGTACACCGGCGGCGAGGATGGCCTGCAGGGGATTCCGCGAGGCAAGCTGTTTGGCGTGCTGTCGCTTGGCGACGACCTCACGCTCTACTACGTGGCACTGGTCATCATCGTGGCGGCATTCGCGCTGATCGTGCGCACGGTGCACTCGCCGTTCGGCCAGATACTGAAGGCGATCCGCGAGAATGAGCCGCGTGCGATTTCCCTGGGCTATGATGTCGACCGCTTCAAGCTGCTGGCCTTCGTGCTGTCGGCGGCGCTGTCCGGCCTGGCCGGGTCGATCAAGGCGCTGGTGCTTGGCTTCGAGACGCTGACCGACGTGCACTGGTCGATGTCGGGCTCGGTGATCCTGATGACGCTGGTTGGCGGCCTCGGTACGCTGTCGGGCCCGATCGTCGGCGCTTTCGTGGTGGTGGCACTGGAGAACAAGCTTGGGGATATCGGCACGTTCCTGGCGTCGGTGACAGGGATCGACTGGTTCAACTCGCTCGGCGAGTCCGTGACGATGGTGACCGGCGTGATCTTCGTGATCTGCGTGCTGACGTTCCGCCGCGGCCTGATGGGCGAGCTGATCGCACTCACTAGCCGCAAGAAGTAGCAGTGGCAGTGTGAAGGCGGGTCGACATGCCCATTTTTGGGGCTAGGGTTATTGCTGACTTGTTTCATACGCACCGGTTCGTTACATTGCATATACGGTTTTCGCAGGTTACTTGGAGGCGGAAGCGAGGAGACGACAGGCGCGCACCCGGTGTCGGGTAGCAGCAGCCAATAGATAAAAGGGCGTTGCCGGGTGATCCCCAGCAACGCCTTTTTCATTTTTGCGCCCCGGATTCTTCCTGCCATCACACCCCCCCGCTCCGCGCAATGTGCAGCCGATGCATCTTCGGCATGACCCGCCGCGAGGCCCCGTGCGACAATGCCGGCCTGCTTCGAAGGCCCGCTCATGTCCGCCCATCCCGATTCCCGGATTCCCATTGAAACGCAGCGCTGGGTACGCCCTGGCGTGACCGCCGACGCGGAATCGCTCGACGCGTGGCTGATGGCCCGTGCGCCGCTTGCGGTGCCCGAGGCACGCGCCAGGCGGCTTGCGCTCGATGCGCTGCTGGAGCAGGGCGCTCATGGCATCTGCCTGATGGCGGGCACTGACACGGTGCGGGCGCTGCTGCCCGTGACACTTATCCACAGCTTGTCCACCGGCGGCCGCGTGGCGATGGTGACCGAATGGTGGCCGCCGCAGACGCCCGAACGCGCCGATAGCGCCAACAACGCCGACAGCGCCGGCAGCGCCGGCAGCGCAGACCAGTGGCTCGGCGAATGCTGTGCCGTGCTGTCTGACTGGTGCCGCGCCCACGGGATTCGCCATATATTCCTGGCCCCCGATCTGGTGGCCGATCCTGCGCAGGTACCGGAGGGCTTTGCGCGTGGCGCAGAGGGTCTCTGGCGCCGCAACCTCGTGCCGGTCGCCAAGCAACTGGGCTGATCGCTTCCTGAACTCTCCGCTGACTGTCTATCCATGGAGTTTGTGTTTCTGGCCGCGGCCGCCTTCCTGGCCGGAATGATCGATGCCGTCGCCGGTGGCGGCGGGCTGGTGCAGGTACCGGCGCTGTTTTCGACCTATCCGAACATGTCGCCCGCCACGCTGATCGGCACCACCAAGGTGGCATCGCTGGCCGGTACCGCCAACGCAGCAGTGCGCTATGCGCGCAGCGTGCGCATCTACTGGGGCGCGACGGCGCCGGCGATGATTGCCGCATTCGCGATGGCGATGGCTGGGGCATGGACGCTGACGAAGATCCCTGCCGAGCCATTGCGAAAGGCGCTGCCGTTTGTCCTGCTTGTGCTGCTGGCCTACACGGTGGCCAAGAAGGACCTGGGCGCCGAGCACGCACCAACGCTGACCGGCCAGCGCGAGCGCCTGGCCGCACTGCTGGCAGGCGGGGTCATCGGCTTCTACGACGGTGTGTTCGGGCCCGGCACTGGCAGCTTCCTGATGATCGTGTTCGTACGGGTGTTTGGCTATGACTTCCTTCACGCGTCGGCATCGGCCAAGGTCGTCAACCTGGCCACCAATCTCGCCGCGTTGTTGCTGTTGGCATCCAAGGGCCACGTCTGGTGGCAGCTTGGGCTGGTCATGGCCGTGGCCAATGTCGCTGGCAGTCAGATCGGCAGCAAGCTGGCGCTGCGCCACGGCAGCCGTTTTGTGCGCAAGGTGTTCATTGCCGTGGTGAGCGCGTTGATCCTGAAAACCGCTTACGACGCGTTCCTGCGGTGAGGGATGCTCCCGACTGTTGTGCCCGCGCTGCTGCGGGTTAATCCCGCTTTCGCCGAAAAATCGCTGTGTTAGACTCAATTCGCATTCCCGACCGAGCGGTCGGGAAATGCAGCTGCGCAATCCGGGGGTAGGGCGCAGGACGGGAAAATGGGACGATCTTCGACGTTCCCGATAGACGCGGATGCCGGCGTTGCATCTGCCAGAGAGCCCGATCAACGGGCCGCAACAAAAACTGAGGGCATCCGCCGGCCGGAAGCCGACGGATGCCTTTTTCCGTTTTGGAACGAAGGAGACGCAATGACATTCAAGCGCGCCAGCTTGCTGGCCCTTGCTGCTGCCAGCCTGTTTGCTGGAGCAGCCAGTGCCCAGGTGAAGGTCGGAGTCACGGTATCAGCCACGGGCCCTGCCGCATCGCTCGGCATTCCGGAAAAGAACACGTTCACGCTGCTGCCGAAGGAAATCGCGGGCAAGAAGATCGAGTACATCGTGCTCGACGACGCCACCGACACGACCACGGCGGTCAAGAACACACGCAAGCTGATCAGCGAGGACAAGGTCGACGTGGTGGTGGGCTCCACCGTGACGCCGAACTCGCTGGCGATGGTGGATGTCGCTGCCGAAAATGAAACGCCGATGATCTCGATGGCCGCCTCGGCACGCATCATCGAGCCGATGGACGCCAAGCGCTACTGGATCTTCAAGACGCCGCAGAATGACTCGCACATGGCCACGGCCATTGCCGAGCACATGACCAACCATAACGTGAAGACGGTGGCGTTCATCGGCTTCGCGGATGCCTATGGCGATAGCTGGGCGCAGGAATTCGCCAAGGTGGCGGAAATGCGCAAGATCAAGGTGGTGGCCAACGAACGGTTTGCACGCACCGACAATTCGGTGACGGGCCAGGTGCTCAAGATGATGGGCGCCAATCCGGATGCCGTGCTGATCGCAGGCTCGGGTACGCCGGCTGCGCTGCCCGAGAAGGCGCTCAAGGAGCGTGGCTACAAGGGCAAGATCTACCAGACGCACGGCGTTGCCAACCCCGACTTCCTGCGGGTGTGCGGCAAGGATTGCGAAGGCACGTTCCTGCCTGCCGGCCCGCTGCTGGTGGCAGAGCAACTGCCTGACAGCAACCCGGTCAAGAAGCCGGCCATGACCTACAAGACGGCTTACGAGAAGGCGTTCGGCGGTCAGGTGTCGACCTTCGGCGGCCATGCGTGGGACGCCGGTCTGCTGCTGCAGAACGCGATTCCCGAGGCGCTCAAGAAGGCCCAGCCCGGCACGAAGGAATTCCGCAAGGCGCTGCGCGATGCGCTGGAAAAGACCACGAACCTGCCGGTGTCGCACGGCATCATCAACATGACTCCCACCGACCACCTCGGCATGGACCAGCGCGCACGCGTGATGGTGGAGATTGTCGACGGCAAGTGGAAGCTGCTGAAGTAGCAGCAGAGAAGTCTCACGACGCAAGCGTGGTACAGAAGGGCGCATGGAACAGGCCATGCGCCCTTTTTTTGCCCGCGTATCTGTGCGAATGTGTTTGACGGCGGCGGCATTCGCGCTGCCCGGAATCATCCATTACAACGAGTAGACAATGGACCTATCAATTGCGGCCATTCTGGCGCAGGACGGTATCACCTCCGGCGCGATCTACGCGCTGCTGGCACTGGCACTGGTGCTGGTGTTCTCGGTGACGCGCGTCATCTTCATTCCCCAGGGCGAGTTCGTTGCCTACGGTGCATTGACGCTTGCTGCGATGCAGGCCGGCCATGCGCCGCAGTCCACGTGGCTGCTGCTGGCGATGGGGGTGCTGACTTTTATCTATGAATGCGTGACCGTGATGCGCAGCGCCGAGTTGCGCAGTACCGCGCCGCGCAGGCTGGCGATCCTCGCGGGGAAATACCTGCTGTTCCCCGGCGCCGTGCATCTGGTGGTTCAGCAATACGGCGGCTTGCCTTTGCCGATGCTCGTGCAGATTGCGATGACGCTGCTCGTGGTGATTCCGCTCGGGCCGATGCTCTATCGCCTTGCGTACCAGCCGCTCGCGGAAGCGAGCACGCTGGTGCTGCTGATCGTTTCCGTCGGCGTGCACTTCGCGCTCGCGGGCCTGGGGCTTGTGATGTTTGGCGCCGAGGGTTCGCGTACCAACCCGTTCTCGGACGCACGCTTCGATGTTGGCAGTCTCAGTGTGTCGGGACAGAGCCTGTGGGTGGTGGCGGTATCGGCAGTGCTGATCGGCGCATTGTGGTTCTACTTTGATCGCACGCTGCAGGGCAAGGCGTTGCGTGCCACGGCAGTGAACCGGCTCGGCGCACGCCTGGTTGGCATCGGCACCACGCAGGCAGGCAGACTCGCGTTCACGCTGGCTGCGGCGATGGGCGCGCTGTGCGGCATCCTGATCGCACCGCTGACGACGATCTACTACGAGTCCGGTTTTCTGATCGGCCTCAAGGGGTTCGTCGGCGCGATCGTCGGCGGACTGGTGAGCTATCCGGTCGCAGCACTGGGCGCGCTGCTGGTGGGGCTGCTTGAATCGTATTCGTCGTTCTGGGCCAGCGCATTCAAGGAGGTGATCGTGTTCACGCTGATCATTCCGGTGCTGTTGTGGCGCTCTCTCACGAGCAAGCATGTCGAGGAAGAGGAGTAAGCCATGACGATGCTCACCAACAAGCAGGTGGAGAAGGACATGAGTGCGCGAGAGGCACCGGCGATGCGCGGCAATGGCGCGATGCGCAATCGTATCGTCACGCTGCTCTTCGTGATTGTGCTGGCACTTCTGCCTGTGCTGCCGACCCCCGAGTTCTGGATCACGCTTGGCAACTACATTGGCCTGTACAGCATCGTGGCAATCGGGCTTGTGCTGCTGACGGGCGTGGGCGGCATGACGTCGTTCGGGCAGGCCGCGTTCGTCGGGCTCGGTGCGTACAGCACCGCGTACCTGACCACGCAGTTTGGGCTCTCGCCGTGGATCGGGCTGCTGGTGGGCCTGGTCATCACGATGCTGTCTGCCTATGTGATCGGACTGATCACGATGCGCATGTCTGGCCACTACCTGCCGCTGGCCACGATTGCGTGGGGATTGTCGTTGTTCTTCCTGTTCGGCAATCTTGATTTTCTGGGCAAGTACGACGGGCTGAACGGCATCCCCGTGCTCTCGCTGTTCGGCATCGAACTGCATTCGGGCCGGTCGATGTTCTACCTGATCTGGGCAGTCGTTCTGCTTGCGGTGGTGGCGATGAACAACCTGCTGAACTCGCGCCCGGGACGCGCCATACGCGCACTCAAGGGCGGCGGCACGATGGCCGAGGCGATGGGTGTCAACACGGCGTGGATGAAGGTGGTGATCTTCGTTGTGGCAGCAGTGCTCGCGTGCGTGTCGGGATTCCTGTATGCGCACCTTCAACGCGCGGTGAACCCCACGCCGTTCGGCCTCAACTACGGCATCGAGTACCTGTTCATGGCAGTGGTGGGCGGCGTGGGTCACGTCTGGGGCGCGGTG
This sequence comes from Cupriavidus sp. BIS7, assembly GCF_000292345.1. GTDB lineage: Bacteria > Pseudomonadota > Gammaproteobacteria > Burkholderiales > Burkholderiaceae > Cupriavidus. Next base: position 7,138 of record NZ_ALOU01000049.1, read on the forward strand.
CTTGGCGCTGGCGTGCTGACGATTCTCAAGGACGTCTTGCAAGGGCTCCTGCCGAAGCTGCTGGGCTCGACTGGCAACTTCGACATCATCGTGTTCGGCGTGCTGCTTGTGCTGCTGCTGCAGTACGCGCGTGATGGCATTTGGCCGTTCCTGCGCAGGTTGATGCCGTCTGGCCCCCCTGTGCTTGCACCTGATTCGGCGTTGCCGCTGCCGGTACGAGAGAAGCCGGAGGCCGGTGAGCTGATCCTCGATGTGCGTGCCGCGCGCAAGCAGTTTGGCGGGCTCGTGGCTGTCAATGACGTGAGTTTCCAGGTGCGCGCCGGCGAGATCATTGGTCTGATCGGCCCGAACGGCGCAGGGAAGTCGACCACGTTCAACCTTGTGACCGGGGTGCTGCCGCTGACGGCGGGCGAGGTCCGCTATCGCGACGAGGTGATCTCGGGCCTGCCGTCGCGCGAGATCGTCAGGCGAGGCGTGGGCCGGACCTTCCAGCATGTGCATCTGCTGCCGACGATGACCGTGCTCGAGAACGTTGCGATTGGTGCGCACCTGCGCGGCGATTTCCGTGCGCAGGGCGGCGTGTCCGCGGCAATCCTGCGCATGAACAAGGCCGAGGAGCAGAAGCTGCTGTTCGAGGCGAAGCGGCAGCTTGAACGCGTTGGCCTGGCCGATTGCATGTACCTGGAAGCAGGTAGCCTGGCGCTGGGCCAGCAGCGCATTCTGGAGATCGCGCGTGCATTGTGTTGTGACCCCGCGTTGCTGCTGCTCGACGAGCCAGCGGCAGGCCTTCGCTACAAGGAGAAGCAGGCACTGGCAGAGTTGCTGCGCAAGTTGAAGGGCGAAGGCATGAGCGTGCTGCTGGTGGAGCATGACATGGACTTTGTAATGAACCTGACCGATCGACTGGTAGTGATGGAATTCGGCACGCGCATTGCCGAGGGTGTGCCGGAAGATGTGCAGAAGAATCCGGCCGTGCTGGAAGCCTATCTGGGCGGCATCGAGTGAGGATATGAGATGAGTCTGATTCTGGAGGTGAAGGATCTGCATGTCCGCTACGGCAAGGTGGAGGCGGTGCATGGCGTGAACCTGAAGGTCGAGGCCGGGAAGATCGTGACCGTGATCGGGCCGAACGGCGCAGGCAAGTCGACCATGCTCAACGCCGTGATGGGTGCCTTGCCGGTCAGCGGATCGTCTAGCGGCTCGGTACGGTTCCTCGGCCATGACATGTCGGGGATTCCGGTGGAGGGCCGTGTGGCGCGTGGCATGTGCCTGGTGCCGGAGAAGCGCGAGCTGTTCGCGACGATGACGGTGGAGGACAACCTGCTGCTTGGCGCGTTCCGGCGCAAGCGCGCAGGTGAGCGCAACTACCTGGACCAGATGGACGTGGTCTATGACCTGTTCCCGCGTCTGAAGGAGCGCGCGAAGCAGGAGGCGGGCACCTTGTCAGGCGGGGAGCGCCAGATGCTGGCCGTGGGACGTGCGCTGATGGCGAAGCCCCAATTGCTGATGCTGGACGAGCCGAGCCTTGGCCTGGCACCTCTGATCGTCAAGGAGATCTTCCATATCATTCACAACCTTCGGCAGACCGGAGTGGCGACGCTGCTGATCGAACAGAACGCGCGGGCCGCGCTGCAGGTGGCCGACTATGGGTACGTCATCGAGACGGGTGACATGGCCATGGAAGGCGAGGCATCTGCGCTTGCCAGCAACCCGAAGGTGATTGAGACATATCTGGGCCTGGCGAAGAAGGCGGCTTGATTGGTCGTCAAATCTCATATACGAATGATGATGACGGCCGTGGCGATCTAATGATTCGTCGTACGGATAATATCGGCGGCTTTCATCAAATTGACGAATGACTCTCTGCTATCACCGCCCAGCTATATCAATGGCAGCGGCGGATAGCAGCCAGTCCCGGAAGACATGCAGCGCCAGATGGTCGCGTCTTTCGCGCGGTGCGCAGAGGAAGTAGCCGCGATTAAGCTCGATCGGGAGATCGAATGGCGCTACCACCTGGCTGGCCTGCAGTGCGTCGCGCACCAGGCAGCGCTGCAGGACTGCCACGCCCATGTCCGCCTTCACAGCCTCGAGCAGAATCGACACCTGATCGAACCCCGTGGCGAGCGTGGGCGCAGCACTGGGTACGCCTGCCGCGTGCAGCCAGTGTTGCCAGTTGGCAGGCGCGGTGGTGTGGTACAGCAGCGGTTCGGTGAGCAGGGCGGCTGGCGATTGCCAACGCTGTGAGCGCGCGCGGGAAGGGTGGCAGACCGGGACCATTTCACGGCCGATTACGTAGTCCACCTGCCAGCCGGGCCATTGACCCGCTTCTCCCGCGAGGATCGCGGCATCGGGCTTGGCGCGCGAAAAGTCCTCGTTACGGCGGTAGGGCACGAAGTCCAGCCGGATCTCGGGGTGGCGGCGGTGAAAATCCGGGAGTCGAGGTACCAGCCAGACGCTGGCCAGCGTGGGGACTGCCGAGAGCGTCAGATGATGGCGATGGTCCGTGTCCAGCATCGACGCGCTGGCAGATTCGATGGCCGCGAGCGGCCCGGCAATGGCCTCGAGGTACGCTCGGCCCGCGTCGGTCAGCGTCAGCCGATGCGCGTTGCGGTGGATCAGCGGCTGGCCGAAATGCGACTCCAGCCGGGCAATCGCACGGCTGATGGCCCCCTGGGTGACACACAGCGTATCAGCAGCACGCGTGAAGCTGCCAAGCCGTGCGGCCGTGGCAAATGCGTGCAGTTCCGACATCGAAGGGGAGCGAATGCGCATGACCCCGTAGAATGATCTTTGGTAATGGAAGCGTGCAATATAGTCGTTTGTGTGCGGCCGGTAAACTCCCGACACTCGCTGCTCGGTACCCCAAATTCGAGAACGAAAAAGAGGAGTTTGATCTGATGACCCGAGCCCGCAATGCGGCCGGCACGCGCCGGCATTTCCTGCTGTCCTCCGCCATTTCCGCTGCAGTTGGTACGCTTGCCGCCGCTGGCATCGTGACCCCGGCCTTCGCACAAGCCAACTATCCGAACAAGCCGATCCGCCTGGTCGTGCCGTTTGCCGCGGGCGGATCGACCGACCTGTCGGCCCGCCTGGTGGCGGAGTTCGCCGGCCGTGAGCTGGGTCAGACCATCGTCGTCGACAACAAGGGTGGGGCAGGTGGCTCGATCGGCATGGAGCAGGTGGCACGCGCCGCACCGGACGGCTACACGATTGGCATGGCCACGGTCAGCACGCATGGCTCGAATCCGGCCATCTATCCGAAGCTTGGCTATGACCCGATCAAGGACTTTGCGCCGGTGACCAACGTGGTGGCGATCCCTAGCGTGTTCGCTGTGCACCCGAGCGTACCTGCCAAGACGATGCAGGAGTTTATTGCGCTGGCCAAGGCGCACCCGGGCAAGTACACGTTTGCATCGCCCGGTGCCGGTTCGCTGGGCCACGTGAACATCGAGAACTTCATGATGCTGGCCAAGATCGATCTGCTGCACGTGCCGTATAAGGGCGCCGGCCTGGCGCTTAACGATGCGGTGGCGGGGCAGGTCAATGCGATCACCGACAACCTGTCGTCTACGCTGCCGCACGTGAAATCGGGCCGGCTGCGCGCGCTGGCGGTGCTCGGCGCACAGCGGTCGCCGCAACTGCCCAATGTGCCCACGTACGCTGAACTCGGCTTCAAGGACATGGGGGATGGTGGCTGGTTCGGCATCGTCGCGCCGGCCGGCACACCGCAGCCGGTTATCGACAAGCTGAATGCCGCCATCCACAAGGCCATGCTGAACCCGGAGTTCAAGCGCAAGGTGGAAGAGTCGGGCGGCACGCTGGTACCGACCACGCCTGACCAGTTCAAGGCCCAGATCCAGCAGGCGATCGCCCGCTACGCGCGCGTGGTCAAGACCGCCAACATCAAGCTGGACTGAGTCATGACGAACTACGAAGCAGTGCAGGGCGACGCACCGTGCGGGCCGTTCATCCTGACGGCGCCAACCGGCGATGCCCTGCCGCTAGTCTGCGATTCGCCTCATAGCGGGGTCTACTATCCGGCGGATTTCTCGGCGGCAGTGCCGTTGCAACGCCTGCGCGGCGGCGAGGATACCCACATCGACACGTTGTGGTCGGCCATCCCGAAGGTTGGCGGTACGCTGATTGGCGCGACCTTTCCGCGCGTCTATATCGATCCGAACCGGATGCTGGACGACCTGGACCCGGAGCTTCTGGCGACGGCATGGCCTACGCCGCTGACGCCCGGGGAGAAGACGCGGCTTGGCTATGGACTGGTCTGGCGGAATATCGACGCCGCCACACCGATCTACGACCGGAAGCTGACGGTGGCGGAAGTGCAGAACCGCATCGACCGCTACTACCGCCCGTATCATGCGGCGCTGTCGTCTGCGGTGGAGGCGGCATACCAGCGCCATGGTGCGCTGTGGCACCTGAACCTGCACTCGATGCCGAACAATGCCTACGAGCGCCTGAAGATCCAGAGCCCGCACCCATTGGCCGACTTCGTTCTTGGAGACCGCGACGGCACAACCTGCGAACCGGGCATCGTCGATCTGGTCGAGCGTGAACTGAAGGGGATGGGCTACACGGTGGCCCGCAATGATCCCTACAAGGGTGTGCAGCTTATCGCGCAGATCGGCCGTCCGGCCGAGCGGCGCAATAGCCTGCAGATTGAAATCCGGCGGCCGCTGTACATGGACGAGGTCACCAAGGCGCCGAATGCCGGGTTCGAGACACTGCGGCGCGACCTGGGATTCCTGAGCGAGAAAGTGGCGTCGTACATCCGCAGCCAGATCTGAGCCATGTTTCACGTGAAACATGTGACCCGATGAAGGGCCCCGCGCAAGCGGGGCCTTTTGTCTTCTGTCTCCGGTGTTTCACGTGAAACACACTTTTGGCGGCCGAGGTATCTCACACGCCATGTTTCACGTGAAACATCGTGTCGGACCGAAGTCGCTGAATCGAATGCCGCTATAATTCGGCATCCCGCAATTTCCCGCCAGGCCTCCCGGAGGAGGTGTCCCATGCTTTACCCGAAAGAATTCGACGTCATTGTCGTCGGCGGCGGTCACGCCGGCACCGAAGCTGCCCTTGCCGCTGCGCGCATGGGCTGCCAGACGCTGCTCCTGAGTCACAACATCGAGACGCTCGGGCAGATGAGCTGCAATCCGTCGATCGGTGGCATCGGCAAGGGGCATCTGGTCAAGGAAGTGGACGCCATGGGCGGTGCCATGGCTGCCGCGACGGACGAAGCCGGCATCCAGTTCCGCATCCTGAACTCGAGCAAGGGCCCGGCCGTGCGCGCCACGCGCGCCCAGGCGGATCGGGTGCTGTATCGCAAGGCAATCCGTACCCGCCTGGAGAATCAGCCGAACCTGATGCTGTTCCAGCAGGCCGTGGACGACCTGATGGTGGAGGGCGATCGCGTAGTCGGCGCCCGTACCCAGGTTGGTATCGACTTCCGTGCGCGCGCCGTGGTGCTGACGGCTGGTACGTTCCTGGACGGCAAGATCCACGTTGGCCTGGACAACTACACGGGCGGTCGTGCGGGCGACCCTGCTGCCGTGTCGCTGTCCGCGCGGCTGAAGGAACTGAAGCTGCCGCAAGGCCGCCTGAAGACCGGCACGCCGCCGCGCATCGATGGCCGTACGATCGATTTCTCCGTGATGGAAGAGCAACCCGGTGATCTCGATCCGGTGCCAGTGTTCTCGTTCCTGGGCCGTCCTGAGCAGCATCCGCAGCAACTGCCGTGCTGGATCACCCATACCAACAGCCGTACCCACGACATCATTCGCGGCGGCCTCGATCGCTCGCCGATGTACACCGGCGTGATCGAAGGGGTAGGGCCGCGCTACTGCCCAAGTATCGAGGACAAGATCCATCGCTTTGCCACCAAGGAAAGCCATCAGATCTTCCTGGAACCGGAAGGGCTGACGACCAACGAGTTCTATCCGAATGGCATTTCGACGAGCCTACCGTTCGACGTGCAGCTTGAACTGGTCCACTCGATCCGCGGCCTCGAAAACGCACACATCCTGCGTCCGGGCTATGCCATCGAGTATGACTATTTCGACCCGCGCGGCCTGAAGGCATCGCTCGAAAGCAAGGCGATCGAAGGCCTGTTCTTCGCCGGCCAGATCAACGGCACGACCGGTTACGAGGAAGCTGCGGCACAAGGGCTGCTGGCCGGTATCAACGCCGGATGCTACGTGCGCGAGCGCGATGCCTGGACGCCGCGCCGTGACCAGGCGTACCTGGGCGTGCTGGTCGACGACCTGATCACGCGTGGTGTGACCGAGCCTTACCGCATGTTCACCAGCCGCGCCGAGTTCCGCCTGAGCCTGCGCGAGGACAACGCGGACATGCGCCTGACCGAAATCGGCCGTGAGCTTGGCGTTGTCGACGATGTGCGCTGGGATGCCTTCAATCGCAAGCGCGACGCTGTTTCACGTGAAACAGAACGGCTGAAGAGTACCTGGGTCAATCCGACGCTGCTGCCCGAGGCCGAAGCAGTACCGCTGCTCGGAAAGGCGATCGAACGCGAGTATTCGCTGGCCGATCTGCTGCGTCGCCCGGAAGTCCGCTATGAGGCGCTCGTGTCGTTGCAGGATGGCCGTTTTGCTCCCGAGACGCCGCTTGCCGATGATGAGATGCTGGCCGAGCAGATCCGCGAGCAGATCGAGATCGGCATCAAGTACCACGGCTATATCGCCCGCCAGGCTGCTGAGGTGGACAAGCTGGAGGCCAACGAGTCGACGAAGCTGCCGCCGAATTTCGACTACACCGAGGTGCGCGGCCTTGGATTCGAAGTGAGCCAGAAGCTGAACCAGCATCGCCCGGAAACCCTGGGTCAGGCCTCGCGGATTTCCGGCGTCACGCCGGCCGCCATCTCGCTGCTGCTGGTACACCTGAAGAAGAAGGGCATGGGGCGCACGGGTGCGGCATCGACCACCGCGACCACCGAGACCACCGAGACCACCACGACCGGTAACGGTCAGGAGGCGGCCTGAGTGGGGGGCTCCCGAAATCTCGCGGTCGACGACGCCGCGCAACGCCGCCGGCTCGAAGCCGGGCTGGAGGCGATTGGGCTCGTACTGACGCCGGCCCAGGTCGATACGCTGTTCGCGTACCTGACGCTGCTACGCAAATGGAACGGCGTCTACAACCTTACCGCCATCCGTCATCCGGACGAGATGCTCACGCACCATCTGCTCGATTCACTGACGGCCGTCCCGGCGCTGGCGGTTGCCGCGCGTTCGGCGGGCGTCGGGCAGGGTGCGCGGGGCAGGGTGCTGGACGTGGGTTCCGGCGGCGGCATGCCCGGCTTGCCGCTGGCGATTTCGTGCCCGGACGTCTCGGTGCTGATGGTCGATATCGTGCAGAAGAAAACGGCATTCCTGACGCAATGCCGTGCCCAGTTGCACCTGACGAACGCGGCGGCCCACTGGGGGCCAGTGGAAAAGCTCGACGATGCCGCCGGCTTCGCCGTGATCACATCGCGAGCGTTCGCCGAGCTGACGGACTTCGTGACCTTGTCCGGCCATCTGCTCGCACCTGGGGGCAAGCTGATCGCAATGAAGGGCGTTTATCCACAGGCCGAGATCGATCGCATGGAAGCGGCCGGCCTGATGGAGACCTGGCAAGTGGAATCGGTGCCCAAGCTCGTGGTACCGGAACTCGACGCAGAACGGCACCTGGTTGTGCTGTCCCGGCGTTGAAACCAGTAAGTGATATTTGAGCATTAGTTCTGCACGGCAGAATCGTGAACATAGGAGCTGCAAGCGCATATGGCCAAGGTATTCGTGATCGCAAACCAGAAGGGCGGCGTCGGCAAAACCACCACCACGGTGAACCTGGCCGCAGGCCTGGCCGCGCAGGATCAGCGCGTCTTGCTGGTCGACCTCGATCCGCAGGGCAATGCCTCGATGGGATCGGGCATCGACAAGCAGGCGCTTGAACACAGCGTGTACCAGGTGCTGGTGGGCTTGAGCACGGTGCCCCAGGCGCGGCAGCGATCCGAATCGGGACGTTACGACGTGCTGCCTGCCAATCGCGAACTGGCTGGCGCCGAAGTGGAGCTGGTTGAGCTCGATCATCGCGAACGCAGGCTCAAGCAGGCGCTGGCCGAAGTCGACGACGAATATGACTTCGTGCTGATTGATTGCCCGCCGTCGCTATCGCTGCTGACGCTGAACGGTCTGTGTGCCGCGCATGGCGTGATCGTGCCCATGCAATGCGAGTACTTCGCGCTTGAAGGGCTGTCGGACCTGGTCAATACGATCAAGCAGGTGCATGCGAACCTGAACCGCGACCTCAAGGTGATCGGCCTGCTGCGCGTCATGTTCGATCCGCGCGTCACGCTGCAGCAGCAGGTGTCGGCGCAACTGGAGGCCCACTTCGGCGACAAGGTGTTCAAGACCGTGATCCCGCGCAACGTGCGGCTGGCCGAAGCGCCTTCGTACGGTATGCCTGGCGTGGCGTTCGACGCGTCGTCCAAGGGGGCGAAGGCGTATCTCGATTTCGGCGCGGAGATGATTGCGCGCGTGCGGCAGCTTGGCTGAACGCGCCACTGACACAGCAGGGAAGGGACAGCAAAGATGGCGACGACGAGTACCGTGAAGAAGAAGGGCCTGGGCCGGGGACTGGAAGCACTGCTCGGCGGACCGGCAGACATCGTTGAAACCGCAAAGCAGGACGGCGCGCCGTCGGTGCTGCGCGTGGACCAGCTGCAGCCGGGCAAGTACCAGCCGCGTACGCGCATGGACGAGGGCGCGCTGCAGGAACTGGCCGCGAGCATTCGCGCGCAGGGGCTGATGCAGCCGATCCTGGTACGGCGCGTGGCTGACCCTGATCGCTACGAAATCATTGCCGGCGAGCGCCGCTTCCGCGCATCGAAGCTCGCTGGGCTCGACAAGGTGCCGGTCCTCGTCAAGGATGTTCCCGACGAGGCCGCCGCCGCGATGGCGCTGATCGAAAACATCCAGCGCGAGGATCTCAATCCGCTCGAAGAGGCGCAAGGCATCATGCGCCTGATACGCGAGTTCAGTTTCACGCATGAACAGGCGGCCGAGTCGGTGGGCCGGTCGCGCAGCGCTGTTTCCAACCTGCTGCGGCTGCTCAATCTTGCTTCGCCAGTGCAGACCATGCTTATGGCCGGCGATCTCGACATGGGCCACGCGCGTGCGTTGCTGGCAGTCGATGGTGCGAACCAGATCACGCTGGCCAACCAGATCGTCAACAAGCGGCTGTCCGTGCGAGAGACCGAGAAGCTGGTGGCGTCCACGCTCAAGCCGTTCGATCTGAAATCGCTCAAGCGGAAAGCGGGCAATGGCACGCGCGACGTGGCGCGCCTGGAAGAAGAGCTTTCCGATACGCTGGGGTTGGCCGTACAGATCAAGCTGGGCGCGCGCGGCAAGGGCCAGCTTACGATCCACTTCACCAGCAATGACGCACTCGATGGCGTCCTCACGCGCCTGCGTGAGCCAGAGGCTGGCGCCTAACCTGTTCCATACATTCCGGCAACCGAAATGAAACGGTTGCCGGAGGGTTGTCGGCCCCGCGCGACAGGTTTACCACGTCCGGCCTGATCCGCGCGATTACCGAACGACTCTCCCATGCGCGCCTGCGGGCCGGGCCAAGCACACACCGGCCGATCCAGCATCATGCACGCGCATCGCCGCGCAATCCAATTACGTTTCGCGTCATTGCGACGCAATATCCCGCCAGCCATCATGAAGGCGTGATAGCAACCGTTGTGCGAAATTCGCTGCAAGCTATCTGAAAGCAGATTGACTCGAGTTGGCGATTCCTAATAGAATCGTGCGGTTTGAATTCTGGCCGGACTAGAAAAGTTCCGGCCTGGAACGAGGCAAGGCAGGTGGTGGTTCGAGACCGTCAGCAGGACCGTTCGCAAGCCGGTGAAGCTTCCGCAAACAATCGTCGAGATGAACGCCAGGAGGCGTGGCGCGACGATTGGGATGATAGCGCCGAGCACGAGGAAGTAGCTGTCGATCCGCTGTCACGTGCTGATGCGGTGAAGCTGCTTGGCGAACGTGCATTGCGCCCATCGCGTATGACGCCCGGCAAGGTGGTACTGGCGCAGGTCGTAGTGACACTGCTGTCGGCACTGGCCTGGGCGGTATTCGCGCGCGAACACGCACCATCGGGCTGGTCGGCTTTTTTCGGCGGCATGGTGTGCTTCGTACCCAGCGGCTTCTTCGCACTGCGTCTCTGGATGTCGCGCGGGCAGCCGTCTGTTGGCGGCCTGGTGGCCGGCGAAGCGATCAAGGTGTTCGGCACCGTAGCACTGTTCGTGCTGGTGGTGGTGCTGTACCGCGATCTGCGCTGGGTGCCGATGCTTGTCACGTTCCTGTTGGCGCTGAAGACTTACTGGGTGGCGCTCGCAATCCGCTAACGCGGAGCGGGCCATGGCTGCAGATGAGGCGGCCGCCCCGAATATCAAGAGTTTCAAGCGCAGCGCGTCACAACGGTGAAGCGTTGCGTGACTAAGGTTTGCACAAAACAACAAGGCGTTCTTGCGCGAGGCGGTGACCGGTCATGTGACCGAAGGCCAAGCAAGACGCGTACCCGGGGCCTGCCGAAGACAGTGCCCGGATATACAGATTTCGCAATATACCGTTCGTTTCCGACATGTCAGCTGAAGCTATCCAGGGCGCGGAGCACGTGCTCACACCATCAGGCTATATCGCCGAACACTTGCAGAACTTTAACTCGGTGGGCGGCAAGCAGCTCTCCGTTGTCGATTTCAGTGTTCTCAACTATGACACGATCTTCTGGTCCGTGTTGTGCGGCGTCATCGCCTTGCTGTTCCTGTACGCCGCTGCACGCCGCGTCACGGCTGGCGTGCCGGGCCGCTTCCAGGCCTTCGTGGAAATGATCGTCGAGATGGTTGACGATCAGGCCAAGGGAATCATTCACGGCGACCGTTCGTGGATTGCCCCGCTGGCGCTGATGGTGTTCTGCTGGATCACCATGATGAACGCGATCGACCTGATCCCCGTGGACTGGGTCACGGGCCTGAACAGTCTGCTCGGCGTTTTCCACATTCATCTTCCGCACCACCGCGCAGTCGCCACGGCCGATCTGAACGGCACGCTGGGCATGTCGTGCTCGGTTCTGGTGCTGATGATCTACTACAGCTTCAAGATCAAGGGCGTTGGCGGCTTCATGCACGAGCTGTTCTCCGCACCGTTCGGCGCCAAGTGGTACCTGGCCCCGTTCAACCTGATCCTGAACATCATCGAATTCCTGGCCAAGGCCGTTTCGCTCGGCATGCGGTTGTTCGGCAACATGTATGCCGGCGAACTGGTGTTCCTGCTGATCGCGCTGCTGGGTTCGATCTGGACGTTCAACGCCGACCTGTCGGCACTGGGCTTTATCGGACACGTGGTTGCCGGCACCGTCTGGGCCATCTTCCACATCCTGATCGTTCTGCTCCAGGCTTTCATTTTCATGATGCTGACGCTGGTGTACATCGGCCAGGCTCACGATCACCACTGATTTTCAGTTTTTGGTTTTTTGGTTTTTTGGTTCTAAGTCTCTCTAAATTAAAGGAGTCATCATGCAAGCATTTCTCGCCAACATCCAGGGTCTGACCGCTATCGGTATCGGCATCATCATCGGTCTGGGCGCTATCGGCGCCTGCCTGGGTATCGCCCTGATGGGCGGCAAGTACATCGAAGCCTGCGCACGTCAGCCTGAGCTGATGAACCCGCTGCAGACCAAGATGTTCCTGCTGGCTGGCCTGATCGACGCTGCATTCCTGATCGGTGTGGGTGTTGCAATGCTGTTCGCCTTCGCCAACCCGCTGCTTGCTGTCATCAAGTAAGTCTTTTCGGTCTGCATGATGCTGACGGGCGGCGCAGGCCTCAGTCCGATGGCCTGGCCGCCCTTGTGCATTTATCTGTAGTTTGATTACCGAAAGGAACACACCATGAATCTGAACGCAACGTTTTTTGCGCAGATGGTCGTGTTCTTCATCCTGTGGTGGGTTGTTGCCAAATTCATTTGGCCGCCGCTGGTGAAGGCGCTCGACGAACGCGCAAAGAAGATCGCCGATGGCCTCGCCGCTGCCGAAAAGGGCAAGGCGGAGCTTGAACTCGCCAACAAGCGTGTGGACCAGGCCATGGCCGAAGCCCGCACCGAAGGCGCGCAACGTGTGGCTGACGCTGAGAAGCGCGCCCAGGTAGCCGCCGACGAGATCAAGCAGAACGCCCAGGCAGAAGCCGCACGCATCATCGCCCAGGCCAAGGCCGAGGCAGAACAGCAAGTGACCCGCGCGCGTGAATCGCTGCGCGACCAGGTCGCAGTGCTGGCCGTGAAGGGTGCAGAGCAGATCCTCAAGCGTGAAGTGAACGCGCAGGTGCACGTAGACCTGCTCAATCAACTCAAGGCTGAGCTCTAATCATGGCTGAAACCGCAACCATTGCCCGTCCCTACGCTGAGGCGCTGTTCCGCGTCGCAAGCGAAGCCGGTGCAGGCAACCTGGGTGCATGGTCTGAACTGGTGTCGGAGATGGGGCAGGTTGCCGCCAACCCCGACATGCAGGCGCTCGCCACCGATCCGAACGTTCCCGAAGCAAAGCTTGAGGAAGTGTTCATGTCGGTGCTGAAGAGCCCGGTCAACGACGAAGCACGCCGCTTCGTGAAGCTGCTGGTGGAAAACAACCGCCTGACAGCGTTGCCGGAAATCGCCGAGCAGTTCCATGCGCTCAAGAACGCCCGCGAGGGCTCGTCCGATGTCGAGATCACCAGCGCTTTCCCGCTGGAGACTTCGCAACTGAACGATCTGGTCGCCGCACTCGAACGCAAGTTCGGCCGCAAGCTGTACGCAAAGGTGGCGGTGGACCCGTCGCTGATCGGTGGCGTGAGCGTCAAGGTCGGCGACGAAGTGCTCGACACCTCCGTGCGCGCGCGCCTGGCTTCCATGCAAGCCGCGCTGACCGCCTGACCGCAACGGCCGACGGATTGAAGAATTAGGAGCATTGTGATGCAACTGAACCCCTCAGAAATCAGCGAGCTGATCAAGTCCCGTATCTCGGGTCTTGGCGCCGACGCTGAAGTGCGCAACACCGGCACGGTGATCTCCGTGACCGATGGTATCTGCCGCGTGCACGGCCTGTCTGGCGTGATGCAGGGCGAGATGCTGGAATTCCCGGGTAACACCTTCGGCCTGGCACTGAACCTCGAGCGTGACTCGGTGGGTGCCGTGGTGCTGGGTGACTACGAACACATTTCGGAAGGCGATACGGTCAAGTGCACCGGCCGCATTCTGGAAGTGCCGGTTGGCAAGGAACTGCTGGGCCGCGTGGTGAACACGCTGGGTCAGCCGATCGACGGCAAGGGCCCGATCAACGCCAAGGAAACGGACGTGATCGAGAAGGTGGCTCCGGGCGTGATCGCGCGTCAGTCGGTGAGCCAGCCGGTGCAGACCGGCCTGAAGTCGATCGACGCGATGGTGCCGATCGGCCGTGGCCAGCGCGAGCTGATCATTGGCGACCGTCAGACCGGCAAGACCGCCGTGGCTGTCGACTCGATCATCAACCAGAAGGGCAAGGGCGTCTACTGCGTGTACGTGGCAATCGGCCAGAAGGCTTCGACGATCGCCAACGTGGTGCGCAAGCTGGAAGAGCACGGCGCGATGGAATACACCGTCGTCGTGGCCGCCGCCGCGTCAGACTCGGCCGCCATGCAGTACCTGGCTGCCTACGCCGGCTGCACGATGGGCGAGTACTTCCGCGACCGCGGCGAAGACGCGCTGATCGTTTATGACGACCTGACCAAGCAAGCCTGGGCCTACCGCCAGGTGTCGCTGCTGCTGCGCCGCCCGCCGGGCCGCGAAGCCTACCCGGGTGACGTGTTCTACCTGCACTCGCGTCTGTTGGAACGTGCTGCCCGTGTGAACGAAGACTACGTCGAAAAGTTCACCGACGGTGCCGTCAAGGGCAAGACCGGTTCGCTGACCGCGCTGCCGATTATCGAAACGCAGGCCGGCGACGTGTCCGCGTTCGTGCCGACCAACGTGATCTCGATTACCGACGGTCAGATCTTCCTGGAAACCGACCTGTTCAACGCCGGTATCCGCCCCGCCATCAACGCCGGTATCTCGGTGTCGCGCGTGGGTGGTGCTGCGCAGACCAAGGTGGTGAAGAACCTGTCCGGTGGTATCCGTACCGACTTGGCCCAGTACCGTGAACTGGCTGCGTTTGCGCAGTTTGCTTCGGACCTGGACGACGCCACCCGCAAGCAGCTCGAACGCGGCCGCCGCGTGACCGAACTGCTCAAGCAGGCGCAGTACCAGCCGCAGCAGGTGTGGCAGCTGGCCGCGTCGCTGTTCGCAGCCAACAACGGCTTCCTCGACAACGTGGACGTCAAGGACATTCTGCAGTTCGAGAAGGGCCTGCACGACCATCTGAAGACCAAGTACGCCGACCTCGTCAACCGCATCGAAGACACCAAGGTGCTGTCGAAGGAAGACGAGCCCGCCCTGCGTGCCGCGATCGAGGATTTCAGGAAGTCCGCCGCGTTCTAACTGCGCAAATCCCCGATACCGCCGCCGCGCCTGGCTGACGCCGGCGCGGCGCTGGTTCGGACGGAGAGGAAGATATGGCCGGAACGAAAGAAATTCGAACCAAGATCAAGAGCGTGCAGAACACGCGCAAGATCACCAAGGCGATGGAGATGGTCGCCGCATCCAAGATGCGCAAGGCGCAGGAACGGATGCGCAATGCCCGTCCCTACGCTGAGAAAGTGCGGAATATCGCGGCGCACCTGGCTTCGGCCAATCCCGAGTTCAAGCATCCGTTCATGGTGGCACGCGACGTCAAGCGCGCCGGCATGATCGTGGTGACGACCGACAAGGGGCTGTGCGGCGGCCTGAACACCAACGTGCTGCGTGCGGTGACCCACGAACTGAAGACCCTGCAAGGCCAAGGCGTGGACGTGCAAACGACCGCCATCGGTGCCAAGGGCATGCAGTTCCTGGGCCGCATCGGCGCGAAGGTGCTCTCGCATGTGGTGCAACTCGGTGACACCCCGCATCTGGAAAAGCTGATCGGTGCGATCAAGGTCCAGCTCGACGCCTACACCAATGGCGAAATCGATGTGGTGTACTTGGCCTATACCAAGTTCATCAACACGATGAGGCAGGAACCGATTGTCGAGCAACTGCTGCCGCTGGCGGCCGACAAGCTTGCCCAGACCGAAGATGAAAAGCGCGCCTACTCGTGGGATTACATCTACGAGCCCGACGCCCAGACCGTGGTGGAAGAGCTGCTTGTCCGCTACGTCGAAGCGCTGGTGTACCAGGCCGTGGCCGAAAACATGGCGTCGGAACAATCCGCGCGCATGGTGGCCATGAAGGCTGCTTCCGACAACGCCAAGAACGTGATTGGCGAACTGCAACTGGTCTACAACAAGACCCGTCAGGCAGCGATCACGAAGGAACTGTCGGAAATCGTCAGCGGTGCCGCTGCGGTCTAAGGCGTCAAGAATTCAAGCTATCGGAGATACGAAATGAGTATCGGAAATATTGTGCAGTGCATTGGCGCCGTGGTGGACATCGAGTTCCCGCGTGACGCAATGCCGAAGGTGTACGACGCGCTGGTGCTGGAAGACAGCGGCGATACGTCGTTCGCCGAAAAGGGCCTGACGTTCGAAGTCCAGCAGCAGCTGGGCGACGGCGTGGTACGTACCATTGCCCTCGGTTCGTCGGACGGCCTGCGCCGTGGCATGGCGGTGAAGAACACCGAAGCGCCGATCTCGGTGCCGGTGGGTCAAGGCACGCTGGGCCGCATCATGGACGTGCTGGGTCGCCCCATTGACGAAGCAGGCCCGATCGCTTCCGAAGAGCGTCGCGCGATTCACCAGAAGGCGCCGAAATTCGACGAACTGTCGCCTTCCACCGACCTGCTCGAAACCGGCATCAAGGTGATCGACCTGATCTGCCCGTTCGCCAAGGGCGGCAAGGTGGGCCTGTTCGGTGGTGCTGGCGTGGGCAAGACCGTCAACATGATGGAGCTCATCAACAACATCGCCAAGCAGCACAGCGGTCTGTCGGTGTTTGCCGGCGTGGGCGAGCGTACCCGTGAGGGGAACGACTTCTACCACGAAATGAAGGACTCGAACGTGCTCGACAAGGTGGCCATGGTGTTCGGCCAGATGAACGAGCCGCCGGGCAACCGTCTGCGCGTGGCACTTTCCGGCCTGACCATGGCCGAGAAGTTCCGCGACGAGGGCCGCGACATCCTGTTCTTTGTCGACAACATCTACCGCTACACGCTGGCTGGTACCGAAGTGTCGGCACTGCTGGGCCGTATGCCTTCCGCCGTGGGCTACCAGCCGACGCTGGCTGAAGAAATGGGCAAGCTGCAGGAGCGTATTACGTCGACCAAGACTGGCTCGATCACGTCGATCCAGGCCGTGTACGTGCCTGCCGATGACTTGACCGACCCGTCGCCGGCAACCACCTTCCTGCACCTGGACTCGACCTTGGTGCTGTCGCGTGACATCGCCGCTCTCGGTATCTACCCCGCTGTGGACCCGCTCGACTCGACTTCGCGTCAGATGGATCCGCAAGTTGTGGGCCAGGAGCACTACAGCGTCGCGCGCGCCGTGCAGCAGACCCTGCAGCGCTACAAGGAACTGCGCGACATCATCGCGATTCTGGGCATGGACGAACTGTCGCCGGAAGACAAACTGGCCGTGTCGCGCGCTCGTAAGATCCAGCGTTTCCTGTCGCAGCCGTTCCACGTGGCCGAAGTGTTCACGGGTTCGCCGGGCAAGTACGTGCCGCTGAAGGAAACCATCCGTGGTTTCAAGATGCTGGTGGATGGCGAGTGCGATCACCTGCCCGAGCAGGCGTTCTACATGGTTGGCTCGATCGACGAGGCCTTCGAGAAGGCCAAGAAGCTTCAGTAAGCAGCGCCTTTCGCCTTCATGCGCCGTTGCGGCTGCGCGGCCGAAAGTCAGACTACGGTCTGCGGCAGTCGCAAACGGACTGAAGGCGAAGTACTTGCTTCCTGATTTCTGGAGGCAAACGCTCTTCTGGAGAAAGGATCTTATATGGCAACCATTCTTGTAGACGTCGTCAGCGCGGAAGCGTCGATCTTCTCCGGTCAGGCGAAGTTCGTGGCGCTGCCGGGCGAGACGGGTGAACTGGGTATTCTGCCGGGCCACACGCCGCTGATTACCCGCATCCAGCCGGGCGCAGTGCGCATCGAGAAGGAAGACGGCGGCGAAGAGTTCGTTTTCGTTGCCGGCGGCATTCTTGAAGTCCAGCCCCAGCACGTCACTGTGCTGGCCGATACCGCAATCCGCGGTAGCGATCTGGACGAAGCCAAGGCTCATGAAGCCAAGCGCGCGGCCGAGGAACTGCTGCAGAACCAGAGCAGTGATCTGGATCTGGCACGTGCCCAGAGCGAGCTTGCTGTGGCTGCTGCGCAGCTTGCTGCAATTGCCCGCCTGCGTCGTAAGAAGTAAGCATTTGAGTAGTACTGCCGCGCTGTTGTTTTTTGGGCGCGGCAATGAAAAAGGCAGCCGTATGGCTGCCTTTTTTGTAAGACGGGCGCTATATTTCGTGGCCTGGACCACAAAAAAAAGCGCGCGGGCCGGGGAGGCTCCGCGCGGACGGGAAAATCCCTTCGAGGGGTCAATTCGAAGGAACGGGTTCGGTCCAGGCTACTCTTACACGCGCTTCGGAGTGTTCTCTCCGCATCTTGCGCACTGGTCTTCCTGGTTCTCCGGATCAGTCAGAATCGGCTGATCCGGATGAATCGGGTTACTGCCTAAGGCTTTCTTCAAGCCCCCTTATTTTTCAATGCTTTAGCGGCGGGGGCACGTCAAACCGAACGTCGGTCTGTCAATGCATTGTGGGGGAAACTTCCGGCGATGGCAGTAACAAAATGTATCGTTTTGAAAGAAGATGAAAGGCCGGGGCGCATAAATACGGCGTTTTGCACACTTTTTGGCGTTGCTGAAAGCGTTTTCACGACGATTTCTGGCATTATCTGTGGCGTCAAATGTTAAGACATTGACGCGATAGTGTACTGAATACATTACGTTTTTTCCCGGGGACCGCTCGGCTATCCCCACTTTCGCGGGATAAAGAAATCCAGCACGCGGATTTTGTGTTCGGTAGCGCATTCAGCGTTACGATTCGAAACGGTTCGCAAAGCGATTCCCCACTCATCAATGGCCATCGATCCCCAGCTACTTGCCTATTACCGCCGAATGGCGGACCACTACGCCAACCAGTCTGTTCCAGACGATGCCGCCGGACGCCGCGCACGCTTCGTGGACATTGCTGCGCAATCGCAATTGCCTGACCCCGATGGCATGAGCGTGACGGAACTTACGATTCCGGTCGAAGGCGGGTCTCTGGCAGTGCGGATGTTCCGGCCCGCCAATGTCACGTTGCCGCGCCTGATCGTCTACTTTCATGGCGGCGGGTGGGTTGTAGGCTCGCCGGGGACACACCACACCGTTGCCGCGCTGCTGGCCGAGGATACTCAGTGCGCCGTTGCCAGTGTCGACTATCGGCTGGCGCCGGAGTTTGCCTTCCCCACCCCGTGCAACGACGCGATCGCCGCAGTACAGTGGCTTGCCGCGAAACGTGCCGGGCTGGATGTCGCCCCCGATTTCCTCGCTGTAGCCGGGGACAGCGCCGGCGGGCATCTTGCAGCCGTGGCCGCGCGGGCTGTCAACGAAGCGAGTGCTGCAGCGGTTGTACAGGCCCAGTTGCTGATCTATCCGGTAACCGCGCCATTGCTGACCACCGAAAGCTATCGCGCGTTCGCGCAGGGGCCCGGCCTTACGCGTGAAGAGATGGCGTGGTTCTGGACCCAGTTCATCGGCTCGGATGCACTGGCGCGGGGCGCGGAACAGAATGATCTGCGCATTCACCTGATGGCCTCTCCACCTGCGCAGTTACCGCCTGCCAGCGTGGTGGTCGTTGCCGCCAATGATGTACTCCGGGACGATGGCCTGGCGTATGCCGATTTCCTCGTGCGTCATGATGCACCGGTCATCACGATCGAGGCCAGCGGCATGACGCACGGTTTTGCGCGCCTGCAACCGGATGTCCCGCGTGCACGCGAGTGGATGCGCCGCGCCGCCGAATCATTTGCAAGCGTGCTCGACGACATCTGAACCGGCGTTGTCGGAATCGTCGATATCACGGTCCAGGCGGCTTTGGCGGCCGGCCATCCCGTAGAATGGCGGTCTCAAGAGGATGACCATGACCGCATTGCAGAACGACACCTTCCTGCGCGCGCTGCGCCGGCAACCTACCGAATACACGCCGCTCTGGCTGATGCGCCAGGCCGGCCGCTATCTTCCCGAGTACAACGCTACACGTGCACGTGCCGGAAGCTTTCTCGGACTGGCGAAGAATCCGGCTTATGCGACCGAAGTTACGCTGCAGCCGCTCGATCGTTACCCGCTAGACGCTGCGATCCTGTTCTCGGACATCCTCACCGTACCCGATGCGATGGGGCTTGGCCTGTCGTTCGCACAAGGCGAGGGTCCGCGCTTCGCGCATCCGCTGCGCACGGAAAGCGACGTGGCCAAGCTTGCCGTGCCGGATATGGCTTCGCTGCAATATGTGTTCGACGCCGTCAGCGAGATTCGGCGCGCCCTGGTACAGGACGGCCGTCAGCGCGTACCGCTGATCGGCTTCTCGGGAAGCCCGTGGACGCTCGCTTGCTACATGGTTGAAGGTGGCGGCTCGGACGATTTCCGCACGGTCAAGGCCATGATGTACGGCCGCCCGGACCTGATGCACCGAATCCTCGAGATCAACGCCCGTGCCGTTGCGGCGTATCTCAACGCGCAGATCGAAGCGGGTGCCCAGGCCGTGATGGTCTTTGACACCTGGGGCGGCGCTCTGGCGGACGGCATGTACCAGGAGTTCTCGCTCGCGTATATGCGTCAGGTGCTGCAGGGTATCAAGCGCGAGCACGACGGCCAGCAGATCCCGGTCATCGTCTTTACCAAGGGCGGCGGTATCTGGCTCGAGGAAATCGCAGCGATCGGCCCGGACGCCATCGGTCTGGACTGGACCGTGAACCTCACGCAGGCGCGTCGCCGCACCGGCGACCGTGTGGCACTGCAGGGCAATATCGATCCGACGGTACTCTTCGCGCCCGAAGCAGCGATTCGTGCACAAGTTCGCAATGTGCTCGACAGTTACGCGGCTGCAGGCGGCAGCGACGGTCATGTGTTCAACCTCGGCCACGGCATTTCGCAGTTCACGCCGCCGGAAAGCGTGGCTGTGCTGGTTGACGAGGTCCACAGCCATAGCCGCAAGCTGCGTACCGCGCAGGTTGCACCGGCTGTCTGAAGCGTGCGTTTTCCCTGCGGCGCAGCGATTTGTCCGCGTGACGCCATCGCTGTGTCGCCGACGGCTCTATCGGAAAGCTGTCAAGTAAACTATTTGCGAAATTTCGCCAAAAAGGTGCCGGGTCCTTGCTGTCAAGGCTTGACTTATGCACACCGATAGGTTTGCCGCACCGCACGAGCGGGTTACCCCTTAACTCAGTTGGGGGGTGTTTGCAACCCATTGATTCATAAGGATTTGAATCTGCCGGGAACAATGGTGTAAGGCCGATGAAAGCCTTGATTTGTGCGCCTTCGCGGGAACTTGATGCGACTTTTCAACAAAGTTATCCACAGGTGTGACAGCGAACGTGGAAAACCAGCCATGGATCATCGACTTAGGGTCACATTTCAAGATTTACTTTAAGTTGATGTTGCGCCGCACACAGAATCTCCTCAAGGTTTCGGCCACGCTTGCCATGCACAACCATCGCGCAGCCGTACTGCACCAAGAAGGGGGTGTCTGATGACAGTTGCGGAAGGGGCTGTGGCAAAAGCGTTACAAGTTCCCGGTGACGATCTGGCCCCTGGCATCGTTCGTGTTGCGATAGACACGCCTGCGGACGATTGCTTTGACTATCTGGCAGGTGAAGATGTCCGGCCGGGCGACTTGGTGGTCGTGCCGTTCGGAAGGCGCCATGTCATGGGTGCTGTGGTTGAGCGCGCCAGCGAATCCAGTGTGCCGGCCGATCGCATGCGCCCAATCGCAGGCCATCTCGGCTGGATGCCCGCGCTTAACGCGGACTGGATTGCGCTTGCCCGCTTTGCGGCACGCTACTACCATCGCCGCCTTGGCGAAGTGATGCTGCCGGCGCTGCCGCCGTCGCTGCGGGACCCACAGGCTTGGGAGCGTCTGGAGCAGCGCGCCCGAACCACGCAGTACCGGGTACGCCCCGCGCAAGCCGAGGCGATGCTCGCAGCCATTCCAGCGCGTGCGCGGACCGTGCATGCCCTGGCCACGGCCATCACCACCGCACCGGACGGATTACGGCTGAGCGAGGCGCGCGACCTTTGCACTGCTGCCCCGGCGCGGCTGGCCGAGTGGGAGGAAGCGGGCTGGATTACAAGCACACACACTGACCGTCCGCTGCTCGAAATCGCCCCACAACAAGCCCCATCGATCGCACCGCCGCTGCATCACGCCCAACGCGAGGCTGTGGACGCGATCAGCGCGGCGCACGGTTTTGCGGCTTTCCTGCTGCATGGCGTGACGGGAAGTGGCAAGACCGAGGTCTATCTCCATGCCATCGCCGCTCGTCTGGCCGAGGACCCGACCGCCCAGGTGCTGATGCTGGTCCCCGAGATCAACCTCACGCCGCAACTGCAGGCGCGCATCGCCGAGCGCTTTCCGCAGCAGCCTCTCGCCGTCCTCCACAGTGGCCTGGCCGATCAGGAGCGCAGCCTGCAATGGCTGGCGGCCCATCGCGGCGAGGCTCGCATCGTGCTTGGCACGCGCATGGCCATCATGGCATCGCTGCCACACCTGAAGCTGATCGTTGTCGACGAAGAGCACGATACGTCCTACAAGCAGCAGGAAGGCCTGCGCTATTCGGCCCGCGACCTGGCGGTGTGGCGTGCTAACCAGCTAGGGATTCCGATCGTCCTTGGTTCCGCCACGCCCTCAATGGAGTCCTGGCACCGTGCCGAGCAGGGCGCCTACCGCAAGCTGGTGCTGCGCGAGCGGGCGCAGGCCGATGCCGCGCTGCCGTCAGTCAGGCTGATCGACCTGAACCATGAACACCAACGCCAGCGCCATCTGTTCGAGGGGCTGTCCGTGCCGCTGCTCGATGCGATCCAGCAGCGCCTCGACCGCGGGCAGCAAAGCCTGCTGTTCCTGAACCGGCGCGGCTACGCGCCAGTCCTGGCCTGTGACAGTTGCGGCTGGCTGTCAGGCTGCCCGCGCTGCTCGGCCTACCTGGTGCTGCATCGGCCCGAACGCCGACTGCGCTGCCACCACTGCGGGCTTGAGGCGCCAGTGCCGCATCATTGCCCCGACTGTGGCAACGTCGATATCGCCCCGCTGGGGCGCGGCACGCAGCGGATCGAGGAGGCGCTTGCCGCCCGGTTTCCGCAAGCGCGCATCGCCCGGATCGACGCCGACTCCACGCGGCGCAAGGGCAGCGCGCAGGCGATGTTCGACGACGTCCATGCCGGCGAGGTCGATATCCTCGTGGGTACGCAGATGGTGGCCAAGGGACACGACTTCCAGCGCGTGACGCTAGTCGGCATCGTCCATCCCGACGCCGCCATGTTCAGCCACGACTTCCGCGCCGCCGAGCACCTGTTCGCATCGCTGATGCAGGTATCTGGCCGGGCGGGCAGGGCGGGGCTGGGCGGCGAAGTCCTGATCCAGACGCGCTACCCGGATGCCCCGGCATTGCAGGCATTGGTACGCCATGACTATGATGGATTCGCGGCCAGCCAGTTGCGCGAGCGCCGGCAGGCGGGGTTGCCCCCGTTCGTCTACCAGGTGCTGGTGACGGCCGAGCACAGCCAGCTCGAGCGCGCCATCGCGTTCCTGCAGACCGCGCGCGATGCTGCCGACGCCTGTGCGATGGCGCCCGAGGTGCAACTGCACGATCCGGTGCCGATGTCGATGGTGCGGCTGTTCAACAAGG
The DNA here is from genome assembly GCF_000292345.1 of Cupriavidus sp. BIS7. Taxonomy (GTDB): domain Bacteria; phylum Pseudomonadota; class Gammaproteobacteria; order Burkholderiales; family Burkholderiaceae; genus Cupriavidus. The sequence continues at coordinate 30,149 of NZ_ALOU01000049.1, forward strand.
AGCGCGCACAAATGCTGGTGGAGGCTGGCTCGCGCCCGGTATTACAACGCTTTGTCAGTGAGTGGGTACGGACATTCGATGACGTGGCAGCCCGCGTCAAAGGGGTGCGCTGGCAGTTGGAGATTGATCCGCTACGCATTTGAGCGGTGTAGTACAGCGCGTTGAAAGTGGCTTTGGTGCAACCTTTGCACCATGATCGAGCTAGGTGGTTGCACTAGGTTGCACCTCATAAATTTCCGAGAGTAAGATCGCGCCAGCCCGGCTAGCTGGCCGGTACGCACACGCGTATCGCCGATGCTGCCAAACGATATTCAAGAAATCGCTGGAGAACCGCTCGCATGGCCACCACCACCCTCGGCGTCAAGCTCGACGATGCATCGCGCGAACGCCTGAAGCGCGCCGCGCAGTCCATCGACCGCACTCCCCACTGGCTGATCAAGCAAGCCATCTTCACGTACCTGGAACAGGTAGAACGCGGCCATCATCCGCATGAGATGGGAGCCAGCGCCGTGGGCGATGCCGACGGCGGAGATTCAGGCGAGGCCGCACAGACCGACGCCGCTCCCCAGCCATTCCTGGAATTCGCCCAGAGCATCCAGCCGCAGTCGGTGCTGCGCGCGGCCATCACGTCCGCCTACCGCCGCCCCGAAACCGAATGCGTGCCGGTGCTGCTGGAGCAGGCACGCCTGCCGCACGCACAGGCCGACGCCGCCATCAAGATGGCCCGGACGCTGGCCGGCAAGCTGCGCGAGCAGAAGGTGGGCACCGGCCGCGAAGGGCTGGTGCAGGGACTGATCCAGGAGTTCTCGCTGTCCTCGCAGGAAGGCGTGGCGCTGATGTGCCTGGCCGAAGCGCTGCTGCGCATCCCCGACAAGGCCACGCGTGACGCGCTGATCCGCGACAAGATCAGCGGCGCCAACTGGCAGTCGCACCTGGGACAAAGCCCGTCGCTGTTCGTGAATGCGGCCACCTGGGGCCTGCTGCTGACCGGCAAGCTGGTGGCCACGCACACCGAGGCTGGCCTGACCAAGGCGCTCACGCGCATCATCGGCAAGGGCGGCGAGCCGCTGATCCGCAAGGGCGTGGACATGGCGATGCGCCTGATGGGCGAGCAGTTCGTGACCGGCGAGACGATCTCCGAAGCGCTGGCCAACGCGCGCAAGTACGAGGAAGAGGGCTTCCGCTATTCGTATGACATGCTCGGCGAAGCGGCGATGACCGAAGCCGATGCCCAGCGCTACCTGGCCTCGTACGAACAGGCGATCCACGCGATCGGCCAGGCCTCGCGTGGCCGCGGTATCTATGAAGGCCCGGGCATCTCGATCAAGCTGTCGGCGCTGCACCCGCGCTACAGCCGCGCGCAGCACGAGCGTGTGATCACCGAACTCTATGGCCGCCTGAAGGGGCTGACGCTGCTGGCGCGTCAGTACGACATCGGCATCAATATCGACGCCGAGGAAGCCGACCGCCTGGAAATCTCGCTCGATCTGCTAGAACGCCTGTGCTTCGAGCCCGAACTGGCCGGCTGGAACGGCATCGGCTTCGTGGTGCAGGGCTACCAGAAGCGCTGCCCGTTCGTGATCGACTACCTGATCGACCTGGCACGCCGCAGCCGCCACCGCCTGATGATCCGTCTGGTCAAGGGCGCCTACTGGGATAGCGAAATCAAGCGCGGGCAGGTCGATGGGCTCGAGGGCTACCCGGTCTACACGCGCAAGGTCTACACCGATGTGTCGTACGTGGCTTGCGCGCGCAAGCTGCTGTCCGTGCCGGATGCGATTTATCCACAGTTCGCCACGCACAACGCGCACACGCTGTCGGCCATCTACCAGATCGCCGGTCAGAACTACTACCCCGGCCAGTACGAGTTCCAGTGCCTGCACGGCATGGGCGAGCCGCTGTACGACCAGGTGGTGGGTCCGATCGCCGACGGCAAGTTCAACCGTCCGTGCCGGATCTACGCACCGGTGGGCACGCATGAAACGCTGCTGGCCTATCTGGTACGCCGCCTGCTGGAGAACGGCGCCAACACCTCGTTCGTGAACCGGATCGCCGACGAGACGATCTCGCTTGATGACCTCGTGGCCGATCCCGTGGCCGTGGTCGAGGCCATGCACAAGGCCGAAGGCGTGCTTGGCCAGCCGCATCCGCGCATTGCGCAGCCGCGTGGGCTGTACGGCAAGGCGCGGGCCAACTCGGCAGGTATCGATCTGTCGAACGAACACCGCCTGGCGTCGCTGTCGTCGGCGCTGCTGGCCGGCACCAGCGACACCCATCGTGCTGAACCGCTGCTGGGCGCGGACGTGGAGCGTTCGGGCGTCACCTCGGAAGCCGTGCTGAACCCGGCCGATCATCGCGATGTGGTGGGCCACGTCAGCGAGGCCACGCCGGCCGAGATCGCGGCCGCGCTGGGCGCGGCCGTCAACGTGGCGCCGATCTGGCAGGCCACGCCGCCCGAAGTCCGCGCCGCCGCGCTGGAACGCGCCGCCGACCTGATGGAAGCGCAGATGCAGTCGCTGATGGGCATCATCATGCGCGAGGCCGGCAAGACGTTCTCGAACGCGATTGCCGAGGTGCGCGAGGCCGTGGACTTCCTGCGCTATTACGCGACGCAGGTGCGCGAGACGTTCTCGAACGACACCCATCGCCCGCTTGGTCCCGTGGTTTGCATCAGCCCGTGGAACTTCCCGCTGGCAATCTTTACCGGCCAGGTGGCCGCCGCGCTGGCCGCCGGCAATCCGGTGCTGGCCAAGCCAGCCGAGCAGACCCCGCTGATCGCGGCCGCCGCCGTGCGCCTGTTGCGCGAGGCCGGTGTGCCGGCCGGTGCGGTGCAACTGCTGCCCGGCCGTGGCGAGACCGTGGGCGCCATGCTGGTGGGCGATGCGCGCGTCAAGGGCGTGATGTTCACGGGCTCGACCGAAGTCGCCCGCCTGCTGCAACGTAATCTGGCGGGGCGTCTGGATGCCGCCGGCCGCCCGGTTCCGCTGATCGCCGAAACCGGTGGCCAGAACGCGATGATCGTCGACTCGTCGGCACTGGCCGAACAGGTGGTGGGCGATGTGGTGTCCTCGGCGTTCGACTCGGCCGGCCAGCGCTGCTCGGCCCTGCGCGTGCTGTGCCTGCAGGAGGACGTGGCCGACCGCATCGTGGAAATGCTCAAGGGCGCGATGGGCGAGCTGACGATCGGCAATCCCGATCGCTTGTCCACCGACGTCGGTCCGGTGATCGACGACGAAGCGCGCGGCAACATCGTGCGCCATATCGACGCCATGCGTGCCAAGGGCCGCCGCGTCTACCAGTCGGATTCCCAGGCGGATGCAGCCACGCGTCATGGCACGTTCGTGCCGCCAACGCTGATCGAACTCGATTCGATCGCGGAGCTCAAGCGCGAAGTGTTCGGCCCGGTGCTCCATGTGGTGCGCTTCCCGCGTGCCGCGCTGGACAAGATGATCGACCAGATCAACGGCACCGGCTACGGCCTGACGCTCGGCATCCACACACGGATCGACGAGACCATCGCGCATATCGTTGACCGCGCGCATGTGGGCAACCTGTATGTGAACCGTAATATCGTCGGCGCCGTGGTGGGCGTGCAGCCGTTCGGCGGCGAAGGCCTGTCCGGCACGGGACCGAAGGCGGGTGGCCCGCTGTACCTGCATCGGCTGCTGTCGGTGTGCCCGCAGGATGCCGTGGTCCGCGCCGTGCGGGCATCGGAAGCCGCTGGCGCTACCGCCGCCGCACCGGCGTTGGAAGGGCTGGCCGCGCTGAAGACCTGGGCGCAGGCCAGCCAGCCAGAAGTTGCCGCCGCGTGCGACCGCTTTGCCGCAGCTTCGCCGGCAGGCCTTGGCGTGACGCTGCCGGGCCCCACCGGCGAGCGCAACACGTACACGCTGCTGCCGCGCGAACGCGTGCTGTGCCTGGCCCAGCAGGAATCGGATCTGGCGCTACAACTGGCCGCCGTGCTGGCCGTCGGCAGCGAAGCGTTGTGTGTTGACACACCGATGGCCAGGGCCCTGTCGGGACGGCTGCCGGCGGCAGTACAATCGCGCGTCCGCATGGTTTCCGACTGGATGTCGACGGACACGGCGTTCGATGCTGTGCTGCACCATGGCGATTCCGACCAGCTGCGTACCGTCTGCGAACAGGTGGCCACGCGCCCCGGTCCGATCGTCGGCGTGCAGGGTCTCGCCCAAGGTGAACCGAATATTGCTCTGGAGCGTTTGTTGATCGAGCGTTCGCTGTCCGTCAACACGGCGGCTGCGGGCGGCAATGCAAGTTTGATGACGATCGGCTGAGGCTGGCCTCGACCGTCGTGCGTCGCAGTGTGCGGCGGGGGCCGGTGATCCCGATCCCATCGCACAAACCAGGAACGGAACGGCGCCGCCAACGCCGTGCCGCAAACAATGCCGACACCGGCACCATATGGCACCCTATGGGACCCAAGGAGAACTGATGAGCTCGACATTCCGCAAAACGGCGATGACCGTTGCCATGGCCGTCGCAGGCCTGACCGCTGCTTCGGCTGCTTTTGCCCAGGCGCAGGAAATCAAGCTGGGCTTTGCCGGCCCGATGACCGGCGGCCAGGCGCAGTACGGCAAGGACATGCAGAACGGTATCGTCCTCGCCATCGAGGACATGAACGCCACCAAGCCCAAGATCGGTGGCAAGGAAGTCAAGTTCGTTCTGGTCTCCGAGGACGACCAGGCCGACCCGAAGACCGGTTCGGTGGTGGCGCAGAAGCTCGTGGACTCGGGCATCCAGGGCATGCTTGGCCACTTCAACTCGGGTACCAGCATCCCGGCGTCGATGGTCTACAACCGTGCCGGCATTCCGCAGATCGCCATGGCCACGGCGCCTGAGTACACCCGCCAAGGCTTCAAGACCACGTTCCGCATGATGACGTCCGACACCCAGCAGGGTTCGGTGATCGGCGCGTTCGTGGTGAAGAAGCTCGGTGCCAAGAACATCGCCATCGTCGATGACCGTACGGCCTACGGCCAGGGTCTGGCAGACGAGTTCGAGAAGGCCGCCAAGGCCGCCGGCGGCAAGATCGTGCGCCGCGAATTCACGAACGACAAGGCCGTGGACTTCAAGGCCGTGCTGACCAACATCAAGCGCGCGAATCCGGACATCATCTTCTACGGCGGCGCCGAGACGCAGTCGGCCCCGATGGCCAAGCAGGTGAGGGAACTGGGCATGAAGGCGCCGCTGGTGTCGGGCGAAATGTCCAAGACCGACAACTTCCTGAAGCTGGCCGGCCCGGCAGCGGACGGCACCGTGGTATCGCTGGCCGGCCTGCCGCTGGATCAGATGCCGGGTGGCCAGGCCTACGAGAAGAAGTACGAGAAGCGCTTCGGCTCGAAGGTCCAGACCTACTCGCCGTACGCCTATGACGGCGCCACCGCGATGATGACCGCGATGATCAAGGCCGGCTCGGCCGATCCCGCGCGCTATCTGCCGGTACTGGCCGCGACCAACATGCAGGGCGTGACCACCAAGACGCTGGCCTATGACGCCCGCGGCGACCTGAAGGACGGCGGCATCACCGTCTACAAGGTGGTCGGCGGCAAGTGGACCGTGCTGGAGACCGTGGGCGGCAAGTAATCCCACCCGCATCGGCGCACCGGACGACTTTCCTTCGGCCGGCACGCCTGCAGTCATGAACGCCACCCGGGCTGGGCCCGTGGTGGCGTTTTTTTGTGGTGGGCCACGGCGCGCCCCACTTCAAGAGAACGGCGATTGCGTCCTAGGGAAGTGCGTCGCTAGCCTGCTCCGTTATGCCGTCGATGGGACGGCTTTCATCATGGAGCAGAGTATGGGGATTTTCTATTCGGCGGTGATGGACGACCCGCTGGACAGCGGTGGCGATAGTCGGATTCTTGAAGGATCCGGGTCTATTCATATCACGGGCATCGACGGCCGGCGCCGGCGGATGGCGTTGATCGGGCACCGCGCGTGGTGCGGCGCATGCAAGAGCGAGGGCATCATCTTCGCTGGAGCCGGAGTGCCAGATCGGAGGCGGTTGACCGATTTGACATCGGGTGGTGCAAAACAGGCGGTGGGCGGCGATCTGGTGGCTTGCAAATGCGAACGTCCGCCGCGAATTATTCCGGAATTCGGACGGCGCTGGGTAATCAAGGTCGACGGCACCGCCGAACCGTCAGCAGGCCGAACTGCCGCTGCGCACAACGAGCCTCCGGAAGACTACGACACACATTTTGTCCTGACGGACATGCATACCGGCCAGCCCCTTGCTGGCTTTGCATGGGGCATCGAAACGCCGGACGGTGAACGCGAAGGCTGCACGGGCGCCGATGGCAAGACCGACGTCATCTGCGGCCACGAGGGCCAATCCGTGAAATTGAACTGGGTCCTCCAGACCGAAATGGGGATCCGGCCATGAGCATCGCCACTTCTTTTCTGAGTCCGAAGTCGAACCGGCAGGGCAAGGTTCTGTCGGGGAATCCAATGTACCTCGACGAAATCCCCGGCGCGATGGACAAGATGGGCTGGCGCGTGTCGGCGGCGCTGATGCGGCGGTGGTTTGCGACTAAGCCGGCGTGGGCGATGAGTCAGGCAGAGAAAACAAGGTCCGATGTCACAGTGTTACCTGTGTCCCGAGTGGAAAACCGTCTGGTGACTATGGAATGGTTGCTTGGTTTCGAGTCCGTGCTTCCTGCCTTTGATGAGTTGTGTTCAACCTGGGATACGGATAAGGGCCGTGAAGAATTGAAGAAACGGCTCTATCGCGCCGGCTGGGCTCCTGGCGTCAGTACCAAGCTCGGGTACGGTGTAACGACTGCCATGCAGGCAGAGACTACGTGCCAGGTCAATTTCAGGGCCTTTGGAGCATATCGAGACACCTTCAATGACTTGTTTGGTGCGGTTAATAAAGGCTTATTCAAGTTGGCAGTGAAGGGGCGCACTGCCGAATCGCCGATATCGGGCCGTGAAGTATTTGAGGTGCATAAGATCGGTCTGTACTGCCGTGACACCTATGATTTCGATGCAGACTGGCTCGTTGATAGTGCTGTTGGACTTGGTGTATGGAGCCGAGACCGGTGTCTGTCGAAATCAGAACTGGCCGCTTATGTTGGCTCGCCAACTGCCTTGCGAGCGGCGCGATTCGCGGGATTCGTCCCTGCGAGGAATGTCGATTTTCGCCGTTGGCAACATGCCAGGAACGAGGGCGGCGATTTTTATGTCTTTTCGGATGTCCTATGGCTCGAGCCACATATCGATCATGTTCCGCTGGATTAGGCGACGTTGGTATTTGCTGCTCGCGGCAGCATTAGTGGGTATCTTCATTCACCTATCCAAACGCGGAGTGTTGTACGACGACGATTGCTGGAGTCCAAACCATGAGTTCTTCATGGTTCGAAAGCAGACGGTCGCGTCGGCGTTACTTTCCAGGCGCGGTGACGAGAATGGGTGGGTTTTGATCTACGACAAGCATGGCAATTTGGTGCACCGCTGGGACGGAGACCTCAGTACGGAAGGTGGACCATTTTGGAGTGGAGATGCTGTGAACATCCTGAATCAGCCGCAGGCACTGTTGCCTTTGCCAGTAGATGGCGGAGACAGCGACCGTATTCATCTTTGCTACTGAACCACAGCGTCATGCTCCGTTGGTATTTGCTCGCTGTCGCCACGTTGATCGGCCTCTCCATCAGCATCGGCAAACGCGGCATTCTCTACGACGACGACTGCTGGAGCCCCAATCACGAATATTTCATGGTTCGAAAGCAGACCCTCTTCTCGGCGTTGTTTTCGAGATACGGCGATGAGGAGGGTTGGATTCTGATCTATGACAAATACAGCAATTTCGTACACCGCTGGGATGGCGGGTTGAGTGGCTACGGTGGACCTTGGTGGCTTGGGAAGAAGGTCGTAATCATGAATGAACCGCAAGCCACGTTGATTCTGCCGACAGACGGTGGCGACGGCGATCTCAACCGCATTTGCTATTAGTTCCAATGTACTAATGACTTCACCAAGTCCTATGAAACGAATGAATCCAAAGGCATTGCAATGGCTTGGGCGTGAGTGGTGGGCGCTCGTGCCGCTTGTTCCATTCTTGCTGATGGGCTTGAATTTTTCATACGCTCTGCTGTTCGGTGAAAGATGCTGGAGCCCCAATCGTCAATACTATTTGATCAAGGTGGAGAGCCTGCTGTCATCCGCGCTATATGCGCCTGGCAACAAATTTGGTTGGGTGCTTGTTTTTGACCAGAAGGGCAACCTGCTACATCATTGGAATGGCGACTTTTTTACTTATAACCGGCCCACCTGGAAGCAAAATTCCGTAGTGTTTGGCACAGATGACCGGCTCCACTTGCCGACGAACGGCGCCGCTGACAATCAAGACAAGACGTGTCTTTGAGACTGTTAGCCATCCGAGTGTGCAACGCCGTGGTTGACCGTGGTCGAGCGCCCGAGTTGGAGGGCCCCTCGGTCCGTCAACCCCAATCACCTCCCTTTCCCCCGCTGTTCTTCCCCAAGCAACCCCCGCCGTTAGCGCATAATTCTGCTTCTGCTGAATTTTTGAACAAGGAATCGACCGTGCAGGATGTCCGTTACGAGCACGCGATCGCGCTAGCCAATGAAGGGCGCCACGACGAGGCGCTGCAGATTGCCGACCAGCTTTGGGCGGCGCACCCTGAAGTGGTGGATTACGCCGCACTGCGTGCGCAACTGCATGCCGATCGTGGCGATGTGCCTGGCGCGCTGGCCGCGCTGGATGAAGCGATGGATCGACTGCCGTCGCTGCAACTGGCGCCGGTGCACCGCTGGGCGTCGCGTGGCGCGCTGGCTCATGTCTACGGCACGCTGCTGATGCGCGAGGGTCGCGATACCGATGCGCAGCCGTGGCTGCATGAAGCCGCTCGCCGCAATGGTTTGGCCACTGGTGAATGGGCGGCGCATTTCTATGCGGGTTTCGTTGCGTTCCGGCTCAACGACTTCGCGCTGGCCGGCCGCTACTGGCATGACCTGCTGTACCGCGCGCCCGACCTGGGCGCCGGCGACATCCTGCCGCTGGTGCAGGACTACGTTGCGCGTAGCGATGCCGCTGGCCAGCCCGGCGAGCCACTGCTGCGCGTGTGCCTCGGGCGCATCGCGCTAGATTCCCCCGAGTTGCTCGATCTGACGCCGGCCGAGGGCGACGCGCTGGCCGTGGTCCAGGCCGAACGCGTGCTGGCCGATCATCCCGACCATCCCGAGGCCCGCCGTCTGCGTGCGCCGCTACGGCTGGGCATCGACCCCGCTGGCGCGCTCGACGACATGGATACCTATCTGCGTCAGGAGCCCGATCCGCTGGCACAGGTACGCGCGTTGACCTGGCGCCACCAGAACAACGCGGCGGCGGCGGCCAACGCTCCCGCGCCGCAACCGGCTTGGACCGGATTCGCGATGACCGCCGATGCCGATGACGGCGCACTCTACTTCCACGCTGCCAGCGCGCTCGGTGCGTTCATCGACGAGGTGCCAGCGTCGCAGGCCACGCTCAGGCCGCTGCTGGAGGCCGCCTGTCGCAAGGGTCTGGCCTGTTTCGAGGCGTACTTTTCCACAGGCGAGGGCGACGTGCGCGGCCATGGCGGCAATGCCGATCCCCATCTCTATTCGCTGCTGTGCCGACTGCTGGCGCGCTTGCTGCCCGCTGACGCGGAACACTTGGAAGAGAAACTGGCGCTGCACCGCAAGGGCATGGAAGCCAGCGATTTCATCGATCACTGGATCGATCTGCTCGATGCGCACGCCGCAGCCGGCCAGCATCAACAGATCGTGGACCTGGCCGGAGAGGTGCTGAACCGTTACCCGTTGGAGCGGAATCCGGCGGATGTCAGTTGGGCGTTCAGCCGTCTGGTGGCGGCCTGGGCAGCCATTGGCGGGCGTGAGGCGGCCGAGTCGGCAAGTGCGGCCATCACGCATATGGATGCACGTCTCGATGCGTTGCCGGTTGAGGCGCGCAGCGAAGGTGCGCACGCCATGGCACATGCGCGTGCGCATTACGCGGGGCTGCTGCAGACCGGCATGGCGTCGATGGATGAACACGACCGCACCGACGCACTGAACGAGCTTGAGGCACTGCAGCGCCGGTCGATGCTCGTGGAGGATGGCTGGCTGTGCAGCCGCTTCGGACAGATCTGGCGCGACGTTGGCGACAACGAGCGCGCGCTGCCGCTGCTGGAGCAGGCTGTTTTGCTGGGCGAGGGCGATGCGCGCGCCCAGGCCCCGACGCGTGTGCAGCGCGCTAAGCTGTTCGTCGACATGGAGCGATACCCCGAAGCGCTGACCGATTTCCAGCTTGCGCTGGCCGCGCGGGACGACTGGGATGCTCAGACCTGGCTGGCAGCCGTGCGCGCCGCGCTGGGAATGGGGCAAAGGGAGACAGCACTCGCCTGGTTCGAGCGGGCGCGCGCGCTGGACGCCGAAAAGGGTACGACCCGCGGGCTTTTTGCACAGGTGGAGGCCAGTTTGAAGGCGACGCGCCCGAGGTGGAAGGTCTGGGGCGTATGAGCCGAATCTGATTTTGAAAATGCCAAAAAGCGCCATCGACGAAGATGGCGTTTTTTGTTTGTAGAAGCTGAAAATTGCGAGCACATTAACAGAAACGTCGGACAACACCCGACACGAAAATTCGCGTGCTTCCGTTACCATGTCGGCCATGACCGGATTGAGCCAACTTTTCCCATCTCTGCCTTTGGTTCCGGGCGGCCTGTTCTGGGTCGGGCTTGCGCTGATTGGCGCGGGACTGGCCGGAGAGGTCTGCCGCCGCTGGCTGGCCTGTCCTCGTATCGTCGGATACGCGGTGGCGGGGCTGTTCGCGGGTACGCTTGGGCGCAGCATCGTCGACGAAAACATGATTGCGCAGACGCGCATCCTGATCGACATGGCGCTGGCCCTGGCGCTGTTCGAGCTTGGCCACCGGCTGTCGCTGTCGTGGCTGCGCGCGAACCGCTGGCTGCTGTTCACGAGCGGGGCGGAAAGCCTGCTGACCTGGGGGCTGGTGTCGACGGTGCTGCAATGGCTCGGTGCGTCGCCAGCCGTTGCGATCCTTGCGGGTGGCATCGCGGTCAGCACGTCGCCAACCATCGTGCTCCAGCTCAAGAACGAACTGCGTGCCGATGGCCAGGTGACCGAGCGGCTGATGGCGATGTCGGCCCTGAACAGCATTTATGCGGCCGTCATCGTGCAGGTGGCCACCGGCTGGCTGCACTCCGAGTACGGCAACATCGGCGCGGCGCTGCTGCATCCGTTGTACCTGCTGGTTGGGTCGTGCCTGCTGGCGTGGGTCGTCGGCAAGGTTGGCCATGCGATCTACGCCCGGATGTCCGCCGATGATCATTACAGCTTCCTGGTGCTGGTTGGCGTGGTGCTGTTTGCGCTGGCGCTGACGCGCGTGCTGAAACTGTCGATGCCGCTCTCACTGATGCTGGCCGGTGTGGTCTTCAAGCATCAGGATCGCCAGCCGCATGTGTGGCCAACGCACTTCGGCAGCGCGGGCAGCCTGCTGATCATCGTGATGGTTGTCTCGCTCGGCCTGCCGTTGACGGCACACGACTGGGCGATCGGCGGCATGCTGGCCATCACGCTGGTCGTCATGCGTCACATTGCCAAGCTTGTTGGCGTGGTATCACTGGGATCGTTCTCGGGCCTTAGCCTGCGCCAAAGCACGGCGCTTGGCCTGGCGCTGGCCCCGATGTCCGGGCTGGCATATCTTTTGATGAACGATGTCGCACTGCTGTACCCGGGGACCGGGTCGCCGCTCGCCGCGATCATCCTGTGTGCGCTGGCGATCGAACAACTGCTCGGGCCCATCGTTGCAGCGTGGGCGCTGCGCTACGCTGGTGAAGCACGTGACCATGGAGGGCGCTGATGTCGCTCGAAGCGTTCAAGCATTCCGAAGCACTGACGTTCGGCGTCGAACTGGAGCTGCAGCTCGTCAACCGCCATGACTACGACCTGGCCGCGTTCGCGCCCGACCTGCTCCGTGCGCTCAAGGGCGCACAGCATGCCGGCGACATCAAGCCGGAGATCAGTCCGTCGATGATCGAGATCAGTACGGGCATCTGCCATGACTATGCGCAGGCGCTTGAAGAACTGACAGTCATGCGCGACCTGATGGTCAACGCGTCACGTTCGCTGAACCTGGGGATCTGCGGCGGCGGTACGCACCCGTTCCAGGTGTGGTCAGATCGCACAATCTCGAACTCGCCCCGCTACCAGTACATTTCCGAGCTCTATGGCTATCTGGCCAAGCAGTTCACGGTATTCGGGCAGCACGTCCATATCGGTTGCCCGAGCGCGGACGAATCACTGTTCCTGCTGCACGCGATCGGGCGCTACGTGCCGCACTTTATTGCCTTGGCTGCATCGTCGCCCTATGTGCAGGGCGTGGATACCGGCTTTGCATCGGCACGCCTGAATTCGGTGGCTGCATTTCCGATGAGCGGGCGTGCACCGTTCGTGCTGACGTGGGATGCCTTCACGGCGTACTTCGAAAAGATGCGTGCTACCGGCGTGATCGAGAGCATGAAGGACTTCTACTGGGATATCCGTCCCAAGCCGGAATTCGGCACGATCGAGGTCCGCGTCATGGATACGCCATTGACCGTGGGCCGCGCCTGCGACATCGCGGCCTACATTCAGGCACTAGCGCGCTACCTGCTGCTGTCGCGGCCATTCATGCCGCAGGAAGATGACTATCTCGTCTACACGTTCAATCGCTTCCAGGCGTGCCGTTTCGGTCTGGAAGGCGAGTACGTGCATCCGAATGAACTGACGCGCAGGCCGATCGCCGACCATATCCTGTCGATCTGCGATGCGCTCGAGCCGCATGCCGAAGCGCTGGGTTCGCTGCAGGCGCTGGCCAATATCCGCGCATTGGCTGCCAGCCGCAGCAATGATGCGCACTGGGTGCGCACCATCAACGACGATGCGCACAGTCTGCGCGATACGGTGCGGCAGACCTGCGAGCAGTGGGAATCCTGAACCAGTCCTGGCGCTCAGGCGCCGTGCGGCACGCTTTCACCATCGCGGCCCGTCACCAGCCCTAGCTGCTGGTTGGCGGGAACGGCCACGTCGATCATCTTCGGCCGAGGTAGGTTCAGGCCGCGCATCATGACGATGAACTCGTCGCGCGTGCGGCCTGCCACGCGGCTGTTGGTGGTGCGCTCCTGACCGATCGTTGATTCGGTGCGGCCCTTGTAGTCATGCGCAGGAAAGACGCGCGTGTCGTCGGGCAGGCGGAAGAGCTTCTGCGTCAGGCTGTCGAACAGTGTGCCCGCATCGCCCGACTGGAAATCGGTACGGCCGCAGCCATCGATCAGCAAGGCATCGCCAGTGAAGATGCGGCGTACCACACCATCGGCAATTGGTTCTTCCCAGAGATAGCTCATGCTGCCCGCAGTATGGCCCGGTGTATGGATTGCTCGCAGCACTTGTTTGCCGAAGCTGATCGTGTCGCCGTCAATGAGCTGTTTCTGCGCCGGCTTGATGTCGCAGCCGGAGGGCGCGGCGGTGTGCGCGCCAGTTTGCTGCGCGAGGTGTCCCGCGGACGTGATGTGATCAGCGTGCGCGTGCGTCTCGACCACCCAGGCCAGTTTCGCCCCAGCACCGTTGAGCACCGCGAGGTCACGCTCGTACTGCCGATCCACGGGGTCGATCAGCACGGCCTCGTGGGTGTCCGCGTCGATCAGCAGGTAGGTGAAGGTGGATGACGTTTCGTCAAAAAGCTGATGGAAGGTCTGCATGGCCGTGTTCTCATTCTTGGCAAGCCGGATGTGCCTCAATCATACGTCGGCAATGGCCGCCGACCACCCGAATCAGCACTCCACGATATTGACCGCCAGGCCGCCGCGCGCGGTTTCCTTGTATTTGGTCTTCATGTCCGCGCCGGTTTCGCGCATGGTCTTGATGACCGAGTCGAGCGAAACATAGTGCGTGCCGTCACCGCGCAGCGCCATGCGTGCCGCATTGACCGCCTTCACCGATGCCATCGCATTGCGCTCGATGCACGGAATCTGCACCAGTCCGCCCACCGGGTCGCATGTCAGGCCAAGGTTGTGCTCCATGCCGATCTCGGCGGCGTTCTCCACCTGCTCGGGCGTGCCGCCAAGCACCGCGGCCAGCGCGCCCGCCGCCATCGAGCAGGCCACGCCGACTTCACCCTGGCAACCGACCTCCGCGCCAGAGATCGACGCGTTGAGCTTGTAGAGCAGGCCGATCGCACCAGCCGTTAGCAGGAAGTCCACAGCGCCCTGGCGATTGGCACCCGGGATAAAGCGGTCGTAGTAATGCAGCACGGCCGGAATGATGCCCGCCGCGCCGTTGGTTGGTGCCGTGACCACGCGACCGCCGGCTGCGTTCTCTTCGTTGACGGCGATTGCGTAGAGGTTGACCCAGTCCATCACCGAAAGCGGGTCGGACAACGTGCGTTCGGCGCGTTCGGTCAGGTTGCGGTATAGCTCGGGCGCGCGGCGGCGGACCTTGAACGGTCCCGGCAGTTCGCCGTCAGTGCGGCAGCCACGTGCCACGCATTGCTGCATGACATCCCAGATATGCAGGAGGCCGTCGGTGACGTCCTGTTCGGATCGCCACGTCAGTTCGTTCTCGAGCATGAGCCGTGCGATCGACTTGCCACTGGCGTGGGCCATATCGAGCATCGCGCGGCCGCTGCGGAACGGATGCGGCAACTGGCGTTCGGCGGCCTGCAACTGCGTGTTCGGCGCACCGGCGGTGACAATGAAGCCGCCGCCCACTGACAGATAGCGAGCCTCGCGTAGCGAGGCGCCGTCTGCGTCGTAGGCGTGGAACTTCATGCCGTTGGGATGTTCGGCCATCGCCTCGCGGCGATAGAACGCGATGTGGTCGCGCTCGACAAACGGCACGGCATGCGTACCGAGCAGCGAGAGTGTGCGGCTGGCGCGCAGCGCCGCGAGCTTCTTGTCGATGGTATCGGGGTCCACCGTATCCGGCGACTCGCCCATCAGACCCAGGATCACGCCCTTGTCAGTGCCGTGCCCCTTGCCTGTGGCGCCGAGCGATCCATACAGCTCCACGCGCACGCTGGCCACTTGCGCCAGCAGCCCGTCGCGCTCCAGACCGTGCGCAAACATCAGTGCTGCGCGCATCGGCCCAACCGTATGCGAACTGGACGGGCCGATGCCCACCTTGAATAGATCGAAGACGCTGACAGCCACGACTGACTCCAGTGATGCGCCGGCACTTGGCCGGAGCAGGGTCCCACCAGCGGCACCCGGGTGGCCCGGACGCCGCCTTGCTGCCTTGCAAGAGGGCAGATGCCTCAGTCTTCAGCGTACTCGCTCAGCGGCACGCACGAGCAGAACAGATTGCGGTCGCCATACACGTTGTCGGCACGGCCAACCGGCGGCCAGTACTTCTGCGTGCGCAGCGATGCCACCGGATAGGCGGCTTCCTCACGCGTGTACTTGTGGTTCCACTCGTTGCCGACGACCACGGCGGCCGTGTGTGGCGCGTGCTTGAGCGGGTTGTCGTCGCGATCAAAGCTGCCGTCTTCCACGCGGGCGATTTCGCCACGGATCGCGATCATCGCGTCGATGAAGCGATCGAGCTCATGCAGCGCTTCGCTCTCGGTCGGTTCGATCATCAACGTGCCCGGCACCGGGAAGCTCATCGTCGGCGCATGGAAGCCATAGTCCATCAGGCGCTTGGCCACGTCCTCGTTGCTGATGCCGGTGGCTTTCTGCAGCGGACGCAGATCCAGGATGCACTCGTGTGCCACCAGGCCATGCTGGCCCGTGTACAGCACCGGGAAATGCGGCGACAGGCGGCGAGCCACGTAGTTGGCCGTCAGGATCGCGTTCTCGGTGGCGGCGGTCAGGCCGCTCGAACCCATCATCGCGATATACATCCACGAGATCGGCAGAATGCTGGCCGAGCCGAACGGTGCGGCGGAAATGCCACCGATGCCATTGTCATCGCGGCGATAGCCGACGCTGTCCTGGTTCGGCAGGAAGTCCGCCAGATGCGCGCCCACGGCCACCGGGCCGACGCCCGGGCCGCCACCGCCGTGCGGAATGCAGAACGTCTTGTGCAGGTTCAGGTGCGATACGTCGCCACCGAACTGGCCCGGCGCGGCCACGCCAACCATCGCGTTCATGTTCGCGCCATCGACATAAACCTGGCCGCCGTGCTTGTGCACGATCTCGCAGATCTGCTGAACGCCCTGCTCGAACACGCCGTGCGTGGACGGGTACGTGATCATGATCGCAGCCAGGTTCTTGCTGTGCTGCTCGGCCTTCTTCGCCAGGTCTTCGAGATCGACGTTGCCGTTCTCGTCACAGGCCACCACTACTACCTTCATGCCGGCCATCTGTGCCGAGGCCGGGTTGGTGCCGTGCGCGGACGACGGGATCAGGCAGATGTCGCGATGGCTTTCGCCACGGCTGGCGTGATACGCGTGGATGATCAGCAGGCCGGCGTACTCGCCCTGCGAGCCCGCATTCGGCTGCAGGCTCACCGCGGCGTAGCCGGTGGCGGCGCACAGCATCGCTTCAAGCTGGTCGATCATTTCGCGATAACCGACGGTCTGGTCGAGCGGCGCGAACGGGTGGATATTGCTGAACTCGGGCCACGTGACCGGAACCATCTCGCTGGTGGCGTTGAGCTTCATCGTGCAGGAGCCCAGCGGAATCATCGTGCGATCGAGCGCGAGGTCCTTGTCGGCCAGCGAACGCAGGTAGCGCAGCATCTCGTGCTCGGCGTGGTGCGTGTTGAACACCGGGTGCGCGAGATAGGCGCTCTGGCGAGCCAGCGCAGCCGGGAAGCCGTCCTGCACCGAGGCTTCGATCGTGTCGAAGTCGGGCACTGCCTTGCCGTGCGCGAAGATCTCCCACAGCGCGACCACGTCGTCGCGCGACGCAGTTTCGTCGAGCGAGATGCCTACGCGCGTGCCGCCGACATGGCGCAGGTTGATGCCGCGTGCCGTGGCAGACGCGTGGAATGCCTCGGTGTTGAAGCCGGTTTCCAGCGTCAGCGTGTCGAAGAACGTGGCGTTCACGGGCGTGTGGCCCAGCGTCTTCAGGCCAGCCGCCAGCGTGGCGGTCAGGCGATGCACGCGCTGGGCAATACGCTTGAGGCCCTGCGGACCGTGGTAGACCGCGTACATCGATGCCATCACGGCCAGCAGTACCTGTGCGGTACAGATGTTCGACGTCGCCTTCTCGCGGCGGATATGCTGCTCGCGCGTCTGCAGCGCCAGACGGTAGGCCTTGTTGCCTTGCGCGTCGATCGTCACGCCGACCAGACGGCCCGGCATCGAACGCTTGAATTCATCCTTGACCGCCATGTAGCCCGCGTGCGGGCCGCCGAAGCCCAGCGGCACGCCAAAGCGCTGCGAGTTGCCAACGGCCACGTCGGCACCCCATTCACCTGGTGCGGCGATTAGCGTCAGCGCCAGCAGGTCGGCGGCCACCACCACAAGGCCACCGGCCGCGTGCACGGCGTCGGCAATCGCGCGGTAGTCGGCAACGTCGCCATTCACACCGGGGTACTGCAGCAGCACGCCGAACGCGTGGGCCTGGGAGGCGTCAGCAGCGGGGCCGACCTTGACCTCGATACCAAGCGGCAGGGCGCGCGTGCGTACCACTTCCAGCGTTTGCGGCAGCACGTCGTCGGCCACGTAGAACGTGTTCGACGCATGCTTGTTGACGCGCTGCAGCAGCGTCATCGCCTCGGCCGCGGCGGTGCCTTCGTCGAGCATCGACGCATTGGCGATATCCAGGCCGGTCAGGTCGGTGATCATCTGCTGGAAGTTCAGCATCGCTTCCAGACGGCCTTGCGAGATCTCGGGCTGGTACGGCGTGTATGCGGTGTACCAGGCCGGGTTCTCGAAGATATTGCGCAGGATGACGCCCGGCGTGATCGTGTTGTAGTAACCCTGCCCGATGAAGCTCTTGAGCACGCGGTTCTTGTTGGCCAGCGTGCGCAGGCGGGCCAGCGCGGCTTCTTCCGTCAGCGGCGCGGTGAATTCGCCAAGCGACATGCCGTCGCGGCGGCGGATGGCGGCGGGCACCACGGCATCGATCAGCGCGGCGCGGCTTTCATAGCCGAGCGCCTTGAGCATGTGTTGCTGTTCAGCGGTGTCGGGACCGATATGACGGGCGGCGAAGGCGTCGCGCGCCTCCAGTTCGGCCAGCGTGGGCCGGGCACCTTGGGCGGCAGCGTTCATGGGGAGCGGGGCGTTCATGGCAAGGAATCTCGTGGAGCACGCGGCGCCAGGTGGTCAGCCCGGCCGCCGCGCGTGCGGCATCAATTACGTCGGTGTGTCAGGCTCAGGCGCCGACGCTGGCCTTGTAGGCGTCGGCGTTCATCAGGCCGTTCACGTCGTCGGCGTTGGCCGGCTTCAGCTTGAACAGCCAGGCGTCGAACGCGTTGGCGTTGACAGATTCCGGCGAGGCCGAAGCGGCTTCGTTGACGGCGATCACTTCGCCGGCCACCGGGGCGTAGATGTCGGAGGCGGCCTTCACGGACTCCACCACGGCCAGCGCATCGCCGGCGCCGACCGACTTGCCCACTTCGGGCAGTTCCAGGAAGACGATGTCGCCAAGCGCATCCTGTGCGTGATCGGTGATGCCGATCGTCAGCGTGCCGTCGGATTCGACGCGCACCCATTCGTGCGACTCGGTGTACTTGAGGTCAGCGGGGAAATTCATGAGGTTCTCCGGGAATTCGGTTTGTTTCTTGTTTCAATCACCCGCCCGCAGCAGGTTGGCTCGAGCGGACGGGTGGAGGGGCGACCGTTGTGTAAAGCCGGGCGGATGCCTCAGCTCACGAGTGCCTTGCCATTGCGCACAAACGGCAGTTTAACCACAGTCGCGGTCAGTTTGCGGTCACGGATTTCGACCTGGACGTCGGTACCGGGCGTGATGTCCTTCGGCAGGCGGGCAAAGGCGATCGACTGCTGCAGGCTCGGGCTGAACGTCCCGCTAGTGATCTCGCCGGCGCCGGAGGCAGTGATGACTTTCTGATGCGCGCGCAGCACACCGCCCTTGTCGCGCAGGATCAGGCCCGCGAACGTCTGCTTCTGGCCGCCGGCCAGCAGCGCCGGCTTGCCGGTGAAGTCGCGCTCGCTTTGCAGATCGACGGTCCAGGCCAGCCCGGCATCGAGCGGGGAGGTGTGGATGTCCATGTCCTGACCGTAGAGATTCATGCCGGCCTCCAGGCGCAGCGTGTCGCGCGCGCCCAGGCCTGCAGGGCGCACGCCCGCGGCGGACAGTTTTTCCCAGATACCTGCGGCGTTCTCGGCCGGCACCACAAGCTCGAAGCCGTCTTCGCCGGTATAGCCGGTGCGCGCCACCATCAGTTCGCCCATTTCGGCGTCCTGGACAACAAGCGCATTGAACGGCTTGAGCGCGTCGGCCGGCTGGGTCGACGGGAATGCCTGGTACACCTTCTGGCGCGCGTTCGGGCCTTGCACCGCAACAATCGCCAACTTGCTGACACCAGCGGGGGCCACGTCGCCACGGCGCGGGGTGATCGTCACGCCGCTGCCGGTGGCCGCGTTATGCGACTGGATCCATTCGATATCGCCGACGGCCGTGCTGGCATTCACCACCAGACGGAAGCGGTCCTCGGCAAAGAAGTAGACGATCAGGTCGTCGATGACGCCGCCTTTCTCGTCGAGCATGCAGGAGTAGAGCGCCTTGCCCGGCGTCTGCAGCTTGTCGACGTTGTTGGCCAGCAGGCCGCGCAGGAACGCGCGCGTATTGGGGCCGGTCAGGTCCACCACGCACATGTGGGAAACATCGAACATGCCGGCGTCCGCGCGGACGGCGTTGTGTTCCTCGATCTGAGAGCCGTAGTTGACCGGCATGTCCCAGCCGCCAAAGTCGACCATGCGGGCGCCGAGGGCGCGGTGGATGGCATTGAGGGGCGTGGCCAGAAGCGTCATGGATGTCCTTGGGGCGGTTCGAAAACGAAAAAAGGGTCATCCGCCGCAGCGCCGGTTGCGCAAAAGCGTAACCAGTCCGCTGCCGCGGATGACCCCTCTGTCCTCGATACCTGAGAGATTACGAAGCTCGTCGCTCCGTGCGCCCCTTCGGTGGACATGCTCACCATGCGCGTGGCGCAGTGGCGGATGTCGCTCTCCAGAGTGCGGCATGCATCGTGTGCATGTTGCATGCCGATCCGGCCAGTCCATGGTGCCTGAGAGTTTTCGGGTGATACCCCTTCGGCGGCGCAGTTGCTGCGCGCTCTCCCGGCCAGATGCGCGTGAATGTACGGGACCGGTTCCCCTTTGTCAAACCTGCCTGACCTGCCTTGGCGAGCCGGTCCCCCGGTCGATCTGGTCAATCTGGTGCATCGTCAGCGGTCAGTACCGCCGACAGTGCTGCTAGTGCCCCTCTGCTAGTGCCCCTTGGTGGTGACGTTACCGATCACGCCACCCACCGCAGCGCCGCCAAGCGTACCCAGCGCGCTGCCTTCGGTCAGTACTGCACCGCCCACGGCACCCACGCCTGCGCCGATCGCCGTGTTGCGCTGCTTCGGCGTCATGTCGGCACAGCCGCCAAAGGCAACCAGCGTGACACCAATCAGTGTGACCTTCGAAATCGTGCGAAGCGTTTTCATGATGGCCTCCAGTGCATTTATTGCATCGTTGTTGATGTGTCGAACCTGCCACGCGCGCCTGCCAAGGCCGGCGTGCTGTGATAGGTGAGAGGCAGATGCGATGGCTGGGTGCCCGCGACTTACGATTGTTACGGGCCGGAAACGCCTGCCGTAGGACAGCATCGGACACCGGTCTGGACATGAGGCACATGCGCGCGTGTGCGTGTTAACATCGGCGGCTTCGGCGCACCGGGTCCGGTGTGCATCATCCGCGCCTTTCCGGCCGATTCTCCTCGCTGATCACATGTCACACGGGCTCAATTCCGCGCAATCCGAAGCCGTCCGCTACCTGGACGGGCCATGCCTCGTCCTGGCGGGCGCCGGATCGGGCAAGACGCGCGTGATCACGCAGAAAATTGCCCACCTGATCGAGGACAAGGGGTTCGAGCCTCGCCATATCGCCGCCGTCACTTTTACCAACAAGGCGGCCAAGGAAATGCAGGAGCGCATCGGCAAGCTCATGGAGGGCAAGACCACGCGCGAAGGCAAGCGGATTCCGCTCAAGCAACTGACGGTCTGTACGTTCCACTCGCTTGGCGTGCAGATCCTGCGCATGGAAGCCGAACACGTCGGGCTGAAGCCGCAGTTCTCGATCATGGATTCGGACGACTGCTTCGGCCTGGTGCAGGAGCAGCTTTCCACCACGGACAAGAAGCTGATCCGCAGCGTGCAGAGCACGATCTCGCTGTGGAAGAACGGCATGGTCGATCCGGAAACGGCGCTCGCGCAGGCAGCCGATGCCGACGAGCATCAGGCGGCCATGGTGTATCGCAATTACGTGGCCACGCTGCACGCGTACCAGGCAGTGGATTTCGACGACCTGATCCGCCTGCCCGCCGAGTTGTTCGCACGCGACGAAGCCGTGCGCCTGAAATGGCAGAACCGTCTGCGCTACTTCCTCGTCGACGAGTACCAGGACACCAACGCGTGCCAGTACGAGTTGCTCAAGCAGCTGGCGGGCGGCTCGCACCTGCGCGCGCCGGCATTCACGGCGGTGGGCGACGACGACCAGGCCATCTACGGCTGGCGCGGTGCCACGCTCGACAACCTGCGCCTGCTGCAGACTGACTTCCCGGCGCTCAAGGTCATCAAGCTCGAACAGAACTACCGTTCGACGGTTCGGATTCTCGAAGCCGCCAACGCGGTGATCGCCAACAACCCGAAGCTGTTCGACAAGAAGCTCTGGTCCGAGCACGGCATGGGCGATCCGATCGCGATCCATCCGATGAACGACGAGGAGCACGAGGCCGAGTCGGTGGTGTTTCGGCTGTCCGCCCACAAGTTCGAGCGGCGCGCGCAGTTCCGCGATTACGCGATTCTCTATCGCGGCAATCACCAGGCGCGGCTGTTCGAACAGATCCTGCGCCGCGAGCGCATCCCGTACGTGCTCTCCGGCGGCCAGAGCTTCTTTGACAAGGCCGAGATCAAGGACATCTGCGCGTACCTGCGCCTGATTGCCAATCCCGACGACGATCCCGCGTTCATCCGCGCGATCACCACGCCGCGCCGAGGCGTGGGCAACACCACGCTTGAAGTGCTCGGCACGTTCGCGGGCCAGGCCAAGGTGTCGCTGTTCGAGGCGGCCATGATGGGCGGCATCGAGGCGAAGCTGCAGCCGCGCCAGCTCGAGCCGCTGCGCACGTTCTGCGAATCGATGGTGCGTCTGGCCGATCGCGCGGCGAATGACCCGGCCACCGTGGTGCTGGATGACCTCATGGAAGGCATCCACTACGAGGCCTATCTCTACGACACGTTCGACGAACGGCAGGCGCAATCGCGCTGGACCAACACGCTCGAATTCCTCGACTGGCTCAAGCGCAAGGGCACGCGCCCCGAGCCGGAAGGCGAGGGCGAGGCAACCGGCTTCGACAACGCGGACGGCTTTGGCGACGAAGGCAAGAATCTGCTTGAGCTGACACAGACCGTGGCGCTGATGAGCATGCTGGAGGGCCGCGAGGAAGATCCCGATGCGGTTAGGCTGTCCACGCTGCATGCATCCAAGGGGCTTGAGTATCCGCACGTGTTCCTGGTTGGCGTGGAGGAGGGCATCCTGCCCCATGCGCGCGAGGACGACGAAATGTCCGACGAGAAGATCGAGGAAGAGCGCCGCCTGATGTACGTGGGCATTACGCGCGCCCAACGCAGCCTGCAGATCACCTGGTGCAAGAAGCGCAAGCGCGCTCGCGATACGTATTCCTGTGAGCCGTCGCGTTTCATCGCGGAGATGAAGCTCGAGGACGGCCCCGCGCCGAAGGACGAGACGCCGGCCATGAGCCCCAAGGACCGGCTGGCGGGGCTCAAGGCATTGCTGGGCAAGCCCGCCACCGCCGATTGATACAAGCCAGACAAGATTAAAGGGGGCCCGCTCAATAGGATTGCCGGGCGCGCTTTCGTCTCGGCGTCAGTCGCGACACATCGTGCCTACCCTTCGGCCACGGTGTGTGCTGGGCGCATGCAAGCCCGGCTTCTTCCCTGTTGAGCGCTCCCGGATGCGGCAGCACCGGGGGCGTTTTTTTCTTGTGCCTCTTCTGTGCCGCTTCTGTGCCTCTCTGTGCACGTATCAAGTTTGATACAAAACCGGCATCGCCTGTAATGGCCAAGCTGGTACATTGGGCGCTCCATCCGGCTGCGGTTCCGCGGCCGAATCCCATCTGCCCGTCTGCACGTTCGACATGGATCTTTCCCCCGCCCTGCCCATCCGCCTGCTGATCGTCGACGACGACCCCCAGATTCGCGCGATGCTGACCGAATATCTCGCCACGTTCGGCATGGAAGCCGAAGGTGCCGAAGGCGGCACTGCGATGCGTGCGGCAATGGCCAAACAGGAATACGACCTGGTAATCCTGGACCTGTCGCTGCCCGGCGAGAACGGTCTGACGCTGTGCCGCGAGATCCGCGATTCGAGCAACCTGCCCGTGATCATGCTGACCGCACGCGCGGAACTTGCCGATCGCGTCGTGGGGCTCGAAGTGGGGGCGGATGACTACGTCACCAAGCCGTTCGAAATGCGCGAGCTGGTGGCTCGCATCCACACGGTGCTGCGCCGCAGCCGCGCCGATGTGCGGCGCCCGGCACCTGCCGCAGCGGGGCATGAGGTGCGGTTCGGCACGTGGCGCCTGAATACCACGCTGCGCCAGCTGGTGGATGCCGAAGACACGGTGGTGCCGCTTTCCAACGCAGAGTTCCGGCTGCTGCTGACGTTCATCGAGCATCCCAATCGGGTGCTCGACCGCGAAATGCTGATCAACACCGCGCGTGGCCGCGATCTCGATGTGTTCGATCGCAGCATTGACCTGCTGGTATCCCGCCTGCGCCAGAAGCTGCGCGACGACCCGCGTGACTCGGCGCTGATCCGGACCGTGCGCGGCGAAGGGTACGTGTTCACCGGCAGCGTGGAGCACTGAGGCATGCCTGCCTCGACTCAGCCAACGGCCGAGGGCGCCAAGGTAGTACGGCCCGATCCGCGCACCGTTGCACCGGAGCGGCATCGACGCTTCGACTCGATGTTCGTGCGGTTGTTCTTCGTAATGGCCGCGATCATGCTTGCCGTCCACGTGCTGGGCGTGACCGTGATCGAAGGGCTGTTCCCGCGCCCTGGCTCGGAACGCTACATGGAACGGATGCGCCGCGCCGCATCCGAGGCCGAAGCCGCCGGGCAAGCCGTGCATTCGTTGCCGGTGGCGCCACCGGCAATGCCCCGGCCGCTGCCTGGGAACGTGGCGGCAACAGGCCACCCGCACGGCCCCCCGCCGCCGCCCAATGACGACGACGATGACGGCGACAACGACGGGCCGCCGCTGCATCCCGACGCGTTCCGCGTGCCGAGGCCGGGCGAATTTGTCGGTCCGCCGCCGGGTCTGCACGGGCCGCCGGAGGGGTTCCACTTCCGCGGCATCTGGCCACCGCACCTGGGCATGCTGTTCCAGCTTGCAGCCATCCTGATCGCTTCGTGGGTTGGGGCCCGCCTGCTGGCGCGGCCTGTGCAGCAACTGGCCAGCGGCGCGAACCGCCTTGCGCAGGACGTCCACGCGCCGCCGCTGGAGGAAGAGACCGGGCCCGCCGAAGCACGCGATGCCACACGTGCGCTGAACCTGATGCAGCAGCGCATTCGCACGCAACTTGCGCAGCAATCGCGCTTTCTGGCCGCGGTGTCGCATGACCTGCGTACCCCGCTGACGCGCATGAGCCTGCGTATCGAACGCATCGAAGACAACGACGTACGCTACCGGCTGCGGCAGGACCTTGCCGAGATGAACGGCCTGATCGATGCCACGCTGTATTACCTGCGTGAACGCGACGATGCGGCAGGGCCACGGCAACGCGTGGACGTGCAGGCACTGCTGCAGGCGATCGTCGACGACGCCGAGGAAATGGGCCAGGACGTGCGGCTTGTGGGCTCGGCTGCGCCGCTGCTGGCCTACCCAGCCGAATTGCGCCGCGCGGTGGTCAACCTCGTGGAAAACGCGCACCGCTACGGCGGCGCCGCGCAGATCGTGCTGACCGACAGCGCCGAGCGCGTCATCATCGACGTCTGCGACAACGGGCCAGGCATTCCGCCCGCGGAACTCCAGCGGGTGCTGGAACCGTTCTATCGGGTGGAGTCGTCGCGCAGCCGCGCGACTGGCGGCGTGGGCATGGGGTTGGCGATCGCCGCGGACATCGTCGCGCGCCACGGCGGAGAACTGACGCTGACCAACCGGCACCAGGGTGGTCTGCGCGTGCGCATGGTGCTGCCGCGCGTTCGGCTGAGCGACTGAACTGCCTCAGGCGCGCTGCGGCACGCCGCTCTTGTTGATCGCCGCAAGCTGCACGTACTGCGAGCCGCGCAGCCCGCGCGTGAAGTCGAGCGTGAAGTCGCCCACGTCCACGCGCGTCTGCAGCGCACGACGCAGTTCAAGCGGACCGGGCCCCTTCGTCGAACTGGCCGCTCGCACGAGCCATGCCGCGCCGATGTAGCCGGCAAGCGTGGCAGACGAGGGCGGTTCGTCGAGGTACTGCTTCATCCGTGCAACGTGTTCCTTCACGACGCGCAGCGTCGATTCCTGCGGCCCCGGTGCAATCTGCGACACCACCATCCCGCCCGCATAGCCGGTACCGAGAATTTCGCGCGCCGATGCCGGACTGACGGCAGACAGCCCCACCAGGAATCCGTACCAGCTCTGCGTGGCCAGCGCACGGCCAAGACTGCCATAGGTAAGCGTATCCCCAGCCACGATCACGGCCCCCGGACGGGTTGCCGCGATACGCCGCGCGATGTCGTCGAAGTTGCCCGTAAGCGGCACCGTCTGTATCGACATCTCCTTCTCCAGCCGCGAAAGCCACTGCGTGCCCGCCGCGAGCGTACCCGCCGCGAAATCGGGCGATACGGCCAGCGTCACACTGCTCAGGCCGAAGCCGCGCAGCTGACGTACCGCCGCGTCCATTTCGGCTTGATAGTCGGCGCGCGTGAACCAGACGTTCTCTGCATTCAGCGAGAGGCCCGACAACGGCGCGACGATCTGCACGCCGCGGCGCGTTAGCTCGGCAGACGTGGCCAGCGCCGGAAGCAGGGCGTCGCCGGGCCCGAACAGGATCTCGGCGTGATCGGTGTCGGCCAGCGCCACCGCCTGGGCGATGGCGGCACGCGGATTCGAATCCGAATCGCGCACGACGTGGACGATGTGCAGGCTGCCATTTGAAGCGTTGTATGCATCGAACAGCACCTTTGCGCCTGCAAGGTAATCACGCGCCAGATCGGCCTGCGCGCCCGTTCGATCGACAAGCTGACCGACGACAAGCTGGCGCCGCGGTCCGGACTGGCCGGCCTGCGCAGGCTGCGCAAATGCGGCAGGCGTGGCGATGCCTGCCAGCGTGGAGAGCGCACCGAGCGAACCCAGTACATGGAGTGCACGACGGCGGCCCGCAGATGCGGGAACGCATGAGGACATCAACTGCGGCAGGGCTTTGCGCATGGCAGCGGACCAGTATCTGTGATGAAGGCGGGAAGTTGCAGGTGGGGCTGCGAGACCGGGCCGAGACTATCGGCGATTGATGACGGTCCCGTGACTTCCGCGCGACTTCAGGCCCCACCTTGGCGGGGCTGGCAGGCGTATGCATGACGTGCTCTTGACGCGCATCAACATGGGGGTTGCGGGCGAGGCATAGCATCAAACGTACTTTCGCCCAGAAAACATCACATCATGTCCGCCCCCAGTTCCCCTGCGTGCCCCACTTGCGCGGCCCACGCGCCCAATTCTTCGCTTTCCACCGCATTCGACCGCACCGCACTGGCTGACTTCCGCAGTCTGGCAGGCCGCATTGACGGCAACGGTCCCCGCTACACCTCGTATCCCACTGCCGACCGCTTTCACGGCGAAATCGGCGATGCCGGCTACCGTCGCGCGCTGGACGCCTGCCGCGCAAACGCACCGGCGCCGCTATCGCTGTACGTGCACATCCCGTTCTGCGAGAACATCTGCTACTACTGCGGCTGCAACAAGATCATCACCAAGGATCACAGCCGCAGCGCACGCTATGTGGACTACCTGGCGCGCGAGATGGAGATGGTGGCCAGCCAGCTTGGAACGCGGCGCGCGGTCATGCAGTCGCACTGGGGCGGCGGCACGCCAACCTTCCTGGATCCGGACGAGATGCGCCGCGTGATGGCTGCGCTGAACCAGTACTTTGAACTGTTGCCCGAGGGCGAGCACGCGATCGAAATCGATCCGCGCCGCGTGGGCGACGATCGCATGGAACTGCTTGGCGAACTCGGCTTCAACCGGATCAGCCTGGGCGTGCAGGATTTCGATCCCGAAGTGCAACAGGCCATCCATCGCGTGCAGTCTTACGAGGAAACCAACAGCGTGGTGCGCGCGGCGCGCAGGCTCGGGTTCCGTTCGGTCAGCATGGACCTGATCTACGGCCTGCCGCACCAGACCACGCAGCGCTTTGCCGCTACCATCGACCGCGTGCTGGAAATGCGGCCGGACAGGCTTTCGGTCTACAGCTATGCGCACCTGCCGCACGTATTCAAACCGCAGCGCCGCATCGACCCCGCCGCGTTGCCGCCGGCCGCGGAAAAGCTCGACATCCTCGTCTCGACAATCGAGCGACTGACGGCAGCCGGATACGTCTACATCGGCATGGATCACTTCGCGCTGCCCGAGGATGACCTTGCGATCGCGCAGCGCGAAGGCCGGCTGCAGCGCAACTTCCAGGGCTATGCCACGCACGCGGGCTACGACCAGTTGGGCCTTGGCGTTTCGGCGATTGGCGCCGTCTCTGGCCATTACGTGCAGAACGCCCGCACCACGGACGACTACTACGCCGCCATCGACGACGACCGCCTGCCGATCGTGCGCGGGTTCGAAACATCCGCTGATGACCGTCTGCGCAAGTCCATCATTGGCGAACTGATGTGCAATGGCACGCTGGATATTGCTGCCGTGGAAGCCGAGCATGGCATCGACTTTGGCAAGACGTTTGCCGCCGAACTGGCCGACCTCGACAAGCTGGCCGTGGATCATCTGCTGCGGCGCACGGCTGACCGCATCGAGATCACGCCACTTGGCCGCCTGCTGGTGCGTCGCGTGGCCATGGTGTTCGACCACTATCTGCGTGAGGATGCCAAGCGGCCGAAGCAGGCAGCGCCGGCGGCGAACGACACGAAGGTCATCCCGCTGGTGCGCTACTCACGCGTGGTTTAAAGAAAAATTGATTTGCAGCAAGTGATCCAATAAAAAAGCCCGCGAAGAAATTCGCGGGCTTTTTTGTGCGGCCGGGGTGGCTTCCGGGGTTGCCCCCGGAGTGGCTTACTTCCCAGCGTTCGCCATGTAGTCGGCGGCGGCAAGTACGTCGGCGTCCGGACCGGCATAACCACCCTTCGGCGGCATCACGCCCTTGCCCTTCAGCGCATAGTTGTGCACGGCGTCCATGCCTTCCTTGAGGCGCGGCGCCCAGGCGGCCTTGTCACCAAACTTCGGCGCACCTGCTACGCCAGCGGCGTGGCACGCAGCGCAAACCTGCTCGTAGACCTTCTTGCCAGTGTCGGCCGATGCCGCGGCCGGCGCTGCAGCGGCGGCTGCAACCGGGGCTGCAGCCGTAGCAGCAGGTGCCGGTGCGGCAGGGGCAGCGCTTTCCGGAGCGGAGGCCGCGGCCTGTGCAGTGGCACCCTGGGCGGCCGGAGCGGCTGGCTCGGGGAACTTGGCGCCACCGGCATCGGCCATGTACACCACGGCGCGGCTCAGTTCGTAGTCGCTCAGGTCATCGGGGGTCGTGCCGGCACGTGCAGGCATGGCGCCCTTGCCGTTCAGCACCGAGTGCAGCAGGCCATCGAAGCCCTGACCGATACGTGGCGCCCAGTCACCGGCCACGCTGTACTTCGGCGCGCCAGCGGCACCCGTGGCGTGACACGCCGCGCAGACCTGCTGGTAGACCTGCTCGCCGGTCTTGAAGACGCGCGGTGCGTTGGGGTCCTTGATTTCGAGCGAGGCAACCGGCTTGATCCGGTCGTTGACTGCTTCGGCTGTCTGCGTTGAGCCGGCGCCCTCGCGAGTGCCGTGTCCGACAAAATTGACCAGCAGGATGATGACGATGATCGGGATCAGGAATGCAGCGATCACGACGACGATCAACTGCTTCGGGGTCTTGATTGGCGACTCGTGGTGGTCGTTTGCTTGGTGGACGTCACTCATACAGAACTCTCGATTTTGCGGGAAACCTATTGCACAGCACGTTGGGGGCGGCTTGCTTTGTCTTGCCCATTCTTCGGGGATGAATCTGTCGTTTTTGCGTCCGGGGCTGTCTCTGGCCCCGCGTACGTCTCTCCGGCGACGCAAATAGCTGCCGATTATAGACGTAAGACTTGGCGTCCGGGGGCCAAAAGCGGCGGCTGCGATGCCTGCCGTGGCCCGGAATCGCACTAACCGGCGGAACCCGCATGGACGGGTTGGGACAAACGAGGTATCCTATGCGACTTTCCGGCGACGGCACTCGTCCGTTGCCAAAAAAGCTCACATCGCGCCCGTAGCTCAATGGATAGAGTACTGCCCTCCGAAGGCAGGGGTTGCTGGTTCGATCCCAGCCGGGCGCGCCAAGCCTGACAAGGCTTTCCGGCAGTTTTTCTGTGGAGTTACCCATGAATTGTCGTAAACGACATCTCATGGTATCCCGCGGCATGGGAAAAATGCATTAGACGGCCATTTTGGCTGTGGTCACTCGTTTGAAGTTGCAGCGGACAGAGCAAGCCGATGAACGGCGCCAGCTTCGTGGAAACTCATTCGGATTCCATCATCTCGCAGACCGCTTACGACCTCTCGGCGAGACCCCCGACGTCCAGCTGCGACAAGCTCCCTGCGCTTTCGAAGATACGCGTGCGTGCGTGCCGCGGCCCTCGCTTCGACCGCAGTCCTTCGTACACGCCTCCCGTTCTGGACAATTGTTTCGACAGCGTCGGGAAAGCGCTCCCGGAGAAATTTATCCGAAACCCCGAGAATCCTAGCCGTCTCATTAACGTGGATGGCCTCTCCTCGAGCGATGAGGTCCTGCAGTCTTTCTGATACGGTTTCCCAGCAAGGAATAGGGCGTCGCTTGGCTCGAGACACTACAGCAGTGCGCGTCCTTGCGAACTGCTCATTCGGGGTCATCACTAGCTCGTTGCCAAGCAATACGTCCGAAATGCCGACATTGCAGTACTGCGCAATTCGAAGGACAACGGGAAAGCTAGGAACCACGTGCCCGTTTTGCCAACCGTGCATGCTTGATTTTGTTACTCCGAGCGCGGAGGCGAAATGCGCGGAGACTCCGTTGGCAAGAGTTGCTATCGCGTGTCTGAGAAACTGCGCTACGCCGCCAGGCTCAGGCAGTATCTCTTCGAAGAACTGCGCGACATCCAACAATTCTGCGACTCGTCGTGCTGCATCTACATCTCGTGATGAGGCACGTCGGCTATTACCTTGGGATAGGCTCTGTGCGCAATGTGGACATCGCCCAGGGATGAAACACTTGCGTCCCGTGTTACTTGATTTGTCACATGAGCAGCCTTCCATGAGCTCCAGTTCATGAATCGGACATGCCTTGACGATATCAAACGTCCACAACAAGCGGTTGTAGGCTTCCGTTTCACGGCTGACATCTTCTGCATAGCATTGAGGGCAGTAGCGCCCGCACTTGGATGCGAGAAGGAAATTGCTCAACAGGTCTTGAAGATGGATAAGCGTAAGGTACTGAAGGTCCTCACGTCCGGTAAGTAGATTCAGCGCGCGTGACCAATCAGCAGCGTTTTGGCCAAAGCCGCTCATCGCATTGATGAACCAGTCATTTACGAAGCTCCGGGTGTTCAGACGCCTCCAGGAGGAAACAAGAGGTGCGACAGCTTTGTCGGCCACCGACCATGGCGCAAGATTGCATGCAACACAAAGTCGCTGAAAATAGCTACGCAAGTCCTCACGTGTCGCCCCGTTCAGGCCCATTGGTTCAAGGCTGTACAAGTAGGAGCGCGCTGGGAGGTCCTCGGGCCATCCGGCCGGCTTGTTAGACTCTAGTAGTTCGAGCATTAGAACTCTCTCAGCGAAAAGGACTCATCTCGCTTCTTCTGCAGCTCGTTCCTAACGTCATCCTCCGACACATACTCAGGCTTGGTCAGGCTTGGCAAGTACTTGCGTATGCGCTCCTCACCATCCAAGCAGTCTGCAAGAATTGTTGCGTGCTGTACGGCACTGGGCATTGCAGAGAAAAGATACTCATCCTTCCACGTCGATACCCCACTAGTCTGCATATCGGTTGCCGCATTCACGACGGCCTGGCATACAACATCTGCCGTAAAGCCTGGAAGCGAACACGTCCCGGCCGCAAGAACGTCTCTGAATTGCATGAGATTGACGTCATATGGAAGAGGGAGACTAGACTGCAGCGAAAAGAGAAACACTCCATATTCCTTGCGGCCCTGTGGCGTAGCGGGATACCGAGGAAAGTGGACAACCGAGACTCGTCGTGAGATTTGGGCGCTTGCTTTTACAAGTGCCTCCGAGCCATACGCCCCCAACATCAGAAGATTCGTTCCTGGCAGATTGGCAAGCGACTTGAGAAGGTCGCCGTATTCCAAAGGTTCTTCGTCCGAATTCGTAAAGTGAACGCACTCGTCAAGAATGATGTGCCTTGTCTTTCGTTGTTCCAGTGCACGCGTAGCGGCAAAGCGCATGCTAGGCAGTTTGTTGAAGACCGTCTCCGGTGCAGCGAGCATCGGTCCAGGTTTCGTCAATATGGCTTCGTCCCACCGCGGTACGAGGAGCTTGTCACCTATCTCGCGGTAAAACAGAGGCCAATCAAATTTGCCACCGCTCGCCGGTGGGACCTCTGCAAGTATCGCGGGGATACAGCCCCGGTTCTCGTGAATCTCCGCAATATGTTGCTGGAGGAACTGGGTGAGAAGTCTGCGTCCGAGAGTGCTTTTGCCAACGCCGGTAGGGCCAACAACCAAGGTTATGGTTCCTTCAGTTCCTGGCGTCATCAGCCGGGTAACCGCTTCGGATACCTGCCTCATGCTGTTATGAGCAAAGCAGAGCTGCTTCAGCCACGCCACCTTCATTGCGATGGAGCCACTTGTCGCGGCTTCCCTAGAGAGTTTTGTTTCCATTTGCACTACAACTGTGGCAGCACGTCGTGTTCTGTTAGAGATTGATAGCTGTACTCGACAGCATGTGTCTGCGTCTTTGAGTCTTTAGGTGGCGTCGTGGCTTGCTGCACTCGGCGGTGCTCAACAGTCGCGCCCGTTCCGTTCGCTTCGTAAGGAGCAATAGCTTCCTCACTCGCTGAGGCCGGAATACAGAAGTCCTCTCCTCGTTCGTAAGCTCTGAGCCACTGCAATATGGTGGATTCTGGAAGACTCTTGTCTGCTTTCCCGAGCTTCATTCGCATAGCTTCGAACAAGTACCTAAGCTCGATGCGCGTGAACCTGGCAACTTGCGCAAGCACGCTTGATTTGCAGCGAATCCAGTGCCTGTCCACTTTTGCGTAGACGATAGCGGAATTCCACATATCGAGTCGCACCTCCACCGTGGCGTTGATGTGTTTCGCATCGGCGAAGGCATCATTCCAATAGTGAAGGTGTCCGACCTTGATGCCTGCTTTGCTGACTAGACGCGTACCTCCCCTGTCCACAGGCAGGCAGGTCGCGATTCTCCATTTCATGTCATAGTCCACACACTTATTGAGTCGTGCACCTGTTTCAGCGAATCGTTTCGCCAGATACTCGTTTGGCGTGTGGTCGTGTGCAGGGTGGGTAGTTTCGTTGTATTCCTTATAGAAGAAGAAATCGAACAACCCATGCAGGACTGGAAACGACAAGGTATCCCCACGTATGGGGTCTACTGAACGGGTGAGGGTCCGTACGTTCTGGCATGCTTTTGTATTGCCGACAAGGTTGTGAACAAGTAGCGTATTTGACGTGCCGAAAAGACGCTCACATACCCCGCCGAATCGACTCTCATGCGGAGGTCGATACCGAATGCTGGTGCGCGTGAGATGGCAGACGTTATTGAAATGCTTCGACCAGAACTCGCGACCGTTGTCGACAATGAGCATCGATGGCATCCGCCTATGGCGCCGGACAATCTCTCTAAGAATCATCACGCAACTGGTAGTGCTTGGGTGATGCACGCTCAGATAGAAGGCAAGGACCACGCGGGTATGCGCATCGATTGCGATGGTGAGCCAAGGGCGCCGCTTATAGACTCGTCCACCTCTGCCTCGTATTCGGACGAGGATATCCACCTTGGTATGGTCAATATGGACACACTGGAACGGCCTGCCGCCATGTATCTTTTCTTTGAGGCTGAGGTACCACGTGATTGGCGCCTCAGCATATGCTTGCCGCGAACCTTGGCGCTTCTTTACATCTTTGAGCTCGCGAAAGTGTCTATAGAACGTCTTTGACGATACAGCTGGAATGTTCTCCTCCTTGCAGCGGGCCACGAACCGCTTGTAGGAGTTTGCGTCGATGGGATTGGTCGGGTTGTTGGTCTCTTCGGAAATGCGCTTAATCAGGTCCAGTGTTTCGGCAGGGACTCGGCAGGTGGTGTTTCCAGGTCTGAACTTGTCTAGTAGGGCAATCGTACGCGCATAAGCGCTCTCACCTGCTTCGCGAGCGCGCTTAGCCCAGCGTTGAAGCGTCCGCGTCGACACATTGCTTTCGACGGCGCCATAGCGGCGTGCCTCGACCATGCTGTGCCGGTGGCTGGCAACCTCTATCTCCTCGTCCGAGGGGGCGCGTACCGGGTCATACGAGTCTTCCTCGCCGCTATCCCGGAGCATCCGAATTTGCTTAGTCTCCACCAGCCGCTCAAATTCTGAGACAGCAATGCTGGTCACGTGGTGACTGTCATCGCGATAGAGAAGGACATCTGCCGTCAGTGCATTTACCGTGTATTTGCTCTCCCCAAACAGGAACTCCGCGCCGATGGCGAGGGAGTAGTCTAGGAATTCGCTGGTTTCGTGAGTCGCTTGTCGGCTCAGTCGATGCAAGGCCAGTGTCGCTTCACTTCTGCATATCGCGGTGTGGTCTAGGTCCGATAGGTCATCGACATCTAGGTCAGCAAACAATTGACCTTTCGCGATGGCTTGGAGGACGTCATCTACGGTAAAGGCGGGCAAAATCAACTGAGCAGCGTCTGCGGCTTCGGGCAGCGTTAGCGGCATGGCGAGCTTCATGAGCTCGCGAAACGATATTGCTCCGAGCTTCACGCTCTGCATCGCGTTGTCAATCGCCCGGCAAGCGACTTCGGAGGAGGGCTCGACGTTGTCTTCTAGATAGTCGCTGAGGTGTTCGAGGTTCTCCACGAAGGTGGGATTGTGTTCACTGTCTGAGCGAAGTCGATAAACCAATCCCATTTCACTGAAGAACTTCTCTCGCTCCGGGCAATGCCAGCCATTCTCATCGCGCGAAAAGCGGTAGGGATATTTCTTCAAATCGTGAATTAGCTGACCCTCGGTCTTCCATTCGTCGACATAGAATCCGTCATCGATAACTAGAAAGTCGGGGGTACATCGAGTTCGCGTTTCGATGGCCGTAGCATTAGTGCTGCCGTCCGACGCCTTCTTTTTGCGTCTTACCTGCATTGGAAGTAGGACACTGCCTGGCTGGGCGGTAAAGTAAAGAACACTAGAGAGCAAATCGTAGCGAATAGCGGCGCGGTACTCCGGACCGCGGCTTTCCGTTGCTATTCGCTGGCCGGTCGACCTGCAGGTGTATGCTGTAATCACATTCGAATGCCGCGAACTCACTTTCCTAGAGGGGTTGCCTGAGAGAGCTTTGCGAACAAAGTCGCGACCGGCTGCAGGCATCGCGACCTTGTGCATTAACTCCTCGATTTCATCGCGGAGGGCGGCGGGAGTTCTCATAAACTGATAATCTCAAGAGCGCAGGCGAACGCATCCCGGCCAACTTCGAGGAAGGATGGCCTTAAGGTTTTCGAGTGGCGAAAGACTCTCAAGAATTGGCGAGCATAAAGTCGCTCGCAATTACCTCGAAAGTGCGCTTCTCACGCGTGTTCGAAATTGGGTTCTCGGTGGATAACTACGAACGGCTTCTGGCTCGACGGCTAGCCCTGGAGCGGAGGAACCGAAGCTGGCGCGTTCTTGATGGCCGTGCGCCTTGAGACGTGGGCGGATTCTCCGCACCGACGTCGCCTTGCAGGTGGCTAAATAGCCACAAATTACGCGAGGCAGCCGGTGGCATAGGTGGGTAGCTGTCGGTCCAAATCACCCGTCGAGCAGGCTTTTGCTTCACAGCAAGTGGCTGCAACGATGCTTTTTCCGCAAGGAAGGGGCAGGAAATACCGCCGATAATCGAGAGGAGAGTCATTATTAGCTCCATTCTGCGCGCCAAGATTATGGGCGAGCGAGGTCGCTTTGACTCCGGGAGGCTACTCGTGAGATAATCCGAGTGCGAACTGAGCTTTTCTCACGAGAAGCTCCCGGGGCAAAGTCTAGGTAGAGATATCTGGTCTTTGCCCTTTTTCATTTCTGGTCGTCCGTGAAGGTCCGTCCAGCGCAGGTTGGGGCAAGCGACAGGGCAGGTTAGTTCATCCGCTTGAGTCGATTCGCTTTAGAAGGGTGAGATAATACTTTCGGCTATCAAGTTATCGCAAGGCTGAGAGAGAAAAATTTTCTGTTGCGTCTCCTGTGAAAATGTGCTGACAGATTTCGCCATTTTAGGGTAATTAATTTTCAAGCTCGAACATAATTCTAAAATGGATGATTTTAGAATTTATGGAAAATGATTTTAGGTGAGTCTCGTAAGGACACTTCTAAGGTGCTCGAGGGCTTGCGGACTACATAGGCCCATTGCTGGGTGCAGAAGGAGCGCCCGATGCAGAACCTGGACCGGCCATCGGCAGGCTGTATGGTCAAGTACAAGCCAGTGAGCGTTCCGACGCCGTCGAATTGACTCGACGGTCAACTTGGTTCGGTCAGGTATCTGATGGGTGCCCGGGAACTTGCAGAGGCACTCGCTAAAAACATCATCGACAACTCTGCAGCTGAGCGACTCCGGTAGTGCGTCCACCGTAGCCTTGCGGCCATATCTGAGGGTCCACCATGTCGCCAGCACGATGGAAACTGAATCGAACGACGTCAGCAGTTCAGCCAGAGGTCCTGAGAATGCGAGCTTCGGGGGTGCTACCGATATAGCGCCGGTGCCGGTCTCCGTGCCGACGTCATATGGCAGCAGTACCCCTGCATAGCCAAGGTAGATGTCCGTGTTCATCAAGTTCTCCTCGCGATGTTCCGCGTCAAATACGGTTCGCCGACGCGTCTGCGTCCATTACTAAGAGGGCGTAAAGTTGCTCGCAGGCCTTGGCGGAAAGTCCGCGACGGCCGTCAACGATGCAGGCGCTATCCTTCAGAGCAGTCGGAATCTGCTGGAGGTCGTAGTCCAGAAGCACAGGACTCTCGGGCTGCCTGCGGAGAAGGTCTCGCTCTAGCCAGTTGCGCCGAGAGCCAAGTGGCTCCAGTCGAGCGCGTAGTGAGCGGTTTCCTGGCAAAGTCGCGCCGAGCACACGAGCTTGAACGGACCTCGGTAGCAGCCGGACGGAAGCGCGATAGCCAATAGCGGCTACCCACAATGTGTGGAGAACAACCTCGGTCTGAGGGCAGAGCGTGAGGACTTGCTCGAGGAGGACACCATGCTCAAACAAACGATGTCCGACCGTGCGCAGACGCGGCAAATTCCGCCCACGAAACTCGACGTCACGTGGGTGAAGAACGCCGTCGAAGGTTAGGTATAGAGTTGCCATATGAAATCCCTGTGGCAACACGCGCGGGCAGTGCAGGCGGCATTCTTCGGCAGCCTTCATCGGTAGATGAAGACTGCGCTTAGAATTACCGTTCCAGCGTTAGCCCTGTTGATAGGACGACTTCCCACAAGGGATTGTTCTACTTCTCTATCGTCGCCCGCCCTAATTTCAAGGAATCAGCTTGAGTCACGTCGATACCCCATGGACGCGCTTGGCGTCACGCACTGCACGTGGCCTGCTCGCGCGCAAAGGGGTTTCCTACGAGGAGCTAGCGAAGCTATTGGCCTCTGTAGGGGTACATGAGTCCCCGCGCTCGGCTGAAGGAAAAGTGCAACGCGGTGGGTTTCAATGCCAATTCTTCCTGCAACTGCTTTGCGCCCTGCAAGCTGACTTACCCAAGCCCTTTCAGCAGCTTCTCGATGCTCGGGACAGTTGGGAGGCTGCGAGCACGGAGCTATTCCTACGTGAGCTAGCTGCGCATTCTTTGACATTTGTAGAAGTATCGAAATATCTGGCGAAAGAAGCTGGCTTAAGCCTAGATGCGTCTCGCCTGGAACATCAGGTCATGGCGGGCACGTATCAGTTCACGCTATTGCTTCAGCTGTCGCTTTTGACCTCCGTGGAAGGTATGGACCGGTTCGTCGATACCTCCGATGTTCGGAAGACAGGACAAGCCTCGGCGACTTCCTAAAATGCAAATGGTATGTGGAAACGCATACCAATATTCTAGTCCGCCAGCCTCTAATCGCAAGGCTCGGTTACATCCCTCACGCTAACAACCGCGGTGCACCGGAGGTCCACGCTTGCTCTAAATCTTCATTTCTACTATTCTAGAATTATGGAAACGAAGAACGCCGTAGTCGCACTTGCTGCACTTGCCTCTAACTCCCGGCTGGAGGTGTATCGCCTATTGGTACAGGCAGGGCCTACAGGCTTGTCGGCAGGACACATCGCCGAGGTAACGGGTCTGCCCGCATCCACGCTCTCGTTTCACTTGAAGGAGCTTGTGCAAGCTGGGCTGGTCAAGTCCCGCCAGGAAAGTCGATATGTCATCTACACGGCGAACTACTCGGCGATGAGTGAGCTCATTGGATTCCTGACAGAGAACTGCTGCCAAGGCGAGCCCTGTGCCGCAGTACCGACGAACGGGTGTACCTCCTGTGGAGATGAATCATGAAACGACTACACGTTCACGTATCGGTTGATGACCTAGCTGAGAGTATCCGTTTCTACTCGGCGCTCTTTGCTAGCAAGCCGACTGTCACGAAGGACGACTACGCGAAATGGATGCTGGACGACCCGCGCGTCAACTTCGCGATTTCGAAGCGTGGTCACAAAGTTGGCCTGGACCACTTGGGCATACAAGTCGAGTCAGAGACCGAACTTAACGAAATGCACGCACGACTGGCCAATGCCGAACTTCCGATGGAGGCCCAAGTCGGTACGAACTGCTGCTATGCCAAGTCGGACAAGTACTGGACCTTGGACCCCCAAGGTGTTGCGTGGGAGTCGTATCACACGCTGGATTCCATCCCGACATTTGGGGAATCGCGTTCGGAGGAGAATGCCTCAGCTTGCTGCGCTCCGACACCCGCCACCATCACCTTCCGCGCACGAGAGAAATGAGCAAAGACACCTACAACGTTCTCTTTCTCTGTACGGGCAACACCTCACGCAGCATCATGGCCGAGGCCCTGCTGGCAACAATGGGCCAAGGCCGATTCAAGGCATTCAGCGCGGGCAGCCAGCCGTCGGGTAAGGTGAATCCGTTCGCGGTCGAGCAAGTCAAGAAGACCGGCTATGACCTGTCGACTTTGCGCAGTAAGTCATGGGACGAGTTTGCCAATGCAGATGCGCCCCACATGGATTTCATCATTACCGTGTGCGACCAGGCGGCTGGCGAAGTGTGCCCGTTCTGGCCAGGGAATCCATCGTCGGCGCACTGGGGATTCTATGACCCGGCGGCGGTGGAGGGCTCTGACGATACGAAGCGCGCTGCGTTCGACCAAGTCTTCAAGCAGATTAAACACCGTGTCGAGGCATTCCTAAAGGTCCCATTAGAGCAGCTTGATGAGGCAGCCATTCACGCTGAACTGCAAAGGGTTGGCGACATTGACGTGTCCGGTATTACTGCGGCCTGATAGTAGGGCCTGCAACCCCCAGGGGTTCAGAGATGAGCGACAAGGTCTACAACGCACTGTTTCAACACTCCGCATGCGGCATGAGCCCTTCATAAACCTGCCCCCTGCATCGCTCGACCGCCTGGCAGTGAAAAATGAAGTTACCGACATCGGGAAAGCAAAACTATGAGATTGCGTCACGCCGTGGTGGCCGAATTTTTGGGCTCAGCACTGCTCCTTGCAACCGTCGTGGGGTCCGGAATCATGGGGGAGAAGCTCGCCGGCGGCAACGTCGGTATCGCACTCCTCGCCAATACGCTTGCGACAGGCGCAGGGCTTGTGGCGCTCATTGCCACCTTTATGAGTATCTCGGGAGCGCACTTCAATCCACTCGTGACACTCGCCGAGGTGTGCCTCGGAAAGCTGGGCTGGAAGCACGCTGCAGCCTACGTCTTAGCTCAAGGCCTCGGTGCCATTGCAGGAGTGTTGGCCGCTCACGGAATGTTTGACTTGCCGCTGATAGAGGTATCAGGTCATGTCCGTACCGGCCCATCACAATGGTGGAGTGAAGTGGTGGCGTCGTTCGGCTTACTCACGGTCATTCTGAACGTGGCGAAGCGGCGAATGGAGTTTGTACCGGTGGCAGTCGGCGGCTATATCACGGCGGCGTATTGGTTCACGGCTTCGACATCGTTCGCCAACCCCACCGTTACTATCGCACGCTCGCTCACCGACACCTTCGCTGGAATCCGACCGCTAGATGCCCCTGGCTTCATCATCAGCGAACTGGTGGGCGGCACTCTTGCCGTCCTCCTGTTCCTTTGGTTGGAGCGCGCACATAGGCCTTCGGCGAGCTCTTCCGATGCGGTTGCTCAGGCGGATGCCAGCCAAATCCGCAGCGAGCAGACAAACTAACCTCGGATTCCGTGAGACGCCAAAGGTGTTAGCCGTCCTTGATAGTGTGCAAGTTGGTTTCCCTGGAGAACCAACTTAGCAGCCATCACAAGGTAGGCAAGCGCTCGAAGGCGTCGAAACGCCCAAACGGCGGCTGCACTTCGGTGACGTCAAGTCCTTCGACAAGCGCTGCTGACATGCCCTCACTTAACCAGGCACACATGTCAGCAAGCTGTGCCGGAGAACCCTGCAACAGTGCTTCCACGGAGTCGTCAAGGCGGTTACGGACCCAGCCGGTGACGCCCAGCTCCTGGGCGCGCCGTACGCACGCCTCTCGATAGCCAATGCCCTGCACACGGCCACGGATGCGAACGAGTCTTGTCTCCAGCGTCACGGCGTTTCTGTCTGCTTCCATCAGGTGCTCCCACACCGGTTGCGGCAGCGTGGCCTCTCAATGAAGAAGCCCGGCCGCAATCGAATGTCTGCGCATCTTCTCCCAGAGGCTCTTACGGGAAATGCCTAAGGCGTGAGCCGTCTCGGATATATGACCCTGGTGCTGCACCAGGGCGGAACGAATGAATGCGCCTTCACATGCTGCCATGTAGTCATCCAGCGGCGTGTCCGTACCCACGACAGCAGGTGCATGGGTTCCATCCTCTTCAAATATGTCAGACGAGAAAAGCATATTCTGGGGACAGACGATGCAAGCGCGTTCAATACGGTTCTGGAGCTCTCTCACATTCCCGGGCCACCCATAGGTCGCAAGACGTGCCTCTGCCGATGGGTGAAAGAGCTTCGTCGGCTCACCGAGCCGGCTCGCGATATCTTTCACAAAGCGATGGGCAAGCCAGAGAACATCATCGGGGCGGTCTCGCAGCGCCGGTACCCTGAGCTGAACGATGTTGATTCGGTAGAACAGGTCCTCGCGAAACTTCCCGGCACTGACCAGTTCGGCGAGGTCCCGGTTTGTCGCGCAAACGAGGCGGAAGTTGGTTTCGACCTCTCTTTCGCCACCGACTCTGGTGATGCGCGGCTCCTGCAATGCCCGCAGCAGCTTCACCTGCATGCACAGCGGCAAGTCGCCTATCTCGTCGAGAAAGAGGGTTCCACCGTCGGCCTGCTCGAAGTACCCTTTCTTCTGACGTCCGGCGCCTGTGAAGGCGCCACGCTCGTAGCCGAAAAACTCGGATTCAAGAAGGGTCTCCGGAACGGCGCCACAGTTGACCGCAACAAACGGAGTTCCATCGCCGGGTGCATGCCGATGAATGAACCGTGCCAGCACCTCCTTGCCTACACCTGACTCACCAGTAATCAGAATCGATTTCGCACGACCTGCAACTCGCGGCACCAGGTCCGCAAGGCGCCGCATCGCTTCCGACACGCCAAGCTCGCACTGCGCTGGCATGGCCTGTTCTGGGATGCATGTTCCGGTCAGTTGCCTGACCTTTTCGACCAATGCGCCAATGTCGAACGGCTTCGTGATGTAATCCGCAGCACCGCTTTTCAGGAGGGAGACGGCGGTTTCGATGGACCCATAGGCCGTAATGAAGACAAAGGGCGGAAGGGAGGTACGCGCAGCTACCGAGCGTGCAAACAGATTTTCTCCCGAAATGTCTGGCAGACGGATGTCGCTAATGACAGCCTGGTAAGGACGAGTCCCCATCGCACCCAAGGCGGATTCACCATCGGTGTACCAGTCCACATCGAACCCCTCCAGACGGAACCTGTCTGCCAAAGACTCGCCCATGATGGGGTCGTCTTCGACCACACAAATAAGCGTCGCCGACATGATGAACTCCTGCTCTATCCCGGTGCAAATGGCAGCAGCACCAGAAAGTACGTCCGCCCCGGTTCACTCTCAACGGCTATGGTGCCACCAAGCTGCGTGGCAATTTGATAGCTGACCCATAGTCCCAGCCCATATGAACGCCGCTCTCCCCCTTCCCAAGCGGAACTGAACGGCTCGAACAAGTGCTCCATTGCAACCCCGGATATGTATTGCCCCGTGTTTGATACCCTTATCTGTAGCTCAGCTTGATGCGCAAACACCCCAACATCCACGCAGCCTCCGTGCTCGACGGCCGTCGCGGCGTTCAACAGCAAATTAAGGACGAGTTGTCGAACCAGATGGGCGGGCAGCGCGATGGCCTCCGCTTGCTGCACTTCCCAGTTGAACACTGCCTGCTTCGCATGTATCTGCGGTGCTATCAACAGTCTCAGGTCTTGCCAGTCCGAGGGACCCATGGCAGGGGAATCCAGTCGCGCCTCAACGAGTAGCGCCGATACGGTGGACCGGATTTGGCCGAGACCTCGCTCGAGAAGCCCAAGAGTCTTTTTGGTTTGCGCGTCTGGGGTGCCGTGAGTATTGAGCGTGTCGATGGCGTTGAGCATACCGCCCAGCGGATTGTTGATTTCGTGGGCGATACCGGCAGCGACCCTCCCGACGGCTGCCAGCCTTTCGGAGACAACGACCTCACGCTCTAATGCTTGCTTTTGAGCCAATTCTCCAAGCATGGCCTGGAACTGATGACCCAGTTGACCTATCTCGTCTTTCCCCCGCACGGCAATATCGGCGGCAACCGTTTCCGCTGGCTCCTTGCCAATTCGAGCCATCCCCGAGGCAAGCCGCAGGAGAGGTTTCGCCATGCGGTCGCCCCAGAGCCAACCCACCGGTATCAGTAACAACAACGCAGGAACCGTAGCCACCCCAAGTTTGACAAGCGTTGAGCGAATGCGGCCGTAGAGGATATCTGCGTCGTAGACCAAGACTACATACCCCAGGCGGCCACCGTCATCAGAGTTCACGGGCATGCCCGCTGTAACATCATGGGTCGCCAACAGTCCCGGAAAGTTGAAGTAGAAGGGCTCACCGGCGGTGCGTAGATGCGAAATGACATCGCCATACTCGGCGGGCAACTGGGCGACCGCTTTCTGAATGGGCTCCTTTCTGGGGGACGTCGATGCATAAACGCGCCCTTGCGCGTCAAAGAGCACGATTTCCTTCAATGGGTTCGTTGACTCCTTGACCGCGACTGGCGGTCGGATAACTTCGAATGCTCGCCACACGTCGTCTTTGACCATCGGGTCCCGAACTGACAGCGTGAGCACGCGGCAAAGATTCTGAGCGCCGTTTTCCAGGTCATTCCGCGCATCTGCCAGTGCGAGGCTAACCAGCGCGGCAGTAACGAGCAATTCCGTAAGTAGGATT
Source organism: Cupriavidus sp. BIS7 (assembly GCF_000292345.1). Classification (GTDB taxonomy): domain Bacteria; phylum Pseudomonadota; class Gammaproteobacteria; order Burkholderiales; family Burkholderiaceae; genus Cupriavidus. Next base: position 73,291 of record NZ_ALOU01000049.1, read on the forward strand.
ACCGCGCTCAATGCCAGCGGAATCTTGTAGCGATAACTGAGATTGGCAAACATCTGCGGACGCCTACCTTGGCCCAGCTTCCAGAATCCTGACCAGCCCGCGAATACCATCGAACACGCTGTCGGCACCCTCTACGAAGCCATCGAGGTTCAACTGCTGAAGAATGTCGCGACCTTCCGGCCGCTCCCTCATGTCGACGAGCGCGCGCTGAATGCGACGGAACGTCTCTTCGTCGAGATTTTGACGAGCAACAATCGGCGGGAAGCCGTACTGCGGGGAGCGCCACGCCACCTTTACATCCCGAGTGCGGCCCGGGTATCGCTTCTCTATGGTGTCGAAGACGTAGCCGTCTATCTCACCGGCATCCGCCAGTCCGGAACTCACAGCATCGACCACCTTCCGGTGCGCATACGTGAAGAAGGACTTTTTGAAGAAGGTACTTGGCCGTATGCCTGACCGAATGAGCTCGGTGGCGGGGACCAGGAAACCAGAATTTGACTGTGGGTCGCTGAACGCGAACACACGGTTCTGAAGTTGCGTGATATGAGTCGTTCGGTCGTCGTTCTTCGGGACAACCAGGTAGGAGCGATAAAGTGGCTGCCCCTGGTAGTCGGGTATCGCCAGCAACCGCATGGTCTGGGGATGCGTGACATAGGGATAGCCGCAGACCCATGCGAGCTCGAGGCGATTCGTAGCTAATAGCTCGTGAATCTCCTGGTAGTTATTGCGCTGCACAAACCTCACGTTTGCACCGCATACGCTGCCAAGTTCTTTTGCCCAACGTGCCAGCAGACTGATTTCGTTATCGAGAAAGACGGCCGTCGTGCCGAACGCAATCGATGTACGTTCGCTGCCGGAGCCGAATCCGAGAGATGAGAGGAGCGGCAAGCTCAGCGCGGAACTGAGAAATCGCCGTCGACCGATGTTGAGAATTGGTGACATAACGGCTCATTCCCCCTCACGAACCGTTACTGGACGGTAACGGTGCCCAGCGACTCCGCATCCATATTTGCCCGCAGGCGTGCCCGCCAACCGCCTTTGAGCCGGGTGGCACACGTCTTGCCACGGAATCGATGCTAGCGACTAGGCAAGCAAGATTCAAGCAAGGAGGCAACATGCCCGAACTCAAAATCGGCCGTCGCACATTTCTCAAGCTGGGCAGCACTTCCATCGCAGCCTCCGCTGCGTCCGCCTTGGTACCGACCGCAGCGGAGGCTGCGGCACCCGTCGATACAAGCAAGACCAAGCTGCCGTATCCGAGAAAGAGCGTGGGGCAACTCGGCCGGATGGCGCCCAACACCCCAATCTCGTTCACCTATCCGGATGCCGCGTCACCTTGTATTGCCGTAAAGCTTGGCAATCGCGTCCCGGGTGGTGTCGGCCCGGACGGCGACGTTGTTGCCTATAGCGTCATGTGTACCCATATGGGTTGCCCAGTAGTCTATGAGCCGGCAACAAAGACATTCAAGTGCCCTTGCCACATGAGCATCTTCGATGCGGAGAAAGCAGGGCAAATGGTCATCGGTCAGGCTACTGAGAACCTACCCCGCGTGAAGCTCCGTTATGACGAGAAGACGGGGACAGTGACAGCTGTCGGCCTGGAAGGCTTGTTGTACGGCCGTCAGGCGAACATCCTTTGAGTTCGAGGAGCTGAAAATGGCTACCGAGAAGGACCGCATCGTACTACCCCCGGTCACGGCTAAGCGGACCAACATGACCTGTCACTTCTGCATCGTCGGATGCGGGTACCACGTCTACAAATGGCCCGAAGACCAGGAAGGCGGTCGAGCACCGAACCAAAATGCGCTCGGCCTCGATTATCGCAAGCAACTGCCGCCGCTATCCATCGTCATGACGCCAGCCATGGAGAATGTCGTCACCGACCGCGACGGTTCCCGCCACACCATCATGATTGTGCCGGATAAGAGTTGCGTCGTGAACAGCGGACTCAGTTCGACACGTGGCGGCAAGATGGCGACGTACATGTACGCCCCAGATGGCCTGACCAAGGAGCGCCTGAAGAATCCACGCATCTACCTTAGCGACCAATGGGTCGATACGACCTGGGACCAGGCGTTGGCGCTCTACGCCGGTCTGATGAAGAAGGTCCTCGACAAGGATGGTCCGAGCGGCATCGTGTTCTCAGCCTTTGACCATGGTGGTGCGGGTGGTGGCTTCGAGAACACGTGGGGTACTGGCAAGCTGATGTTCACGGCTCTGCAGACCCCCATGGTCCGTATCCACAACCGGCCGGCATACAACTCCGAATGCCATGCCACTCGCGAGATGGGTATTGGAGAGTTAAACAACTCCTACGAGGACGCCGAACTCGCCGACGTTATTTGGGCCATTGGCGCGAACTCGTATGAAACTCAGACCAACTACTTCCTGAATCACTGGGTGCCAAATCTTACCGGCACGACCATAGAGAAGAAGAAACAGCGCTTCCCGGGCGAGGAGGCGCCGAAAACCAGAGTGATTTTTGTCGACCCTAGGCGGACGCCGACTATCGCTGTCGCCGAGCACGCAGCCGGGAAGGAGAATGTTCTGCACCTGGACATCCAACCTGGTACGGATATCGCGCTGTTCAATGGCCTGTTCACTCATGTCGTCCAGCAAGGCTGGATTGACCGTGACTTCATTGCCGCGCATACCAGCGGCTTCGACGCAGCCGTGCAGGCTAACAAGCTGTCTCTGGAAGAGTGCAGCAAAATCACGGGTGTGCCCGTTGACAAGATTCGGACAGCGGCTGAATGGTCGTACAAACCAAAGGCCACTGGCCAGATGCCGAGGACGATGCACGCCTACGAAAAGGGCATCATCTGGGGCAACGACAACTATCTGATTCAGTCCTCACTCGTGGACCTCGTGCTCGCGACCCACAATGTTGGGCGGCGAGGAACCGGCGTCGTCCGAATGGGCGGTCACCAGGAAGGTTATACGCGGCCCCCATACCCAGGCAACACGAAGATATACATCGACCAGGAGCTCATCAACGGCAAGGGCCGGATGATGACGTGGTGGGGCTGCAATAACTTCCAGACGAGCAACAACGCTCAGCAGTTGCGCGAAGTGGTCCTGCGCCGGTCGCAAATGGTCAAGGATGCGATGCAGCGCGCCCGTGGTGTGACCACCGAGCAGATGGTCGACGTGATTTATGACGCGACGAGCAAGGGCGGTCTGTTTGTCGCGAGCATCAATCTCTACCCGACGATGCTTGAACAGGCTGCACACCTAATGTTGCCTGCGGCACATCCCGGAGAAATGAACTTGACCTCGATGAACGGTGAACGGCGTATGCGACTCTCCGAAAGGTTCATGGACCCGCCGGGAACTGCGCTTCCCGACTGCCTCATTGCAGCTCGCATTGCCAATACCCTGCGTGACATGTACCGCAAAGATGGCAACACGAAGATGGCCGCCCGGTTTGATGGCTTCGACTGGAAAACTGAGGAGGACGCGTTCAATGATGGATTCCGTAAAGCCGGGCAACCTGGAGCCGGAAAGATTGACAGCCAGGGCGGAGATACGGGCAATCTGGTGACCTATGAACGGCTGCGCGTCATGGCTAACAACGGGGTCCAACTGCCAGCGAAGGCATGGGAAGGCGGTAAGCTTGTTGGCACGGAAATGCTGTACATGGACAGCAAATTCGACACGACGGATGGCAAGGCGCAGTTCAAGCCGTCACCATGGCCTGGTCTACCAAAGCCCATAGCCGACCAGAAAGCAAAGTATCGCTTCTGGATTAACAACGGCCGCACAAATGAGGTATGGCAAACGGTCTATCACGACCAGTACAACGATTTCGTCCGTACACGAGACCCGATGGCCTATATCGAAATGAACCCCGCAGACGCGCAGCAACTTGGGATTGGTGCGGGCGACATCGTCGAGGTTTTCAACGACTTCGGCTCCACCTATGCCATGGCATACCCGGCGCCAGAAATAAAGCACGACCAGACGTTCATGGTTTTCGGCCATGTCAACGGCATCCAAGATAATGTGACGACGACATGGACCGACCGCAACATCGTTCCCTACTACAAGGGCACATGGGCAAACATTCGTCGAGTGGGGTCACAGGAGGACTACAAGCAGACGGTGAGCTTCAAGAGTCGCCGTTACACGTAGGCGACAGGGGCCGGCAATCTGCCGGCCCTCATCCCGGACCAGCGCCATGAAAACGCTGTCGAGTTTGACCGGTCACAACTTGAAATTTCGTTCATCGGTGGTTGATGTTGCAGACAGCGCCGCTCGGCGGGTGGTGCGATGAAGCACCATAGCCACAAGAAGCGAATCGAAAGAATCGCGGAAGAGCTCGGCGCCCCTTCGCATGTCGTCAGGCGGGCATATTTCGCGGCATTGCGCGAGCTCATCACAGAAGCTCGTATTCACGAATACCTGCATGTGTTCGTTGCTAAACGCGTCCACCGTGCACTTCGCGACCGGCGCCCGGAGTAGCTGGCAAGAACGTCTGGCTTGGGGCGAGGAGGTCCGCCGCCGGCCCGGCATCAATCCGCTCAGCTGGATAAAATGGCTAGGGCGGAGCCCGACCAAAAAATAGGGCAATCCCCTAGCTCTTTCTGGAAAGATACCTTACTCAGGTGCTCTGTCTGAACAGACAGCCATCTCGCAACCAGCAAGGCTATTGGTCGCTCGAGAAGAACTCGCGCGTGACATCCCTTGTTGTCAGCAGTCGCTGGTCAAACACTGCACACAGCGCTACGAAGTACTTGGCTTCCCTAGCTGAGCCAGGCTCGCCCACCAGTTGGAAGAATTGCCCATCCCGCGTGAGGCCCACGCGACGGCATGTATCCAAGCGAGCGATTGGTAGAGTCGACCAGTATTTGTTGGTGCCAGAAAACCTGCCGACAACGTGCTGGTCGCCACGAAATGTCGCCAGCAGCCGCCATTGTTCGATATAGCTTTCCGCAGTCGGAACCGCTCCTATTCGGACAACAGTAGGCATGAGCAAGACTCCTTTCACGCTCTCGCGCTCTCGCGCTCTCACGCTTTCACGCCCTTTTGCTTGCGTATGGGGCGCTGGCCATGAAGGCAGTTGCGCATCGTTAGTACTCGACATACTCACCGGTGATGTCTTTCGTGCCGGATACCTTGTTATCCCACGTCGCTATCAGCCAGACGAGTTTCCACAGTCCAGTGTCGCGACCAGGAGGACCAGATAGGACAAAGCGCACTCCCTGCTCAGTCATGCCCGTTCGCGTATTCCAGTTGAAGGATGTAATAGGAGGGCTGACACGGTATGGGCCAGTACGCATGCATTTGCCAACAAAGTGTCTTGAACCACCGTAAGTCAACAGTGCCCGCCACTCTTTTAGAACGGCATCGCTAGCCAAATCTCTTGGCTCCGAAATCCAAGCAGGCATGACGGTCCTTCCGCATCGAGCTCATCGATTTTTAACGCAGAGGGCGTCTTCTTCCGACTGCCCCCAGTACTGGTCGCTAACGTCCCTTGCTTCCGTAACACCGTTGCGGGCGGACCAGATACCCCAAACATATAAGGCGTCCTGGTCGAATCCAGGTTCGCCTGACAGGATGTACCGTCTTCCGCTGCGAGTAATGCCCGCTCGGGAGTTGCGGTCAAATGAGACGATGGCAGAGCTCACCCTTCCGGACGCGTTCTCGAGGCAGTAGCCGACGAAATGATGTTCCCGGCGCTCGGTCTCAAAGACGTGCCAGCACTGGAGCGTGATATCTGGTTGCTCAGCGATGTCCGCGACTGACCAAATTGACATGACGGTTCCCCTGCCGTTGGGCACGGCATACGGGTGTCTGCGTCAACACGCTGCGCCGTCATTGCCTTGTCGTGATGACGGCCGCAATAGCCCAACCTCTAGAGCTGAGGACTCAGAGGATGCGAATGCAGCCGTCGAGCGCGAATGTCATCTGCACTTTGAAGACAAGGCACAGACGAGCATCGGAACTACCGAAAGCGTCGGGCGATAGCGCGAATCTGCAAAACACGATTGGGAGGTTGTTGCCAGAATGTAGTTCTGCTTGTCGCGGCAACGATGAGGCTCCGAAAACGGAGCGTGACTGCAGTGTAGGCGTTCCGCCCATGGATGCAAGGACGAACGGCGACATAGCTACGCAATGGCGTTAGGGAAGCCAACCACGCGCCAGCCACTGACAAGGAGCTCTCCAAATCTGCCCGAGCACCAAGCACGTGCCCTGGACGCTTGAGGCACCATGGTGCGAGAATCATTTGCGCTTCGCTCTACCGCCTTAGCGGCCCTAGCAGTTGCGCGCATAGGACGGCGAGCCGAGGTGGCCGTCGGTTATTCGCTCGTGTCGCCCACGATATCCACGGTGGTAGTTGTGGAGGTCAGAATATTCTGTATGGGCGTGTACAGGTCGACGGTAACGTCGTCACTTACTTCAAGGGTCACGACCATTGAATATCGAACGGCATTGGACCATTGCTTGGTCTCCTGCCAGTCCTTCCACCAGCCTCCCACAGGAAACACTGCGATTTGTCCTTTGCTGGCGATATCGGCTGCAGTACCGCGCCAAACATCACTGTGGATGGAGCCTCTAGCTCTCAGCTGCGGCCCAAAGTCCCAGCCATTGACATCGGGGTCGTCATAACTCGGCTTATCTTTTGCATCATTGACATCAACCTCGGAGTCCGTCGGCGCTGGTACTTCCTTCGCGATTTCCTCCGCTCGCGCTAGTTTGTTGATGCGAGCCAGGAAAAGTGCTTCCGTTTCCGTTGCGGCCCGTATTGCAAAGCGTAGGCCGTGAGAGGCATATCGAAATTTGCTGAGCCAGCCTCGTCGGCTCGGATTCGGCTCCACAAAATATGACAGGGTTACACGCAAATTTACGCTCGAAGCTGGAACTGAACGCAGTGCGTCGTCCGGCCACGGGAGGTCATGTAGTCTCAATTCACCCAAGCGAATGGACCCGTCAGTCCGCGCAAAGGGAGTGAGCTCTCCCTGAACGACCATGGTCGCACGGCGATGTGTCGAAAACGAAGAGAACTCGCCGTGTACTTGCCCAAAGCCATACGTTCGCAATAGCGCACGCTTCTCATCCTGTTTGTCGGCCTCCGCTTGCGCCTGCTGCATGGGGGCCGTATAACGAGCGCCGTGTACAACTAAAGCTCGAACAGTCTCTGGCCAATAGTGAGGGTACTGCGCAGTGAGGGTTGCACAGACTCGTGCCACCTCGGCTGCTGCTGCGCTGGTATCCCCTGTTTCCGCAAGAGGACTTTTTGTAGGTTGATGTGAAGTCGTCAATAGCCTAAGGTCTGCTGGTCCAACAACGACTTGCTTCCAGCCATCGTACGAGCCATTGCCACCTTCCGCGACCACGTCAGGCTTATGTGGCCAAGGGGTATGCCAAAGAACGCCCGTAGTCGAACTGGGCGACAGAGCACCGGATTGAGCGATAGCCTCATATTCCGGATATGTCTTTGCATCAAAGTCGGTCAGGCTCGTGCATGCTCCCACCGTAATCGCGTTCCAGCTTTGGCCAGGCGATTCGACTTGGGCCAAGGTGTTGATGGTAGGGTATTGGGTCCATGCAGACCAAGGTACGTTGCCTGCAGCTAGCACGAAAAGACGGGGTGTTTTTTGCTGGGGCTCGTCATCAACGCCGACTTCGATAGGTAAGCGACCGAAAGTGATTTGGTCCACGGTAGCAGACCACTCGGTTGGCGAGCCATTTGCAAGCCCGACTTCTGTGGTCATCATTGCGTACACGCGGCGCGCTGTCGGGTTCTCCACCTCTACCCGCCCGGCGGCCTGCCACATGATGTCGCCATACAGATGCCGTGGATTGGCGCCGTGAGGAGGGAGGATTTTGACGGACTCCAGCTTGTGCGAGAGCGTTACCGGTTCAGAGCTGGCGAGTGGCCCGACAAGGTCGCCATAGACAGCAATGCCGGCCATCTCGGTACCATGCCCATCATGGTCACTGGTGCCCCACTCGGCGTCAAACGCGTGTTTGTCTTTTGTGACCAATGCCGGTGACAGGAGCGGATGCGCAGAGTTCACGCCCGTGTCCAATAGCGTCAGCCGGGTCGAATCCGCGCCATCCGCGAAATTGGTTCGGTCGACCAGAGATTGGACCCAATCCGCCTGCTCATGCGGCTTGGTATCAGCCAAGAAGAAGCCCGCGGTTGGCTGCACATTGCGAATTTCTGCGATGTAATCAAGCAGGGTTGCCGCGCGCTCTAGCGCGAGCCTCGTTGCTCGGACAGCTACGACAATACGCCCAGGAAAACGAACATACCCAGGCTCCAGGAAAATTTCGAGCTGCGGCGCCGTCTGTTTAAACGACTTATACACTTCTTCCGCAAGGTGCCCAGTGGTCCGTAGCCACATCTGGAACCAGTGCGGTTGCGAGTCCAGTGGTGGAGGTGGCTCTTCCTCGGTCCAGAGGTCTTGGAAGCTGGCGCCTCGGATATCGTCAACGACTGAGATGAGTCGCATGTGAGCGCGCTTCTTGCCGGCTTGGGGCGTAGCCATGTATTCACGAACGCGTTTTTCAAAAGCGCTTAACTTGCCGTAGGGGACATGCAAGACAGCGACCCCGGACCCCTGAATTTCGGTGAAGCTAAGTACTTCGATGTTGTCTCGCTTCCATTCGACACTGGTTGGAAGGAAGTACTTTGCTGGGGAGACTTCCAGCGCAATTGAAAGACCCGTGCCTTGGCTGAGTCCAGCCTTCGTGCGTTCCGCGCGTAGGGTCGGAATCTGTTGTTCAATGGCCCTGAGGCGGGCGAGAAGCTTTCGGCCATGCGCAAGCGGCTGACGCTGCGGGAGCTTTAGCTTTATTGGGAGCGATTGAGGAGACTTGAAGCTTTGGCTTTTTGTGAAACCGACAACCGACAGATGTGGAAGTTTATCGTTTGGCATAACTCATGGAACTCCAACGCCCAAGCGTTGAAGTGTACATGCAAATAATGCCAGCAGATTACCCCCTGTTAGACTGGGCGCGTTCCTCCAAATGGGCAATAACTGCGTCAGATGTGACCCGGTCATTCCCATCCATAACGGCATCCTTCAATGCATCCGTGCAGGCCCGTGCAATCTCGGCATGAGAATGACCTGACGCAGCCTCCACGACACCGCCTGCGTCAAAATCAGCAGTCATGAAGAGAGCCAAGCGATTTTGAATGAGTGTCTTGGCTTGGTCGCTGTCTGGCGGCTCATATCGAATCACATCATCAAACCGACGGAACAGTGCAACATCTAGGTCCTTGGCATGATTTGTCGCCGCGATAATGAGGCTATCTGAATCATCTTGGTCTAAGAGCTGCAAGAACATATTGAGCGTCCGGCGCATTTCGGCGACATCGTGGTGGCTGCCACGCTGCAGGCCTAGCGAGTCAAACTCGTCAAAAAAGTAGACCCCTCGCGTTTGCTTCAGCGCATCAAATACGAGCCTGAGCTTCGTTGCGCTCTCGCCCATGAACTTGGTGATTAAGCTGTCAAACCTGACCGTGAAGAGCGGAAGACGCAGTTCTCCAGCTAGTGCCTGAGCAGTCATCGTCTTCCCGGTACCGGGAGGCCCGACAAGAAGCAATCGTCGACGAGGGGACAGCCCATATCCCATGAGAGCAGCCGCACTACGCTGCTCTCTGAGCACGCGTTGCAGCCTTATCTGCACGGGAGGCGCTAGCACCATTTCCGATAGATGCTCAGTGGGATAGCGCACTGTGAGCAAGTCACCCAATTCGCCCTTAGGCTGAGCCAAGGGAATCGGTCGCGCGCTCCGAATACGCCCACTTACTTCTCGCTGGCTCTTAGCCTTGTCAATGAGCTCCTTGAGCTCGGCAGCCAGGCGAACGTGGCCACGGCGAGCCTCATCGGCAGCCACCTGTAGCGCAACTGAATAGAAGTGCTCTGAATCGTCGCCGGCATGCGCACGCAATAGAGCTTTAAGTTGGTCTGACCGAGCCATAACGTTTCCCCCGCCTGAATCTTAGACGCTTGGTACAGGTTACGTCACGTCTTTTGATGCTATTATAGCAACCACGTTGTAATAGATGCAATTTCACTCAAATGGCGTACCCTAGGTCGCAAGCGGAGTTGGTGAGGCGGGCCCGTGGCGAGCGAACTCAAAAGGAGTTCGCAACTCTGCTGGGCGTGGAAAAGAGCTGCCTCTCGCGTTACGAGAGTGGCAAGCTCGGTGCGCCAACGCGCGTAATAGACGCGTGCTTAGCGCTCATAGCCGATTCTATGGACGCCGATATGGCCACAACGGCCGTTCAGGAAGCACTCAAGTACTCGCGGATGGTTGTGTCCTTGCTGGACAGTCGTGCGCGCTCGCCCGCTTAGCCCCGACTTGTGCCTGGCCACGCCGCCTTCAAGGCACTTCGTACCAGTGTCTGTTTCTGCAAATTCAACAAGTCGCTATACCGAGTAGGCCTGGTCCGCCAGCTTTCATTAGTGGACGGAGTCCAGCAATTGGTCGCAGGTATTTCTTGAGTTCCTCGAAATGACGCTGGCTTAAAGCGCGCTTTGAACGATGCGACACGATATGGGTTCAGCGACGAACGATGCGACACTTCATGGGTACTTTGAGCTTGTAGTAAAGTGCGCGATGCAGCACCGCGCATAGAGAGTCGCGACAACTTGTGGGTACCCTGAACGACATCATTTGGGTATCTCCACATTTTCTTCTGCCGCCCACCACTGCCACACTACCCGCCACGCAAGATACCGGCTGCAAGCACATTGCGCGTGCCGAAGGATCGACCTGCCCGGCGCGATTTCACCATGCACTGGCCCGCGCCGGTCCCTGCGAGGGGCAAATCAGTACCAGTGCTGCTCCTTGTTGCCCTTGATGTTGCCTGCCACACCGCCGGCGACGGCACCGATGGCGGCGCCGGTCCAGCCGCTTCCGCCAGCAATGGCGGCAATGCCCGCGCCGGCCGCCGCACCGATCGCCGCGCCGGACACGGTGCCTTGCTGCTGCGGAGTCATGTTCGTGCATCCGGCAACGCCGGCAAGACCGGCAATGGCCAGCGCCGCACCAATCATTTGGAGTCGTTTCATGGCGTCACCTCACTTCTTGGGTTGCAGGCCGGGAATGACCATGTCGAACCAGATCGTTTCAATCACCGGCCTCGATAATTCGTCTGGATGCGCGGCATACCAGCTATCCACGCGCTGGCGCACCGAATCGAGCGTATGGCCCCTGAGCCCCCTTGCAAGGCGAGGAACGATGCTTTGCGTGTCGCCGGGCGGCTTGTCGTTGTAATAGGCCGATTCCACCTGGACCAGGTTGGCGATGCCAACGAGGTAAGCCTTCTTCATCTGCTCGGTGGACTGTGTCCACTGCTTGCCGGTGACCAGCGGGATTTCCTGGGCGCGCGCGCCTTGTCCCAATGTCAGCGCGACGCATGCCGTCGCCGTTGCCGCGAGCCAGCTCAGTTTTCTTGCCATCGCATTTTCCCTCCGCAGTTGTTGGTACCGCACAGGGCGGGACCGCTACACCATATTAGTCGCTGCCCGGGTGTCTGCCAGGCCACCGAACATGGGCGAAAGGGCACAAGGCGTCACGAATGAGGCCTCTCACGTCACCGTGGATTCCAGGCCGGTTCTGGTGTCGAATAGTGTGTGAAAGTGTGTGAACAACCCTTCGACGGAGTGCAAACGTGGCAATGGAATCCGCTGGCAACGCAGTTGAACCCGCAGTTGAACCCGCAGTTGAGCCCTTTGTGCTCCGCAACACGCAGGACGGCGTGGTGACGTTGCGGCTGAACCGTCCGCTTCAGTTCAACGCACTATCCGAGGCGATGCTTGACGCGCTGCGCTCCGCATTCGACGCCATCGCACGGGACGATGCGGTCCGGTGCGTCGTGCTGGCGGCAGAAGGCAAGGCGTTTTGCGCGGGGCATGACCTGCGCGAAATGCGTGGCCGGCCGGACCTTGCCTACTACCGCACGCTGTTTGCGCAATGCAGCGTGGTGATGCAGGCAATCCAGACACTGCCGGTGCCGGTCATCGCCCGCGTGCATGGCATCGCGACAGCGGCCGGCTGCCAGCTGGTGGCAAGTTGCGATCTGGCCATTGCATCCGTGGCAGCGAAGTTTGCGGTGTCGGGCATCAATGTCGGTCTGTTCTGCTCCACGCCGTCCGTGGCCTTGTCGCGCAATGTGTCCACCAAGCGCGCGTTCGACCTGCTCGTCACCGGCCGCTTCATCGATGCCGAAACGGCTGCCGATTGGGGATTGATCAACGAGGCCGTGCCAGAGCAGGAGCTCGATGCGGCTGTGGCGCGCAAGGTGGATGCCATCCTCTCGAAGAGTCCCGCCGCGATTCGTTATGGCAAGGCGATGTTCTATCGCCAGCGGCAGATGGAACTCGGTGATGCCTACGCATTCGCGGGCGACGTCATGGCCCGGAACATGATGGAAGAAGATGCCGGCGAAGGCATCGACGCATTTCTGCAAAAGCGCGCACCAAACTGGAAGCGCGGCGGTCCGGCAACCTGAGTGCGAGTTGAGCGCAACCTGAGCGAAGTCATGAGTGATCGGGATTACCAGCTGATGGAGCTGGCCCACGGCAAGCCCGTGAAGATGTGGACGAACGGCGTGGCCGTCGAAGAGGACGCGCGGCGCCAGTTGCGCAATACGGCCAGCATGCCGTTCGTGTTTCACCATCTGGCGGTGATGCCGGACGTTCATCTGGGCAAGGGGTCGACGATCGGCAGCGTGATTCCCACTTGCGGCGCGATCATTCCGGCGGCCGTGGGAGTCGATATTGGCTGCGGCATGATGGCCGTACGCACCACGCTGAAGGCTGGCGATCTGCCGGATTCGCTGTCCCGGCTACGTGGTGCGATCGAACGGGCCGTACCGCATGGCCGTGCGCCCGGCAGGCGCGATCCCGGTGCCTGGGGCGGGCGCGCGCCGCACCACGTGGACGAGGTGTGGAAAACCTTGCTGCCAGGCTTCCAGAAGCTCTTGCAGAAGTACCCGCGGCTTGAGCGGACCAACAACCACGTGCACCTGGGCACGCTAGGCACCGGCAACCACTTCATCGAGGTGTGCCTCGACGAGGCCGGCAGCGTCTGGTTCATGCTGCACAGCGGCTCGCGCGGCGTGGGCAACGCCATTGGCACGCTGTTCATCGAACTTGCGCAGCAGGACATGCGGCAGCACATCGCCAATCTGCCCGATAGGGATCTCGCGTACTTCGAAGAGGGCAGCCGGCACTTCAACGACTACGTCGATGCCGTGGGCTGGGCGCAGGAGTATGCGCGGCGCAACCGCGAAGTGATGATGGAGGCGATCATCGCCGCCGCGCGCGACGTGATCGCAAGACCGTTCGGCATCGACGAGCACGCGGTGAACTGCCACCACAACTACGTGCAGAAGGAGCACCACTTCGGCCAGGACGTGTACGTGACCCGCAAGGGCGCCGTGTCCGCGCAGAAGGGGCAGCTCGGCATCATCCCGGGATCGATGGGCGCGAAGAGCTTCATCGTGCGGGGGCTCGGCAATCCGGAAAGCTTTTGCTCATGCAGCCATGGCGCCGGCCGGGCCATGAGCCGGACAGAAGCCAGGCGGCGATTCACGGTGGCCGATCAGGAGAGGGCCACCGCGCACGTTGAATGCCGCAAGGACGCTGCCGTGATCGATGAAATCCCGATGGCCTACAAGGACATCGACGCCGTAATGGCCGCGCAGCGTTCGCTGGTGGAAGTTGTCCACACGCTGCGGCAGGTGGTCTGCGTGAAGGGGTAAGAAGGGGGTAGCAAGGCTAGGACCCGCGAATGTCCCGCTTGCGCCGCCCCAACATTGAAACCAATCGTTCATCTTCTGACGGCGAAACCGCCACATACCGCTACAGACATTCAGACAATCCAGCGCCGGTGCGGCTTTGCGGCCATTGGCGCGTGCCTTGCATGGATAGCTCTTCCGGGCGCAAATTCCTGAGCCCCGGCGTGTGCTTGTGGAGGTGCCGCCATGCCAACCCTGTCCCCCGACCATATCGACATGCTGCGCAAGTCCGTGCGCGGCAAGGTGCTGCTGCCCGGTGAGGCGGGATACGACACCGCGCGCACCGTCTGGAATGCCACGGTCGACCGTCGGCCTGCGGTCATCGTCCAGTGCACCGGCACCGCCGATGTCATGCAGGCCGTGAACTTCGCGCGCGACCGGGGCCTGGTGCTGGCGGTGCGCGGGGGCGGGCACAACATCGCGGGCAGCGCCATCTGCAATGGCGGCCTGGTCGTCGACATGTCGTTGCTGCGCGGCGTGCATGTCGATCCGCTAGCGCGCGTCGCCTGGGTGGGCCCCGGCGCCACGCTCGCCGATTTCGACCACGAGGCGCAGGCGCAGGGGTTGGCCACGCCGCTCGGCATCAACTCCACCACGGGCGTGGCGGGGCTGACGCTAGGCGGCGGCTTTGGCTGGCTGACGCGCAAGTACGGCATGACTGTGGATAACCTGCTGGGCTGCGAGGTTGTCACCGCGGATGGCACGCGGCGCTGGGCAGACGCGCAGCACGACCCCGACCTGTTCTGGGCGCTGCGCGGCGGCGGCGGCAACTTTGGCGCGGTGACGCTATTCCAGTTCCGGCTGCACCCGGTGGGCCCGATGATTACGGCGGGCCTGCTGGTGTTTCCGGCTGTCGAGGCCAAGGCCGTGCTCCGGCAATACCGCACTTATGCCGAATCGGCAATGCCGCAGGACCTCAACGTTTGGGTGGTGCTGCGCAAGGCGCCGCCGCTGCCGTTCCTGCCGGCCACCGCGCATGGTACGGACGTGGTGGTGCTGGCGGTCTTCTACGATGGCCACCCGGCCGATGCCGAAAAGGCCGTCGCCCCGTTGCGCGCATTCGGCGAGACCATCGGCGAACACGTCGGGCAGATGCCTTACGTTGCGTGGCAACAGGCTTTCGATGCGCTGCTCGGCCCGGGCGCGCGCAACTACTGGAAGTCGCACAACTTCATCCGGCTGGACGACGGCGCGATCGAAGCGATGACCGACTACGCAGCGCGGCTGCCATCGCCGCTGGCGGACATCTTTGTCGGCCAGGTTGGCGGCGTGGCCAATCGCGTGGCACCCGATGACACCGCGTACCACCACCGCGATGCTCGCTATGTACTCAACGTCCACTCGCGATGGGAACACCCCAGTGAGGACGCGGCCTGCATTGCCTGGGCGCGCGATTTCTTCCGCGCCACCGAACCGTTTGCCACGGGCAGCGTCTACGTCAACTTCCTGACCGAAGACGAAAGCTCGCGCATTGGCGCGGCCTATGGTCCGAACTACGCCCGCCTGGCCCAGATCAAGCGCACCTACGATCCTCACAACCTGTTCTCGACCAACCAGAACATCGCCCCGGCGCCGTGAGACCTATGTGATACCGACGGCGGCACACCGTCGCGCCATGCGTTGCTATGATGCGGCGCATGGCCGACGATCTCCTTATTCCCCACCACGAGTACGACATCACCGCAATCCGTGCGCAGGGCGCGGGTGGGCAGAACATCAACAAGGTGTCGAATGCGGTGCACCTGCGCTACGACGTGCGCGCGTCCTCGCTGACGCCAGATCACAAGGAGCGGCTGCTTGCGCTGCACGACCACCGCATTACGCGCGATGGCGTGGTCGTCATCAAGGCGCAGCAGCATCGCAGCCTGGAACTGAATCGTGACGATGCCATCCGGCGCCTTCATGAACTGGTGCGCAGCGTGGCCGTGCCACCGCGCGTGCGGCGCGACACGCGGCCGACGCTGGCCTCGCGCAAGCGCCGGCTCGAAGCCAAGACTCAGCGCGGGCAGGTCAAGGCGCTGCGCGGCAAGGTGTTCGACTAGCTTCCCGGCCGATTCGAACAATCACTTCAAACGGACGGGGCCGTGCGGCCGAAAGTGCCGATTGGAAGGCATCCTCGACGCGTGCACGTTGACTTCGCCGCCAAATCTGGCGATTGTCTACGGCAAATTTACATGACGTCCACGACGACAAGGCGCTCATTCCATGCCCACCGCAACACCTGCCGCTGCTCCCGCTGTTGCCCCTGCTGTTGCCATCGAGCCGATCCCGCGCGATCCGGGTTGGCCAATCGTCGGCAACCTGCTGCAGATCACCCCGGGGGAAGTCGGCCAGCACCTGTTGGCGCGCAGCCGTCACCACGATGGCATCTTCGAACTCGACTTCGCGGGACGTCGCGTGCCGTTCGTGTCGTCGGTGGCGCTGGTCAGTGAGTTGTGCGATGCCACGCGCTTTCGCAAGATCATCGGCCCGCCGCTGTCCTATCTGCGCGACATGGCCGGCGATGGCCTGTTCACCGCGCACAGCGACGAGCCGAACTGGGGCTGCGCACATCGCATCCTGATGCCGGCCTTCAGCCAGCGCGCCATGAAGGGCTACTTCGATGTGATGCTGCGCGTGGCCACGCGGCTGGTGGACAAGTGGGACCGGCAGGGCGCCGATGCCGATATCGCGGTGGCCGACGACATGACAAGGCTGACGCTGGACACCATCGCGCTGTCCGGTTTCGGCTATGACTTCGACTCGTTCGCGAGCGATGAACTGGACCCGTTCATCGTGGCGATGGTTGGCGCGCTCGGGGAGGCGATGCAGAAGCTGACGCGATTGCCGATCCAGGACCGCTTCATGGGTCGTGCACATCGCCAGGCCGCCCGCGATGTCGCGTACATGCGCAATCTCGTCGATGACGTGATCAGGCAGCGGCGTGCATCGCCAACGTCTGGCATGGATCTGCTGAACCTGATGCTCGAGGCACGCGACCCCGAAACAGACCAGCGGCTGGATGACGCCAACATCCGCAACCAGGTCATCACGTTCCTGATTGCCGGCCACGAAACCACCAGTGGCCTGCTGACGTTTGCACTCTACGAACTGCTGCGCAACCCGGGCGTGCTGGCGCAGGCCTATGCCGAAGTCGACACGGTACTGCCCGGCGATGCGCCACCGGTCTACGCCGACCTTGCACGCATGACCGTGCTCGATCGCGTGCTCAAGGAAACGCTGCGGCTATGGCCCACCGCGCCGGCGTTTGCCGTGGCGCCGTTCGATGACGTGGTGCTCGGCGGCCGTTACCTCCTGCGCAAGAACCGGCGCGTGTCGGTGGTGCTGACGGCGTTGCATCGCGATACGAACGTCTGGGCGAACCCCGAGCGTTTCGATATCGACCGCTTCCTGCCCGAGAACGAGGCAAGGCTTCCCGCGCATGCATATATGCCGTTTGGCCAGGGGGAGCGTGCCTGCATAGGCCGGCAGTTCGCACTGACCGAGGCCAAGCTCGCGCTGGCGCTGATGCTGCGCAAC
This sequence comes from Cupriavidus sp. BIS7, assembly GCF_000292345.1. Classification (GTDB taxonomy): domain Bacteria; phylum Pseudomonadota; class Gammaproteobacteria; order Burkholderiales; family Burkholderiaceae; genus Cupriavidus. Next base: position 90,575 of record NZ_ALOU01000049.1, read on the forward strand.
TTCGCGTTCCATGACCCGCATGACTATCAGTTCCGGCTCAAGGAAACGCTGACGATCAAGCCCGACAACTTCGTGTTGCGCGCACGGCGGCGCAGGCCGCACGAGCGGCTCGTCACACACAGTGTCCCGCAGGCGGCCACCGATACGGCGCAGTCCGAGGTTCGCGGGCATGGCCAGGCGATGACCGTGCTGTGCGCATCCAGCCTTGGTACGGCCCGGGAACTGGCCGAGCAGATCCACGCGGGCGCGGTTGCGGCTGGGTTCGATGCGAAGCTGGCCGATCTAGACGATGCAGCAGGCGCCTTGCCCACCTCAGGGCTGGCCATCGTCGTTGCCGCCACCTACAACGGCAGGGCGCCCGATTCGGGACGCAAGTTCGAAGCGATGCTCGATGCAGGCGATGCCGCTGGCTACCGCGCAGACGGACTGCGCATCGCCATGCTCGGCTGCGGCAATTCCCAGTGGGCCACGTACCAGGCGTTTCCGCGACGCGTGTTCGATTTCTTTACTGCGGCCGGTGCCGTGCCGCTGCTGCCGCGCGGCGAGGCCGACGGCAATGGCGATTTCGACCAGGCGGCTGATCGCTGGCTCGCACAGCTCTGGCAGGCGCTTCAGGCCGATGGTGCGAGTGCGGGCGGCATCGCCGTGGACGTGGCGCTGCGCAGCATGGCGGCAATTCGTGCCGAGACGCTGCCGGCCGGCACACAGACGTTCACGGTGTTGTCGAACGATGAGCTGGTGGGCGACCCAAGCGGCCTGTGGGATTTCTCGATCGAGGCACCACGCACGTCGACGCGCGACATTCGCCTGCAAGTGCCGCCCGGTGTCACGTATCGCACGGGCGACCATGTCGCGGTATGGCCGCAGAACGATGCAAGGCTTGTGGCGGACCTGTGCGAACGGCTCGACATCGACCACGAAGCGATGGTCACGCTGTCGGCGCAGCATGGCGCCGGGCGCGGTCTGCCAATCGGCCAGGCACTGCCGGTACGGGACCTGCTGACGCACTTCGTCGAGTTGCAGGACGTTGTGTCGCGGCAGACGCTGCGTGCGCTCGCGCAGGCCACGCGCTGCCCGTTCACCAAACAGTCGCTCGAAATGCTGGCTTCCGACGATGTCGAACACGGCCATGCCGCGAAGGTGGCGGCAAAGCGGCTCGGCATTCTCGATGTACTGGTTGCATACCCGGCCATCACGCTGACGCTGCAGGAACTTCTGGCCTGCACGGTGCCGATGCGGCCGCGTTTCTACTCGATCGCTTCCTCGCCGCTGGTGTCGCCGGACGTGGCGACGCTGCTGGTCGGAACGGTGTGGGCGCCTGCGCTGTCCGGGCGTGGACAGTTCCGTGGCGTGGCATCGACGTGGCTTCAGGGACTGGAACCCGGTGCCCACGTGTCCGCGTCGATCCGCACGCCGAATCCGCCATTCGCGCCGGAAGCCGATGCCTCAGTGCCGATGCTGCTGATCGGGCCCGGCACAGGCATCGCGCCGTTCAGGGGCTTCCTTGAAGAGCGCGCGGCGCAGCAGGCCGCTGGCAGCGCGGTGACGCCGGTCCAGCTCTATTTCGGCTGCCGGCATCCGCAACATGACTGGCTCTATGGCGACGACATCGCACGCTGGGCCGGGCAGGGCGTGGCCGAGGTTCATGTCGCCTATTCGGTTGTGCCGGAAGCCGCGCGTTATGTGCAGGACTTGCTCTGGCAGCGACGGGAGCACGTCTGGGCCCAGGTGCAGGCCGGCGCGACGATATACGTCTGCGGCGATGGGCGTCGCATGGCACCCGCCGTGCGCCAGACGCTGATCGACATCGGTGCGGCGCAGGGCGGCATGACTGCCGAGGCAGCGTCGGACTGGTTCGCCGGACTGGTGGCAAACGGCCGCTACAGGCAGGACGTCTTCAACTAGTTGGCAGGAATCCGCTGAACGTTGTCCGTCGGCCGCGCTTGCTGCCTCGTACGCTGGATGCCATCCCCCTTCCTTCCGGAGATTCCGATGGCTTCCCTCGCAATGCGGCAGGCGCGCGTGCTGGCGCTGTGCCAGGCGCTTTACACGTCGGCGCTGTCCGTCGACCTGACGCTGACCGGGTTGGTCGGCTATACGCTGGCGCCGGACAAGGCACTGGCCACGTTGCCGTTCGCGCTGATCACAGTGGCCTCGGCGCTCACGGCGATCGCGGCGGCATTCCTGATCGAACGGCTGGGCCGGCGCCTGGCGTTCTGCATTGGGGGCGCGGCCTGCATGGCGGGCGGGCTGGTTTCGGTGATGGCGATCTGGCGTCATGACTTCCTGCTGTTCTGCGTTGGCACCGCGCTGGTTGGCGTGTTCCAGGCATTTGCACGCTTCTACCGCCTTGCCGCGGCGGACGCCGCCCCTGCGGCGGAAAAGCCGCGCGCGATTTCCGCCGTGCTGACGGGCGGGGTTGTTGCAGCGGTATGTGGCCCCGCCATTGCCGCGTGGAGCGCGGACATGATGCAGCCGCTGCCGTTTGCGGGCTCCTATGCCGTGGTAGCGATATTTGGGGCACTGTCCGTGGCGCTGCTGGCGCTGGCCTATCGCGAGCCGCCCGCTCCCATGCATTCGGCTGCATCCGTGGATCACCTGCCGGCCCGGCCTCTTGGCGAGATCGTGCGGCAGCCGGTGTTCCTCGCGTCGTTCGCGAACAACGGCATCGGCAATGCAGTGATGATGTTCATGATGACCGCCACGCCGATTGCGGCCGTGGCATGCCAGCACACCATCACGCAGGGCGCGCAAATCATCGAGTGGCATCTGGTCGGCATGTACGCGCCGTCGTTCTTCTCGGGCTGGCTGCTGCAACGCTTCGGTAATCCGCTCATGCTGGTCAGCGGCATTGCACTGTCGGCCATCGCAGCGATCGTCGCACTGTGCTCGACGTCGTTGCCCGCGTTCTATGTCGCGCTGCTTTGCCTCGGGGTGGGATGGAACTTCATGTTCGTCGGCGGCACGACGCTGCTGACCAGCAGCTACCGCCCGGCGGAGCGGGCACGGACGCAGGCGGCCAGCGAGTTTTCCACAGCCGTGCTGACCGCGCTGGCAACGCTGGCAGCGGGCCAGGTGCTGAATCAGTGGGGCTGGCAGGGCGTGAATATGGCCGTGCTGCCGGCGCTGGCGGTGGCGCTTGTGGTGACGCTGGCGTGGCAACGGCGCGAGCGGCTGGCGCTGTCGGCTGCGGGCGTATGATCTTCGCATTGCAGGCGCCGGCCCTTTCCCCCAGCCCCTCTCCCGCAGGCGGGAGAGGGGAGCGAACCGACAGCGATCGAGATGCCCTTGGGGTTCTCCCCTCTCCCGCGCGCGGGAGAGGGGTCGGGGGAGAGGGCCAGCGTATCAACATCCAACTGCCCCAACCATGCCAATCGCCCCCGAACTACCGCGCGTCGTGGTGATCGTCGCGCCAGATCCTGCGCAGGAACTCGACGTTACCGGGCCAACCGCGGTGTTCGGCGCCGCCAACAAGCTGTGCGGCCGCCAACAGCCGCCCTACGAACTGCACGTGGTCAGCGTCAGCGACGATGCGATCGTGCGAACCGAGAGCGGCGTACGCATGCTGGCCGACGCACCCTATCACCGGATACGCGAACAGGTCGGCAGGCCCATCGACACACTGCTGATCTCTGGCGGATCTGGCCATGCGCGCGCGGCAGAGGACGAACGCCTGATCGGCTGGCTGCGCGCGCAAGCGGGGCAGGTACGCCGGATGGGAGCGGTCTGTACCGGCGCGTTTGTGCTGGCAAGCACAGGGCTGCTCGATGCGCAGCGCGTGACAACACATTGGCGTCATGCCACACGGTTGGCTGACCGCCATCCGCAGCTTGACGTCGATGCCGATCCAATCTGGATTCGCGCAGGGCGCTTCTACACATCGGCAGGCGTGACGGCAGGCATGGATCTCTCGCTCGCATTGGTCGAGGAAGACCTCGGTCATGCCGTGTCGCTGGAAGTGGCGCGTGAGCTGGTGCTGTTCCTGCGGCGGCCCGGTAACCAGGCACAGTTTTCCACAGTGCTGCGGGCGCAGGCCGCGCAAAGTCCGGAACTGCAGGCACTGCAGACGTGGATTGCCGATAACCTCGGCCGTGACCTTTCCGTGGGTGTGCTGGCCGAAAAGGCGGCGATGAGTCCGCGCAACTTTGCGCGGGTATTTGCCAGGCAGGTGGGAGAAACGCCGGCGCGCTACGTCGAGCGGCTTCGTGTGGAAGCGGTGCGGCGATTGCTGGAGGGTGGCGATCGCCGGCTGGAAACCATTGCGCACGCCACCGGGTTTGGTAACGCCGACGTCATGCGACAGGCGTTTCAGCGTCATTTGCAGACGACGCCCGAAAGGTATCGGGCGGCGTTCCGCGTGGAGGGCAGGGAGGCGGCGCTGGCGGCAGCCTGACCGCCAGCGCGTGCTGCTGGTACCGCCCCTGAGCGCTGCTTAGCGGGCGCCCTGCAGGGCAGCGATACGCGACTCGATCGGCGGGTGGCTGGCGAACAGCGCCATCCACGACTTGCCGCCCGAGATACCCATCGCCTGCATGTTCTGCGGCAGGCCGTCGGCGTCCAGGCCGCCAAGACGGCGCAGCGCGGCCACCATCGGGCTCGGGGTGCCCAGCAGTTTGGCGGCGCCGGCATCGGCACGATACTCGCGATGCCGCGAGAATGTGGCGACGATGACGCTGGCCAGGATGCCGAAGACAATCTCGCAGACCACTACGGTGATCATGTAGCCGATGCCGGGGCCGCTCGACTCCTCGTCATTGCGGCGCAGCCACGAGTCGACAAAATAACCGACCACGCGTGCCAGGAAGATCACGAACGTGTTCACCACGCCCTGGATCAGCGTCAGCGTGACCATGTCGCCATTGGCGATGTGCGCCACTTCGTGCGCAAGCACTGCCTCGACTTCATCGTGCGACATCGACTGCAGCAGGCCCGTGGATACGGCCACGAGCGAGCTTTTCTTTGACGCGCCCGTGGCAAATGCATTTGGCTCGCCTTCATAGATCGCCACTTCGGGCATCGGCAGGCCGGCCCGCATGGCCAGCTTCTCTACCGTCTGTACCAGCCAGAGTTCGGTGCTGTTGCTCGGATGGGTGATGACCTGCGCACCGGTCGACCACTTGGCGATGGTCTTCGACATCAACAGCGAGATGAACGAACCGCCAAAGCCCATCAGCGCGGAAAACGCCAGCAGCATGCCAAGGTTGAGACCGTTCGCGGTCAGGAAGCGGTTCACGCCCAGCAGGCTGGCCGTGATACTGAGGACAAGCATGACGGCGATGTTGGTCGCCAGGAACAGAAAAATTCGTTTCATGGATGTGGGGCGAGACTCAGGAAGAACGCGGACGAAGCCGCAAGCGCGGGGCACGGCTAGAACGTGCCACGTGAAAAGGATGCGCGCGAAGCAACCTCCGCGCGAAAGAGGATCAGCCGCGCGGAGGGCGCGGCAGCAGAGGCAGGTCGGGGTCCGGCAGCACGGTGCGGACGTATTGCGGCACCGCGCCGCGGCCGGCCGCTGTCACCATGCGCGGAAGCGGCGCGGGCAGCAGTTGCTCGGCGAAATCCGCGCCCGGGGGCGACGATTCCGCGCTATCGGCAGGGTAGGAGGGATCTTGAGATGCCGGCGCGCCGTGGTCGACCTGATCGGCCACCACCTGCATCGTCGCCTGCAGGGCATGCGTGGCATTCCCTGTCTGTTGCGAAGTCTGTTGCGAAGTCTGTTGCGACTGTGTCAGCGCAATCCCCGATGCAGAAGACGCACCAATGCCTGCCCAGGCCTGCAACGGCAGGAAGGCAAGCAGCACGATCATCAGCAGTAACCGGAACGGTTGCACGAGTGGCGGGTGGCGCGGGGCACTAAAAGAATGGCGTCGATTCTACAGGATCGAAAACATCCGCGCGGTCCATCCATGGTGCGGCCGGCGCACTTTCCGAGGATTCTCAAGGCTCGGCGCGCGAGCCCGCAAAATGATCGCGATTGCGCTACACTTCGTCGGTAACCCTGTAATGACTACAGGGATTGTGCAATTGTGGAGGAACCGGCCATGCGCATTGGTGAACTGTCCCGGCACAGTGGTTGCGACGTCGAAACTATTCGGTACTACGAACGCGAGGGGCTGCTAGACGCCCCGCAGCGCGAGGACAACGGCTATCGCCGCTATGGCGACGGCCATCTGGTCCAGCTCAACTTTGTGCGTCACTGCCGTTCGCTGGGCATGAGCCTGGCGGATGTGCGCCGGTTGCGCGATTTCCAGCGTAACCCGTCGCTTGCGTGTGACGATATCAACACGCTGCTGGACCGCCAGATCGAGCAGATCCATGCGCAGCGCGTCGCGCTTGAAGCGTTGGAAGGGCAACTGCGCACATTGCGCCATTCGTGCGAGAACCCGAATTCGCACCCGGCCAGCGAGTGCGGCATTCTCCAGAACCTGCAGCAGGCAGCGGAAGGCGCCGCTTGCGAGTGCCATCCGCGCCACTGACAGCCCATCCGGCTTTCGCCATCCCGGCCATCCCGGCCATCCCGCCTTCGCGACCTTCGCCAGCCGGCTGCAAGGCGGCTGTGCTACGATGGCCGCTCGTCACTTTGACGCCTTACCAGTAACTCAGAGCATTCCTGCGATGTCCCGTCATCTACCGTTCGCCGCCCTTGCCATGGTTCGCCTCGCGCGACCGGCGCGCGCACGCGTGATGGCGCCGGCCATCCACGCCAGCCGCCGGATCAACGCCCCGCTTGATCCCGCCCGGTTCCCGGCCTGACAGATCCCCATCCTGAGTCGTAGGGGTCCGGCGCCGAACCGGGCCCGAGCCACCACGTACTTACGCATTTCCCTTGCTGTGTCCCTCCGGCGCGCGAAAACGCCGCGCCGGCCAATCGAATCTGCTTTTGCGAGAGGCATTGCCATGGCCAAGACCAAAACAGCCGCGCAATCACGCGCTGCAACCCTTTACCTGACCGAACTCGACATCACTCGCCTGGAGGGCATTGCCAGCCGCTCCGGTACGGCCGAGCTCGACGAGATGCTCGATGCACTGCTGGCTCGCGCAGTTATCGTCTCGCCCGATGCCATTCCGCGGGATGTCGTTACGATGAATTCGCGCGTGGTGTGTGTGCTCGAGGGCGAGGCCCAGCCGCGCGACTGGACCCTGGTGTATCCCGACAATGCCGACCTGGCGGGCGGCCGGTTATCGGTGCTGTCGCCAATCGGCCAGGCGCTGCTGGGTGCCCGTGCCGGCCAATCCGTCGATTACCGCCTGCCGGACGGCCGCGCGCAGCGCGTCACCATCATGGAAATCGCATTCCAGCCCGAAGCCAGCGGCCAGTACACGCTTTGATGACGCAACCCGATCGTGACTCATCCGGCTTGGCATCCATGCCGGGTGAGTGACCGATTCTGCCCCGCAGTACCGAACGGGGCTCACCGCCCGGTGGGCAACACCTTCCGTTCATCCACAACTCCAGCGTTTCACGGCGTGCAACGCACCATTCGTCGCAGCGGTATTTCTCGTAGAAGTACCAGCCACTAACCTTCAGTCCGTGCTCGATCACCACACAGATGGTGCATACGGGCAGAAGTCAGCTGCGTCCATAAAAAGTTGTGAATCAGTTGAAGGAGTCCCAGATGATCGCCAAACGTATCCTTGGCGGCGCGCTTGTTCTCGCCGCATTTGCCGCCGCCTCGGCCGCCATGGCCGCACCAGCCACATCCAAGAAGCTCGGCAAGTTTGACGTGTACGCGGATGCTGCGCGTACCGGAAAGTTCGACACGTACTCGGAAGGGTCGAAGATCGGCAGGTACGACTTCTATTCCGACGGGCAGCGTGGCAAGTTCGACAGCTATAGCGAAGGCATGCGCCAGGGCAAGTTTGATAGCTACAGCGAAGGCGCGCGCACGTTCAGCGGCGAGATCTCCGCTTCGTCGCTCGACAACTCCCGCAACGGCGACCTGTACGGCTATCGCGTCTGAAGTCTGAAGTATCGGAGCATCCGGTCCTGATGGATCGCGGCGGCCACTTCGCGTGGCCGCCTGCTCATAGGTTTCTCTCCCACCTGCGCGACCGACCTCCTCCTTCTCTCTCCGTCGCGCAGGTGATTTTTCCCCCGCCTGCTGTCTTTCCCTGACTTATCAAGGTTGCCGCGCGGCAAATGTGTCGCATTTGCGGACGTCGCCTGTCGTCAGTCCCTGACGCAGCCAACGCACGCGTTGTTCACTCGTACCGTGCGTAAAGGCCTCGGGCACCACGTAGCCCTGCGCCTGGCGTTGCAGGCGGTCGTCGCCGATCGCGGCGGCGGCCTTCAGGCCCTGCTCGATATCGCCTGGCTCCAGCAATTGCTGATTGAGGCGCTGCGCATTGGCAGCCCAGACACCCGCCAGGCAGTCCGCCTGCAGTTCCATGCGCACGGAAAGCTGGTTGGCCTGGGCTTCATTCATGCGGCGGCGCGCAGCATCGACCTTCCCCGATACGCCGAGCAGGTTCTGCACGTGATGCCCGATCTCGTGCGCGATCACATACGCCTGCGCGAAATCGCCACCGGCGCCAAAACGCTGACGCAGTTCGTCGTAGAACGACAGGTCGATATAGACCTTCTGGTCACCGGGGCAATAGAACGGGCCCATCGCGGTCTGGCCAGTGCCGCAGGCAGTCTGCGTGGCGCCGGAGAACAGCACCAGCTTCGGCGGGTTGTAGCGCCGGTTCAGGTCCGTCTCGAAGATGTGTTCCCACGTGCGCTCGGTATTGCCAAGCACCTTGCGCGTGAATACCGTCAACTGGTCATTTGCGGGCGGGCGATGTGCCTGGGGCTGCGGCGCCTGCTGCTGGTGGTTCTGGACCACGGACGCGCCCTGGAATATCACCGACGGGTCGATGCCGAAGAAATAGGACGCGGCCAGTGCGATGACGATCGTGCCGATGCCGATCGATTTGCCGCCAATGGGCAGACCGAATCCGCCGCCACCCCCGTAGCCATCGCCGCGGCGATCTTCTACGTTCTGGCTTTCGGCTTCGTCATCGAGACGCATTGGGGGCTCCGTCGGGGGTTCTGATATGCCGATGGAGTATAGCAACGGCATCTGACGCCCAGTGGGACGGTGCGATTCTTGTCGGACGGTGGGGAGCAAACCGACAGGTCTTGAAATGCCCACGGTGTTCTCCCCTCTCCCGCGTGGCGGGAGAGGGGCTGGGGGAGAGGGCTCAGTGCCTCAAACTGCCTCGGAAACCGGCACCTTGCCGATGTCGAGCCCGGCTACCTCCGTACCCACTTCAGCAACGCGCAGCAGGTTGGTCGTGCCACCCTGGCCAAACGGCATGCCGGCCGCGATCGTGATCTGGTCGCCCGGTGCGGCGTAGCCTTCCACCAGTGCGGCACGTGCGGCCGCCTCCACCATCTCGTCGACGCTCTGCACATCGGGGCTCACCGTCGAATGCACGCCCCAGGTGATGGCCAGGCGACGCGCGATGTCGAGGTTCGGCGTGATGCTGACGATCGGTGCGCACGGACGCTCGCGTGCCGCGCGCAGCGCGGTGGCGCCCGACGACGTGTACGTCACAGTAGCCTTGGCGCCGATGATGTGCGTGACCTCGCGCAGCGCGGCGCAGATGGCGTCCTGGCGCGTGGAGAGCGGCGCCTCGTGCTGGGCGTCGATCATGTTGCGATAGAGCGGGTCGCGTTCCACCTCGGTGATGATGCGATCCATGATCGACACGGCCGGCACCGGATGGCGGCCGTTTGCAGATTCGGCGGACAGCATCACTGCATCGGCACCGTCGTAGATGGCGCTGGCCACGTCCGAGGCCTCGGCGCGCGTCGGCACCGGAGAGTCGATCATCGACTCCAGCATCTGCGTGGCAATCACGATCGGGCGGCCAAGCTCGCGGCAGATGCGCAGGATGCGTTTCTGCACGCCGGGCACGCGCTCGGGCGGCAGTTCCACGCCGAGATCGCCGCGCGCCACCATCACCGCATCCGATACCCGCACGATCTCTTCGAGCTGCTGCAGCGCGGCCGGCTTCTCGATCTTCGACAGCACGCCGGCACGCGTGCCGATGATTTCGCGCGCCTCAAGGATGTCGGACGGGCGCTGCACGAACGACAACGCGATCCAGTCGGCGCCAAGTTCGAGTGCGAAGGCCAGGTCGCGGCGGTCCTTCTCCGTCAGCGCGGGGATAGGGATCACCGCATCGGGCACGTTCACGCCCTTGCGGTCGGACAGCGTGCCGTTGTTGGCCACGCGCGTGATGATGCTGCCGCTGGACACGGCCTCGATGTTCAGGCGCACCTTGCCATCGTCGATCAGCAGCGACTGGCCTGCGTTGGCGGCCTTGAACAGCTCGGGGTGGGGCAGGTAGACGCGCGTTGCATCGCCGGGAGTCGGGTCGCTGTCGAGCACGAACTTGTCACCGGTGCTGACCGCCACCTTGCCGGCCGCGAACGTGCCGATGCGCAGCTTCGGGCCTTGCAGGTCGGCCAGGATCGCGATCGGGCGGCCGGTTTCCTCTTCGACCTGACGCACGGCGTCATAGCGCGCGCGATGGTCTTCGTGCGTGCCGTGGCTGAAGTTCAGCCGGAATACGTCGGCACCGGCTTCGAACAACTGGCGGATGACCGCGATGTCCGTGCTGGCCGGGCCGAGTGTGGCCACGATCTTGGCTTTGCGCTGGCGTCTCATGATTGTCTCCTCTCTTCCTTGCAGGGCGCGTTTCAGATGATCAGGATCGCGCGGAAATCGTTCACGTTGGTGCGGGTCGGGCCGGTGACGATCAGGTCGTCGATGCCGGCGAAGAAGCCGTACCCGTCGTTGTTCTCCAGGTGCGCGCGTGCGGACAGCCCGCGTGCCGCGGCGCGCGTCAGCGTGTCGGGGTCCAGCAGCGCACCGGCGTTGTCCTCGGAACCGTCGATGCCGTCCGTGTCGCACGCAATCGCATGCACGCCGGGCAGGCCGTCGAGCGACACCGCGAGCGAAAGCAGGAACTCCGCATTGCGGCCGCCACGACCGTTGCCGCGCACAGTGACGGTCGTCTCGCCGCCGGACAGGATCACGCAAGGCTTCTGGAATGGCTGGCCATGGGCGACGATCTGGCGCGCGATGGCAGCGTGGACTTCGGCCACGTCGCGCGCTTCGCCTTCGATGCTGTCGGACAGGATGTGCGCGGTGAGACCGAGTTCGCGTGCACGCGCGGCGGCAGCTTCGAGCGATTGCTGCGCGCTGGCCAGCGTCACGCTGCGATGGCCTTCGAAGCGCGCATCGCCGGGCTTGGGCGTTTCGCCCGCGCCGCTCTCCAGATGCGCGCGCACGTTGGCGGGCACATCGATGTTGTACTTGGCGATGACCGCGAGCGCGTCGGCGCAGGTGGTCTCGTCGGGCAATGTCGGACCACTTGCGATCAGCGTCGGATCATCGCCGGGAATATCGGAAATCAGCAGCGTTTCCACGCGCGCCGGGGCGCAAGCCAGGGCCAGGCGTCCACCCTTGAGCGCGGAAAGGTGCTTGCGCACGCAGTTCATCTCGCCGATGTTCGCGCCACTGCGCAGCAGCGCCTTGTTCACGGCCTGCTTGTCGGCCAGCGTGATGCCGGGTGCCGGTGCGGCAAGCAGCGCAGATCCGCCACCGGAGATCAGGCACAGCACGAGGTCGTCGGCGGTCAGGCCCTGCACGAGTTCTACCATGCGTTGCGCGGCCTGCTGGCCTGCTGCGTCCGGCACGGGGTGCGCGGCTTCGACAACTTCGATGCGATGGCACTCGGCACCGTGGCCATAACGCGTGACCACCAGACCGGACAGCTCGCCCTGCCAGTGCAACTCCACTGCCTGCGCCATCGCGGCAGCGGCCTTGCCCGCGCCGATGACGACGGTGCGCCCTTTCGGCGGCGACGGCAGATGCGGCGGCAGGCAGTGCGTCGCGCTCACGGCCGAGACGGCCGTATCGAACAGGTCGCGCAGCAGTGCACGGGCCTGAACGGGGTTGCGATAGTCGGGCGTGCCGGCCTGTCGCTGCGGCGACAGCAGGGCGGCGGTGGCGTCGGTGGCAAACATGTGAGTCCTGAAATAAAACGCAAGCGAAAGCAAATGCAGCCGCCCCGAAAAGCGGCGCGGGCGGCTGCGGGCGGGCTTACTTCGTGCCCTTGGCGATCTCGTGGTTCGACATGATCTCGATCGCGCGGCACAGTGCCGAGTGGTCAAGCTTGCCGAAGCCGTTGGCCGCGCACGCGTTGAACAGTTCCTGCGCGGTCGACGTGTTCGGCAGCGACACGCCCAGCGCCTTCGCGCCCTGCAGTGCCAGGTTCAGGTCCTTCTGGTGCAGTTCGATGCGGAAGCCCGGATCGAAGGTGCGCTTGACCATGCGTTCGCCATGCACTTCCAGAATGCGCGATGCAGCGAAGCCGCCCATCAGCGCCTGACGCACCTTTGCCGGATCGGCGCCAGCCTTCGACGCGAACAGCAGCGCTTCGGACACGGCCTGGATGTTCAGTGCCACGATGATCTGGTTGGCCACCTTGGTGGTCTGGCCGTCGCCGTTGCCGCCCACCAGCGTGATGTTCTTGCCCATCAGTTCGAACAGCGGCTTGACTTGATCGAACGCCTCCGAGGGGCCGCCGACCATGATCGTCAGCGATGCTGCCTTGGCGCCCACCTCACCGCCCGACACCGGCGCGTCCAGGTACGAGGCGCCCAGCTTGTTGATGCGCGCGGCGAAGTCCTTGGTGGCGATCGGCGAGATCGAGCTCATGTCCACGACGATCTTGCCGTAGGAGGCGTCCTTGCCAGCGGCCTTGAACGCGGCGGCAACACCCTTCTCGGCGAACAGCACGGCTTCCACGTGCGGGGTGTCCGGCACCATCACGATCACGATGTCGGCACGCTTGGCCACTTCCTCGGCGCTGGTGCAGACCGTCACGCCGGCATCGACGAGAAACTGCGGCGCAGGGTTCACGTCATGCACGAACAGCGTGTGTCCGGCCGCGCGCAGGTGTCCCGCCATCGGGGCGCCCATGATGCCCAGGCCGATGAAGCCGACGTTGCGTTGGTTTGCCATGTTGATGTCTCCAGTAAGGTAGAAAAATTCTGTGGGTTCTGCTCCCCTCTCCCGCAGCGCGGGAGAGGGGTTGGGGGAGAGGGCGCAGCGCTTGGAACACCGAGGTCACTTCGTAGAGCCTCGTTGCCCTCTCCCCCCGCCCTCTCCCGCCTTGCGGGAGAGGGAGCCAAAACAAGCCGTGCCTCAGACGCCGTGCGCCGCGCGCCAGCCCAGGCCGGCTTCGGTAGTCGTCTTCGGCTTGTACTCGCAGCCGATCCAGCCCTGGTAGCCGATCTCGTCGAGGAAGCCAAACAGGTACTGGTAGTTGATCTCGCCGGTGCCGGGCTCGTTGCGGCCGGGGTTGTCGGCAAGCTGCACGTGCTTGATCTTCGGCAGGTTGGCGCGGATCGTATTGGCGATCTCGCCTTCCATGCGCTGCATGTGATAGATGTCGTACTGCACGTAGAGGTTGGGCGCGTTGACCTGACCGATCAGGTCGATGGCCTGCTGCGTGCGCGACAGGAAGAAGCCAGGGATGTCGAACGTGTTGATCGGCTCGACCAGCAGATCGATATGTTCCTGCGCCAGTGCATTGGCCGCGAAGCGCAGGTTCTCCACCAGCGTCTCGTTGGCCTGCTCGCGCTTTACGTTCTGCGGCAGGATGCCAACCAGGCAGTTGAGCTGGCGCACGCCAAGCACCTTCGCGTACTTGATCGCTTCGCCCACGCCGTCCTGGAATTCGCCAACGCGGTCCGGATGGCACGCGATGCCGCGCTCGCCCGCTTCCCACTTGCCGGCAGGCAGGTTGTGCAGCACCAGGTCGAGCTGGAAGCGGTTCAGGCGATCGGCAATCTGGTCGGCATGGAACGCGTACGGGAACAGGAACTCCACGCCACGGAATCCGGCGCGGGCGGCGGCCTCGAAGCGGTCCAGGAAGCCGACTTCGTTAAACAGCATCGTCAGGTTGGCTGCGAGCTTTGGCATTGTTTGTCTCTCTCGGTGTCTGGGAAAAACCCGCCACGCCCGCCCCGGTGGAGCGGGGCAGGGTGGCGTACTACGGGGAAACGGTGCTTGATCGTTGCTTAGGCGGCGCTGGTTTCTTCGGCCAGGATCGCCGTATCGACGTCTTCGATGTCCTCAATCGGCTCGAATTCGTTGATGTTGTCGATCTCGGTGCCCATCGCGATGTTGGTGACGCGTTCGAGGATCACTTCGACCACCACCGGCACCGAGAACTCGGCCATCAGGTCGCGCGCTTCGGCAAAGGCCGGGGCGATGTCCTCGGGCTTGAACACACGGATCGCCTTGCAGCCGAGGCCTTCGACAACCTTCACGTGGTCCACGCCATAGCCTTCCAGCTCGGGCGCGTTGATGTTGTCGAACGCAAGCTGCACGCAGTAGTCCATCTCGAAGTTGCGCTGCGCCTGGCGGATCAGGCCCAGGTACGAGTTGTTGACCACCACGTGGATGTACGGCACCTTGAACTGCGCGGCCACGGCCAGTTCCTCGATCATGAACTGGAAGTCGTAGTCACCCGAGATGGCCACGATGTCCGAGTTCGGCGAGGCGGTCTTCACGCCAATGGCGGCCGGAATCGTCCAGCCCAGCGGGCCTGCCTGGCCGCAGTTGATCCAGTGGCGCGGCTGGTTGACCGACAGGAACTGCGCGGCGGCGATCTGCGACAGGCCGATCGTCGTCACGTAGCGCACGTCGCGCGGGAAGTACTGGTTCATTTCGCGATACACGCGCTGCGGCTTGACCGGCACGTTGTCGAAGTCGCTCTTGCGCTTCATCGTGCGGCGGCGCTTCTGCACGTCGGCCACCCAGGTCTTGCGGCACGGCAGGCGGCCGGCCATCTTCATTTCGCGTGCCACTTCGACGAACAGTTCCAGCGCAGCCTTGGCGTCGGAGACGATGCCAAGATCCGGGCCGAACACGCGGCCGATTTGCGTGGGCTCGATATCGACGTGCACGAACTTGCGGCCCTTCGTGTAGACGTCGACGCTGCCCGTGTGGCGGTTGGCCCAGCGGTTGCCGATGCCCATCACGAAGTCCGAGGCCAGCAGCGTGGCGTTGCCGTAGCGGTGCGAGGTCTGCAGGCCCACCATGCCGGCTTGCAGCGGGTGGTCATCGGCCAGCACGCCCCAGCCCATCAGCGTCGGCACCACGGGCACGTTGACCAGTTCGGCGAACTCGACCAGCAGCTCCGATGCGTCGGCGTTGATCACGCCGCCGCCGCAGACGATCAGCGGACGCTCGGCCTGGTTCAGCATCGAGATCGCCTTCTCGATCTGCGCGCGCGAGGCGGCCGGCTTGTACGGTTGCAGCGGCTCGTACGTTTCGATGTCGAATTCGATCTCGGCCACTTGCACGTCGAACGGCAGGTCGATCAGCACCGGACCCGGACGGCCCGAACGCATCAGGTGGAACGCCTGCTGGAACACCTGCGGCACCAGCGCCGGCTCACGCACGGTCACGGCCCACTTGGTCACCGGCTTGGCGATCGATTCGATATCGACGGCCTGGAAGTCTTCCTTGTACAGGCGGGCGCGCGGGGCCTGGCCGGTAATGCAGAGGATGGGGATCGAATCAGCCCAGGCCGAGTACAGGCCCGTGATCATGTCGGTGCCGGCAGGGCCCGACGTGCCGATGCAGACGCCGATATTGCCCGGCTCGGCACGGGTGTAGCCCTCGGCCATGTGCGAGGCGCCTTCCACGTGACGCGCCAGCAGGTGGCGGATCGAACCGGCCTTGCGCATGGCCGAGTAGAACGGGTTTATGGCGGCGCCGGGTACGCCGAACGCGGTGGTGATGCCTTCCTTTTCCAAAACGGCGATGGCCGCGTCGACTGCTCTCATCTTCGGCATGTCTGTCTCCAATACGATTCAAAACAATGGGTGGGATTTGTTCTGGATCCGATGCTATGCCTGCACCGCCTGTGGATAAACAGAAGCGCGATCAGTTGATTCGATACCTGTGGTTAGTAATGTTGCAGCATGTACCGATCCGATGTGACCGTGGCAGTACGCATTCACCGGTGCTCCCGGGCTCCCCCACGGCGTGGGGTCTGACGCGATTTACTGCGTTCCGGTCTATCGGCGGCGCGGTCCTCGGTCCAAAATAACGGGTTTCGAATCGCCCTCTGCCTTGCCATGTACTCGCGGCTGCCAACCACCTACGAACTGATTGAAGCGCTACAGACGGCACCGGCTGCTAACGCTGAGAGCCGGGTTGCCAAGGGGCTGTGGACTGGATTCGTCCTGGCGCTGCTTCCCACGCTGGCCGGCGGCGGGGCGCTGCTGTGGTGGCACCGTGTGCTGGCGCAGACACCTCCCACGTGGCTGCCACAGGCCTTCCACGTGTTGCTGGCCGTCAGTGGCGTGCTCTATGTCGCCGCGTGGTTCGCGCGCCTGCTGCGCGGCCGTGCTGCGCTGCAACATCCGCTGCGCTGGCTGTCACATCGGCTGGACGCGGAATCCGAGGCCGAGAATGCTCTGCTACTGCGTCTGGGGCGGATTCCGGCGCTCCAGCTACGGGCCCGCCAGCGCCGCGTGGCACTTCAGGCGCGCCTTTGGGAGGGCTGCGCACGCACCATGGCACTGGTGCTGGCCATCGGTCCCGCCGCCGTGATCCTGGCCGACGGGCTCGCTGTGATGGCGCCCGGCAGCGGCCCCGCGCTGGTGGCCATCTACGGCGCGGTGCTGGTGGCCGGTTGCGCGCTGGCGCTGTTCGCCCAGTTGCAATGCAGTTCGCCGCTGCGCCGGCTGGCGCATGTGCTTGGCGAGGCCGCGGAGATCAGCGAAGCCCTGGGCCGCCAGCGCCAGACCTGAGGGGGGTTGAAGGGCACCGGGTGGGCGCCGGATGGGCGTCATTGCCGCGCGGGGATGCGCAGCAAGGCTCTGATGCCTCACAATGTGCCGGCAGGAGACATTTGGCTTAGCTGGCATGGACAAACTCAAACAAATCGAAGCATTCATCGCCGTGGTGGAACACGGCAGCATGGCCGCGGCTGCGCTGACGCAGAACGTCACGCCGGTCATGATCGGCCGCCGCATCAACGCGCTGGAGGCGCGCATCGGCGTCAAGCTGCTGCACCGTTCCACGCGCCGCATCGTGGTGACGGAGCAGGGCGCGGCGTTCATGGAGCAGTGCAAGAAGGCGCTGGCCGACCTCGACCGCGCCGAGATGCTGATCGCCGAAGGCAAGCACAAGGCCACCGGCCACCTGATCGTGTCGGCACCGGCCGCGTTTGGACGCAAGCACGTTGCGCCGCATGCGCCGGCGTTCCTGGCCGCCAATCCCGAGGTACAGATCTCGTTCAACCTGACCGACCGCGTGGTGGACCTGGTGCGCGAGGGGTACGACCTCGGCATCCGCATCGGCGGTGCGATCGATCCGAACTTCGTGGCAATCAAGCTGGCAACCAACAAGCGCGTGGTGTGCGGCACGCCCGCTTACTTCGCGAAGTACGGCGTGCCACATACGCTGGAAGACCTGGAAAAGCACAACTGCCTCGCATTCAACCTTCAGGGCGGGCAGCAGCGCGGCTGGTACTTCCAGCAGAACGGCAAGACCGTGACGGTGCGCGTCAACGGCAACCTCGACTGCAATGACGGGGAACTGCTGCACCGCTGGACCGGCGAGAGTCTGGGGCTGGGCTGGCGCTCGACCTGGGAAATCCTGCCGCAGCTGGAAAGCGGAGAGCTGATTACGGTGCTGGACGAATACGCGCTGCCCGACTACGACATCCTCGCGGTGTACCCGCAGCAGCGGCCAGTACCGGCCAAGATCCGCTTCTTCATCGAACACCTGAAGCAGGCATTCGCAAAGCCGGGGTATTGGAGTAGCAGGGTTTGAGATGTCTCTCCCGCCGTGCGGTAGAAGGGAGGGGAGAAAAGCAATATCTACAAAAGAAAAAGCCCGCAGCCATTGCGGTCTGCGGGCAGCCCTTCTTGCGAAGGACGGGGAGAGCTCATGAAGTGCGCCCCCGCAACTCCATGGCTAGGGGAATGATGCGCTCCCATCCATCCTTCGTCCTTGATGGCGATCAAGCCGGAGGCATCATCCCACCAGATTCACACCGAACTTCAATCTTGCAGCGGCATGCATAGTGCCTACAACTACGCTTCCCGCAGGTCATTCCGTGCTGCGGCAGACGGCAGCGTCGTCACGCCGTCAAGTGCCGCAGGCGTGGCGCCGGGGACCAGTCCATTGAGCGATCCACCCGACAGCCCGATTTCCTGAAGAAGCGAGTCGATAAGCGGTGCATGCGCGCGGTAGGACAGCGCGGCCGACATCGCTTGCTCGGCCAGGTTGCCATTGTTGCCATTGCCCGCCGCAACACCACTATCGCCTCCTGCGCCTCCGCGATTCAAACCGTCGACCTGAATGATCTTGATGCCATCGATAGCCTTGATGGGCTCGACCGTTTGTTCGATCACCGCTGGCAATGCCTGCAGCAATGCCAGCTTGAACTTCAGGCTTGTCTGGTCGGAAGATAGCGTATTGATGGCGTCATTCAGCGCGCGCTGGGCTTCGGCCTCGGCCAGGCCCTTCTTGCGAGCAGCTTCGGCGAGTTCGACGATGGCAGTCGCCTGCATCTGAGCGGCTTCGCGCTCAGATCGGGCCTTCGTTGTGACCTGCACCGCGAGTGTCTCAGCCTCTTGCGCAGCCTCGATCAGGGCGACCTGCTTGGCCCGGTCGGCTTCCGCGGTTCTACGCGCCGTTTCCACGGCCTGTTCAGCCTTCACGGCCTCCGCCAGCGCTTCGTTTGCGCGTGACTGTGCCTGCGACTGGGCTTCCGACTTCTCAGCAATGACAATCGCCTTTTCCTGCTCCGCGATCTCTGTGACCTTGGCCTGTTCGATGGCGGCCATTTGGGTCACTTTCTGCTGCTCGATCTCTTTTACACGCACCTCCCGTTCAGCTTCCACCTTGCGGGTACGTACCGCCTGTTCACGCAGGATCTCGGACTCCTGCACTTGCCGTTCTGCACCAATCCGGCTCTGCTCGGCTTCCTGGCGCCGTTCGGCTTCGTAGGCGGTGATGCGAGCATTCTGTTCGGCCGTGCGCGTCTTGACCTGCTGATCCTGGTCGAGCTTCATGAAGGCCTCCTGCTGCTCGATCTCCAGCTTCTTGGCCAACGCGTCGCGATTCTTCTCGCGTACTGCAACTTCGGTGTCCTGCTCCACCTCATTGCGCTCCTTGCGGCGGCGCTCCGTTTCCTGCGTGAGCTTGGTCAGGCCCTCTGCATCAAATGCATTGTTGGGATCGAAGAACTCCTTCGACGTCTGGTTGAAGTTCGTGAGCGACACGCTCTCCAGTTCGAGCCCATTCTTGGTCAGATCCTCCGCGACGGTGTTCTGCACCCCCTGGACGAATTTCTCGCGGGCGTCCTGCAGATCCTGCATGCTCATTTGCGCAGCGGTCGAGCGCAGCGCATCGACAAATTTGTCTTCCACCAGCGAGCGCAGGCTTTCCGGGGCAATGGTGCGTTGCCCAAGTGTCTGCGCTGCAGTAGAGACGCCTTCGGCCGTCGGCTTTACACGGACAAAGAACGCAACGACTACGTCGACCCGCATGCGATCCTTGGTAATCAGGCTGTCATGCGAAGCGCGGCTGACTTCCAGCTTGAGGGTGTTCATGTTGATCGGAATGACCTCATGGAACACCGGAAGGACAATCGCGCCACCGCTCATGATGACCTTTTGCCCGCCAAGTCCAGTACGGACGAAGGCGCGCTCGGCTGAAGCCCGCGTGTACAGACGCGAGAAGATCAAACCGACGATGCAGATGCCGATGATGGCAGCCAGGCCGATTGCACCCCAAACGATCAAGGAATCCATATTAGGTTTGAAACTCCGTAGGTAGGACCAGTCAATAGACGAACTGCGATCGCGCAGCGAGAATGAAAATTCAATCTCTATAAGAGGTCGGGGCGTGGATTGGGGATGGCGCGATACAGACTGCCGGAAACTCTTGCAACAATAAGTACGGCATCACCGCGAACGAGGGGATGTTCGGGGTCGTCAGGCTCGACACGAAGATAGTGAATCTGGCCGGACTCATCTACCATGCGAGCCTCCGAGGGATTGGCCACCGATGCTTCGGCGCCGGTTATCGTGGCAACGCGCCCGATGAAGTCTTGCTCGGAGATGGCAGAGGTCTCGTCATGCGGCAGAATGCCGGCGACCAGGGCCCCGGTCGCGCGAACAAATGGCAACGCCGCGGGTGCGACCAGCGCGGCGGCAAGCGGGGCCGGCAGCAAGTGTCCGGAGATCGCCCCAAGCGTGCTCTGCATCGCCAAACCGATCATTGCGAATCCCATCAGAAACAGAACCAGCAGCACCAGCAACGGCACGCGCCCGACGTGCAGCCATCCCAGGAACTGACCCACAGCGCTTGCGCTACTTGCAGCACCATCGACATGGTCGATCGCGAAATGGGTAACAAGCAGATTCTCCGCCACGTCGGAAAGGCCGAGGCCAAGCAGGAGAGCGATGCCCTCGAGTAGTCCGATCAATACCATCAAGCCGATGGCGACGACGAAAGGAGCATTACCAGGCAGCAATAGCGCATCCATAGGAAGTTGTCTTTTTTAGTATTGATATTGCCGGGCATTGGCGCCGTATCGAAGCGAGATTCAGTGGCTGTCGGTCTCCTTCGCATCCTTTACACGAGCTAGTCGCTCTGTGACACGCTGCTGACGGTGCAGGGTTTCAAGGCGGCTAAGCAGCGAAGCATTGGCCTTTGAATCCGATGCGCCAAGTCCTGCCAGCCCGGAAGCATCGGCCAGCGTGCGGTTGAAGCCCTCTGCCAGCCTCTCTGCCCGCTGCGTGCCATGCGCGTATGGCGTACCCGCAAAAGACGGCTCGCTTTTTTGCGCCGCGGCGCGCGCCGCAATCATTTCCTTCAACGCCTGCTCCATCTCGGCACGCTTCGCGCGGAGGCCCAGCAGATCGGTCTCGGCGCTCTGGGCCTTGTCGACGACATCCTGCAAGCCGCCGTTGAGCGTGACAAGCTGGTCTTCAAGATCGATCTGGCGTTCGGCACCGGCACGCGCTGCAGCCTCGTCGCCCTGGTCCAGCGCCAGCGCGACCTGCTCATCCAGTCGTTCCATTTCGTTGTTCAGCCGCGCGATTGCCTTCGCCGCCTGGTGACGCGACGCCTCGTGCTGGCCCAGCACGACTCGCGCCTGGGCAATCACCTCATCGAAATCCCGTAGATACTGTTCCAGGACGGCTTGTGGTGCCTTGGATTCAAGCGTGCTTACCAAAGCGTGGACGTTGGCTGTCAACAGGCGTCGAATCCGATCGCCCAATCCTGCATTGATCATGGTGCGGCTCCTCGAGAAACGGTTCGGTGTCACGTCGAGAGGTGTTGCCCCCTCTGGGATGCTGCCAACTACGAATCTAAGGCGTATCCCGCGTCATTCGAATCATGCCCGCCAGTTCCAGAATTTCAGGCACGAAGGGATCCAGTGCGGCCTGGTCGTACGCAGGGGTTCGATTGGTGACGGCCAGGCGCAGCAGGCTCAGGAGCATCCTCATCGCACGACTGGCGAGCCGGGCCTCCAATGCTCGCGCTTCTTCCACTGCATCACTTCCGGTTGGCACGCCTGCGATCAAGGTCGCCATCAATTCGGGGGTCTGCATCGCCAGCATCGGCACAATCTCCGAATGGATGGCGTTTGCATATTCCAACGTCTGAGTTGCATCAAGCAGTGGCCGTATCTGCTCGCGGAGCAAAGCCAGACAACTGATGTAGTCGCTAGCGCCCTCGGCGCGACGTCGTGCATCGGCCAGCAACGCCCGGAGCTTGTCGCTAGGGCTGCTTGCGCCAGGCAACTGAAGATTGCTCAACCACGCAAGGTCGTCTTCAGGTAAGCGAATGGATACTGTCTGCACGCCAAGCCCGCCCATTTGATGTCGTTTTGGGAAGCCTAGTGCATTTTTTGCGGGTGGTAAACGTTTGCAATTAAAAAATTGCAAACGCAAGCAATGTGTGGGCGCTCGAACGCTCAGGTGCAGAAGTGTTCAGGGCAGAAAAGCTTTCGAGGGCTCTACGATGCCGCGCGGGAAGGGCGCCTCAAGCCAAGGCGCGTCAAGCCAGCAACGCGGCAACCAGATCCTTGCTGCGTGCCGCCGCAGGTACTTCCTCAAAGTGCAAAGCGGCCTCGACATGCGCCAGGTGCTCGACCATCAGATTCACCGCAAGATCCGCGTCGCCAGCGCGTGCCGCTTCGATGAACGCACGGTGCTCGTCCGATGAACATGTTGCATCGCGGCGGCTCTGGTACAGCATCGTGATCACGGCGCTGCGCATCGACAGTTCGCGCATGATCTCTGTCAGCACGTTGTTGCCGGCCACCTCGGCCAGCACGATGTGGAAGTCGCCCAGCAGCCGGGTACGCGTCTGGGCGTCGTTGCCACCCAGCGACTTGCGCTCGGCCGACAGGTGCTTTTCGATGCGCTTGTAATCCGCCGCCGTTGCCCTGGCGACGAACTCGCGCGCCAGGGCCGCTTCCAGGATGCGGCGCACGGCAAACACCTCGCGCGCTTCTTCCGCGCTCGGCTTGGCCACGAACGCGCCCTTGTCCGGCACGATCTGGATCACCTTGTCCTTGGACAGCATCAGCAGTGCCGCGCGTACCTTGGTGCGGCTGACACGATAGACGCTGGCCAGCGCCTCCTCGCGCAGCTTGGTGCCGGGCGGGAGCCGGTGCGAGACGATGGCGGAGACGATGTCGTCTGCGATCGCCTCGGCGGTCATGTCGGGATCAATGTGCTCGGGCATGGTGTCGCGCGTGGCCTGGCGGACTTGCGCGGTAACTGGGATGTGCGTGATTCTAGCGCCCCGAGGCGGTGCCGGGCAGCGGCGCCGATACCGGTACTTGCACGGAGAGATGCTCGTGCGGCGCCGCCAGTCCTTCCTCGAGCTCGCCGGCCGGAATCGTGCCGTTGAGCACGCCATGGGCCCGTTCACGGTCGATATCGCGCTCCCAGGCCGCCACCACCACCGTGGCCACGCAGTTGCCAATCAGGTTGCCCACCGCACGGGCGATGCCGATGAACCAGTCCACCGACAGCACCAGCACCAGGCCGATGGCGGGAATCGCCGGATGCGCGGAGAGCGTCGCAGCCAGGATCACGATCGCCGAACCCGGAATGCCGTGCGCGCCCTTCGATGTCACCAGCGCCACGGCCAGGATGCCGAGCAGGTCGCCCAGCGCCAGCGGCGTGTTGGTGGCCTGGGCGATAAACACGGCGGCCAGCGTCAGGTAGATCGAGAAAGCGTCAAGGTTGAACGAGTAGCCGGTAGGAATTACCAGGCCCACCACCGATTTGCGGATGCCCATGTACTCGAGCTTCTTCATCACCTGCGGCAGCACGCTGTCGGACGATGCGGTGCCCAGCACCACCAGCAGTTCGGCGCGCAGGTAGCGGATCAGCTTCAGCACCGAGAAACCGCACAGCCGCATGATCACGCCCAGCACGCCAACCACGAAGATCGCGACCGAGCCGTAGAACAGGAGCACCAGGAAGCCGAGCTGCTTGAGCGATCCGATGCCGTACTTGCCCACCGTGAACGCCACCGCACCCAGCACGCCCAGCGGCGCCAGCTTGATGATGAAGCCCATCATCTTGAACATCGTCTGGGAAAACGTTTCGATCAGCTTGACCAGCGGCCGGCCGGGCTCGCCCACCACGGACAACGCGCAGCCAAACAGCACGGACACAAGCAGCACCTGCAGCACATCGCCGCTGGAGAACGCGCCCATGATCGTGTTCGGAATCAGCTTGAGCAGGAAATCGACCATGCCCGTGCTCTTCACCTTGTCGGCCGACTCGATGTAGGCGGCCATGGCCGAGATGTCCAGCGTGCGCGGATTGACGTTCATGCCGGTGCCCGGATGGAACACGTAGGCCATCACCACGCCAAGCGCCAGTGCGATCGTCGTGACGATCTCGAAATAGATCACGGCCTTGATACCGACGCGGCCTACCTTCTTCAGTTCCCCGGCCCCGCAGATGCCGGTCACGACGACGCAGAACACGATGGGGCCGATCAGCATCTTGACCAGCTTGATAAAGCCGTCGCCCAGCGGCTTGAGCTTGGCGGCGAACTCGGGAAAGACCAGCCCGAGCAGGGTGCCGATCACCAGCGCGATCAGAACCTGACCGAACAGCGAGCGGGTGAATCGGGTGTGCAGGCGTGCGCCGGCGGCGCGCTGCGTGGGTACGGCATGCTGCATCGTTGTCTCCGTGCCGGGCGCGGTCCAGGCAGACGTCTTTGCGTCGCTGGCCGACCCTGATCTGCTTCAGGAATGCCTGCCGTCACATGGCGCGGGAGTGCGGACGTGGCGGCGAGCCTGGCGTCACCACGGGAAATCGGCGCAAGCGCCATATCCCGCATGGAAAGCCCCCCTGTTGAGGCGGAATCCACGCAATCCACTTGTCCGGACCGGATTGTCCGCAGCGGATTGTCGGTGCATGGAGGCCAATATAGTGCATATCATTTTTGTATGCAATTTCTGAATTCACTGTGCTAACATGAATCGCACAGAATAGAGCTCAGCCTTGGGATTTGCCCGGACCGAGCCCGAGGCTGTTTCAGAATGAAGCGCAGCGGTTCTGGCTAGGCGCGGGGCCGCAGACAGTACAAACAAGTACGGCAAGGCCCCGCAACGACGCCAGAATCATTCTGAAACAGCCTCGGACCACCAGCAGGAGAGACACTCAGATGGCAGCAACCCCTACGCCGTTGTCCGCTGAAACGGGCACGCGCATCATGGCCTGGGCCGACGCCCTGGCCGTGCATACCGACCAGCCCGGTATGCTCACCCGCACCTACCTGACCGACGCCCACCACGGCGCCGCCGCGCAACTGACCGAGTGGATGGAAGCCGCGGGCATGACCGTGCGCCGCGATGCCGCCGGCAATGTGATCGGCCGCTATGAAGGCACCACGCCGAACGCCGCGGCGCTGCTCACCGGTTCCCACTTCGACACGGTGCGCGACGGCGGCCGCTACGACGGCAACCTGGGCGTGATCCTGCCGATTGCCTGCGTGGCCGAGTGGAACCGCCAGGGCAAGCGCTTTCCGTTTGCGCTCGAAGTGGTCGGGTTTGCCGAGGAAGAGGGTGTGCGATTCAAGGCCACGCTGCTGGGCAGCCGCGCCATTGCCGGCACCTTCGACACCAACGTGCTCGACAACGTCGACGACTCGGGCAAGACCATGCGCGAAGTCATGCGCGAGGCCGGTTTCGATGCCGCGCAACTGCCCGCCGCAAAGCATGACCGCAGCCAGGTGCTGGCCTTTATCGAGGTCCACATCGAACAGGGCCCGGTGCTGCTGAATGAAGGCCTGCCCGTGGGCGTGGTCACGGCAATCTCGGGCGCCACGCGTTTCCTCGTCGAACTCGAAGGCCTGGCCGGACACGCCGGCACGGTGCCAATGGACATGCGCCGCGATGCCGCGATGGCAGGTGCCGAAATCGGCCTGTTCATCGAAAAGCGCTGCGGCGGCAAGCCGGGTCTGGTCGGCACGGTTGGCCAGTTCAATGTGCCGAATGGCGCCACCAACGTGGTGCCGGGTCGCGCCGTGTTCTCGATCGACATCCGTGCCGGCGATGACGCCGAGCGCGAATCGGCCGTCAATGACGTGCTGGCCGAAATCGAACGTGTCTGCGCGCGCCGCAACGTACGCCCGCAGATCCGCAAGACGCACGAAGCCGCCAGCGTGCCGTGCGCGCCGTGGCTGCAGGCCCAATGGGCTGGTGCAGTGGAGCGCCAGGGCGTGCCGGTGCGCCACCTGCCGTCCGGCGCCGGCCATGACGCGATGGCAATCGCTGCCATCGCCGATGTCGCCATGCTGTTTGTTCGCTGCGGCAACGGCGGCATCAGCCACCACCCCACCGAAATCATGACGTCGGAAGACGCCCAGACGTCCGCGCGCGTGTTCGCCGACTTCGTCGAGCACTTCCACCGTCCGCAATAAGCGTTGGCATCGACCACGCAAACCACAGACTCCCGAGATAACGAAGATGACCGCACGAGACAACATGAATCCCGTTGAAACCACACTGACCCAGTACATCGACACAAACCGCCCGCAACAGGAAGCGTTCCTGGCGGAGCTGGTCAAGGTGCCGTCGGACAACCCCACCGGCGATTGCGAAGCCCATGGCAAGCGCGCCAAGGAACTGCTGGAAGGCCTCGGCTTCAAGGTCGAGGCGCACAAGGTGCCCGAGGACAAGGTCAAGGCCGCCGGCATGATCAGCGCGACCAACCTGCTGGTGCGCAAGAGCTTCGGCAACGGTGGCCCGACCATCGCCATGAACGCCCACGGCGACGTCGTTCCCCCGGGCCTGGGCTGGACGAAGGATCCGTACGGCGGCGAGATCGCCGACAGCGAACATGGCCCGGTGATGTACGGCCGTGGCGTGGCCGTGTCGAAGTCGGACTTCGCAACGTACGCGTATGCAGTGCTGGCGCTGATGGAAGCGGAAAAGCAGGGTGCCAAGCTGAATGGCACCGTGGAGCTGCAATTCACCTATGACGAGGAAACCGGCGGCGACATCGGCCCGAAGTTCCTGCTCGACGAAGGCCTGACCAAGCCCGACTATGCGATCTCGGCTGGCTTCTCGTACGGCATCACGTCGGCGCACAACGGCTGCCTGCACGTGGAAGTCACCGTCAAGGGCAAGCAGGGCCACGCCGCCATGCCGCACACCGGCGTGGACGCGATCGAGGCCGCAACGCATATCCTGCAGGCGATCTATGGCCTGCGCGCCGAACTGGCCACGCGCAAGAGCAAGGTGCCGGGCATCGACACCGCCACGCTGAACGTCGGCCTGATCAAGGGCGGCATCAATACCAACGTGGTGCCTGACCTGGTCACGTTCCGCGTGGACCGCCGCATGATTCCGGAAGAAATCGGCTTCGACGCCGAAGGCGAAATCCGCGCCGTGGTCGAGCGTGCCGCCAAGGAGCGCCCGGGCATCGAGGTGAAGGTGGAGCGCATCATCCTGGCCGAGCCGCTGTCGGAACTGCCTGGCGTGGAAAAGCTGAT
The DNA here is from genome assembly GCF_000292345.1 of Cupriavidus sp. BIS7. Classification (GTDB taxonomy): domain Bacteria; phylum Pseudomonadota; class Gammaproteobacteria; order Burkholderiales; family Burkholderiaceae; genus Cupriavidus. Next base: position 117,652 of record NZ_ALOU01000049.1, read on the forward strand.
TGGCGCGCTGAAGCAACGTGCCGAGTCCGTGTTCGGCGTGGAGATCCCCGTGCAGGGCGTGCCGCTCTACACCGACGCGCGCCACTACACGAGCCGCGGCATCCCGACCGTTCTGTACGGTGCCGGCCCGCGCACGCTGATGGAAGCGCGCGGCCACAACTCGGACGAGAACCTGCGCCTGAACGATCTGAACCGTGCAACCAAGGTGGTGGCGCTGGCGCTGTCCGACCTGATGGGCTGACCGGCTCCCTGAGCATTACCCCCTTGTTGTCATGACGACCCGCGCGACGCAAGTCCGCGGGTCTTTTTTTATTCGCCGAGGTCTTCGGCAGGCACGGCCAGGCTGACCGAGCACTCAGTCCGGGAGCGTCTCGTCACCCACGCCAAGCGGGCGCTGCATCAGCAGGGTGTCGATCCACTGGCCGTGCTTGAGGCCCACCGATTCGAGCCGGCCGACAGTGCGGAAGCCAAGCCGCTCGTGCACGGCAACGGAGCCTGCACCTTCGCCGCTCGAGGTCAGCGCCACGACGGCCACCATCTGGCGCCAGGGTCCGGTCTCGCAGCGCGCGATCAGTTCGGCCAGCAGCGTGCGGCCCAGGCCTTCGCCAGTGTGGCGATGATCGATATAGATCGAATCCTCGATGGCAAAGCGGTAGGCGCTGCGGGCGCGGTAGCTCGATGCATAGGCATAGCCAAGGATCTCGCCATCGCGGTCGGCGACGATATACGGCAGGCCCTTCTTGAGAACCTCGCCGAAGCGCTGGCGCATGTCGTCGACCGATGGCGCGACTTCCTCGAACGACGCCCTGCCGTGCTGCACATGGTGGGCATAGATGGCCTGGATGGCCGGTACGTCGTCGGGGATAGCGTCGCGCAGCCGGTACGGCTTGCGCGAAGGAGCGGCGGAAGGCACGGCGGAACAGGAGGCGGTGGCAGATTCGGACACGTTGGATTCTGAGCAGGAGTTGGCCATGGCACGTCATCGCTGGCCATGGATCAGCAGTGCTTAAGGCGTTGCACGATGCGTGCCAGCCACATGCCGCAACCTTACCGCGCCCTCGCCGCGAGCGGTTGTATATAGTGCGGGGTATGGAAAACAGGCCGTCGAAACAGGCCGAAGGGAAGCTGCCATGATCACGATCTACCACAACCCCCGCTGCTCGAAATCGCGCGAAACGCTCGCGCTGGTCGAGTCCGCGGCGCAGCGCCTGGGCGAACCGATGGAGATCGTCGAATACCTGAAGTCACCGCCGTCGCTGACCACGCTGCGGCAGCTTCATACGATGCTGGGCGTTCCGGTGCGCGAAATGATCCGCGATGGCGAAGCCGTCTTCAAGGAACTGGACCTGGCCGACCCCGGCCTGACGGACGCCGAACTGCTGGCCGCCGTGGCCGACAACCCGATCCTGCTGCAACGGCCCGTGGTGGTGCGCAACCGCCGCGCCGCCATCGGCCGCCCGCCCGAGAACGTCACACCGCTGCTGGCCTAAACCCGAGGCCGCGCAACGACGCCAGAATCATTTTGATAGTGCCTCCAAATAGAACCGGCCTCCACCAAGGTGGAGGCCGGCCGGTCAGACAGGTGGTTTGCTTCAGGTAGGGTCGTTTCAATTGGCGCCCAGCCAGTGCATGACCTCCTGACCGAAAGAGATTCCCGCCAGGACAAGCAGCAGCACGACCGCCGTCAGCGCGCTCACATAGATCGTCGCCTTGGCGACTTCCGCATCTTCCGAGGCGGAATGGTGATGGGAAATGACATCGGTGTGCAAACCGGGCCGATGGGGCCAGTGCAACCTGCCGGAAAGATCCTTGAGATGGAGATCAGGATGGAATCGCATGGTCACACCTCCTCGGCGCACCGTCGGCATTTGCGGGCGGACATTCACGCCGCCGTTCGCGTGCTTCTACTATAGGTGACGCCGGCCATGACGCTACCGCTGGGGAAACCGGACGCATGTTGGGTGCCGTACGGAAAATGCCCCGGCACCTAATCAAGCAGGTGAGGAATCGCTTTCGCTGCCGGGACCGGCTGGTGCGGCCGCCGCGCTGGCCAGCACCGCCTCACGCGCGCGCAGTTCCGCAAGCATGTTGCAGAACAGGGCCCCCTGCTCCAGCGCGTCGTCCAGGGCCACGTGGGTATGCGGCAGCGGATCGTGCCAGTGGGCCGGGAAGGCGGCCTTGACCGATTTGCGGTAGGGCCGCCCGGTCAGCGCAAAACCCATCGTCTTGATGTCGAGCGCGGCCCAGCCGAATGGCGAGCGGCCGGCAAACCGCATCATGTACCAGAACACCCACGTGAAATCGAAGCCGGCCGGAAACGCTACGAAGACCGGCTTGCCGGGCAGGTTTTCCACCCATTCCACGTAGCGCGGCATCACGTCCTCGGGGCGCTGCAGGTCACGCCGGCACGCTGCCCAGGCGTCCGGCTGCGTTTTCCACCATTGCATCTGGGCCGGATGGCCGGCCGCGCCGGGCAGCGTTTCCAGGTTGGCCGAGAACGTGCCGACCACGGTTTTGTCGGCCAGCATGGCGGCGGACGCGAACGACAGCATCGAGTGCGGCCCCGGGATCGGGCCATCGGCCTCCACGTCGGTACTGACGTAGATCTCGGGACGCGTATCCGGCGCCTGCTTCTTCGCCATGGGTCAGGCCACGTCGATCAGGTGATCGGCCACGAACGGGTTGTTGCGGCGCTCCTCGCCGAACGTGGAAACGGGGCCGTGGCCGGGCACGAACGTCACGTCGTCGCCAAGTGGCCAGAGCCGCGTGCGGATCGAGCGGATCAGGTCGGCGTGGTTGCCGCGCGGGAAGTCGGTGCGGCCGATCGAACCGGCAAACAGTACGTCGCCGACGATCGCCAGCTTGTTCGCGCGCGAGAAAAACACCACGTGGCCGGGCGTGTGGCCGGGGCAGTGGTAGACCTCGAGCGTCTCGTTGCCGAACGTAACGGTGTCGCCGTTTTCAAGCCAGCGGTCCGGCTCGAACGCCTCGGGGTGACCGAAGCCGAAGCGCCGCGTCTGCTCGGGTAGCTGCTCGATCCAGAAGCGCTCCTGCTGCTGCGGCCCTTCGATCGGAATACCGAGCTGGCGCGACAGCGACGCGGCGCCGGCGCAATGGTCCACATGCCCGTGGGTCAGGAAGATCTTCTCCAGCGTGACGCCTTGCTCCTTGACCGCCGAGAGGATGCGATCGAGATCGCCACCGGGGTCGCATACCGCCGCACGCTGCGTGGTCTCGTCAATCAGCAGCGAACAGTTCTGCTGGAAGGGTGTTACGGGGATCAGAAGGACTTTCATTTGTGATCGATGCGGCTATTTTTTGCGGCCGGGCCCGGGGCTGGGCAGGTGGGTCATTGTAGCCGCGCCGTCGTCGGCTTTTCGAAGCCGCAACGTGGGCTTCCAGACGGAAAGCCCAGCGCAAGGGATGCATGATCCACTCACGTACTGCGTTGCGGTAACCGGCGCAATCCCTTGTCAGGCCGTGGATTGCGGGCAATTGACATCAGTTTGAACACTGTTTGAACAGATTTCGTAACAAAATCAACGAACTAGCTCCTATCGACTCTGTTAGACTCCGCGCCTATGCAAAGCCAGCCCGCATTCCGCCTGGAGTCCGTACGCGCCATCGCGCCCGGCTCCAAACGCTTCCTTCGTCAATGCACGATCGTCGTATCGGCATTGGTGCTGGCTGCTTGCGCGACACCGCCGGGCGGCGATGCCGACAACGCATCCACGCAGGGTGCGATCTCGACGAAATCTGCCAAGTCGAAGTCGGCCACGGCCAAAACGGACGATCGCGGCAGCTGGAACCTGTTCGGCCTGGACGAAAGCACGCAGCCATCGATTGACGGCCTGCGTGCAGACATGGGTACGTTCGAGCAGCGCGGCATGGCGTCCTGGTATGGCAAGGGCTTCCATGGCCGCAAGACCGCCAATGGCGAACGCTTCGACATGCGCGCCATGACGGCAGCACATCCTTCATTGCCGCTCGATAGCTGGGTTCTTGTGCGCAACCTGAGCAACAACAAGGTGGCGGTCGTGCGCATCAACGACCGTGGCCCGTACCATGGCAACCGGATTCTGGACCTGTCCTACGCGGCGGCCAAGCGCCTGAACTTCGTCAACCACGGAGCCACGCAGGTGGAGATCCGTCGCCTGTCCCGAACTGAAGTGGCGGCCCTGGGCCCGGAGATCGAGGCGGGAGGCACGGAGGCTGGTGACGGCAGCGGCGCCGATGACATGGACACCGCCAACACGCTGGTACCAACGAAGTCAAAGGCCAGGAAGTCCACGGCCAAACGCAAGCGCAACTAAATTGCGATGCAGGCCGGCCGGATCGATCCTCTCGTCCCCCGCGCAACCACCGGCCTGAAACTCCCCTTCCAGATCAGATTTTTCTCATTCAGCACGCTGCGCAAGCGCGAGCTGGTAGAGCGCGTCCGTTTTCGCGCCGGTAATCGCCGCCGTCAGCTTGGCGGCGCGCTTGGCCGGCAGTTCGGCCAGCAGCAGCTTGAGCACCCGTTCGGCCTCGGCATCGGGCGCGTCGTCGGCGCCGGCTTCGGCGCGGCGGGCACCTTCCACGACCAGCACGAATTCGCCCTTGCCGCGCGACGCCTCGGCAGCCAGCCAGGCCGGGGCATCGGCCACGGTCAGCACCGGCGTTTCCTCGAACAGCTTGGTCAGTTCGCGCCCGATCAGCAGCCGGCGGCTGCCGGGCAGGGCGGCTGCCAGCGCGGCGAGGGTGTCGGCAATGCGATGTGGCGCTTCGTAGAGCACCCACGCATGGTCAAGCGCGGCCAGCCGGGCAATTTCGTCGGCGCGCGCCTTTGGCTTGCCGGGCAGGAAGCCGACGAACGTGAATCGGCCTTCGCCAGCCTCGAGCATGTCGCCTGCCACGGACAGCGCTGTGACAGCGGCGCTCGGGCCCGGCAGCGGCACCACGTGCAGGCCGGCCGCGCGCACGGCTTCCACCAGCCGCGCACCGGGGTCGGAAATGCCGGGCGTACCGGCGTCGGAGACGTAGGCGATGCGTTCGCCCGCGCGCAGCCGTTCGACGATACGGACGGCGGCTTCGCGCTCGTTGTGCTCGTGCACGGCAACCAGCGGCCGCTGCAGCCCGACGCGCGACAGCAATTGCCCGGTATTGCGGGTGTCTTCGCATGCAATCGCGTCGGCCAGCCCGAGCACGTGCAGCGCGCGCAGGGACAGGTCGGCGACATTGCCGATCGGCGTGGCCACCACGTACAGGGTGCCCGGCGGGTAGGTCTGCCCGCTGGCCAGCAAGGTCCAGTCACTCATGCTTGGAGAACTTCCGTTGATTCGCTCATTCAAAACCACCACGCCATCCACCACCAGGCAGGGCGCGCTGGCCGAAGACCGGGCGCTGACCTACCTGCAGCGGCAGGGTTTGGCCGCGGTCGTGCGCAATTATCGCTGCAAAGGCGGCGAGATCGATCTGATCATGCGTGCGGCAGACGATACGCTGGTTTTTGTCGAGGTGCGTCAGCGTAGCGGGCGCGGCTTTGGCGGCGCCGCTGCCAGCGTCACGCCGGCCAAGCAGCGGCGCGTGCTGCGCGCCGCCAGCCATTACCTGGCCACGCTGGACCGGCTGCCGCCATGCCGGGTGGACGTGGTGGCGATGGAGCCTGGCCGGCTGGAATGGCTGCCCAATGCGTTCGACCTCGGCGCGTTGGGTTTCGAAGGCAGCGACAGCGAAGGCGCTGCGTCATAATGCGCGGAATTGTGCAGAAGTCACCAAGCCATGAGTATTGAAAGTATCGAGCAGCATTTCCTGGATAGCGCCGAAACCAAGCGCATCGCCGCCGCGCTGATGGCGCCGCATATCGATGCGGCCGTGGAGCGGATGGTCGCGGCGCTGACCAGTGGCAACAAGATCCTGGTCTGCGGCAATGGCGGATCGGCCGCGGACGCCCAGCACTTCGCCGCTGAACTGATCGGCCGGTTCGAACGCGAACGTCCGGGGCTGGCAGCGATTGCGTTGACCACGGACACTTCGATCCTGACGGCGATCGGCAACGACTACGACTTCTCGGTGGTCTTCTCCAAGCAGGTGGAGGCCCTGGGGCAGCCGGGCGACATCCTGCTGGCGCTGTCCACGTCGGGCGACTCGGCCAATGTGGTCGCGGCCGTCCAGGCGGCGCACCAGCGCGACATGGGCGTGGTGGCGCTGACGGGCAAGGGGGGCGGCAAGATCGCAACGCTGCTGGACGAGTTCGATATCCACCTGTGCGCGCCGAGTGACCGCACCGCACGTATCCAGGAGGTGCATCTGCTGACGCTGCACTGCCTTTGCGACGGGATTGACGAAGCGCTGCTAGGGGAGGCCTGAGAGGCTTCTGTGAAAACCGGAAAGTTATCCCCGGTTATCCACAGGCGTACCCACAACGTATTCCACAGGTTTTGCGGTGTCATCCACAGTGATATCCACAGCCGCGCGACCACCCTGCAACCTGCTGCAACCTGATTTATTGCCAAGGACCGCATGACGAACGTGACTATCCAGAAGAAGAATTCCCCGGCCCGCATCGTGCGCACGGCCATCACCGTGGCCGCGCTGGTGGTGTCGGCCACGCAACTTGCCGGCTGCTTCCCGGTGCTGGCCGGCGCGGTCGGTACCGGTGTGGTGATGGCGACCGATCGCCGCCCCACGGGCACCCAGACGATCGATCGCGGCCTGCAGATGGAAATCGACAGCACGCTGGGCTCGCGCTACAACAGCGACCAGGCGCGCGTGGAGACGGCGGTGTTCAACCGCAAGGTGCTGCTGGTTGGCGAGGCCAGCAATACGGACATCAAGCAGCAGATCGAGCAGTACGTGCGCGGCCTGAAGAACACGCGTGACGTGGTCAACGAGATCCAGGTCACGGCGTCGCCCAGCTTCATGACGCGCAGCAACGATGCGTACCTGACCAGCAAGGTCAAGACGCAACTGGTCACCACCGAAGGCGTGCCGGCCAATTCGATCAAGATCACCACGGACAAGAGCGTGGTCTACTTGCTGGGCATCGTCACCACGGCCGAAGGCGACAAGGCCACGGACGTGGCGCGCAACTCCAGCGGCGTGCAGAAGGTGGTCAAGGCGTTCGACTACGTGAGCGACTCCGAGCGTGCGCGCCTGGACGCGATGGGCAGTTCGCAGTCCGGCAATACCGGCAGCGAGGCGGTGGGTACGCCGGCGCCGGTGCAGTCGGTGTCGGGTAGCGCACCAAACGCCCCGGTGACCTCGGATGCGCCCGCGTCGATGGACACGTCGGGCGGGGCCACCACGAGCCCGGTGGCGGCGCCGGGTTCGTCGCCGGTGGCGCTGCCGCCGGGCCGCAATCTGCCTTGAGCACCATGGCATCCCCGCGGCGGTACCTGTCCGGCATCGTCGCGGGCGCCTGCGCGGCGCCGCTGCTCGCGCTCGCGCAACCGGCATCGGGCCCGCAGCCCGCTGGCCCCGCCGATTCCGGCAAACTGACCGTCGAGGCCCAGGCCGCCCGCATGGCGCAGGCGCGCAACCAGGCCGCGTCCTGTGCCATCTGCCATGGCCCTGACGGCAGGCCCCCGGCCGGCAGCCCGATCCCGCAGCTTGCCGGGCGGCAGCAGGCCGATCTTGTCGAAATGATGCTCGACTACAAGAGCGGCAAGCGGCCCGGAACCGTGATGCCGCAGATCGCCCGTGGCTATAGCGACGCGGAAATCATCGCCATGGCCGCCTGGTTCGCCGACCAGAAATAACCAATGCAAAGACGAACCGTTCTGCGGGCCGCTGTCGTCGGTTCCGTCGGTGCCACGCTCGGCATGCTCACGACGCGCCAGGCGCGTGCGGCCGCATCGGCGAAGGTGGTCGTGATCGGCGGCGGCTATGGCGGCGCAACCGCCGCGCGTTACCTGCGCACGTGGAGTCACGGTGCCGTGGACGTCACACTGATCGAGCCCGACGCCGCATTCGTATCCTGTCCGCTGTCGAACCTCGTCATCGCCGGCTATCGCCAGATGGCCGACATCACGCAGCCGTACGACGCGCTGGAACGCCGCCACGGCGTGAAACGCGTGCGCGACACGGTCACGGCGATCGATCCCGCGGCGCGCACGGTGCGGCTGGCCGGCGGCACGACGCTGCCTTACGACCGCCTGATCCTGTCCCCCGGCGTGGAAATGCAGACCAGCGCGATTCCGGGCCTGGCACGACCCGGCGGCGAGCAGATCGTCCATGCCTGGAAGGCAGGCCCGCAGACCGATACGCTGCGCCGCCAGCTTGGCGCGATGCGGGACGGCGGCACGTTCGCCATCACGATTCCGCTGGCGCCGTACCGCTGCCCGCCCGGCCCGTACGAGCGCGCCTGCCTGGTGGCCGACTACCTCAAGCAGCACAAGCCGCGTAGCAAGGTGCTGGTACTCGATGCGAACCCCGACATCACGTCGAAGGGTGCGCTGTTCCGGCACGTCTGGGAAACCCGCTACAAGGGGATGATCGAGTACCGGCCCCAGTACGAAACCGTCGACGTCGACCCGGCCACGCGCACGCTCAAGTTCGAGGTGCAGGACGACGAGCGCGCCGACGTGATCAATCTGCTGCCGCCGCAGCGGGCCGGCTCCATCGCCGTGACTACCGGCCTTGCCACGGCCAACGGCCGCTGGTGCGAGGTCGATTTCCTGAGCATGGCGTCGCAAGTGGCGCCGGAAATCCATGTGCTTGGCGATGCCGTCCAGATCGCGCCGCTGATGCCGAAGTCCGGCAGCATGGCCAACCAGCACGGCAAGGTGGCCGCCGCCGCCATCCTGCAGCTGCTGGCCGGGCAGCAGCCGGACCCGGCGCCGGTCTACACGAACACCTGTTACAGCTTCACGTCGTCGACCGAGGCCATCCATATCGCCAGCGTGCATCGCTACGATGCCGGCGAGAAAACGATGCTGACGGTGCCGGGCGCCGGCGGGCTTTCCACGGCGCCGAGCAGGCAGGAAGGCGAGTACGGACTTGCCTGGGCGCGCAGCATCTGGGCCGACATGCTCGGCGCCTGAGGCCGCGCGTGGCGCCTTGCGCACAACAAAACAGCAGGATCGTGCAATGACGGGCGGCAATCGGCTGATAGGCTAGCCGTGCCAGCCGTCCCGCCCCTGGGATGCGGCGTATCTTCGTCGATCATGCAAGCCAAAGACCGTCTGCTTGCCCTGGCCATCATCGTGGTCTGGGGTGTCAATTTCGTCGTCATCAAGGTGGGCCTTGTCGGCGTGCCGCCGATGCTGCTGGGCGCGCTGCGCTTCAGCCTGGTGGCATTCCCGGCCATCTTCTTCATCCCGCGGCCGCGTATTCCGTTGCGCATGCTGGTGGCATATGGCGCCACCATCAGCCTTGGCCAGTTCGTGTTCCTGTTCTACGCGATGGCCGTGGGCATGCCGGCTGGGCTGGCATCGCTGGTATTGCAGTCTCAGGTGTTCTTTACCGTGGCGATTGCCGGGCTGTGGCTGGGCGAACCGGTGCGCTGGCACAACATCGCCGGCATGGCCGTTGCCGCGTGCGGGCTGGCACTGATCGGCAGCGGCGCGGCGCACGGCCCGGGCGGCATGACGGTGGCGGGCTTCCTGCTGACACTATGTGCCTCACTGTGCTGGGCCACGGGCAATATCGTCAGCAAGAAGATCGGGCCGGTGGACCTGCTGGGGCTAGTGGTGTGGGGCGCGTTGGTCCCGATCGTGCCGTTCTGGCTGCTGTCGCTCTGGTTCGAGGGCCCGGCCCGCATTGGGCAGGCGCTTTCCCATATCTCCGGCATGGGCGTGTTCGCGGTCTGCTATCTGGCCTTCTGCGCAACGCTGTTCGGCTACACGATGTGGGGCCGACTGCTGACGCGCTATGCGGCCAGCAAGGTTGCGCCGCTGACGCTGCTGGTACCCGTGGTCGGGCTGGTCTCGGCCCGCCTGCTGCTGGGAGAAGCGCTGGCGCTGGCGCAATGGGCTGGCGCCGTGGTGGTGATGGCCGGGCTGCTGCTCAATGTCTTCGGCGGCCGGCTGTGGAGCGGCCGTGCGCTGGTTAGCCGATAGATTCGCGGGTTAACCCTTAATTTGGCGGCTTTTCCCGCGATTTTGTGAATATCGATATCACTCTCGAATCGCGTTCGTTGCCACTTCTTGAGGCAAAATAGCGGGCTGGCCGCATATGCCCGAGAGACCCTCAGCGTTTCACCGAAGAGGCCCGGAGGCCCAGAGGTCCGAGATGGCCCGCCCCAACGGCGGCCAGCGCGTGCCGCGCCGCGGGGGTCGCCCCCAAGCGCGCCCTTTGCCGTCCCCACGGCTCAATCAGTTTGGAGCACAACACATGAAGCAGTTTGTCATCGCCGCAGCGCTGCTGGGCGCCGCAGCGTCCGCGCACGCCGTGGATGCCGCCAAGGCCCAGGATATTGCCAACAAGAACGCCTGCATGGGCTGCCACCAGATCGACAAGAAACTCGTGGGCCCGGCCTACAAGGATGTGGCCGCCAAGTACAAGGGTGACAAGAACGCGCTGGCAACGCTGACCGCCAAGGTCAAGAACGGCGGTTCTGGCGTTTGGGGCCCGGTGCCGATGCCGGCCAACAGCGGCGTGAGCGATGCCGACCTGAAGACCGTGGTGGAGTGGGTCCTGGCTGGCGCGCCGGCCAAGTAAGCTTCACAAGGGCTGAATCGGGCCGTCTGGCAACGCTGGCGGCCCGTACCGTTTCTGGCAGGCAAACAACCTAATCATGATGGGCCGGCAACGTACCGGCACGCAGTGGTCGAAAGGGAACCGGGCAAGCAAGTAGAGGAAACAGAGCAAGATGAATGTGAAACGACGAGAAGTGCTGCGGATGACCGCTGTGCTGTCGCTGATGGCCGCAACGGGCCTGATCAGCGAGGCACAGGCCGCGGAGTGGAACAAGACGGCCTTTGACGGCAAGAGCGTGTCCGACGTGATCAAGGCGCTCGGCGGCAGCGGCCCCGAGAAAAGCTCGGCCATCACGTTCGTGGCCCCCGATATCGCCGAGAACGGCGCCGTGGTGCCGGTGGCCGTGACCAGCAACCTCCCGGATACCGAGCAGATCGCTATCCTGGTGGAAAAGAACCCGAACACGCTGGCTGCCGATTTCACCATTCCGGCCGGCACCGAACCGTTCGTGTCCACGCGCGTGAAGATGGGCCAGACTTCGGTCGTCCATGCTGCGGTCAAGGCCGGCGGCAAGTGGTACGTGGCATCGAAGGAAATCAAGGTCACGCTGGGCGGCTGCGGCGGCTGAAGCCCCATCGCCCGGACCCAGGATTTCCAGATTACTGCTGACAGGAGAAGCACATGGCAGACCCGATGCGCGTTCGCGCCACCGAAAACGGCGGCGTGGTGGACGTCAAGATTCTGATGAAGCACGACATGGAGACCGGCCAGCGCAAGGACGCGGCCGGCAAGACGATTCCGGCCTGGCATATCCAGACCGTGATCGCCACGTGCAAGGGCAAGGAAGTATTCCACGCCCAGTTCGGCCCGGCCGTATCGAAGGATCCGTTCCTGAACTTCAAGTTCAAGGGCGGCGCCAAGGGCGACAAGGTCACCGTGACCTGGGTCGACAACCGCGGCGACAAGCGTACCGACGAAGCCACCATCGCCTGACACGGCGAAGCGAGGAACCATCATGCGGCGAGCATTCATTCGGGCCACGGCGGCGCTGGCCGCCATCGGCCTCACGGCAAAGGCGGCGGCTGCGCAGTCGCCCTCGTCCACGGCAACGTCGGGCAAGGGCCGCGTCAAGGTCGTCTACCAGTTGTCCGAGGGCATCGACCAGGCCGTCCGTGCGATGGCCAACCTGCGCAATCACCTGAATGCCGCGCCAGACACGAAGATCGTCGTGGTGGCATTCGGCTACGGCGTCGATTTCCTGGTCGAAGGCGCCAAGGATTCGCGCGGCAACACGTTCGAAGCGCCCGTGGCGGCGCTGACGTCGTCGGGTGTGGATTTCCGCGTCTGTCACAACACGCTGAACGCGCGCCACATTTCCGAGCAGAACCTGCTGATGGATGCCAAGGTCGTGCCCGCCGGCGTGGTGGAGGTGGCGCGTCTGCAGTTCGAAGAAGGCTACGCGTATCTCAAGCCTTGAGCGGCTGTCATGCGGCACTTCGGTGGTGCGCGGATCGCACCTGAGTGGTGCCTGAGGCCCCGAAACTGATTTCCCGGAAGTCCGGCCATGAGCCCCTGGGCCGGACCCGTATAACAAGCCTCCGCTGCCCAGCCATGCAGCGCGATGGCGAGGAGAACGCCCCGATGGTTTCCCCGCGCAATATTCCTCGCAATACCCGCCGCATGCGGCGCGCCGCGCCCGCCGTCCTGGCCGTGGCCGCCGTGGCCGCAGCCCTGTCCACGTCGCTCTCCGCGCCCGCGCTGGCGCAGGGCAGCACCGCCGAAGAACTGGCCAAGTACCGCCAGATGCTGGCAGAAGGCAATCCCGCCGAACTGTGGGAAGCCGCTGGCGAGGAACTGTGGAAAAAGCCTGCCGGCCCGAAGAACGTGTCGCTCGAACAGTGCGACCTCGGCAAGGGTCCGGGCGTGACCAAGGGCGCCTACGCGGAACTGCCGCGCTACTTCAAGGACACCAACAAGGTCATGGACCTGGAGCAGCGCCTCGCTTACTGCCGTGTGACGCTGCAGGGTCTGACGCCGGAAGAGGCGACGAAGAACCCGTTCTCGTCGCAAGGCAAGCCATCCGATATCGAACGCCTGGCCGCGTACCTGGCCGGTGAATCGCGTGGCGTGAAGATGAACGTCCAGCTCACGCATCCCGAAGAAAAACGGGTCTACGCGCTGGGCCAGAAGATGTTCTTCTATCGCGGCGGCGCGTATGACTTTGCCTGCGCCACCTGCCATGCGGTGGATGGCCAGCGCATCCGCCTGCAGGACCTGCCGAACCTGCTGACATCCAAGGGCGCCGAGGCCGCGTACACCACGTGGCCCGCGTATCGTGTCTCGCAGGGCGAGGTTCGCACGATGCAGCACCGCCTCTATGACTGCCTGCGCCAGCAGCGCTTCCCCGAACCGGCCTACGGCTCCGACGTCATCACCGCCCTGTCGCTGTTCCTGGCGAAGAATGCCAACGGCGGCACGTACGATGGCCCGAACATGAAGCGCTAAGCAGGGGGAACAAGATGAACAAACTCCAAACGATCGCGCTGATGGGCCTGGTGGCGCTCTCCGGCGCCGGCACGCAGGCGCTGGCACAGACTGCGGCCAAGACCACGAAGGTCACCGACGCCGATGTGCGCCAGATGATCGAATCGTCGTTCACGTCGAAGGGGCCGGCAACGGTCGAGGGCGTGCTGAACCAGGATGCCACGCAGAAGGCGTGCAGCCAGTATCCCGATCGCACCAAGGTACCGGCCGCCGTGGCGAAGAAGGTGGAAGCCGCCGAGCTGAAGCAGGTGAAATACCCCGCCGACAACAACTGGATTGGCGACTGGAAGGAAGGCGAGAAGATCGCGCAGAACGGCCGTGGCATGCAGTTCACCGATACGGTGGGCGGTACAAACGGCGGCAACTGCTACGCGTGCCATCAGCTGACCAAGGCCGAGATCTCGTTCGGCAATATCGGCCCGTCGCTCTACAACTACGGAAAGCTGCGCGGCAACTCGCAGGAAGTGGTCCGCTACACGTGGGGCAAGATCTGGGATTCCAACGCGTTCAGCGCATGTTCCAACATGCCGCGCTTCGGCCACAAGGGCATCCTGACCGAACAGCAGATCCGCGACGTGATGGCGCTGCTGCTTGATCCGGCATCGCCCGTCAATCAATAAGGGGCACGCAATGCGGGTTCGGCGCGTTGCAATCGCATGGATGCTGACACTGGCTGCCGCGTTTGGCGCGGCGGCTCAGGTGACGGCACAGGCGGCGGAGGTCGGCGACGTGATTCGCGTGCCCGACGTGAAGCTGCTCGATGGCCGCACCGTGCCCGCCTCGCAATGGGCCGGCAAGCCGCTGGTCATCGAGTTCTGGGCCTCGTGGTGCCCGTTCTGCGCGCTGCAGAATCCGCGGCTGCAGGCCCTCTACGACAAGACACGCGGTACGTCCTTGCAGGTGCTGACGATCAGCATCGACAAGCATCAGCACGAAGCGACGGCGTACCTGAAACAGCGCGGCTACACCTTCCCGGCGACGATGGATTCCGACGCACTGCGCCAAGCGTTCGGCAAGCGGCGTGGCCTGCCGGAGCTGTACGTGCTCGATGGAAATGGCCGCGTGGTGCAGAAGGAAGTGGGCGAGATGCTCGACGACGAGGTTGCCGCCCTGGCGCGCTACGGCAATCGCTGAGCGCATACGTATCGAACGGAAATCAGCATGAATCGACGCGAGTTCCTGCAGGTGCTGGCAGTGGCCGGCGCCGGTGGCATGGCCTTCCCGAGCGGTGAGGCGCAGGCCGCTCGTGCCGCGCAGCAGCTCTATGACGTGCCGCGCTTCGGCAACGTGCATCTGCTGCACTTCACCGATTGCCACGCGCAACTGCGCCCGGTGCATTTCCGCGAGCCCAATGTGAACCTGGGCGTGGCGCAGTGGGCGGGCAAGCCGCCGCATCTGGTCGGACAGGCATTCCTGCGCGAATACGGCATCCAGCCGGGCACAGCCGCAGCACACGCGTTCACGTACCTCGATTTCACCGACGCTGCGCAACGTTATGGCAAGGTCGGCGGGTTTGCGCATCTCTCGACGCTGATCCAGCGCATGAAAGCCAGCCGGCCCGGCGCGCTGCTACTCGACGGCGGCGACACCTGGCAAGGATCGGCCACGGCGCTGTGGACCAAGGGCCAGGATATGGTCGACGCCGCGCTGCAGCTTGGTGTCGACGTGATGACGCCGCACTGGGAGATGACGCTCGGCGCCGAGCGCGTCAAGCAGATCGTCGATAACGACTTCAAGGGCCGCGTCTCGTTCCTGGCGCAGAACGTCAAGACCAACGACTTCGGCGACCCCGTCTTCGACCCGTACGTGATTCGCGACATGAACGGCGTGGCCGTGGCGATCATCGGCCAGGCCTTTCCGTACACACCGATCGCCAACCCGCGCTACTTCGTGCCCGACTGGACCTTCGGCATCCAGGAGGAGAACCTCCAGCAGGTGATCAACGACGCGCGCACCAAGGGCGCGCAGGTGGTGGTGCTGCTGTCGCACAACGGCATGGATGTCGATCTCAAGCTCGCTTCGCGCGTGCGCGGGCTCGACGCGATCCTCGGCGGCCATACGCATGACGGCGTGCCAGCCCCGGTGCACGTCAGGAATCCCGGCGGGGTGACGCTGGTGACCAATGCGGGCTCCAACGGCAAGTTCCTTGGGGTGCTCGACTTCGATGTGCGCAATGGCAAGGTGGCCGACTTCCGCTACAAGCTGCTGCCGGTCTTCGCCAACTACCTGCCGGCAGACCCGGCAATGGACGCGCTGATCACCAAGGCCCGCGCGCCTTACGAGACAAAGCTCAGCGAAGTACTCGCGATCAACCGCGGCCTGCTGTATCGCCGCGGCAACTTCAACGGCACGTTCGACCAGCTCATCCTCGATGGCCTGATGGCCGTGCAGGACGCCGAAATCGCGTTCTCGCCGGGCTTCCGCTGGGGCACAACGCTGCTGCCCGGCGAGAACATCACGATGGAAGCGCTGATGGACCAGACGGCCATCACCTATCCGTACACCACCGTCACGCCGATGACCGCCGACACCATCAAGACGATCCTCGAGGACGTGGCGGACAACTTGTTCAACCCTGATCCGTATTACCAGCAGGGCGGCGACATGGTGCGAGTGGGCGGGCTGCAATACACGATCGACCCCAACCAGCCGATCGGCAAGCGGATCTCCGACATGCGCCTGGGCGGCAAACTGCTGGAGTCCGGCAAGACCTACAAGGTGGCCGGCTGGGCCCCGGTATCGGAAGACGCCCGCCAGACGGGCGGGACGCCAATCTGGGATGTGATGGCGCAGTGGCTGCGAGCAAGCAAGGAAGTCAGCGCCCGCCCATTGAACCTGCCGACCGTGCGCGGCATGGGCGGCAACCCCGGAATGACGGCCGCCTGACATCGGCGCAACGGTCGGGCGGATGCGATTGAAAGGCCGCCTGAACGCGGCTACAATCGTTCGCTACGGGCCGATAGCTCAGCTGGGAGAGCGCTGCGTTCGCAATGCAGAGGTCGGGAGTTCGATCCTCCTTCGGTCCACCAGATGCAAAAAGGGCTTGGCAAATTGCCAAGCCCTTTTTCTTTTTCAGTCTTGCAGAGTTCCCGCGCTACCGGGTCAAGAAGATGTACTGAACGCCGTCATCGTTGACGCTGAAGTTCACGTAGGCCGAGTCGTCCAGCACGTACTGGTACGCCTGCATCGTGACGAATACCGGCCACGGCTTCTTGATCGGCTGTCCAAGCGTGGACGTAAGTTTCTGACTGCTGTCGCCAATCTTGATGCCCTTCACGGAGCCGCTGTACGGCGCATCCATGCGAATGATTTCGGCCTTGCCCGTCGCGCTGAAGAACACCCAGATGCCTTTGGTGCGCAGATGAAGGACGGATTTCCCTTTGTTGGGATCCACGGCTCCCGCTGGCAGCGCCGGTGAGCGCTCAATCGGCTCGGGGTCTATCGATGTGTTCAGGGCAGCCTTGACCGATTGCACCTCGTCACCGAGCTTGACTGGCAGTCCCGGCAAACCGCTTTGTTGAGCATATGCACTGACCGGTGCAGCGATGGCAGTCAGCGACAGCAGAGATGCGGCGAACAGCTTTCTCATTGTTTGTTTCCCCCCGTTTGGGACACTCTGTTCAGATTTATGTGAATCCAACCCACCAGCGAGGCTAGCAAAAGTGAGTCATTGCTGCTGCACCCGGCGGTAGGGTGTCGCTGCGAGGCAACATGCGCGCGTTTGAAGCTGGATACGGGGCCGACGCTCTTACCCCGCCATCTGCCGCCGCCGCATCTGGCGCCACTCCATCCACTGCCAGGACAGCAGCGCCGGCACCCCGAACACGATCTCGCGAGCGCGCTTGACCAGTGCGAGCGCCAGCGAGGTTTGCGGATCGATGCCAAAGCTCGTGCCCAGCAGCACGATCACCGCTTCCTGCACCCCAAGCCCCGCCGGGATGAAGAACGCGACCTGCCGGGCCGCCAGTGTCAGTGCCTCGATGGCCAGCGCCTCGCCAAAGCCCACCGGATGGCCAAGCAGCGATAGTCCCCACCAGACTTCCAGCGTTCCCACTGCCAGCCCGACCATCTGCCAGATCAGCGTGCGCAGCAGCACGCTGTAGCGACGGCACAGTTCGCGGATCTGCGCATCGAGCCGGACGCCGTCGATCAGCGCAGCAAGCTTGTGGTCGTCACCGAGCATTTGCTGCGCGAACTTTTCGAGCTTGGCGAACCACGTGCCATGGCGCAACGCATACGCGAACAACGCGGGAATCGGCAGCGACAACAGCAGCCCGATGGCAACAAGCAGGCCGTGGTCACTGTCCTGCGTGGTGGAAACCAGCAGCAGCACGCCCGCCAGCGCGAACAGGTAGTGCGCGAACATCGTCACCATCACTTCGATCACGACGCTCGCGGTTACCGCCGTGCCGTCCGGTACGCGGCGCCATGCCAGGCGGATGCCAACAAGCTCGCCGCCGATGCCGGCGGTGGGCAGCAACCGAGTCACGGCTTCACGCACGGTGGCGATCCAGAGCAGGAAGGTGGTTCCCGCGCGCTTTTCCGGATCAGCCGGCGCCAGCAGGACTCGCCAGCCGTAGGCGTCGAACCATAGTGCGACCAGGTGAATCGGCACCAGCCATAGAAGCGGCCATCCAGCCTGCACGAGGATGTGCGCCACTTCGGCGATACCCTCCATGGCTACAACAACCGTCAGAATCAGCAGACCGGCCAGGACACCCAGCAGGGCAAAGCGTTTCATCGAAGTCCAGCGTAAAGATCAGAGAAGCCTCCGCGCTGCGGAGCAAAGTGGTCCGCAGCGGCACGCACGCGCGGAGAAAGCAAGGCAGCCAGTTCATCGGCATGCCGGTAGCCGGCCATCGACGCACCCACCTCTGCGCCAGATGTCACGGCGGGATGCAGGTACATCTCGACCACGCCACGCGGCAGCCGCTCGAATGCGGACAGCAGTGTCGGTTCGTCCATGGTCCCGGTATCGGACAGGCCCAGCACGAAATCGTTATGCGCAATGCCAGCGCGGCGCAGGCGTGCGCGCAGCAGCGCCAGCCATGGCCGCAGCAGTAACGGCCCGCCGGCCTCACGCGGCAGCCGTACCGCGCGCATGCCGTACTCGCGCCCGATCCGGAGGATCAGCGACAGTACGGTCGGGTGCAGGTGGAAGTGCTTGTGCGCGTTGACGTGGTCAAGCGGCAACCCGGTTTGCGCGAAGGCGTCGAACTGCGCGCGGATCTCCGCGGCCAGTTGCTTGCGTACGTATGGCAGGAAGAAGAAGCGGAAGCCGTCGCGCGCCATGGCGCTGCCAAAGCGGCCGTCTGCATCGACGAGATCCGGAATCCTCTCGCGAGGCAGCGTGGCGGCGCCATCGGCCAGCACCAGATGCAGGCCCACGCGCAGACCGCGCAGCCGACGCGCGCGCTCCACCGCATCGGCGGCGGCTGGCGCGCTGACCATCAGGCTTGCCGCGTTCAGGATGCCCTGGCTATGTGCGCGCTCCACGGCCTCGTTGACGTCGCGGTGCAAGCCGAAGTCATCGGCAGTGACGATCAGCAACTGGCCGTGGGTCATGCAGGTTATGCCTCGTGCGAGCGCAGGAAGCGGAAGAACTCCACGCCTTCGCGCAGGCGCCGCTTGGTCATGTTCCAGCTGCTCGCCATCTCCTTGACGATCTCCCAGATCTTGCTGGGGCGGAAGTAGAAACGTTTATAGAACGTTTCGACGCCGTGGTAGATCTCTTCGCGGCTCAGGTGCGGGTAGCTGATCGCAGCCAGTTGCACGCCCTTGTCGTTGACCAGGTGGATGACCTTGTTCTCTTCGAGCCAGCCGTTTTCCACGGCCTGGTTGTAGAGCGTGGTGCCCGGATACGGCGCGGCCAGCGACACCTGGATCGTGTGCGGATTGATCTCCTTGGCGTACTCGATCGTCTTCTCGATGGTCTCGCGGGTTTCGCCGGGCAGGCCCAGGATGAACGTGCCGTGGATCTGGATGCCGAGCTTGCGACAGTCCTCGGTGAAGCGGCGCGCAATATCGGTGCGCAGCCCCTTCTTGATGTTCAGCAGGATCTGGTCGTCGCCCGATTCATAGCCCACCAGCAGCAGACGCAGGCCGTTCTCCTTCATGACCTTCAGCGTGCTGTACGGCACATTGGCCTTGGCATTGCACGACCATGGCAGGCCGATCTTGCCCAGGCCGCGCGCAATCTCTTCCACGCGCGGCTTGAAGTCCGTGAAGGTGTCGTCGTCGAACATGATCTCGCGCACTTCCGGCATGTTCTCCTTGATCCATTTCACTTCGTCGATCACGCTCTGCGCGGATCGCGTGCGATAGCGATGCCCACCCACCGTCTGCGGCCACAGGCAGAACGTGCAGCGCGAACGGCATCCGCGACCCGTGTAGATCGACACGTACGGGTGCATCAGATAGCCGATGAAGTAGTTCTGGATCTTCAGGTCGCGCTTGTAGACCGGGGCAACGAACGGCAGTTCGTCCATGTTCTCGATCATCGGGCGCGCCGGATTGTGCTCGATCGATCCATCGGGCAGGCGATAGCTGAGCCCCGCGATCTCGGCCAGCGGCTTGCCGGCGGCAACGTCCTGGCACGTGTAGTCGAATTCCTCGCGGCAGACGAAGTCGATCGCCTTGGTGGCGGCCAGCGAGCCGCCGGGGTCCACTGCGGTCTTGGCGCCGACCATGCCGATCATGATGTCGGGGCGGCTCTCTTTCAGCTCCTCGGCAAAGCGGGCATCGGTCGGGAACGATGGCGTGCTCGTGTGGATGATCACGAGGTCGTAGTCGACCGCGATATTGAGCGTCTGCTCCACACCGATCCCATCTGCCGGCGCGTCGAGCACGCGGCTGTTCGGCACCAGTGCTGCCGGCTGCGCGAGCCAGGTCGGGTACCAGAACGATTTGATTTCGCGTTTGGCCTGATAACGTGATCCGGCGCCGCCATCAAAACCGTCATACGAAGGGGCCTGAAGAAAGAGCGTTTTCATCGGGGGCTATCCTGAGGGTGGGGCGTAGTCGAATAGATTGGCTTGGGCAATGCCGGCCGGCTGGCCGGCTGCGTTGCCGATTGAGAGGGCGGAGCGTCGGTCGTCGTCATGACGTGGCCGCGCCAGTGTACGCGGCCGCCCGTCAATGCGGCGGCCCACTCCACCAGTAACAGTGAGTCGCGCAACGGCGCGCGCAATGCCGCGCCGAAGCCGTCCGCTGTCAGGCTGCGCGCAAGCGCGCCAACCAGGGCAGTCAGGAAAATCGCGAAATGCGGTGCAAGCACGCATCCGAGCACCAGCATTGGCCAGGTGCACGTCAGGAACATGAAGAAGAAGCCCGGCGCGCTTAGCGAACGAATCGTGCGCAGCCAGCGCAACTCATGACGCCACAGTGCACGCAGGCTGGTTTCCGTCACATCGGTTTCCACGACAACATCTGACAGAACAGTCTTCCAGCCCGATTTCCGGGTCAGTTCGCCGAGCCAGAAGTCATCGGCCAGCCGGTTGGCCAGCGCGCGGAATCCGCCGATCGCATTGAGCGTGTCGCGGCGCAGCGCAATCGTCGCGCCGAACGCGAAGCGGCGCGATCCGCCAGCGTGGGCCACGCGCACCGACGGCGCAAACCATTCGTTGATGAAGGCCGCGCCAAGGCGCGACCAGATGCCGTCCACGGGGCGTCCCCGGTACAGGCAGGTCACCACGCCGACATGCGGGTCACCGAGCGGCCCGGCCAGTCGCCGCAGATAGTCGGGAGGTACCGCGATGTCGCTGTCCGCGATCACGAGGTGATCATGCCGTGCGGCGCGGAACAGATTGATAAGATTGCTGACCTTCGGGTTGCGTCCGTGCGTGCGCGAATCGACGACAAGTGCGATGTCGCGTTCCGGGAAGTCTGCGCGCAGACGGTTCACGATCGCGATTGCGGGATCGTCATGGGCACAGACGCCAAAGACAAGCTGGTAGTCGGGGTGGTCCTGCCGGCACAAGCCGGCCAGGTTCTCGTAGAGTCGCGGCTCGGCGCCACACAACGGTTTCAGGACGCTGATCGGAGCGAAGTGCTGCGGCACTGCGGCGCCCGCGGGACGTTTGCGGCTGACGCATGCGGCCACGATGGCGTAGACCGTTGCGGCCTCAACCATCAGCTGTCCCACTGTAGCGGTCCAGATGGCACTCATCGTCTTGCCCCTTGCATGCGACCAAACATCACTGCACGACCTGAACGGCGCGCTGTGCACGTTGCGAGACTACGTCCGCCCCGAACTGAAGACGAGGGCCTATTATTGCCGCCATACGTGCGTTACACCACAACGAGGCTGTAATAATTTGCGTTGACGCAGCTTTCCTGCACCACTGTGCATCGCCGTGATTAATCCTGGATTAATGGCATTGCCCTTCAGGGCCCTGTCACCACGGCGTAAAAGTGCTACGGTATGCACGAACTGCCCGAACGTTATCCTGATCCCGCAATACCAAAATCATGCGCGATAGTCACATCGCAAGCGAACCTTCCGCTCCGGCAATCAGCCAGAGCGACGAACATGCGCAAGCGCGCCATCTGGCTGGCCGCCGCAGCACGCTGGTCAGCGTATTCGTCAATATCGGCCTGACCATTGCACAGGCCACGGTCGGGTTTCTGGCCGGGTCACAGGCCCTGATTGCAGATGCGATGCATTCGCTTTCCGATCTGGTTTCCGATTTCGTGGTGCTGTTCGCGGGGCATCACAGCCGCAAGGGTGCCGACACCGATCATCCTTATGGGCATCAGCGCTTCGAGACCGCCGCCTCGCTGGCGCTCGGTGCATTGCTGCTGGCGGTTGGCGTGGGCATGCTCTGGACGGCGGTCGGCAAGATCCAGCATCCGGAAGGCATCCCGCCGGTGCAGACCATCGCGCTCTGGGCCGCACTGGGTGCGCTGGCGGCCAAGGAACTGCTGTTTCGCTACATGCTGCACGTGGCTGAACGGGTCAGGTCGAGCATGCTCGTTGCCAATGCCTGGCATGCCCGTTCCGATGCGGCGTCTTCGCTGGTGGTGGCGCTCGGTGTCGGCGGGAATCTGCTGGGCTACCACGTGCTCGATCCCGTGGCAGCCATCGTGGTTGGCCTGATGGTGTCGCGCATGGGGCTGAAGTTCGGCTGGGACGCCCTCAGCGACCTGATGGACCATGCTGCCGACGAGGATACCGTTGCCGCGCTGCACGCCACGATGCTGGAAACGCCAGGCGTGCTCGGGCTGCACGACCTGAAAACGCGCAAGATGGGTGACATGATCCTGGTGGACGTCCACCTGGAGATCCAGGCGGACCTGACCGTCGAGCAAGGGCACGCCATCGCTTCGGAAGCGGCCCGTCGCGCGATGGAGCGCGACGACGTTCTCAATGTGATGACGCACGTGGACCCGGTGAGGGTCCCGCGCGAGGCCCCCCGCGAGGTCTCGCGTGGGGCAAGGCTGTCAGTGTAGTTCGCTGCGTCGGTACAGGCTCAGTCCCACGGCCAGGAAGGCCAGCATGCCCGCACAACTCCGGTTCACCCACTGCACGGCGCGCGCAGACATCGTGCGCATGGCGTGCTGCCCGCCAAACGCGTAGATCATCATCATCACGATGTCCATGACGGCGGCCACCACGGCCAGGATCGTGTATTGCAGCGCCACGGGCTTGTCCGGATGGATGAACTGCGGGACGAAGGCCGATGTGAACAGCAGCGTCTTGGGGTTGGACAACGCGACAAACAGCGCGCGCAGGAAGGCAGCCCAGCCGTTGGCCGATGCAGCACCCGACGTGGCCGTCAGTGCCTGCACCGGCGCCCGCCACAGACCCCATGCCAGATAAAGCAGGTAAGCCGCGCCGATCCACTTGATGACGGTGAACATCTGCTCGGATGCCAGCAGCACGGCGCCAAGCCCGCAGCCCACCGCCCCAATCAGGATCAGGTCCGCCAGCGCGGCGCCCGCGATTCCGCAGGCTGCCACCCGCATGCCCCGCGTGGCGCCATTGCTCAGCGCCAGCAGCATCGTCGGGCCAGGCGTCACCACCACGGCGGCGACGGCGATCATGTACAGCAACAGGGTAGTGGCATCCATGGCAGGACTCCGGAAGATCGACGCGCCAGTTTGACGCGATCGCCGGAGCCGCGCACGTAAAACCTGCCTCAGCCTGTGGACATCTTGATGTGCATCTGGGGAAAACCGCGTGAACAGCCTGTGAACTGGCTGGGGGTGGCTTGTGGGACGTATACGAACAACCAGGCACGTATACGTCCCGGGCTCGAACGGCCGAAAAACTGTGCACCCGCTTTCCACGTATACGCCGCGCGCTTGCCCAATGGGTTATCTGCTTGGCAAGCCATTGATGTGAAAGGACAAATCACGGTTATCCACGGCTGATGGGCAGTGTTAACCATTACTACTATTACTTATGTATACGTAAACAATGTAAAGGCACGTATACGTAGCATTGCGGGAACAGGCGGGAACGGGGAAATTCGCTCCCGGCGCCCCCACCCCAATGCCACCTAGCGCGGCACCTTGAACGCCTTGCGTGCTCGCTGCACCTCGGCGCGGGTCCAGCAGCCCTCGCGGTGATCGTTGACGAGGCCCATGGCCTGCATCAGCGCGTACATCGTGGTTGGGCCGACAAACTTCCAGCCGCGCTTCTTCAGATCCTTCGACAACGCTGCCGCCTCTGGACAGGTGGTCATCGCCTTCAGCACTTCGGGCGTGAGCTTGCCGGGCCGGCTCTTCGGGTCGGGCTCGAACTTCCAGAAATACGCCGCGAGTGACGATTCGGTCTCCAGCAGTTCCCGCGCGCGTTGGGCGTTGTTGATCGCCGCCTCGATCTTGCCGCGGTGCCGCACGATGCTGGCATCATCGAGCAGCCGTTCCACGTCACGCTCGTCAAAGCGGGCCACCTTGTCGATCTCGAAATTGGCAAACGCGCGGCGGAATGCCTCACGCTTGCGCAGGATCGTCAGCCAGCTCAGGCCAGACTGGAAACCCTCCAGGCACAGTTTTTCGAACAGCCGCCGGTCGTCGTCGACCGGAAAGCCCCATTCCTGATCGTGGTAGTGGCAGTAATCCTCGAGCGTGCCGCACCACCCGCAGCGTTCCCGTTGCTGTAGTGCGGATGTCGATCTGGTCATGCGGCTGGGCTCCTTGCAGGGGTGGTGGGACGTGCGCCGTAGCGATCATGCGCTTGCGGCAGGATCGCGTAAAGGCTGGATTCGGACATCTGATCGGGCAAAAAAAAGCCAACCCGGAGGTT
Organism: Cupriavidus sp. BIS7; assembly: GCF_000292345.1. Classification (GTDB taxonomy): domain Bacteria; phylum Pseudomonadota; class Gammaproteobacteria; order Burkholderiales; family Burkholderiaceae; genus Cupriavidus. Next base: position 142,067 of record NZ_ALOU01000049.1, read on the forward strand.
GGCTTCTTTCCCGTGCGCGTCGGCGGTCAGGCCAGCTTCTTGCCGGTGCGGTCGTGCATGAAGATCAGCGCAACGAAGCTGATGGCGGCGGCGGCGATCACGTAGTACGCCGGGGCCAGCTTGTTGTGCGTCGATTCGATCAGCCACGTGACGATCAGCGGGGCAAAGCCGCCGAAGATCGTCACCGCGAAGTTGTAGGCCAGCGACAGGCCGGTCGAGCGGACTTCGGTCGGGAACTGCTCGGCCAGCACGGCGGGCGCCGGGCCCGTGAAGGCAGCCAGCAGGATGCCCAGGACGATCTGTACCTGCAGCAGCGTGGCGGTGGTGGGCGCCACGTTGAGCCAGTGGAACAGCGGGTAGGCCAGCACGCCGATGGCCAGGGCCACGACCCCGAGCATGCGCTTGCGGCCCACGCGGTCGGACAGCATGCCCATCAGCGGGCACAGCACCAGGATGATTGCCCCGCAGATGGCGGTGGACTGGAACGTCGCACCCAGCGGCAAGCCAAGCTGCTGCTTGGCGTAGGACGGCATGTAGAACACCAGCACGTAGGTGCAGACGGTCCAGAGGATGGTCACGCCCAGGCCGGCCAGCACTTCGCGCGGGTGGTCGCGCAGCACCTGCGACAGCGGCGAGAACTTCACATGGCTGGCGCGACGCTCGGCCTGGCGAGCCTCGAACTCGGGCGGTTCTTCCAGGTGCGAGCGGATGTACATGCCGACCGGGCCGATCAGCAGGCCGAACAGGAACGGGATGCGCCAGCCCCAGGCGTCGATCTGCGCCTGGTCCAGACCGTTGGTCACCAGCGCACCCATTGCTGCGCCGAGCATGAAGGAAATGCCCTGGCTGGCCTGCTGCCAGCTTGCGTACATGCCACGCTCCTCGTCGGGGGCGTGCTCGATCAGGAAGGCTGTTGCGCCGCCGACTTCGCCACCGGCCGAGAAACCCTGGATCAGGCGGGCCAGCACGATCAGCGCGGGCGCCCACAGGCCGATCGACTCGTATGTCGGGGCCAGGCCGATGATTGCCGTACCCAGTGCCATCAGCAGGATGGTCAGCGTCAGGGCCGCCTTGCGGCCCACGCGGTCGGCGTAGACGCCGAGCACGATCGCGCCCACCGGGCGCATGAAGAAGCCCACGCCGAACGTGGCGACGGTCAGCAGGAACGACGTGAGGTCATTGCCGGTTGGGAAGAACAGCTTGGCAATGATGACGGCGAAGAAGCTGTAGACAGTGAAGTCGAACCATTCCAGGCCATTGCCGATGGTTGCAGCGATGATCGCGCGTCGTCGGGTGGCTCTGGACAGCTGATTGGCAGATGTTGCGGTAACGGACATGGCGCTAATGACAACGATGAAAGGACCGATGGATGCCCCCGCCAGTTTGTGCCCTGGCAGTGGCGCAAGGCGCCATCTTAAGCGATTCCTTACATCCTGGTCCCGGTCACGGGCTAGCCCGGGTGATGTCCGTGATGGTGTCCGTGATGTGCGTTGTGGTTGGCAGCGGGTGGCGCCTTGTCCGCATCGGCTGCCTTTCGAGCCACGGTGTCGGGCTTCTTGCGTGTGAACCAGAGCCAGATGGCACTGGCCACCCATCCGGTGACGAATACGGTATCCCCGGCGTGATTGAACAGTGCTGCGGCGTAGGGGATGCCGAAGACGCTGGCAAGTGTCTCGGCCGGCAGCCTTGCAATGATCCATAGCAGCACGGCGGGGATGCTGCCGTAAACGCCGGGTTGCCACCACAGGGCGTGGGGCAGGGCGTGCGGGGGATCGAAACGCTTGGCCACGGGGGTTCTCCAGCCGACGTCCGGCACGTTGTCTGGGTGCGGGGGCGTCGTGTTCCCCATCATAGGCCGATTCCCATTGCGCCGGTCACATGTGGATCCGAAAGCGCTGCAGGTTGTGTGCGGTATCCAACGCCCGGATGCGCGGCACGATGGCTGGCGCGGCAGATGTTGAAGTTTTTTGCACGAGGTATCCGCAAATGGCTTGTGTCAGCGCCTGTCTTCCTTGCCAGACTTGAGGCATTGAACAAATGGACTGAATGCTCGCGCCATGACCACCATGCTTCCCGTTGTCTACGTGTCCCACGGCTCCCCGATGCTTGCGATCGACCCGGGCCAGACCGGCGCCGCCTTCGACGCGCTGGGCGAGAACCTGCGCGCGCTCAAGCCCAAGGCGGTGCTGGTGATCTCCGCTCACTGGATCTACAGCACGCTGGCGGTCAGCACGCGCGGCCAGCAGGAAGCGTGGCACGATTTCGGCGGCTTTCCGCGCGAGCTCTACACACTGCGCTATGACGCGCCGGGTTCCCCGGAACTGGCCGCGCGGGTCAAGACCCTGATCGAGGCCGCGCATGTTCCGGGGGCCGGCTTCGTGGCCGAGGACGAGGACCGGCCGCTGGACCACGGTGCCTGGATGCCGCTGCGCCATTTCTTCCCCAAGGCCGACGTGCCGGTAGTCCAGCTTGCGTTCAATCCGTACCTGAGCCCGGCCACGCAGATCGAGATCGGCCGCGCGCTGGCGCCGCTGCGCGAGGAAGGTGTGCTGGTGATCGGCTCGGGCAGCTTTACCCACAACCTTCGCGAAGTATTCGGCGCGGGCGAGCGCCGCGCGCAGCATGGTCCGGAGACCGAGCCGTATGTGGACGAGTTCCGCAACTGGATGCAGGACGCGCTGGGCGAGGCGCTGGCCACCGGCGACGTCAGCCGCATTGCCGATTACCGTGCTCAGGCGCCGCATGCACGTCGGGCTCACCCGACCGATGAGCACCTGTTGCCGTTCTACGTGGCACTGGGTGCCGCGATCGGTCCTGTGTCGGTGGCGTCAGGTCCAGCACGGGTGGACCGCATTGCCGACGAGGTCACATACGGCGTGCTGGCAATGGATACGTTCGTGTTCGATGGCATCGGCACAGGCCATGCGCCGCTGCCGCAGGCTGCCTGAGGGCAAGAACGATTACGCGGGGGCGGTGCCGGTGCGCAGCAGACCGCGCTGGTGCAGCGCGAACGCAAACGCGCCCAGCGCCGCGATGGCGAGCGCCACCATCACCCACAGCATCAGCCAGTAGCCGCCGCCGGCACGCCAGAGCAGCGCGCCGAACCACGGCGCAGCGGCCTGCATCAGCAACACCGGGGTCATCATCAACCCGTTCAGCGTTGCGTAGTGATGCCGCGAGATCAGTTCGGGCATCGCCATGGCACGCAGCATCGTGTTGACGCCGTTGGCGCAGCCGTAGCAGATGGCTGCGAACATCAGCCAGTATCCGCTTCCGATTGCCAGGCACACCAGGCCGATGCACATCACGATGTAGACCGGCATCGACAGCCGCACCGGCTGATCGATCGGCAGCCGCGCCATGACAAGCCGCCCGGCCACCTGCGCGGGGCCGATCAGCGCGGCCACGACGAGTTGCTGCGCAACAGGCATGCCTTTCTCGGTCAGCAGCGGGATCAGGTGCGCGCCAAGCAGCGAGGCAATGACGGCGGTGGCCGTGAACGCCAGCACCACGGCCCAGAACACGGGCTGGCGAAGCGTCATGCGTGCGATGCCGGACGACGCCGCGCCGCCCAGCGGGGAGCCCGTGTGCGCGTAGGACGGATGCACCGCGTAGCGCAGCCGCGCGTGCAGCGGCACGCAGACGAACAGGTTCAGTGCCGCGAAGATGACCAGCGTCTGGCGCCAGCCCAGATGGATCACCAGCCATTGCGCCAGCGGAATGAAGATCGTGCTGGCGAAGCCCGCCAGCAGCGTCACATGGACGATTGGTTTCTGGTAGCCGTCGCCCCACGCCTGACGCAGGACGACGAACGCCGGCTCGTAGAGCGTCGAGGCCATGGCCACCCCGAGCGGAATCCACATCAGCAGGAACATCGCCGGTGATGGACACCACGCCCACAGCAGCAGGCCGATGGCGGCCAGCACCGAGCCTGCCCCCATCACTTTGCGCGCGGGCACGCGATCCAGAAGCCGGCCCACCGCGAACGAGCACATCGCCCAGACCAGCAGCCCCAGCGAGAACCCGCCGGCCAGGAATGGCTTGCTGTAGCCGAGCGACTGGTGCATCGGTTCGATGAAAACCGTAAAGGCGAAGTAGAGCGTGCCCCAACTGATGATCTCGGTGACGCCAAGCGTCCAGAGGATTTGGCGGGGCGGCAGCGCAGGGGCGCCGGAGGGGTGGGAATCGGAAGGTGCAGTCATGGCGCGCCCGACGCAGATTGGGGGGCGCCGGTGGCAATGCTTGATCGATGAAGCCGAAATTGTATCGGCGCGGGCGTGCCTGCGGGAAGGCACTTTTCGTGGCCGGCGCTCAGGCCGTGTCCGCCGGCCCCTTCAGTTCCACCGTGTTGCCGTCCGGGTCTTTCACGTAGATCGACGGGCCGCGGCCTTCGGCGCCGAAGCGCTGTTCGACGGGTCCGGCATCGACATGATGAATGCGCAGGTGCGCGAATATCTCATCGGCATCGAACGGATCGATACGCAGGCAGAAGTGATCGAGATTGCGGCCTTCCACGCCGGGGCCTGCGCCGCCCGCGTGCCCGATCGGGCCATCGAGCGATACCAGGTCGATCAGCCCACTGCCGGCACGCAACTGGGTCAGGCCGAACGCCGGTTGCTCGCGCTCGACTGTGCAGCCGAGCACGTCCACGTAGAAACGCACGAGCCGGGGGACGTCGGCCGAGCGCAGGACCAGATGATCGATGCCGCGGATCTTGAGCATGGTTAGCGGTGCAGGCCGTCGTAGTCGATGACCTTGAGGCTGGACAGGTCGATATCGTCGACGCAGCGCACGTTGACGGCCGCCGTGGGATTGCCCTGCGGATCGACAGCTTCGGCATAGGGCCCGCAGCCGCAGACGGGGCAGAAGCGGTGCGCGATCTTCATCGTGTTGAAGCGATAGGTCGACGCGTTTTCATCGGGCGTCTTCAGCCGGAACTGCGCCTTCGGCACGAACCAGAGCAGATGGCCGCGCCGGCGGCAGATCGTGCAATTGCACTGCATTACTGTGGTGATCTCGCCGTCCGCCTCGAAGGCGACGCGGCCGCAATGACAACTTCCCTGGTAGGTAGTCATGGAAGCTCCTGTGGATCAGATCATTGATCGGGAATCAGCCGCTTGCCCAGACTGACCACGGCATCGCGGGTATAGCCAAGCTCGTCGTAGAACGCCAGCACGGCGTCGTTGCCTTCGCGCACCATCAGGTTGAGCTTCGGGCAGCCACGTTCGATCAGCAGCGCCTCGGCGCGAGCCATCAGCATACGCCCATAGCCGCGCCCCTGAAAGGCGGGGTCCACGGCCAGGTAGTTGACCCAGCCGCGATGCCCGTCGAAGCCGACCATGGCCGATGCGCGCACATGCCCATCCACTTCGCCGACCAGGAACAGTTCGGGCTGCGTGGTCAGCTTGCGGGCGATGTCCTTGTGCGGATCGTTCCACGGGCGGGTCAGGCCGCAGGCTTTCCACAGGTCGACAACGGCGGATTCGTCAGCGAGGTGGTAGGGGCGGATCTGCATGGCGGGGCGGTGAGTGTGTCGGCCTGTCAGTGTAGCTTTGGCTGGCGGAAACAAGAACGGCGCGGGCTTTGCGCCCGCGCCGTCTTTTTCTACTGCCTCAGCCCATCAAGCTGCCTGCTGACCCGCCTGCGGATTGCGGAACTGCGCGAGGAGTTTTTCCCACTTGCCACGTGCGGCCTTGAGGTTGTTGTCCTTCACGTGACCGAACCCGCGAATATCGTCGGGCAGGTTGGCCAGCGACACAGCCGTGCCGTGATTGGCCGTGCTCAGGCCCTTCGACAGTTCGTCCAGCAACGCACGATACTCGCCGATCAGCGCGCGTTCCGTGCGGCGTTCCTCGGTCTTGCCGAAGATGTCGAGCGGACCGCCGCGCAGGCCCTTGAGCTTCGCAAGCAAGCGGAACAGCGTCATCGTCGACGGACCAAAGCGGCGCTTGACCAGGCGACCCTTGTCATCGCGCTTGGCCGTGGTCGGCGGCGCGAGCCAGAAGTTCAGCTGATAGTCACGGCCCGGCTCGCCTTCGAACTGCGCGCGCAGCTTGTCCAGGAAGATCGGATCGGTGTAAAGGCGAGCCACTTCGTACTCGTCCTTGTACGCCATCAGCTTGGCCAGGTTGCGCGCCGCGGCTTCCGTAAGGGGCAGCGGCTTGCCAGCGCCGACCAGTTTGCTTTCGGCCGCGCGCACGCGATTGACCACATCGCGATATTGCTCGGCATAGGCCGCGTTCTGGTACTTCGTCAGCAGGTCGATGCGGGTGGCGATCAGCTTCTCAAGCAACGCGCCCGACGACGTCGGCAGCTTCACCACATCGGCGCCCTCGGTCTGAGCCTTGAGCTTGCCGGTCAGCGACAGCACGTGATCGGGGTCATGCGCCATATGGCGGCCCCAGTCGAATGCGGCCTTGTTCTTGTCGACCGACACACCGTTCAGTTCGATGGCACGTACGAGCGCTTCGAGCGACAGCGGAATCCAGCCCTTCTGCCACGCATAGCCCAGCACGAGCGGATTCGTGTAGATCGCATCGCCGAGCAGCGCCACGGCCAGCGCGCTGGCGTTGATGAAGTCGCACGCATCGCCCACCGCATTGCGGATGTCCTGCTCGGCCGACACGCCCGGGAACTGCCACTTCGGGTCCTTGATGAACGCGGCGGTCGGGGTTTGTGCCGTGTTGACCACTGCGCGCGTGCGACCCGTCTGCGTCTTCGAGATGACTTCGTCGGTAGCAGAGACGATGGCGTCGCAACCAATCACGAGATCGGCTTCGCCCATAGCGATGCGCGTGGCGTGCAGGTCATCGGGCTTTGCCGCGATCTGTACGTGCGACAGCACGGCGCCGCCCTTCTGTGCCAGGCCCGCCATGTCCAGCACGGTCACGCCCTTGTTTTCCAGGTGCGCGGCCATGCCAAGCAGGCCGCCGATCGTCACCACGCCGGTACCACCCACGCCGGTCACAAGGATGCCGTACGAGCGGCGCATCGCGGGTAGCGCGGGTTCCGGCAGCGCGGCAAGTCCGCCCATCGAGATGCCGGTTGCCGAAGGCTTGCGCACCTGCGCGCCTTCAGCCGTGACAAAGCTCGGGCAGAAGCCGTTCACGCACGAGAAATCCTTGTTGCACGACGACTGGTTGATCTGGCGCTTGGTGCCTAGTTCGGTTTCGAGCGGCTCCACCGACAGGCAGTTCGACTTGACCGAGCAATCGCCGCAGCCTTCGCACACGGCGTCGTTGATGAACGCGCGGCGTGCGGGATCGGGGAACGTGCCGCGCTTGCGGCGGCGGCGCTTTTCCGTGGCGCAGGTCTGGTCGTAGATCAGGATCGTGCAGCCCGGCACCTCGCGCAGTTCGCGCTGGATGTCATCGAGCTGTTCGCGCGGATGAACGGTCAACCCTTCGGGCAGCTTGATCGCGCTGTTGTACTTCTCGGGCTGGTCCGTGACGATGACGATCTTCTTCGCGCCCTCGGCAGCCACCTGGAAGGCAATGTCCTGCACCGACAGTTGGCCGTCGACAGGCTGGCCGCCGGTCATCGCCACCGCATCGTTGTAGAGGATCTTGTAGGTGATATTCACGCCGGCCGAAATCGACGCACGGATCGCCAGCAGGCCCGAGTGGAAGTAGGTGCCATCGCCCAGGTTGGCGAACACGTGCTTGTCGCCCGCAAACGGCGCCTGACCGATCCACGCCACGCCTTCACCGCCCATCTGGCTGAACGTGCTCGTGTTGCGGTCCATCCACACAGTCATGTAATGGCAGCCGATACCGGCCAGCGCGCGCGAGCCTTCGGGCACGTTGGTCGACGTATTGTGCGGGCAGCCCGAGCAGAACCACGGCTTGCGTTCGGCCGTGACGCGCGGGGTAGCCAGCGCCTTTTCCTTGGCCTGGATAATCGCCAGGCGAGACTCGATGCGCGCGCGGATATCGCTCGGCAGTTCGAATTTCTCAAGCCGCGTGGCAATCGCCTTGGCGATGATTGCCGGCGACAGCTCGTAGTGGGCCGGCAGCAGCCAGTTGTTCTGCGGGATCGACCATTCGCCGCCCGCGTTGTCCTTTTCGTCGAACTTGCCGTAGACCTTGGGGCGCACGTCGTCGCGCCAGTTGTACAGCTCTTCCTTGAGCGCGTACTCCATGATCTGGCGCTTCTCTTCGACGACCAGGATCTCGTGCAGCCCTTCGGCAAACGCACGCGCGCCGTGTGCTTCCAGCGGCCATACGCAGCCGACCTTGTAGAGGCGGATGCCAATGCGCGCGCAGGTCTCGTCGTCGAGACCAAGGTCAGACAGCGCCTGACGCGTATCGAGGTACGCCTTGCCGCCAGTCATGATGCCAAAGCGCGCGTGCGGCGAATCGATCTCGATGCGGTCGATCTTGTTGGCGCGCACATAGGCCAGGCCCGCGTACCACTTGTAGTCGAGCAGGCGTGCTTCCTGTTCGAGCGGCGGGTCGGGCCAGCGGATATTCAGGCCGCCCGGCGGCAGCGCGAAGTCATCGGGGAGGACGATCTGCACGCGGTGCGGATCGAGTTCGACCGAGGCCGACGATTCCACCACGTCGGTCACGCACTTCATGGCCACCCATAGACCCGAGTAGCGGCTCATGGCCCAGCCATGCAGGCCGTAGTCCAGATACTCCTGCACGTTCGACGGGTAGAGCACAGGCAGGCCACAGGCCTTGAACATGTGCTCGGACTGGTGCGCCAGCGTGGAGGACTTGGCCGAGTGATCGTCACCGGCCAGCACCAGCACGCCGCCGTGCTGGCTGGAACCGGCTGAGTTGGCATGTTTGAAGACGTCGCCGGTGCGGTCTACGCCCGGTCCCTTGCCATACCACATGCCGAACACGCCATCGAACCTGGCGTCCGGATACATGTTGACCTGCTGCGATCCCCAGACGGAGGTGGCGGCGAGGTCTTCGTTCAGGCCGGCCTGGAACACGACGTTGTGCGCTGCCAGGTGCTTCTTGGCCTTCCAGAGCGATTGATCGAGCGCGCCGAGCGGCGAGCCGCGATAGCCGGAGATAAAGCCTGCGGTATTCAGGCCGGAGGCGCGGTCACGTTCCTGCTGCAGCATCGGAAGGCGTACGAGTGCCTGCGTGCCGCTGATGTAGATGCGGCCGCGTTCTAGCGTGTACTTGTCTTCCAGGGAAACGTTTTCGAGCGCGCGACGGATTGCGTCGCTGACCGGAGGGGTCAGTGGGGCATTCATTTGTGCTCCTCTACGGGCATGCTGTCGGGATCACCGACACATCAGTTGTGGGCAGCCGTTCGCAGTCTCTTGTGGAGCCTTTGTACGGCCGTGTCTCTGCGCGGCATGGTAGCACCGGCGTGCCGCCCGCGGTACCGTGCGATGCAGCATAAATCGCGTCCAGGACCCCCGTGATTTCCCGTATACGCATGCGCCAGGCGTGTACACTGCGGTGCATCCAAATGGCGCACACGCGGACAACCATGTTGATCGCGCGCCACCGCGCCGGGCTCCGGCGTGGTGCAACCCGCCCATCCTGACTGACCATGACCAATTCCCCTCGCCAGGGCGCGACCCTGGCCGTGCTGATCGACGCCGACAACGCGGCGCCCGCCATCGTCGAAGGCCTGCTGGCCGAAGTGGCCAAATACGGCGTGGCCGCCGTCAAGCGCATTTATGGCGACTGGACCCGCCCGAACCTGTCGGGCTGGAAGGACCGCCTGCTGGCGCACTCGATCCAGCCGATCCAGCAGTTCCGCTACACCGTGGGCAAGAACGCCACGGACAGCGCGATGATCATCGACGCGATGGACCTGCTCTACACCGGGCGCTTCGACGGTTTCTGCATCGTCTCGAGCGATAGTGACTTCACGCGGCTGGCATCGCGCATTCGCGAACAGGGCCTGATCGTCTACGGCTTCGGCGAACGCAAGACGCCCAAGCCGTTCGTGACCGCCTGCGACAAGTTCATCTACTCGGACGTGCTGCGTGCCGATGCGGATGCCGACGCGGACACCGAGACCGGGGCCGCCCCGGCGCGCCGCCGGAACACCCAGGAGCTGCGTCAGGACTCGCGCTTGGTGCGGCTGCTGCAGAGTGCGTCGCAGGCCGTGTCCGACGAGGACGGATGGTCGACGCTCGGCGGCATTGGCAACTACATCGCCAAGCAGGCGCCGGAATTCGATTCCCGCAACTACGGCTACGGCAAGCTCTCCGAACTGGTGACTGCAACGAACCTGTTCGAAGTGGAAACGCGCAACGGCGGCAACAACAAGACCATCTGGGTGCGGCTGAAGAAGCGCGGCAAGGGTGAGGGCGCTGGCCAGCCGCAACCGGCGCAGCCGGCACAGCAGCAACCTGCACAACCGCAGGCTCAGCCGACGCAACAGGCGCAGCAGCAGCGACACGCGCCAGCGCGATCGGCACCGCAGGTCCCGGCTCCCGAGCCTGCCGCCGAAGTCGAAACGATTGCCGAACCCGTGGCAATGTTTGTCGCTGAAGCCGAGGATGAGGAGAGCGAGAGCGCTGGCTCAGCATCGACGCTGATTCCGGAAACGGTGGAGGCGCCGGAGGAGCAACCGAAGGCGCGCGACAAGCGCAACAGGCGCCCGGACGTGAAGCTCAGCGATACGCCGTGGCCGATCGACCAGTCGGTATTTGCGGCGCCGGGCATGACAGTGCTTCCGGCGCACGTGGACGCGCCCGCAGCGCCGGAAGCCGTGGCGGAAGCGCCTGCGGATGCCGTGAAGAAGCCGGCGAAGAAGGCTGCAACGAAGCCGGCAGAGAAGAAGCCTGCCGCGAAGAAGGCCGCACCGCGCAAGCGTGCGCCGGCGAAGAAGGCGGCGGTGGCTGCCGAAGAGTAAGCGCCGTCGCAACTTGATGTGCTGGCCCTCTCCCCCAGCCCCTCTCCCGCTGAACTGACCCCATAAAGTTGGAGAGGGCAGCGAACCAGCGGCCTTTGCTATACCCCTGGTGTTCTCCCCTCTCCCG
>NZ_ALOU01000050.1 GCF_000292345.1 Cupriavidus sp. BIS7
AAGTGGGAGAGGGGTGGGGGAGAGGGCAATGAGGTTCCATTTGCGACCTCGCATCTTGAGCCGCTGAGCCCTCTCCCCCGGCCCCTCTCCCGCAAACGGTAGAGGGGAGAAAAACTGGTCACCGTCCCTGTGCCTTGCGCCAGATCGCAAAGTCTTCGCGCGCTTTTTCGGTGGTTGGCGGGTAGAGCCCGATGATCGAGCGGCCGTTGCGCACTTCTTCGGTCACGAAGTCCTCGAACGCCGTCATCTCGACCGCTTCGGCGGCAATGTCCTCGACCATTTCCCGAGGGATCACGACCACGCCTTCGGCATCGCCGACGATGACGTCGCCGGGAAACACCGCCACATCGCCGCAACCGATCGGCACGTTGAATTCCAGTGCCTGATGCAGCGTGAGGTTGGTCGGTGCCGAGGGGCGATGGTGATAGGCGGGCATCGCCATCTGGGCGATCTCGGGCGAGTCCCGGAAGCCGCCATCGGTCACGATGCCCGCGCCGCCGCGTTGCATGAGGCGCGTGACGAGGATCGATCCCGCGGATGCGGCACGGGCATCCTTGCGGCTGTCGATCACCAGCACCGCGCCTGGCGGGCATTGTTCGATGGCCTGGCGTTGCGGATGATTCGGGTCCTGGAACACGGTGATCGGGTTCAGGTCCTCGCGTGCGGGGATGTAGCGCAGCGTGAAGGCCTGGCCGACCATCGTGCCGGGGTTGGACTGAAGCGGTCGCACGTCCTGGATGAACTGGTTGCGCAGGCCGCGCTTGAACAGCGCGGTGCACAGCGTGGCCGTGCTGACGGTCTTCAGCGCGGCGCGCAGGGCAGGGGTTAGCTCGGACATGGCGGGTTCAGTAGATGCTCGGCTCGCCGACGGGGTCGCCAAAGTCGGTTTGCAGGAAATCGAAATCACAGCCGTCATTGGCCTGGCGGATATGGCGCGAGAACATCCAGCCGTAGCCGCGGGCAAAGCGCGGTGGTGGCGGCGTCCATTCCGCGCGGCGGCGTGCCAGTTCGTCGTCGGAAACTTCCAGATGAATGCTGCGCTGGTCGATGTCCACCGTAATCAGGTCGCCGTTGCGCACCAGTGCGAACGGCCCGCCGATATACGCTTCGGGCGCCACATGCAGGATGCATGCGCCATAGCTGGTGCCGCTCATGCGCGCGTCGGACATGCGCAGCATGTCGCGCACGCCCTGTTTCAGGAGCTTCTTCGGAATCGGCAACATGCCCCACTCGGGCATGCCAGGCCCGCCTTGCGGCCCCGCGTTGCGCAGGATCAGCACGTGGTCGGCGGTTACGTCGAGGTCTTCGTTGTCGACGGCGGCCTTCATCGACGGATAGTCGTCGAACACGAGCGCCGGGCCCGTATGTTTGAAGAAGCGCTTCTCGCACGCGCTCGGCTTGATCACGCAGCCATCGGGTGCGATATTGCCGCGCAGCACGGCCAGTGCGCCTTCCTGGTAGAGCGCGTTGTCACGCGTGCGGATCACGTCGTCGTTGTAGACCTCGGCCCCCGCGATGTTCTCGCCGAGCGTGCGGCCCGTGACGGTCAGCGTATCGAGATGCAGCTTGTCGCGGATGCGGCTCATCAGCGCCCGGAGCCCGCCTGCATAGAAGAAATCCTCCATCAGGTACTTGTCGCCGCTGGGCCGGATATTGGCGATCACGGGCACATGGCGGCTCATGCGATCGAAATCGTCGAGGCCAATGTCGTGGCCCGCGCGGCGCGCCATGGCGATGACGTGAATGATCGCGTTGGTCGAACAGCCCATGGCCATGGCCACGGCGATCGCATTCTCGAAAGACCTGTGCGTCTGGATGCGTGCTGGCGTCAGGTCTTCCCAGACCATGTCGACGATGCGGCGGCCGGATTCGGAACACATGCGGATGTGGTTGGCGTCCGCAGCGGGAATCGACGAGGCACCAGGCAGCGTCATGCCGATGGTCTCGGCGATAGCCGTCATCGTGCTGGCCGTGCCCATCGTCATGCAGGTGCCATGGCTGCGCGCAATGCCACCTTCGATGCCGATCCACTCGGCCTTGCTGATATTGCCCGCGCGGCGCTCGTCCCAGTACTTCCACCCGTCCGAGCCGGAGCCAAGCACCGTGCCCTTGTAGTTGCCGCGCAGCATCGGTCCGGCAGGCACGTAGATGGCCGGTACGCCTGCGCTGGTCGCGCCCATCAGCAGGCCCGGCGTGGTCTTGTCGCAGCCACCCATCAGCACTGCGCCGTCGATCGGATGCGAACGGATCAACTCCTCGGCTTCGATGGCCAGCAGGTTGCGGTAGAGCATTGTGGTCGGCTTGACCGAGCTTTCGGACAAAGAAATGGCCGGTAGTTCCACTGGGAAACCACCGGCCTGCAGGATGCCGCGCTTGACGTCGTCCACGCGCTGCTTGAAGTGCGCGTGGCACGGGTTGATGTCGGACCATGTGTTGATGATCGCAATGAGCGGCTTGCCCATCCATTCATCGGGCGAGTAGCCCATCTGCATGATCCGCGAGCGATGCCCGGACGATCGCAGGTCGTCAGGCGCAAACCAGCGCGCGCTGCGGAGCGTGTCCGGCGTCTTTCTGTGAGCCGTCATCTTGTCTCTTCCACCGTTGCTGTCATCGCAGTCATCAGTTGTCGTATGACTGTTGTTCGGCTGATTTAATCACCGATGCAATGGGGCGTCAATGCAAGGCAGATATGCGCAGGTTGGGATTGCGCGACAGAAAAATCACGTTATACATCACAAATTTCACGGGAATTGGCGTGGAATTTGTCATCAATGTTCGTGGGCTGATAGCTTTCGGATACTTCCTAACCGGTAGCCGGCCATGTCGAGAGTCATGATTACTAGCAGCGAGCAACTCGGCCAGGTGCTTCAGGGTGCTCGAAAGGTAGCGGGACTGACCCAGGCCGACGCCGCCGCCAGGCTGGCCATGAGCCAGAGCCGCATGTCACACCTGGAACTGAACCCGGAGATGATCAGCGTGGCGCAGTTGCTGGCGCTGCTGGCGGCCTATGAACTGGACCTGTTGGTGGAGCCGCGCGCGATGGACGACACGGAGATAGACCGCTTCGAATGGTGAGCTTTCACGGCAGGTAACCAAGCAGACGCCACCAGAAATAATCCAGCGGCAGCAGCACCACAAGCGTGATCGCCGTCATTGCCAGGCACAGCCGCGTGCCGTGCCGCAGGCCCACGCCGCCAAGTTGCATCGCGATCATGATCGGCGGTGACTGGTACGGGAAGAGCACGGTGGAAAACACCGGCACCTGCAGCATCAGTACCGATTCAAGTGGCAGGCCGGTGGCGCGGGCGAGATCCCCCGCAAGCGGCGTCAGCACGGCCGGTAGTGCCGGCAGTGTGGACATCATGCCGATGATGGAACCCATTGCGCCGATCGTCGCGACGTTTGCGGCAGTATGTCCCGGTGTTAGCGGCAGCCAGTGCAGCATGCCGGCGCTGATCGCGCTGCCCAGTCCCGTCGATTCCACCACCGCGCCAAGCCCCAGGAACCCCGCCACATAGATCAGCGGCACCAGATGCACCTGCTCGGCCATGGCTTTCGGGGATACCAGCCCGATACCCGGCAGCAGGCACACGATACATGCGGCCAGCGAGATCCACGCGGGCGAGATGCCGTGCCAGGCATCCGTGGCAAAACCCGCCACGGCCAGCGCCAGGATGATCGCCAGCACGCGCTCCTGCACACCCAGCGCCGAGCGCGCACTGGCGGGCTGCGGTGCCATCGGCCCGTTTTCGGGAAACATCCGGCACACCACCCAGATCAGCACCGCCGTCTTCAGCACGCCGAGTACGGGGAAATGCAGCAACAGGTAACTGCCGTAGCTCAGGTTGATGTTGTAGAGCGAACTGGCGGCGCCCAGCAGTACGCTGTTAGGAATGTTGGCGGGCAGGATTGCCGTGGGCGGCATGTAGCTGGCGGCCGCAGTGGTCAACACCATGCCGATGCGGCCATTGGAGCCCGGCGCAAAACCCAGGCGGTCCGATAGCGCCAGTACGATCGGCATCAGCAGCAGCACCCGGCCCGTGGTGGACGGCATCAGGAAGGCCAGGCCGACGGCACTGAGCGCCACGGTGGTGATCACCTGCGGGTAGGTGCCTACGCGCTTGTGGAAGATGATGTCGGCCAGCCGCAGCGCCAGCCCGGTATTGCGCAACGCCACGCCGGTGACGGCGCCGCCGAACATCAGCCACCACGCGGTGGACGTGAACCCCGAGAACACAACCTTCGGCGGCGCGATATGGAATATCACGGCGCTCAGGAAGAACAGCAGCGTCGCGGTGGGCTCCGGCAGCACGCCCACCGCCCAGCAGCAGACCGTCGACAGCACAAGCGCCCCGGCCCAGATCAGCGCGGGCGGCACATGCAGCGAGTGTCCGGCAATCCAGACCGCGCTGGTGCAGGCGGCGATCAGCAGTGCGGCACGGATCGAATCGGCAGGGCGGCCGCCAAGCGGCGCGGGTTTGGGGGCCGCGGTTTCCTGCTGCTTGTCTTGCTGCTTCTCTTGCTGTGGCTCGGCGTGGCCTGACTGGCCGGAAGAGGCTGACATCGGGGTTTGTCTCGCAGACGGCCGGGCTTATCGTGGCGCCGGCGTTGTTTTCGTGATGGTGCAGTGCCGCTATCGTAGTGGTTGTATCGTTGTGCAGGCAACTGCTCCTGGCGTTCTACCGGGTCTTGCGAAACGTCAGGTTGATGCGTTCGTTGCCGGTCAGCGCGTGATCGCCGTCGGCCAGTGGCGCAATGCCGTGAAAGACCAGCCGTGACGGCCCGCCCCAGACCACTACATCGCCATGCGCCAGCCGCAACCGGCTCGGCCGGTCGGCGCGGCGCAGGCCGCCCCACAGAAAGATGGCAGGCAGGCCCAGCGACACCGAGACGATCGGCGCGCGCAGATCCAGTTCGTCGCGATCCTGATGGAGCGATAGCCGTGTACCGGGCAGGTAACGGTTGATCAGGCAGGCGTCGGGTGCAAAGCCTGTATAGCCTGCTGCCTCGGCCGCGCGTTCGGCCAGTGACCGCAACACGGGCGGCATGGGCGGCCACGTACACCCCGATTCCGGATCGACGGGATCGTAGCGATAACCAGTGCGATCCGACACCCAGCCACGCTCGCCGCAGTTGGTCATGGCCACCGACATGCGCAGCCCACCCGGCGTGATCAGATGCCGGAACGGCGCTTCGGCGCTGACGGCTTGCACCGCAGCCAGCAAATCCGGCCCGGTATCCCGCGCGAATCCACGCAATACCACCGCGCCAGGCGCCAGCGGTTCAACGGCTGGCGTGGCATCAGGGTCGGCGGGAAGGGCGTCGAAGAGATCGAAGGTCATGGTGGGGGCGGGGCTGCGCCTCGATGATACCGGCGGGCAGACTCCGACGGCGAAATCCGCCGTTTCGTTTATTGCGAATTTCGTTTATTTCGATTACGCTGCGAACATCCAAAAATTGCTGCGGCCAGTTGGAGCCATGCCATGACCACCAAAGTTGACACGCGCGTGACATTACCCGTCGAACACGAAGTGCAGGCCGCGATGCGGGGCCGGCGCGATCTGGCCGCCTACCTCTCGACACACATTGACACACAGCGCATCCAGATTCTCGATGAGAAGAATGAGGCGCATCAAATCGAACTGCCTACCTCGGCACTACGCTTGCTGCTCGATATCCTGGCGGAACTGGCGGCCGGCAATGCCGTGCAGGTCGTACCCGTTCATGCCGAACTGACGACCCAGGAAGCTGCGGACCTGCTCGGCGTGTCCAGACCGTTTCTCGTCAAGCTGCTCGAAGATGGCGAGCTGCCGTTTCATCGAACCGGCAAGCACAGGCGCGTACGCTTTGCAGATGTGATGGCGTATAAATCGGCGCGTGACGAAGCCAGCGAGGCTGCGATGACGGAACTGGCCCGAGAAGCCCAGGCCCTGGGCATGGGCTACGAATGAGATGCTCAACTTTTACTGCAATCTACGATGCCTGCGTGCTCTATCCCGCGCCACTGCGGGACTTCCTGATGCGCCTTGGGCTATCCGGGCGCTTTCGCGCGCGATGGAGCAGGCAAATCCATGACGAATGGAAGCGCAACCTTCTGCTTAACCGGCCGCATTTGACGCGCGCGCAGCTCGACAGAACCTCGGACCTGATGGACCGCGCAATCGCGGACAGCGTGGTGACCGGTCACGAAGGTCTGATCTCTGGTCTCGATCTTCCGGATCCCGATGATTGTCACGTCCTCGCTGCAGCCATTCGCTGCGGTGCGAGCGTCATTGTGACGTTCAATCTCAAGGATTTTCCTGCCGAAGCGCTCGGTCGCTTCGGCATCGAGGCCCAGCATCCTGATGAGTTCGTCGATAACCTGATCGATCTCGACATGGGCGTGGTGCTCGCAGCGGCGCAGCGCCAACGTGCAGTCCTGAAGAGTCCGCCGCTGAGTGCCGACCAATTCCTGGAGACCCTCCTGAAACAGGGCCTTGTACAGACAACAAAGGCCCTCTCGGCTTTTCGGACAGTGCTCTAGCCCGCAGCTTTTCTCCCCTCCAGCAGCGCATTGTGGAAGAGGGGGAGAACCGAACAGCCTTCGATATGCCCGCGGCGTTCTCCCCTCTCCCATGCAATGGGAGAGGGGGCGGGGGAGAGGGCAATGCGGTTCTGCTTGCCGTTGGTGCCAACTTGAACCGCTGCACCCTCTCCCCCGCCCCCTCTCCCGCGCTGCGGGAGAGGGGAGCAAACCGACGCAAACCGATGAACCGCTCGATCAGGCGAACGTATCCACTTCGCCGCGCGCCAGCGTACGTGGCACGCGCGGTGCCGGGGCCGTGTCGGCCACCGATGTGTCCTGCGTCAGGCCAGCGGCCTGGGCGAAGGCGCTGCCATTGGTCTGGCGTTGCTGCTGTTGCTGACCGCCGTTGCCGGCCTGTGCAAAACCATCCGAGCCGACCGACGTATTGCCAAGCTGGATGCCTGCTTCGGCCATCGACGTGCGCAGATGCGGCAGCGCGGCTTCCACCGCGGCGCGCACGGCCTGGTGGGGCGAGACGAATTGCGCCTGGGCCTGGTCGTTGACCATGTTGAGCACGACCTTGAGCGGGCCCAGGTTGGGCGGGTTCAGGTCGAGTTCGGCGGTCTGGCTGCCTTGCGTGGACAGGCGAACCATCTGCTGGCCCAGTGCCTGCGCCCACTGGTTGTCGCCGACATTGGGGGCGATGGCCGGGCGCGCGGCAGCGGCGGCGGCCGTGGCCTGTGCGGCATTCGATTGCGTTTGCGCGGCCAGTGCCGACGCCATCATCGCCGCGCTGCCCGGGTTGGTGGCGCCGGTATCGGCGGCCTCGCCGGTACGTGCGCTGGCCTGCGCCGCCGCATACGGAGTTGCGGCCGGCTGTGCATTGCCTTGCGTGGTGTCCGCCTGCAGTTGCGGCTGGGCACCATGGCCGAGTCCTGCCTGCTGTTGGCCGGCACCCTGACCACGCGCATCCTGCGCTGCGGTCTGGGCCGGTGCGGTCAACGTGGCGGCGATCTTGTCAGCGGCGGTCGGCGTGTTGTTCTGCAGCGCGGCGCGTTGCTGGGCGATGGTGGCCAGCGTGTCCGCCGGGCTCGGCGTGGCGGCCTTCGCGGCGGAATCCGTGGTGGCTGCCTGCGCGAGCAGTGCGGCGGCATCGGCGGCAGGATTCGCCGGGGCGTTAGTGGTGGTTGCCGCGTTTGCTGCCGTGGCAGCCTGTGCTGCTGTCGGCAGGCCGCCGGTTGCGGCCAGGCTTGCTGCATCGGCCGCAGCTGCACCAGCGGGCGTCGGCGTGGCCGGTGCCGTGTGCTGGGCCAGCATTGCAGCGGCCAGTGCCGCAGCGGCGGCTTGCGCATCGCTCGACACGGTGGAGCCATCGTCGCTGCCTTGCTCGCTGTCGTCCTTCGCGTTGCCCTGTGCGGTCTTGCCCGAATCCTTCTGCTGCGGCGCGCTGGCCTGCGCGCTCTGCTGCGCCTGCTGTCCGCTGCCTTGTGCCGAGTTGTCCTTGGGCGTGCTGTTCTGGCTGGAGTCCTTGGCCGGTGCCTTGCTGGCCGACGAGGATGCCTGCGCATTCTGCTGGCTGCTGTCGCGCGCGCGAGAGAGGGCGTCCTGGAACGCGTTGGCGTCCGTCCCGGTGGAATTGGCCGTGCTGGACGGGGTCAGGTTCTTGAGCGCGGCATTGCCGAGAATCTGGCTGATATCGATCATGTTCTCTTCGTCGGATCAGTTGTGGCCGCTCGCCGGCTGGCGGGCGATGCGGGCCGCATATTCGTCATTGGCGCGCTGCTCGCGCCGGGCGGAGATCTGCTGCTCGCGTGTTTCCGCGCGCGTGATCAGCGTATCGAACGAGTTCTGGCGACGCTTCTGCTGCTGCCAGTTGGCGCGGCCGGCCAGCAGGTCGGCCTCGGCCCTGTCCAGCGCGGTGGTCTGCTGGCGGATGGCATGGTCGAGCGAGTCAAGGAAGCGCGAGAAATCGTGCCAGCGGCTCGACGTCATGCCCTCCGCCGCAATCGCCTGCATGCGCGTGCGGTACTCGTGACGGTACTGCGTCAACGCGTTCAGCTGCTGCTCGGCCTGCGTGCGCAGCCCCTGCAGCCGGCCAAGTTCGCGCGCGGCTTTGTCCGTGTTGTCCTGGGCAAGATCGGCCAATGTGTTCAGCGGATTGTGCTTAACCATGGTGCATCCTCTCGAAGAGATCGTGCAGCTGGGCGATCGAGCTGCCGTAATCGGCGCGCTCGTGGATGTCCTGCTGCAGGAAGGCCTCCATGCGCGAGTGCATGCGAATCGCGAGATCAAGTTCCGGATCGCTGCCCGGCACATAGGCGCCGACGCTGATCAGGTCGCGGTTGCGCTGGTAGCGCGACATCAACTGCTTGAAGCGCCGCACTGAGGCAAACTGCGGCGCGTCGATCAGGGCCGTCATGGCGCGGCTGATCGATGCTTCAACGTCGATGGCCGGATAGTGGCCGGCCTCGGCAAGACTGCGGGACAGCACGATGTGGCCGTCCAGAATGGCGCGCGCTGAGTCGGCGATCGGGTCCTGCTGGTCGTCACCCTCGGTCAGCACCGTATAGAACGCGGTAATCGAACCGCCGCCCTCGGGGCCGTTGCCGGTGCGCTCCACCAGCGTCGGCAGCTTGGCGAATACCGACGGCGGATAGCCCTTGGTAGCGGGCGGCTCGCCGATGGCCAACGCGATCTCGCGCTGGGCCATCGCGTAACGCGTAAGCGAATCCATGATCAGCAGCACGTGCTGCCCCTTGTCGCGGAAGTACTCGGCCAGCCGCGTGGCATAGGCGGCGCCCTGCATGCGCAGTAGTGGCGAGCAGTCTGCCGGCGCGGCAACCACCACCGAACGCTTGCGGCCTTCCTCGCCAAGGATGTTCTCGATGAATTCCTTCACTTCGCGGCCGCGCTCGCCAATCAGGCCCACCACGATGACGTCAGCGTTCGTATAGCGCGCCATCATGCCCAGCAGCACGCTCTTGCCGACGCCAGAGCCCGCGAACAGGCCCATGCGCTGGCCGCGCCCAACCGTGAGCATGCCGTTGATTGCACGCACGCCCGTGTCAAGCACGGTTTCGATCGGCGCGCGTGTCAGCGGGTTGATCTGCATACCGGCCAGCGGCACTTCGCTGGCGGCGGTGATCGGGCCCAGACCGTCCAGCGGACGGCCGGCGGCATCGAGCACGCGGCCCAGCAGGCCATCGCCAACGGGCAGGCGCTTCGAGCCCGGTTCACGCGGCGCGGCCACGCCACTGGGCAGCGGCGAAGGTTCCAGCGGGTAGACGCGGGCACCCGGCACCAGGCCGGCCACGTCCGATTGCGGCATCAGGTACAGGCGGTCGGCGCCAAAGCCGACGACTTCGGCTTCGGCCGTGCGCGGGCCGCCGTGCGAATGCTGGCCGGACGGCAGTTCGATCAGGCAGTCGCTGCCCACCGGCATGCGCAGGCCCACGGCTTCCAGCACCAGTCCGGCGGCACGCGTCAGGCGGCCGCAGGTGCGCTTGCTGTCGATCTCGGCGACGCTTGCCGACGCGGCCGTCAGCGCATCGCGCCAGCGTCCGGCATGGCCTGCAGCGGGGGGCGCAGTGACCTGAGCCTGCTCGTCATGCATGCGGCGGCTCCCACGGGTCGTTACGGCCGAGTGCCTTGACTACGCGCTCCCAGCGCGTGGATAGGCTGGCGTCCATTTCACCGCTGGCCGCGCTGGCGATGCAGCCGCCGCGCGCGATCGTGGGGTCGGCACGCAGCGTCCAGCCAGCGGCTTCCAGTTCGCCGCGCAGGTGCGTTTCCACCAGTGTCACGTCGTCCGGGTTCAGCAGCAGGCACGGCGCGCCGGACAGCGGCGGCTCGGCGGCCAGCAGCTCGCGGGCGGCCGGCAGCAATGCGGCCGGGTCCAGTTCCATGGTCTTGCGCACAAGCTGGCGGGCCACGTCGAGGGCCAGCCCGATCAGCGCGTTGGAGATGTCGTTGTCGACACGGCCGAGCGCATCGCGGAAGTTGGCGGCAAGCTGCTGGAGACGCGCTGCTTCATTGCGCGCCGATTCCAGTCCACGTGCGTAGCCTTCGCGGTGGCCATCGCCATAGCCCTGGGTCTGGCCCTGGTTGTAGCCTTGCGCGTAGCCTTCCTTGCGCGCGCCGTCGCGCATCGCATCGAGCGCTTCGAAGTCGATTGCGGGCGGGGGAGGCGGCTCCACGGGCAACTGGGCCTCGAGTGCCTTCTTCAGTGCGTCGCGCGGATCGAGCGAATCCATCTGCCAGCGCTGCCAGCTTTCGCCACGCGTGCGTGCGCGGGCAGGGGTGGCAAAGCCCTGGAACCCTTCGTCCTTGCCGTTCCCGTTTCCGCTTCCATTGCCGCCGCCGCTGGACGGCGCGCCGAAGAAGCCGGGGTCGCCGTGGCCCGGGCCACGGCCGGCGGCAAAGCCGCGGTCAAACGTAGGCATCTTCGCCTCCGCCAATCTGGATTTCGCCGGCTTCGGAAAGGCGTCTCACAACCTGCAGGATTGCCTTCTGTTCGGCCTCGACCTGCGACACGCGCACCGGCCCCAGCGCATCGAGATCCTCGCGAAGCATTTCGCCGGCACGGGTCGACATGTTGCGGATGAACTTGTCGCGCAGTTCCTGCGGCGCGCCCTTGAGCGCGACGATAAGCGACTCGGTGGCGATTTCCTTGAGCACGCGCTGGATGCCGCGGTCTTCCACTTCCAGCAGGTTCTCGAACAGGAACATCTCGTCGATGATCTTCTGCGCCAGATCGGCGTCGTGCGTGCGCACGCCGTCGATGACCGCTTCCTCGTGGGCCGTGCTCATCAGGTTGATGATCTCGGCAGCCGTGCGGACGCCGCCCATGCGGCTGCGCTTCAGGCTCTGGCCTGCCAGCAGCTTGGTCAGCACGTCGGTCAGTTCCTGCAGCGCGCCCGGCTGTACGCCGCCGAACGTGGCGATACGCAGGATCACATCGTTGCGCAGGCGGTCCGTGAACAGCGACAGCACTTCGGAGGACTTCTGGCGGTCGAGGTGGATCAGGATCGTGGCGATGATCTGCGGGTGTTCGTCCTTGATCAGTTCGGCCACGGACGTTGCATCCATCCAGTTCAGCGAATCGATGCCGCCGCCCGGATCGCGCGATTCGAGGATGTCCTCGATCACCGACAGCGCGCGTTCTTCGCCCAGCGCCTTGTTCAGCACGCTCTTGATGAACGAACTGGAGTCGACGTTCAGCGCCAGGTACTGTTCGGTCTCGTTGCGGAACTCGGTCAGCACCTCGGCCATTTCCTCGCGGGTCACCGCCGACAGGCTGGCCATGGCCGAACCAAGCTGCTGCACTTCGCGTGGCGACAGGTGCTTGAAGACTTCGGCGGCCGAATCCTCACCCACAGCCATCATCAGGATGGCGCTCCTCTGCAGGCCCTTCTCGGTCATTCCCTTAGCCCTCGTCATTTGCCATCCAGGTCTTGATTACGCTGGCGACCAGGCGCGGGTCGCGTTGCGCGGCGTCGCGCACCAGGGCGAGATCGCTTTCGTATTTCGCGGCAAGGCGCAGCACTTCCGGATTGGTTTCCACTTCCGGCGGCAGCAGAACGGCTTCGGTTGCGGCGGAAGTCTCGGTGGGCGCGGGCAGCGGCGGCGCGGTGTACTTGCGCAGCACCGGACGCGCCACCTTGAACCACAGGAACACGGCCAGCAGTGCCAGCAGCAGATAGCCCACGCCAGTCTTGGCCAGGTCGATCATCTGCGGCTGCTTCCACACCGGCACTTCCGGTTCCTTCTCGACGTCGTTCGTGAACGGGCTGTTGACCACGTTCAGCGAATCGCCGCGATCGGCGGAGAAGCCCATCGCTTCCTTGGTCAGGCTTTCGACCTGCGCCAGTTCCTTGGCCGACAGCGCTTCCGTCACCGGCTTGCCCTTGGCATCGACCTTGGTGCGGTAGTTCACCACCACGGCCACCGACAGGCGCTTCACGCCGCCCGGGGCCTGCTGCACGTGGCGAACCGTGCGGTCGAGTTCATAGTTGGTGGTGGCGTCGCGGCGGCTGCTGCTCGGGCCGGTCTTCTCGGCGGTCTGGGTTGCCTGGGTGGCCTGATTGGCCTGTGCTGGCGGATTCGGCTGGCCGGGCTGGCGCGGCGGCTGTGGCGTGGTCACCGGCGCCACGGCAGCAGCCGGCGGCTGGTTCGACAGCGCGCCGGGCACGCCGCCCACTGGGGCCGAGTTCTGCGTATTCGATTCGCTGACCTGCTGGCTGCGGATCGCGGCGTTGGTCGGGTCCTGGTTCGGCTTGAAGCTCTCGTCGGTGTGCTCCACGGACGAGAAGTCGACGTCGGCCGTGACCTGGGCGTGGACGTTGTCCTTGCCGAGGATCGGCACGAGGATCGACTCCACGCGCTTCACGTAGTTCTGCTCCACCTGCTGCACGAACTTGAGCTGGGTGGCATCGAGCGACCGGTCGCTGTTGCCCGACAGCAGGTTGCCATGCTGGTCGACGATGGAAATGGACTTGGGCGTCAGTTCCGGCACGCTGGACGACACCAGGTGCGTGATGGCGGCCACCTGGCCTTCATCAATCGCACGGCCCGGATACAGCTGAAGGACGACCGATGCGGTCGGCTTCTGGCGCTCGCGCACGAAAAGCGTGGGCTTGGGGATGGCCAGGTGCACGCGTGCCGCCTGGACGGCACCGATCGATTCGATAGAGCGGGCCAGCTCGCCTTCCAGGCCGCGCTGGTAGTTGACCTGTTCGGCGAACTGGCTGATGCCGAACTTCTGGTTGTCCATCAGTTCCATGCCCGTGGTGCCGCTCTTGGGCAGGCCCTGACCGGCCAGGCGCAGGCGCGTCTCATGCACCTTCTCGGCGGGCACCATGACCGCGCCACCGCCCTCGGCGAACTTGTACGGCACGTTCATCTGCTGGAGCGACTGGATCACGGCACCGCCGTCGCGCTCCGACAGATTGGAATAGAGAACCTTGTAATCGGGCGCGCGGGACCACATCACGCCCACGGCGATGGCCGCCACCAGCGCGGCGCCGCCCAGCATCATGGGCAGGCGCGGATTGGCCTTGACCTTTTCCAGCAGGGCCGCGCTGTTAGGCAGGGTTGCGGTCGCGTTCATGCGAGCGTCTCCGGCTCGACAGGGCTAACCCTGCCCTTGCCACTCTGGCCTTTGCTGCCGTTATTCATTCCGGCACGGCTCAAATCACGCTGCTGAAAAAACACGCGCACTCCCGCGATAGTTGATATTCATTGGCCGGGGGCGGGCTGCAAGGGACGCGGCTGTTCCGCCAGATCCGGCACGGTAGCGATGATCGGCCACAAGCGCCCATGACAATCGGCTGAATAGGGGAGGTTTTCCCGCCGATTTCGTCCTTTGGTCAGTGCGGGCGGATCAGTACAGTGCGAGGGCTGAAACTGGATGATGTGTGATTTATCGTGCACGTCGTCCGTCAACCCTGACTTATGGACCCGGACGCGTCATGACGATTTCTTCCATCGAGGGCATGCTCCAGCAACTGCGCGGCCTGGCGCAGGTGGCTGGCGGCGGCACCACTACGCAGGCGGCCACGGCTGCCACGGAAAGCTTTTCCGGCGAACTGCAGCGCTCGCTGCAACGCCTGAACGCCACGCAGGACCGTGCCTACGGCAAGGCGGAGGCATTTGAACTGGGCAAGCCCGGTGTGTCGCTCAACGACGTGATGATCGACATGCAGAAGGCCAACATCTCGTTCCAGACCGCCGTGCAGGTGCGCAACCGCCTGACGACGGCCTATCAGGAAATGATGAACATGACCGTCTGAGCGTCACTCAGGACGGCAAAACCCGCGGCGCGCGCGTGCCGCGGGCGTCCCCTCCGGGACATCACAGACAGAAGATCTCTTCCGCGTAGCGATGGCTGCGCGGCTTGAACGCCAGATCCCCGCCTTCGGCGCCAAACACCGTGCAATCTCCCGGCGTATCGCGGTTCACTACCTGCGTGCCGATGGACAGCGCAGAGAAGTTGCCAATGTGGCTGCGTCCGATGATCGAGGTGCCGGAGACCCATTCCCGCCGGTGGTTTTCATGATTGGTTGAATTGCCGAGGTTTTCGGCGCGAGTTCGCCAAATGGGCGTAGCAGCGGCAGCAGTAATCTGCGCGGACTCAAACTGGAAAGGCGTTTTGCGTGGGAGGCCGCGCGGCGCCGGGCTCCCATCATGCATGACAGCTACTACGCCGAGAAGGCGTCCAAATATCTCGCCAAGGCCGAGTCGCGCTTCAAGGCAGAACAGTACAAGGACTGCATTCGCCTGGCAGCACGCGCCGAGGAACACGGCTTTGACTCGCCTCGCACCCACTTCCTACGTGGGGTCAGCTGGTTGCGGCTTGGTGACAAGAACCTGGCATTGCGCGCTGCCGAGCAGGGGATCGACCGGTTTGCGGACGATGATGAGCTGCGCTCGCTGGCTGGCGAGGTCCTGATGGCGCTAGGCCGATATGCCGAGGGAAAGGCAGTGCTTGAACCGGCTATCGCGAAGAACACGCCAATGTGGCAAGCGTGGGTCGCCTACTCGGCTCTCCACCTCGGCTTGCAGGACTACCCGGGTGCGACCGAGGCAGCGCTGCGCGCCCGAGCGTTAGCCCCGGGGAAGACGGCCGCGCTGACGGCGTATGCCAATGCCATGAAGGAAACGGGCCACGTGACGGAAGCCGTTAGTGCGCTGCAAGAGGCGATCCGGATTTCGCCGAACGAGCCGTTGATACGCCTGATACTGCTGTTCGTGATGCTGTTCGACGAGAACACAACAGGGCTGGACCTGCGTCGCGAGGCCGAGTCCTGCGCGGCCCTGCTGATGCCGCGCAACGCCACGGAGGTGATCAAGCCCTCTGATAGCGGCCGGATACGGCTGGGCCTGATCTCCAACGACCTCGTCAATCACGCGTGTGCGTACTTCATCATTCCGTTCCTGGCGAATATCGATCACACCCGCGTGCAGGTCTTCGCCTATTCGCTGAACGGACATATGGACAACATCACGCAGAAGATCCGCTATCACGTGGAGAGCTTCGTCGAGCTTGCCGGCAAGTCCGGCACCGAGATCGTGGATAGGGTGCGCGCGGACCGGCTCGATGTGCTGATCGATCTCGGTGGCTATACGCGGAACACGCCGCTGGGCTACATGGCCCACCGTCTGGCCGTGACCCAGGTCACGTGGCTCGGTTATCCGGCCTCCACCGGATTGCCCACCATGGACTATCGGCTCACGGATGCCGTGACAGATCCTGTCGGCAATGAGGCGTTTCACACCGAGAAGTTGCTACGAGCACCGGTCTCGATGATGGCGTATTCCCCGCTAGTGGCGCGTCCGCTTATCGCCTATGCCGCTAACTACCGGACGCGGCCGACGCCGGCGCTGGAGAATGGCTATGTTACGTTCGGCTGCTGCGTCAACCTTGCGAAGATCAGCCAGCGGACGCTCCGGCTCTGGGCAGGTGTGCTGGCCCGCTGCCCCGAGGCCAGGTTCCTGGTCGAGTGCGCCGGGCTCCAGAACGATACCGTCCGGTTGCCGTTGCTGGAGCGCATGGCAGCCGCAGGCATCGATACGGATCGCGTGATCTGTGTGCCGCGCGAAGGCCCCAACCAGTATTTGCTCTACCACCGCATCGATATCGTGCTGGACACCGTACCGCTGACCGGTGGGACCAACGCCTGTGACGCACTGTGGATGGGCGTGCCGATCGTCAGCATCGCCGGAAGCGCCTGCCACGAGAGAATTTCTGCGTCATACCTCAAGGCCGTGGGGCTATCTGACCTGGCTTGCGAGACCAACGAACAGTACATCGAGACCGCTGTGTCGCTGGCTTCGGACGTGGCGCAACTGAACGCACTGCGCATGTCGATCCGGCCAATGTTCGAGAACAGCGCGCTCTTCGATGCCGCGGGTCTGTGCCGCTGGCTGGAGGGCGAAATGGAGGGCTGGGTATCCGCATACCGGACGCCGGGCCGGCTGGACCGTCCTGCGGGCGACGGCTTTTTCTTCAGCGGGCAATGGATTCCGATGGAGCAGATCTTGACTTCGGCCGTTGAAGCCATGGTGAACCACGACGCTGAAGGGCTGACCAATGTTCTCGAGAACATCTCCGCCAAGTGGAACAAGCACTGGCTGGTGGCCTACGCGCTATCCGAACTGCTGTACCAGGAGGGCGACAAGCCCGGCGCGCTGGAGCTGCTGATCGACAGCGCTGTGCTGCGCAAGTACTCGCTACCGCTGTACCGATTGCTGCTTGCCCGGTTGGACGAACTCGATCGGGACAAGTCGGTGCTGGCTGGCTTCCTGCAGGAGTCGTTTGGCCTCGACCTCGCTTTTGTCGAGGCAATGCCGGTGCCGTCTATCCACGAGATTACCGGCGTGCCCGCGCGCACGCAGCAAGCCGAAGAGGTGGCAGCATGAAGGCAGTGATCCTGGCCGGCGGACTCGGCACGCGTATCTCGGAAGAGTCGCACCTGCGGCCGAAGCCGATGATCGAGATCGGCGGCAAGCCGATCCTCTGGCACATCATGAAGACGTACTCGCACTACGGCATCAACGACTTCGTGATCTGCCTCGGCTACAAGGGCTACATCATCAAGGAGTATTTCGCCAACTACTTCCTGCACATGTCGGACGTTCGCTTCGACATGAAGCACAACCAGATGGAAGTGCTGCAGCGGCACGTGGAGCCGTGGCGCGTTACGCTGGTGGATACCGGCGAGCACACGATCACCGGCGGCCGCCTCAAGCGCGTGCGCGAGTATCTCGACAACGAGCCGTTCTGCTTCACGTATGGCGATGGTGTTTCGGACGTCAATATCCGCGCGCTGCTCGACTTCCACCTGAGCCATGGCAAGCCCGCCACCGTGACGGCGATCCAGCCGCCGGGCCGCTACGGTGCGCTCGACATGCACGGGTCGGAAGTGCGCAAGTTCCAGGAGAAGCCGGCCGGTGACGGAGCGTGGATCAATGGTGGCTATTTCGTGCTGGAGCCGTCGGTGATCGACCTGATCGACGGCGACAGCA
Source organism: Cupriavidus sp. BIS7 (assembly GCF_000292345.1). Lineage (GTDB taxonomy): Bacteria > Pseudomonadota > Gammaproteobacteria > Burkholderiales > Burkholderiaceae > Cupriavidus. The sequence continues at coordinate 17,531 of NZ_ALOU01000050.1, forward strand.
CTGCCTGGGAGGCTGAACCGATGATCCGGCTTGCGCAGCAGGGCGATCTGCACGCGTTTTCGCATCGCGGCTTCTGGCAGCCCATGGATACGCTGCGCGACAAGAATCTGCTGGAGCAGCTCTGGACTTCCGGCAATCCGCCTTGGAAGGTTTGGACGTGAAGTGCTTTGGCGATATCTACCGTGGATGCCGCGTCCTGGTGACCGGTCACACGGGCTTCAAGGGGAGCTGGCTGGCGCAATGGCTGCATATGCTTGGCGCTCAGGTCACGGGGCTGGCGCTGCCGCCAGCTACGGCGCCGAATCACTGGGGCTTGCTCGGCCTTGACCGCTCGGCGGCCTGCAATGACTTGCGCGGCGACGTAAGCGATATCGCCGCCGTCGATGCCGCATTCGTGCAAGGCCAACCCGAGATCGTGTTCCATCTGGCTGCGCAACCGCTGGTGCGCGCATCCTATCGTGATCCGCTCGAAAGCTGGTCGACCAACGTCATGGGCACCGCCAACGTGCTGGACGCCTGCCGCCGGCATCCCGGCGTGCGGGCCGTGGTCGCAGTTACCACCGACAAGGTCTACGCGAACCAGGAGTGGTCCTGGGGCTATCGCGAAGCGGACCGGCTAGGCGGCCATGATCCCTACAGCGCCTCGAAGGCGGGGGCCGAGCTTGTAGCGGCCAGCTACCGTCAGAGCTTCTTCGCGCAGACGGGTGCGCCGCTTCTGGCAACCGCGCGTGCAGGCAATGTGATCGGGGGTGGGGACTGGTCCGAGGACCGGCTCATCCCCGATCTTGTCCGCGCCGTGTCGCGTGGCGAATTGCTCGAAATCCGGTCGCCGGGTGCTACACGCCCGTGGCAGCATGTGCTCGATTGCCTGTCCGGCTATCTGCTGCTTGGGCAGCGGCTGCTGCAGGGTGATGCCGATTGCGCCGACGCCTGGAATTTCGGGCCCTCCGAGGCGGACAACCGCACGGTTGAAAGCGTGCTGGGCGCAATGCAGAGCCATTGGCCCGCGCTCGACTGGCATGTCAGTGCAGCGCCACGTCCGCACGAGGCGAACCTGTTGTACCTCGACAGCGCGCGGGCACGCGGAAAACTCGGCTGGCGGCCTGTCTGGCAACTCGAACAGGCGCTAGCCGCCACGGCAAGCTGGTATCAGGCGCCGCAGGGTGACATGGCGAACATGACCTGGCGGCAGATCGACGCGTACATGACCGCCGCCGCCGTCGCGGGTGTCCGTTGGATGACCTCATGAACATCACACCGCTACCGATAGCCGGTGCGCGCTGATCGATACTCGGCGCATGACGGCCTATCTGGATGCGTTTGCCGAATCTGCCCAGATTGCCGAGCTTCTGGTTGGACAGAGTTCGCGCGTGATGCGCCGGCTGGATCAGGCCCGGTTGGAGGCGCCGTCCTCGATCTGGTGCAGCCACGCCAGCAGTTGCGCCACCGCCAGGTAAAGCTGCGGCGGAATCTGGGAATCCATGTCCACCTGCATCAGCAGGTTGACCAGCGCCGGCGAGTTGTGGACGTAGACGCCGGCCTCCTGCGCGCGCGCGACGATCGAATCGGCGGTTACGCCATAGCCCTTGGCCACCACGCGCGGAGCCCTTTCGCCTTCTTCGTATGACAGCGCCACCGCGGCGCCGCGCGACGTGTCGTTCATGATGACGCTCCTGCTTCCAGCGGCGCCGTGTCGGCACGTGCCGTGATCTGACCCACAACGAAACCGCTTGCGGCAAGCCGGCCATGCAGGTCGGGGATGGCGGCATTGAGCCGCGAGACCGTGTCGTCCAGCGGCGCATTGACGCGCACATCGAGCGTGGTGGGGGACAAAGTCAGGTTGGCTTCGACGACGCCGATGCCGGGCATCTGCACGACAATCCGCGTGGTCCAGTTGCGTGCGCGTGCCTGCGCACCGGAGCCATCCTCGTCGGCGCGTTCCGGTGAAACCTCCCACGACATCTGCGTACCAGCCCACGCTTCGCCCTGCCAGCGAAACTGCTGGGCGGCCAGTAGCTCGAGCTGCTGGCGCATCAGGCCTTCGGTAGCAGGATGCACAACCGGCCCCTGTGGTTGCGGTGCGGCAGCTGTGTCTGGCGGGGAAGCGTGCGATGGCAGCAGTGGCGCGCGTGGCGGATCGCCGGCATGGGCGACATCGGCGTAGGACTGCGCCGCATGCAGCGATTGTGTGCGCGCGCCGTCAGGCCCGGGAATCGGGTCGCCCACGGTGATCGTGCGCGTAGCCGGCGGGTGGCGACCGAACGACGAAGCATCGGCCTGCCGATTGGCCATTGGGCCGGTGCCGCCACCAGTCTGCGCGGCACCCTGCGTGGGGTTGCCGGCGCGGCCAGTCAGGGCCGCATCCGCGTCTGGCGCATCGGACAGGCCCGTGCGGGCAGCCGCCAGCAACGCGGTGTGCGCCGTGTCGGCGGCATCGCGTGGAGAGTAGGGCAGCGCCAGAAGCTGATGCAGTGGTTCGTCGGCTGCTGTCGGGAGTGTGGCGCCGGGATTGCCCGGCGTGGGCCGTGCAAGCTGGGCCTGCGGCTCACGCGCGATGTCCTTGAGCGTACGCGCTCCGCTCACCCATTCGGCGAGATGCGCTTCGTAGAACATGCCGCTCTGATCGAGCAGCGTTGCAAGCTTCGTGGCCAGCAGTGGCGCCGATTGCATTTCCGTGCGCGTGGCCAGCGGTGATGCCGAAGCCAGCGGCGCGGCTTCGCCGTCGGCATTCGCAAACAGATCGAGAATCGTGCGCGCGGCGGAACTCAGCGTCTCGCGCGTGGAGCCGGGCGTGGCGGTGGCGCCATTGCCGGCCGAGGCATCGCCTGGTCGAGCGCCGGGCACGCGGCCAGTGCTGCCGAGATTGGTGCTGGTATCGCGTGAGCTGGTTTCGGCCGTGTCCTGGACCGGCATCAGCGCCGCCAGTTTGTCGACGGCCAGTGCAGTCCTTTGCGTCAGCAGGTCGCTACGGGCGAGCTGGCCTGCATCGGTCTGGGAATGAATGGGTATGGACATGGAACGGGCCGCGACAGGGAGCGTTGGCGAAGCGCGACGAGCAACTACTTTAGCGAGGCGCCATCAAGATGATGGCGCCTGTCAGGCCGAAACGCCGTAGGCCTCGTTTACGTCGCGGCGGCGGCGCGCGTTGCCGATCAGCGTGCCGAGCTGTTCAAGCTGAGGCATCACCAGGTCGCGGATCGCGGCATCGTGCGCCAGCAGCTTGGCCAGCAGCGCCTGGCGCTGCATGCGCTCCTGCAGCGACGCGGGTGCTTGCCCATCCTTGAGGCGGAGCGTTTCGACCTGCGCCACGTAGACGCGCTGGACTTCGGTCATCGCGTCCCAGTTGCCATGACGGGCGGCTTCGAGCATTTGCTCGGAGAGCAGCACGAGTTCCTCGTAGATCTGGACGATCGAGGGTGTGGCTGGCATGTTGGAGTATGTCATCGCAGTTTCCGATGGAAATCAGCCGTTGGCGGCCATCGGCTGCAGCGCAGCCGCTTCGCTGGACGCCGGGTTGGCGATCTGCGCCCAGGCACTCGACAAATCCTGTAGCAGGGTGTCCACCTGATCGAGCAGCGCCACGTCGTTGTTCAGGTTTGCCAGCATGAGCTGGCGCGACATGAAATCGTAGAGCCGTTCGAGGTCGGCGGAAATTTCGCCGCCTGCCGTGTGGTCGAGCACGGCGCGCAGGCCGTTGTCGATGATGCTCATCGACATCGAGATGGCCTTGCCCTTTGCGGGGATATCGCCTGCCGCCATGTGGAACTTGGCGCGGGCGATGGCCGCGCGCGCACCGTCGTACAGCATGACGATCAGCTGGTGCGGGCTGGCACTCATGGCTCCGGTTTCGACACCGACCTGGGCGTAGGCATTGACAGCCTTGCGGGCGAACATGATGACTCCTGCTGGTAACGGGCTTTACTTCTTGCTGCTGCTGGTGCTGTTCATGGCGTCGAACTGCTGTGTCAGGTACGTGCTGGTGCTCTGCATCTGCGACATGAGCACGTCCAACTGCTGGAACTGCGTCCGATAGTTCGCGATGGTAGTGTTGATTTGCGTCTGGGTCGCAGTGTACTGGTTCCCGAGATCCTTGAGGGTACTGTTGATGCCGGCTGTTGCAGTCGTTAGCGCGCCAGTGCTGCTGGTCAGGTTCTTGACCAGCGTGCTGATCTGGTTGCCGTAACCACTTGTACCGTCGGTATTGCCGAACAGGCTGGCTACTGCGCCCGTATTGTTGTTCAGCGCCGTGGTCAGCTTGGAGGTGTCCAGCGCCATCGTGCCGTCGTTCTGGAACGAAATGCCGACCTGGGTCAGGTTGGTGAACGCATTGCCGGTTTGCGGCGTGTTAAGCACGTTACGCAGCTGGGACTGGATCACGCGCAGCGTAGTGTCGCCCGTCAGCGGCGACCCCGTCTGCGTGCTCGGGTCATAGGCGGACAGCGAGGCGGCCGTGCTCTGGAGGTTGTTGTAGGCCGTGACGAAGGCCTGCACACCGGTCACGATCGAGTTTGTATCGCGCTGGACCGTCACGTTGCTCGTGCCCGTCTGCGCCAGGTTCATCGTCACGCCGGCCACTGCACCGGTCACCGTGTTGGTGCCGCTCTGGATGGCGATGTTGTTGACCGTCAACTGGGCGTTCTGGGCCTGGACGGTCTGCTGCATGTTCTGCGTGCCGGCCGGGTCGTAGGCTACGAGGTTCGAAAGTGCCGAACCGCCGTCCGTTTCGTTGACCGACAGGCGCACGCTGTTGGTGGCGCCTGTGTTGTTCGAGTTGATCACCAGACGGTAGGGCGTGCCCGATCCATCGTTGATGATGCTCGCGGTTACGCCGGCATTGGCCTTGTTGATCGCGTCGGCAACGCCCTGCAGCGTGTTGTTGCTGCTGTCGATGCTGATGTCGACGCCGGTGCTGCCGCTGTTGGCCGTGAACGTGGCGCCTGTGTATTTGCCGTAAGTCGCGCTGGACGTGTTGGTGTCAAGCGTGCCACCGGTGATCGAACCGAAATCGATATGGACCGTGCCGGTACCGAGCGCCGTGGACTGGCTGGACTGCCCCTTCGAGACGATCGACTGTGCCTGCGCCAGTTGCGTGACGTTGACGGCATAGGTGCCCGTGGCCGCCGTATTGCTGCCCGTCGCGCTCAGCACAGAAGTGCTGCTTGAGTTGGCGGTGGTTGCCTGAAAGAAGGACGGGTTGGCAAGCTGGTTGGCCGATGCCTGGAATGCTCCCAGCATGCTCTGCAACTGACCGTACGCGGACAGCTTGGTCTGATAGCTCTGCTGCTGTTGCGTGATTGCCGTGAGCGGGATCTGTTCGGACTGGGTGAGCTGGTCGAGCAGGGAGCTCAGGTCAAGGCCGGAACCAACGCCGAGGTTGGAGATCAGGCCGGTGTTCGAAGAGGTCGTGCTGGAGGTCGTAGTCATGACTTGCTTTCCGGGAGAGCGCTACTTCTTGTTCGTACGATTCAGGCCGTCTGATGGACGAGCAGGCCCTTGAGTTGCGCCATTGCGTCTGCGATACGCATGACTTCCTCATTGGGAATCTGGCGGATGACCTCGCCGCTGGCATTGTCGACGATCTTGGTCACGACCTTGTTGGTCGCGTGGTCGATCTCGAACTGCACGCTGACCGACGTGGTGCGCAGCGCTTCGGCGACCTTCTTGAGTGCGGTGTCAATGCGGGTGCGCTCCGCACGATCGGCAGCGGCCGGCGTGGCGGATGCGGTGGCATCGGGCGTTTGGAAAGCGTCCGCGGGCGTGGCGGCTACGCGCATGCCGGGTTGCTGCAAGGGCAGGCCGGTCACTGCGGACACTACGCCGGACGATGGAGCCGCTTGGGTTGCCATGATCGTCGTTACTCAGTCATCTCGAAATGTTTTCCCAGGACCTGGATCCTGGGGAAACACTCCGGTGCACAAGAAAGCCGGACACGGGGTCCGGCCTTCCTGTTACGCGGGGGTGCGTATTACTTCAGCAGCGACAGCACGCCCTGCGACGTCTGGTTCGCTTGAGCCAGCACCGAGGTACCAGCTTGCTGCAGGATGTTCGCGCGGGTCATGTTCGACACTTCCGTTGCGTAGTCAGCGTCCTGAATGCGCGAGCGCGACGACGACAGGTTGGTCACGGTCGTGCCCAGGTTCGAGATCGTCGAAGCCAGACGGTTCTGGATAGCACCCAGCGAGCTGCGCAGGCTGTCAACGGTCGACAGGGCGCTGTCGATCGTGGCCAGCGGGTTGGCCGAAGCGCTGCTCAGCAGGTTGGTAGCCGTCACCTTGGACGTGTCGAGGCTGAACGAAGCCGTTGCGCCAGACGTGCTGGTCGTCGAGTTCGGGCTCACTGCCACGTAGTAGGTCATCGGAGCGCCGGACGTGGCGTTGCTCATGCCCTCGTTCTTGAGCGCCTGGGCTTCGGTGGCGTTTGCCGGCGTAACCGTGACTTGAGCGAACCAGTTGCCGTTGGCGTCGACCATGGTGTTGCCGCCGATGGCCACGCTGCCCGAGCCGATGCCCAGAGTGGTGGACAGCGTATTGGCGGTCGCTTCCGTAACCGACGACGAGGTGAACGTGGTGGAGCTACCGAAGACCTTCTGGAAGTCAGCGGCGGCGGCGCTGTGCAGGGCGCCTTGCGGGCCGTTCACGTTGAAGCTGGTCAGGCCCAGGGTCTTCGTGCTGATTTCTTGCAGGTTCACCGAGATGGTCTGGCCGTCTTGGGCGCCAACCTGGATGTTCACCGGCTTGGTCGTCGACGACAGCACCTTCACGCCGTTGAAGTCGGTTTGAGCCGACAGACGGTCGATTTCAGCCATACGCTGCGTGATTTCGTCCTGGATCGACTTCAGGTCCGAAGCGGTGTTCGTGCCGTTGGCGGCTTGCACCGACAGGTCACGGATACGTTGCAGGTTGTTCGTGACTTCGGTCAGCGCGCCTTCGGTCGTCTGAGCCAGCGAGATGCCGTCGTTGGCGTTGCGCTGGGCTTGCGTCAGGCCGTTGATGTTCGACGTCATGCGGTTCGCAATTGCCAGGCCGGCTGCGTCGTCCTTTGCGCTGTTGATGCGCAGGCCCGACGACAGGCGCTGGATCGCCGTGTTCAGCGACGACTGCGAGTTGTTCAGGTTGTTCTGAGTCATCAGAGACAACGAGTTGGTGTTAATGACCATCGACATGGTGCGACTCCTATTTGCAATTTGTTAGGCATTCCGGCGGTTGCCGTAACGTCGGCTGCCTGCGTTGCAGGGCGTAGAGTGCCTCCGTTGCAAAGGTTATCGACCGGGCACTGGGAGACTTTAGAGTGATCTTTGCGGGAGTTGCGCGCAGAGTTGCGCGCGGAGTTGCGGGCGCAGTGTCATCCCGGTTATGCGCGCGAGCCCCCTATATATGGAGGCTCGGAGAGAGCAGCGGCGCGCCTGCAACCGGCCGGCTGGCTCAGCGGCGCTTGCGCGTGCGCGGAGTATAAAGACGCACGAAATCGGGCGATGTCTCGGCATCGAGCAAGGCCGTGGTGATATCGGGCGCGTGCGCGGGCGTCACCACTGTGATGGCGCGCTTGTATATCAGCGTGGGCGTCGGATCCTCCGCGGTCTGGCCGAGCAGGATCATGTAGTCGTCCGACGCCAGGACGACGCCGGTCAAATTCGTGCCGTTGGATAAATGGACAATGACTGCGTTGCGGCTTGCGCTGAGTGCGGCGTATTGCAGATGCTGCAGTTTCCTGCCGGGTCGGGGGGGCTTTTTTTCCTTCTTCACAACTTCTCCGGAAGAGCCCGCAAGGGTTCTGGCGGCTGACAACGGTCCGATCACCACGCAAACCGATAGACGGCGTCGCACTAAAAGTGACGTCTGGCGCGGCCCAATCGTGGTGCGGTTTGAAACATTCGTTCTCGGAGCCGGCGCAAGGGCTGGCCATCCTGATTGCAGCAAGCGGGTATTTCACGAAAGTGAATAATGCTGCCCAACTGCCGCGCTCAATCGGCGCTGCCAGGAGAGAAGGGGAATACTTCAGGCGGGAGAGTAACAAAGTTTTACAAGCGTTGACGAAGCGGCTGCTTGTCTGGGGCTAGAGTCATTACTCTACTGAAGAAATTGATGTAGGCGTTGGACTGGTGTAGCGGGTTGTGATGCGCCATTGCCTGCCGATTCATGCTTGCCCGCCAAGCCGCGTGGGGTAAAGCTTTGCGGGAATCGGTCGACAACTGGCGTTAAGGAGAAATTTGATTCATGGATCACTTTTGATAGATGTGTGATCCATTGGATACATCCCGCTTACACCCGCTATCAGTGTTATCCCTGATAGAAGCCTGATTTACACCTCATGTAAGCAGGGTTTATATTAGCTCGTCGGACCGGGTACAGCCGGTCCTTCAAAGCAGTCCTGAGAAGCCCACGAGCACCCCGCGCGTGGGCTTTTTTTTGTGCTCACGCAGTCTGGCCGACTTTCGGTCTGCTGCCGTTTGTCTGGTCATCAGTACATTTCGATTGCACGGGATGGATTAGAAGCCATCCGTTGCGCCGTCAATCCACCGAATACTGGTGGTTTTTCCCCTCAATTCATTTGCATGCTCAAGTCCAGCCGCCCGGCTGCCGTTAGGGGGCCGTGCGATGCCCGGTGCCGGGCGATCGGCGCTCGTACGAACAACGGACCGAAAGAGAAAGGTACAGAGTGATGGGCTTGCGAAAAATGGGAATCGGGGCGCGGTTGACCCTGGCATTCAGTCTCGTTGTATTCCTGCTGGCCGCCGTCGCCGCTGTCGGGGTGTCGGCGCTGGGCAGCATGAACGAGGCCATGCACCGGGGCGTGGAGCAACGGCTGCTGCGGGTGATCGGCCTGAACCATGCCAAGGAGCAGGTGCTGGCGATTGGCCTGATGGTGCGCGACTCGGCGCTGACGGAAGACCCCGCGCTGGCGACGCAGAACGCAGGGAAGATCGCCAGGATTCGCGACGAGATCAGCGCAACGCTGGAGCCGACCGGCAAGATCCTGATGGGGTCCGGCAAGCCCGAGTGGAAGGCGATGTTCGAGCAGCTCACGCAGGCGCGTTCGGCCTACAACGGTCAGCTCGATCTGGTGATGAAGCAACTGGCGGCTGGGGAATACGATGGCGCCCGCGCGGGACTGACCGCCACGCTGCCGCCGTCGCAGGCTGCCTATTTCGAGAAGCTCGATACCATCGCCGAACTGGCCCGGAAGCTGGCCACCGACTCGGCGGAGCAGGCTTCCGCGCAGTACGAGACGACGCGCAACCTGCTGATCGGTCTCGCGGCACTGGCGGCGATCATTGCCGCATCGCTCGGTATCCGCATGACGCGTTCCGTGACGCGGCCGGCCAAACAGGCGCTGGATGCGGCCGAAGCGCTGGAGCAGGGTCAGCTCGGCCATGAGATCCAGGTGCGCAGCCACGACGAGATGGGCCGCATGCTTGGCGCACTGGGGCGTGCCTTTGGCCAGCTTGGCACACTCGTACGCGGCATTCAGCACGCGGCCGGGTCCATCGACACCGCCGCCCGCGAGATCGCCAGCGGCAATTCCGACCTGTCCCAGCGTACCGAGGAGCAGGCTGCATCGCTGGAGCAGACCGCCGCGTCGATGGAGCAGCTGACATCGACGGTGCGCCAGAACGCGGAGAACGCCCGCCAGGCCAACCAGCTCGCGGCGAATGCATCGGAAGTGGCCACCGAAGGCGGCCGCGTGGTACGCAGCGTGGTGGATACGATGGACGGCATCACGAAGTCGTCGGCGCGCGTGGCAGAGATCATCGGCGTCATCGAAGGCATTGCATTCCAGACCAATATTCTTGCGCTGAACGCCGCCGTGGAAGCGGCGCGCGCCGGCGAGCAGGGCCGCGGCTTCAGCGTGGTGGCGGCGGAGGTGCGCAGCCTGGCACAACGCTCGTCGTCGGCCGCCAAGGAAATCGGCGAGCTGATCAACGGCTCGGTCCGCCAGGTGCAGGAAGGCGCAAAGCAGGTGGAAGTGGCCGGCAAGACCATGGATGACATCGTCGGCGCCGTGCGCCGCGTGACGGACATCATGGGCGAGATCACCGCCGCCAGCGAGGAACAGACGGCCGGCATCGAGCAGGTGAGCCTGGCCATCACGCAGATGGAGACGGTGACGCAGCAGAACGCCGCGCTTGTGGAGCAGGCGAGCGCGGCTGCGGATAGCCTGATGCAGCAGGCCAGCGGGCTTGTGGCGGAGGTTGCGCGCTTCGATCTGGGCCAGCAACGCCAGTTCGACGTGCAGCCGGCGCAGCCGGTGCAATTCGAGCAACCGGCGCGATTGATGCAACCCGCACAGCCAGTGCGAAAGCTTCCCGCTCCGTCGGCGCCCCGGTTGGCCGCCGCTGCCCCGAAATCCGCAACTCCGAAATCCGCAACTCCGAAAGCCGTACCCCCGAAGCCTGCAACCCCGAAGGCCGCAACCGTGGCGGCGCAGCGTGGCGCCCGCCCGTCGCGCGCGCCCGCGGTGCCGGCGGCGGTACGCCCGCCTGTTGCCCGCAAGACAGAGGCCGCTCCGGTGCTGTCGCGGCAGCCGGCCACGCCACCCAAGGCCCGCGCGCCGATCACGAATCAGCGCAAGGAGCCCGTGCTGGCCACGCCCGCCCGCCGCCGTGCCATGCCTGCCGCTGCCCCCGTGCCCGCTGTGGCCGCCGTGGCCGATGGCGACTGGGAAACGTTCTGAACATCAGAGGCCCCGCGCGGGCGTGCCGTTGCGCGCGGGGGGATTTGCGGTCTTGGCAAAGGCCTCCGGGTTGGGGGGCTGCGGCCCGCTATCGCATTGGGGCGTTTGAGTGGATCAGACTCGGAAGATATCTTCCAGCACTGCACGCTTCACTGTCTTGAAGACGAGGCTTCCCGACTCGCCGGGATAGGCGACGCAGTTTCCGGGCGTGTCGCGATTGATGACACCAGTTCCTTGAGAGAGGATGGTGTTTGCGCCTACATTGCTTCGTCCGATGATTGCGGTGTTCGGATACATCACAACCCCATCTCCGATGACCGGCGCAATGCCGTGGTTCTTTCCGACGGTGGAGTTCTGATACAGCACGAAATAGTTTCCGTACGTGGCCTTGGCCAGCACGATCCCCACGGAGTGGCCAATGAAGAATACTTCTGGCATTTCGATCTCATAGAAGAGATCGATGGCGTTCAAGGCCTTGTTAAGGCAGAACAGGCGCGTCGGCACATTGGCGTCGCATTCGTGACGCCATATCGTGTTCGCGAGGTAATACAGGTAGATGCAGTACTGGCTTGAATTGAGGTAGTTGAAACGGCCCGGCGCCCACATTCGCACGGCACTTATGCAGCGATCGGTGCGATGGAGCGCTTCATCCATATGACGAGCGACGTGCGTGCGAACGAGTTCGTTTCTTCCATCAGGGAAGAAGGATGCAACCTGCGCGCAGGTGTAGTCGATCAGGCTTTGTCGAGTGTGGTCAATCAGTTCCATTCCACCTCAGCGTATTCAGATAGGTGTTGACGACATCGCGTACAGGGCGTGGTGCCTGCCATAGCGCGGTCAGTCGGCTGATATCGCATTGCGAGACTGATTGACGCGGCAGCTCGCGGGAGAAGCTGATCGACCAGCCGCAACGATTGAAGACCTCAGCCAATTCGCCATTGGAAACGTTCTCGCCGCTTGCGAGGTTCACGATTCCGCTTGTCGCACAGTCCGACATTGCCCGCAGGCCCGCAACGACATCGTCGAGATGAATGTAGTCGCGCACGTAGCCGGTGCTTGAATCGAGGTGAATGATTCTCTCGGTGGCCGAACGCTGCAGCCATTCGGAGAGATAACCTGGCGCCCCGGCACTTGAGTCGTAGACACAGGCAAGCCGCGCGACTGCGGTGCGATTTCCTGCGACGGTCAGGCACAGGTTCTCGCCCAATGCTTTTGAAAGATCGTACAGGTGGCGCGGATTCGCTGGATTCAGTTCGAGGCTGCTCTGCTCCTGTCCGCCTTTGGCACCGAGACTGTCGTAGAGGCGGGTTGAGGACAGGTAAGTCAAGTGCGAAAAACGGGCCTCGCGCAAGACGCCGGCAAGTAGGCCGACGTGCGCTTCAACCGTATCGAACGGGCGCACCGCAAAGTCGGCGGTCAGCCCGATGCAGTAGATGACCTGTCCGAGGTCGCGTGCGAAAACGTCGGGTTCGCCGCGCGCGGGCGCATAGACCTCATGCCCGTCAGCGCGCAGCGATGCAACGAGACGACTGCCGACAAAGCCGGAAGCGCCGAGTATCGTGTAAAGCGACATCGCGCTTAGAGGCCGCCGATAGGGTGATGAAGTGCCGGATCCTTATGGCGCAGCAGCTTGGGGCTGACGCCTCTGAGGATGGAATAGTCCGGCGAATCGAACAGGCTCTCGTCCTTGACCGCTACCATGTTGAAGCCATGGGCCGGGCCCTCAAGATAGACGGAATCGGCCGGAATCAGTTCTACCGGCTTGTGTGACATGGCGAAGTTGGAATTGAAGTCCCGAACCGCAAAGACCTTGTACCCACGGTCGCTCAGCAACCTGACGATGGGGGTGTTCTCCAGACCATTGCTCCAGTCAACATAGTGTCTATGGACTTCGAACACGACGTTCGGTGCTTCACCGGCAGGGCGCTCCAGGAAAGCTTGTGCGCCTTGCAGTGCGCGCAGTTCGGCACCTTCGATGTCGAGCATGATGAGATCCAGCTTCTGCACACTGATCGCACTCAGATAATCCTGAATGGACACCGTCTGGAAGCCATCATCACCGCCTTCGTTCGCTACTTCCGGGTGCGCGAAGGAGTCGAAGCCGACCAGCTTCAGGGTCGTGGAACTGTTGTCCCACAGGCCTTCGGAGCGCGGCACGATGTTCGTAAGTTTGTTCAGCCCGGCATTGTGCATGAGCATGCGACGCTGATCGTTGTTGGGCTCGAACGCGTGGACGACGCCACCATTGCCGGCGACCTGCTTTGCGATCAACACTGCCTGGTCGCCGAAGTAAGCGCCGCCAATGACAACCTGTTTCGCTCGCCTGGCGAGGTCGACTAGAAGGCGCGAGGTTTGCGGTTCCCACGCATGATCAGGCTTGGCCGGCTCCGACATTACGAAATCGCGCGCGATCTTCGAGCGATAGAGGAAGTCCAGTTGTGTGCCGTCAGCCAGTTCCTTGCGTACGATCCGATCATCATCGTGAAGGGCATCGATCAATGGGCCCGTGACTTCCTCGCGAACGTCGATGCCAGGCGTGACGACTTTTTTTTCGAATGCCAGTATCTGCGAAATGAATTCGGCACGCCACGCAGGATCTTCCGCGATCTTGGTCAGTGCTGCCAGGAGGTTTTCGTGAGCCATGCTTGTAGTCTCTCAGGTCTGCATATGTCTAAAACTATCGGAAAGCAGGGGATACTTCCGGTCCCTGTCGGAGATCACTCTATTTGCGCATCCGGGCCATTCGATGCCCAGTGTCGGATCGTCCCAGCGCAAGCCGCGCGACGATGGTCCGTGAAACCGCGTCGTCATCGCGTACAACACCTCCGTTTCGGGCAGAAGCGTTTGAAATCCGTGTGCCACACCCTGTGGGACATAGAGTTGCCGATGATTTTTCGCAGAGAGATCGACACCGTACCAGCGCCCGAACATCGGCGATTCATCTCGTAGATCGACTATCACGTCAAAGACCGCCCCGCGTGTCACGCGCACCAGCTTTTCCTCGGAATTGGGCGAAATCTGGTAATGCATGCCTCGCAAGGTTCCGGCGCGCGGATTCCATGAAACGCTCTGCTGCACGAACCGAGGATTGAGCCCGGATTGTGAGAACGCATCGAAGCAGAACGTCCTTGCAAAGAATCCGCGCTCGTCCTCGATCGGTTCAACATCGATCACAAAGGCGCCCGGTACTGTTGTGGCGGTGAACTTCAATCGATTACCTCGACCGAAGGGATGGGTACTACAAACCGGCCACCCCAATTGCGGATGTCGGCCATCTGTTGCATGACCTCATCCTTGATGTTCCACGGGAGAATGAGAACGTAGTCCGCACGTTCTTCAAAGATCGCTTCAGGATGCCGTACAGGAATGCGCGATCCGGGCAGAAGCTGCCCCTGCTTGATGGGATTCCTGTCCACTACGAAGTCGATGAAGTCGGTACCAATGCCGCAGAAGTTCAGAAGAGTATTGCCCTTTGCCGCTGCGCCATAGGCGACGATCCGCTTGCCTGCTCGCTTCGCCTGGATCAGGAAGTCGAGCAGGGCGCGTTTTGTCTCGCGCACCTTTTCTCCAAAATCGGCATAGGTCTGCAGATTTTTTAGCCCCGCTACGCTTTCCATTTCCAGGCATTCAGCTACTGCAGGGCTCTCGGTATGCGAAGCAGCTTGATGGCAGGCATACACGCGCAGACTGCCACCGTGGGTCGGAAGATGCTCGACATCGAAGAAGCGCAATCCGGCGCGCTTGAAAATCGGAACCAGCGCCGTCAGCGAGAGATATGAGTAGTGCTCGTGATAGAGCGTGTCGAACTGGGTCTGCTCGATCAGGTTCAGCAGGTGCGGGAATTCGAGCGTGATTGCGCCTTCCGGTTTCAGCACCAATGGCATGCCACCAACGAATTCGTTGATGTCCGGGACGTGTGCCAATACGTTGTTGCCGAGCAGGAGGTCGACTTTTCCACCTTCCGAGACAAGCTGATTCGCTGTATCGCGATTAAAAAAGAGCTCGAGGCTCTCGACACCAAGCTTTCGGGCCGCGGCTGCGGTATTTGCAGTCGGCTCTACACCGACACAAGGGATGCCGGCCTGCACAAAGTACTGCAGCAGGTAGCCGTCATTACTTGCGATTTCGACCACCCTGCTGGACTTGTTCAGTTCGAAACGCGGGATGATGGTCTCCACGTAACGCTTGGCGTGCGCCAGCCATGACGTGGAGAACGAAGAAAAGTACACGTAATCTTCGTGAAAGTGCGTCTCTGCGCGAGCTACATCGGGTAACTGTACCAGCCAGCACTGCGCGCATACGAAAGCGTGCAGCGGGTGGAAAAGCTCGCCGTGCGCCAAATCTTCAGGCTTGACAAATGCATTCGAGATCGGCGAGAGCCCGAGGTCTGCAAAGGTATGCGTCAGTGGCGTGCCGCAGGAGCGGCAGGTGCGAGTGTCATTCATGATCAATTGCTATCGTGTCAACCGGGTTAGGAATGACAGGTCCGGCGTATGCGCATCTTTGGCTTCGATCGGCCCGTCCTCAGGGATGGCGGTGGCCTACTCCCCCTCAACAGCTTTCCATGCGCTCCGGGAGCCTTTTTTGAGCGGTTCCAATGCTGGCACTGGAGCAATCGGAATGAAGCCTCGAACAGAGGGGGATTTTGGCGCCAGCTTTTGAGTAGTAGATGTGGTTCAACGCTCGGCAGACGACAGGCGGTTGTATGCAGGTATGCGGGACCGTTTGACGCCCATTCGGGTGAGTTGTTGATAACTGTGGTGGCATCCCCCGGGCTAGCTTGTTGCGAATCAGGCACATTAATGCCGTGGCTGAAAGCAAGCCGACAAGCAAGGTTTGAAGCGCTCGCATAAAATGGCGGCTCTTCTCGATGACAAGAGCAGACAAGCCCGCCCGGCCGATCGTCCGGCCGACGTCTGCCATGCAGGATCCCCCATGTCCGCTCCGCAAGCGCCAGCCGCATCGCCATCTTCCCCGCAGTCGCCCGCCGGCGTGCCCGTGATGCAGGTCATCTTTGGCCTGATGCTGGCTATCCTGCTTGGCGCGCTCGAGCAGTCGATCGTGGCCGTGGTGCTGCCTGAAATCGCACTGCAGCTCAACGGCTTCGAGGACATGGCGTGGGTGATTTCCGCCTACCTGGTTGCGTCCACCGTGGTCACGCCGATCTACGGCAAGCTGTCCGATGTGCTCGGGCGCCGCTCGGTGCTGACATTCTCGATCGTGCTGTTCCTGCTGGCGTCCATCGCCTGCGCGCTGGCCACCACGATGCCGATGCTGATCGTCGCGCGCATCCTGCAGGGCCTGGGCGGCGGCGGCCTGATTTCCGTATCGCAGGCAACCATCGCCGATGTGGTGCCGCTGCGCGAGCGCGGCCGCTATCAGGGCTATGTGAGCGGCGTCTGGGCCGTGGCCAGCATGGCCGGGCCCGTGATCGGCGGCTACCTTGCACACTTCCTATCCTGGCGCTGGATCTTCTGGATCAACATCCCGCTGTCGCTGGTCGCGCTGGTGGTGGTGCGGCGCGCGCTGCGGCATCTGCCGGTCAGCGGGCGCAAGCACAAGATCGATTACCTTGGCGCGCTGCTGTTTGGCGGCGGCCTGTCGGGCGTGCTGGTGTTCCTGACGCGGATGGGTCAGGGCCGCTCGCCGCTGGAGCCGCAAACGATCGGCCTGCTGGCCGCCGGGCTCGTCGGCCTGGTGCTGTTCGTCTGGCAGGAACGGCGCGCGAGCGATCCGGTGATTCCGCTGAAGATGTTTGGCGTGCCCACCGTGGCCATCTGCTGTATCACGCTGTTCCTGTGCTTCTTCCAGTTGATTGCGATGTCCGTGCTGCTGCCGCTGCGCTTCCAGGTTGTAGGCGGCGCGCAGGCCGACACCGCCGCGCTGCGCCTGGTGCCGCTGACGCTGGCGATCCCGTTCGGCGCCTATATCTCGGGCCGGATGATGTCGTGGAGCGGCCGCTACAAGCCGCTGCAGTTGACCGGCTGCGCGGTGGCACCGCTGGCGATCGTCGGGCTGGCCTTTGTGCCGCCGCATGCCGTGATTCCGGCAGCGCTGGTGATGATCGTGCTTGGGCTGTCTATCGGGCTTCAGCTCCCCAGCGGGCTGGTGGCCACGCAGAATTCCGTGCCGGCGCAGCACGTTGGCATTGCCACCGCGTTGACCTCGTTCTCGCGCATGCTTGGCGGTGCCGTGGGTGTGGCTGTGCTGACAACGGTGCTCATTGTGCTGCTGCGCCATGGCGGCATGGCCGTCAGCGATCTGCGTGGCGGCGAGGATGTGCTGATGAGCATGTTCCGCCGGGCCATGGCGGCCCGGGACCAGGGCGATGCCGCCGCGGTGCGCGCGGCGGCCGACAGCGCGTTCCGGCAACTGTTCCTGATGAGCGCGGGCGTATCGCTGATCGCGCCGTTCCTGGTCATGCGGCTCACGGAGAAGACGCTGCGCGGCAGCCCGGCTGCGGCTGCTTCGGCGGCGGCTGCAGCGGAATAGGCATGTTTCCCGGCGCCGCTCCTGCCGGCGCCGGCTTGCGATTCATCGGGATCGCATAAAGGCGGGCGTAAATGTGCCGATAAAGCACTTATCGATACGTCCAATGCCTTTTATATGAACCTGCTGCCCCGGCGCTTTTCGTCGCGCCTGACAATATCCACGCTGATTCCCGGGCTCCTGTTCACTTGTGCCATCGGCTTCTGTCTATGGGGGCTGTGGCGTACCCAGGCCGATTTCGACGCGCACATCAAGACCGCACAGGCCGTCTCGGATGACTTGTCCGAGATGTATGCACAAGGTTTGCAGCAGGGGCAGGCGCTGCGCAATTTCGTGTTGAATCCCCGTGACACCAAGGCAATAGAGAACCTGGAGTCTGGCCGCAAGCGGTATGCGGAGGCATTTGCCGAGCTGAGCAGGCTGGCCCCGGCCATGGGCATGGAGCGCGAGGTTCAGGCGCTGGGTTCGCTGGCCGCGGCACAGGATGCGGCTGCGACGGCCGTCGTGCAAATGGCCGCGCAGGATGCGGCGCAGGCTGTTCTGTTGCTGAACAAGGAGCAGACCCCCGCCTGGCGGGCTTTGCGCGCCGCCCTGCTGAAACAGCGCGATGCCGCACGGGCATTTGCAAAGGCATCGCATGAGAACGCACAGTTGCGTGCGAATGAAGCGATGGCCGTGGCTGGTGTCCTGGCGCTTGTAGCGGTTACCGCGGGCGTGTTGCTCGGCTGGGCACTGCGGCGCACCGTCCGCCAGCAATTGGGTGGGGACCCTGCAGAAGCGCGCGAGGCCGTGCTCAGGATCGCGCAGGGCGATCCGGTTTCGCCGGTGCCGGCTGCCATGGCGCCGCAAAGCCTGATGGCGGAACTGGCAAGCATGCAGGCGCAGTTGCGCACGATCGTCGGGCAGGTCTGGCAGGCCAGTGAAAGCATCGGGACTGCCAGTGCGGAAGTGGCGAGCGGCAATATTGACCTCTCCTCACGTACGGAGGAGCAGGCCAGTTCGCTGGAGCAGACGGCGGCGTCGATGGAACAAATGACGGCGACGGTCAAGCAGAATGCCGAGAACGCGCGCCATGCCAACAGCCTCGTGATGAACGCAGCCAGCGTCGCGCAACGGGGCGGCGAAGTCGCGTCCCGCGTGGTGCTGACCATGGATGCCATCAGCGCGTCGGCCAGGAAGGTTTCCGACATCATCGGCGTTATCGACGGCATCGCATTTCAGACCAACATTCTTGCGCTGAATGCCGCCGTCGAGGCTGCGCGGGCGGGCGAGCAGGGACGTGGTTTCGCCGTGGTGGCGGGCGAGGTGCGTGGGCTTGCGCAGCGTAGCGCGGCGGCGGCCAAGGAGATCAAGGCCCTGATCGAGGTATCGGCGGGGCAGGTGGAAGCCGGCAGCAGCCTGGTTGACGAGGCCGGCACGACGATGGATGAGGTGGTTTCGGCGGTGAAGCAGGTCACCGGACTGATGAGCGAAATCGCCGCCGCCAGCGACGAGCAGAGCACGGGCATTCAGCAGGTCAACAACGCCGTGGCGCAGATGGACCAGGTCACGCAGCAGAACGCGGCATTGGTGGAAGAGGCTGCCGCAGCGGCGGAATCGATGCAGGAGCGTGCGAGGGATCTGGCAGCGGCCGTCAGCATCTTCAAGCTCGATACTCGCCACGCGTGAAGCTGGCGCAGCAGCGTTGGATTGCGCTGCTGCGCCGCGTAATGCTTGCCGTTTGGCGTTGCTCGCGTCGCGCTCAAGCAGCCCGCAGCGATCGATTGCGCGCTCGGAAATCCTCCATGAATCCAGCCAGCCGCTCTACCGCCGAAAGCTGCAGTCCGTTATAGAGCGAAGCACGAATGCCACCGACGCTGCGGTGGCCACCCAGGCCGGAAAAACCAGCCTCGCCGGCCGACGCCAGAAAGCTTCTTTCAAGATCTTTCGATGGCAGCGTGAAGGCAACGTTCATTTTCGAGCGATCTTCGCGGGCTACGCGCGCCCGGTAGAACCCATCGCTACTATCCAGTGCCTGGTACAGGGCATCCGCCTTTCTGGTGTTGATCCTGTCCATGGCGGCCAGACCGCCAATTTCATCACGCAGCCAGCGCGTGACGAGTAGCACGACGTAGATGGCAAATACCGGGGGCGTGTTGAAAATGGAATCGGCCTCGATCTGCTTGCGATAGTCCAGAAAGCCCGGCATCGTCGTCGGGGCGTCCTTGAGGATTTCATCCTTCAAGACCACGACAGTGACGCCGGAAGGGCCGATGTTCTTCTGCGCGTGCGCGTAGATGACCGAGAACCGGTCGAATTCCCCGGGTGCCGAGAGAAAGTCCGATGACATGTCGCATACGCGCGGCACATCGTCTCGCCCGAGAACGCGGCGGAACTGAAGACCTTCTACCGTTTCGTTCGAGACATAGTGCAGATAGGGGGCGTCGGGCGAAAGGCTCAGTTCCTCGTCCCGCGGCAAGCGGGAGAATCCGGATGATTCGCCGCTCCACACGACACGTACCGGGCCCTCCAGCCTGGCCTCGGGCAACGCCTTGCCACTCCAATAACCGGTATGCACGTATTCGGCTGGCCGTGCGCTACCTGCCATCAGGCTCATCGGCACCATCGAGAACTGCTGTGTTGCCCCGCCTTGCAGGAAAAGAACGTGATAGTTCTCCGGAAGGCCCAGAAGATGGCGGATATTGGACCGCAGTTCGGCCACGACCGACGCAAACCAATCGGACCGATGGCTGATCCCCAGGATCGATAGGCCGACCTCAGGCACCGCGTGGATGGATTCCTGTACCTGATGCAGGACGCTTTCCGGCAGCACACCCGGTCCACCGGAAAAATTGAGCTGGTTGCGTTCGTTGATTGGCATGGTTTTCATGCGTAGCGCTCGGTCAAATTGGTTGAAGCTGAGGGGCGATCAGGCTGGAGAGAAGATCTTCGAAAGCTCTCCTGACTTTCAGCATGTGCACCTGTTTGTACGGGAACAGGTCTTCCGGGTCCATGGCATGGACGACCATCGCGTGGTCCACTTCAAAGATGAGCAATTCACCTTCGCGGCTCACGGCGCAATCGATGCCGATGTAGTCGAGACCGCAGCGCTGAAACACTGCATCGAGCGCAGTCCGGTGGCGGCGCGCGAACTCGCTGAAATCCGCCATGAACTCGGCCTCCTCGGCGCGCTTATGGTCGTCGACATACATGCCCGCGTTGACATAGTGGATCATCCAGTCCGACGACACCGCCATATGGCAGGCGAACGGCTGTCCCGCGATCAGGACGATCCGGTATTTCCGAAAAAGCCCGTCCGTGCCGCTGTAATCGATGAAACGCGACAGATAGAACTCGCCATCTGGCACCGCCACGAGGTATGACGCGATGCCCGCTGCGTCGTCGACCCTGACCAGGTCGCGCCCGGCATGCGACCCCACCGGGCGCAGAATGATCGGGAAGCGGCAATCATTCTGAAGTGCTGTCAAGTCCAGCGCGCCGCGCGCCACCTCCTCCAGGTGTTCCCTTGCGACCTGGTGAGTGAGCGGCATCAGAAGGCCGGGCACATCCTGCAGCAGCTCGCTTGCGGTGTTGCGCTCGACGTTGGGAATGTACTGCGGCAAGTTGATGGCCGGCCTGTCCCAGCCGGCCAGCAACGATTCCAGCCTCTTCAGGATGGGACGGTTCTTTTCGGTATCCGACAGTCCCACCACCAGCACATCATGGGAAGGCAGCTCGGGCGGCAGTGGTGCCTCCGGCGTGACGTAGTACAAGGTGAGATCTACTGCGCCGGATTCGATCAGGCAATCGAGCGGCGTGTTCTCCGCGAGGTCTCCCGGAGCCACCAGCATCAGCACATGGAATCTCGCCGGCTGCAGCGAAGCCGGGAGGTGGAACTGCCGCTGAAGCAGTAGTCCCTGCTCCTGCATGGACACGCCGAGTGAACGCTCGCCAATCGAAAGAAACGCGGTGGCCAGGTTCATCCAAAGCACCGCGTTGTCCTGGTCCTGTGTGGCGTTTGCCAGCAACGCTTGTGCGACCTGGCGCAGATCGCCGTCCCGGACACTCAGTCGCAAGAACGGCGCAAGACCGAGATAGGCAAACGCCGAGCGCTCGATGATCGCCTGGCAGAGCTCGGCCACTTCGGCTTGCTGCGAGTCGCGAGTAGG
The DNA here is from genome assembly GCF_000292345.1 of Cupriavidus sp. BIS7. Taxonomy (GTDB): domain Bacteria; phylum Pseudomonadota; class Gammaproteobacteria; order Burkholderiales; family Burkholderiaceae; genus Cupriavidus. The sequence goes on from NZ_ALOU01000050.1 coordinate 38,839, forward strand.
GGAAGTTGTCAAAGTCATAGCGGAATGCGGTGTGCCAATGTGGTTGACCCGCAATGCCTGCCCTCTACCGTTTGCGCGAAGCGCGGATTCGAGGTGGAGGGGGCGCTCCGATCGCCGTTCCGCAACGTCGGACACCACGCCAACGCCCTGGACGATGCACGCGCTGCGGCTATCCAAGGGGCTCGGGGTGGCTGCCATGGGCGCAACATGCGGATCGTCAGCGCGAGTCACGCCAGCATGATGCGTGACAACGCTCCGCGCTAATGCCTCGATGAGAAGCCAAAAGAATGGTCAATTTGAGGGTGCGGTGGCCACCCCGAGGGAGGTGTTGAATTGCCTGGGGCGCGGATGTGATTCGTTGGCAACACCGTCGCCTGGTCAATGCAGCCGGTTCAGGCCTTGCGTGCCACGCGCCTCCGCGCGCGTGCCGCCAGCCCCGGGCCCAGCGCCCAGCGCAGCGTGGGCGCCAATGCGCGCATGCCGGTCAGCGCCAGAGACCGGCGCAATGACGGCCGGTGCAGGCCAAGCATCTGGCGCGCCCACGGCGGCAGCAGTGCCACGCCCGCATCGGCCATGGTCCGCACGGCGGGAATCAGCAGCGGATTGGCTACCGGCATCGCCATCACCAGCCGCACCACTTCACGCGTGCGGTCGCTGTTGACCAGCAGCGGGCGCTGCGCTTCCAGATAGGCATCGATCTCCGCGCGCGAACGCGGCACGTCCGGCGCGCCCAGCAGCGCCGCGACTTTCGCTTCCTCCTGGAAGTACCGGTCCTGGTCGGCCACGGACAACGGTCCAACATAGCGCAGATAACCCGCCAGGAAGCTGGACACCTCCGCCACGTGCACCCACGTCAGCAAAGCGGGGTCGTCCGCGGCGTAGGGCTGGCCATCTGGCGCGGTGCCCTTGACGAATTCATGGATGCGGCGCACGCGCTCGATCAGCGCCATGGCGTCCGCGTGGCTGCCGTAGGTGGTGCCGGCGATGAATTGCGCAGTGCGTCCAAGCCGGCCTTGCATGTCCGTGCGGAATGTGGAGTGGTCCCAGACGCCCGCCAGCGCGAGCGGATGGAGCGCCTGCAGCAGCAGCGCACTGACACCGCCCGCCAGCATCGACGGGAAGTCGGCATGCACGCGCCAGCAGATCGCGTCAGGACCAAACAGGCCGGGGTCTCCGGCCGGGTTGTCGTAATCGAGCGTCAGCCCCGAGTTGCTGCGCGTCAGCGCGCGGACCTGTGCGCCGGCCTGGCTGCGCAGACGCTGCAGCGGGCCGGTGGCGGGGGTGGCAGGCGTAGCGGGGCTGGCGGGGCCGGCCGGGTTGTTGGGATTGGGCGAGCCAGGATGTGCTGGGGGCATTGCGACCTTGGCGCCTCCCTGACGCCTGAGATTACGCGGTGGATATCTTCAATCGTAGCGCAGGTCCGTGGCCTTGCCCCAGAAGACCCGGTACGCGTAGACCGTGTAGCCGAGGATGGTGGGCAGCACCACCGCCGCGCCGATCAGGATTACCGCCAGCGATTCCGGTGCGCTGGCCGCCTGCCAGATGTCGATGCGATCAACCACCAGGTACGGGAACAGGCTGTAGGCCAGGCCGTTGAAGGCCATCAGGAAGATCACGGCCGTGCCCGCGAACGGCACCCAGCACCAGCGGTCGTTGCCGCGAGCATGCAGGTCGCGCATGCGGCGAAGCAGGCGTTCGATGACCACGAACAGCACCATCGTCAGCAGCGGAATCGGCGCCAGCAGGATGATGTTCGGCAGCGTGAACCATTTGTCGAAGATGCGTTCGCTGACCATCGGCGTGACGATCGAGATCGCCGCTACGCCAAGCGCGGTCAACCACAAGCTGCGTCGCGCCCAGTAGATCGCGCGCAACTGCAGGCTGCCCGTGGTCTTCATGATCAGCCAGCTTGCGCCGAGCAGGCAGTAGCCGGCCACCAGGCACAGGCCAACGGCCACGGCAAAGAGCAGGTTGGGCAGGTCGTAGCGGAAGCCCGTGATGTACAGGCCCAGCATCAGGCCTTGCGAAAAGCTGGCCAGCAGCGAACCCGCGTAGAACGCGAAGTTCCACCACGGCTTGTGCGGGTCACGTGCCTTGACGCGGAAATCGAACGCCACGCCGCGGATGATCAGGCCCGCCAGCATCAGCGCCACGGGCAGGTACAACTGCGTCAGGATCACGCCGTGCGCCATCGGAAACGCGGTCAGCAGCAGGCCCACGCCGAGCACGAGCCATGTTTCGTTGGCATCCCAGAACGGCCCGATCGAGGCGATCATCGTGTCCTTGTCGGCGTCGTCGGCGCGCCGCAATAGCACGCCCACACCGAGGTCATAGCCGTCGAGGATCACGTAGATCAGCATCGACAGGCCCATCAGCGCCAGGAAGACCAGCGGCATCCAGCCGGCCGGCTGGGAAAGATCGTGAATCGTGGCCGGGTTCATTGTGCGCTCCTGATCTGGGCGGGGATAACGGATTGGGGGGCTTCAGCCTCGTCGGCCTTGCCGGTCTTGGGCTTGCCGGCCTTCCGTGCCAGATGGAACACCACCGAGATATATGCGACGATCAGCACCGCGTACAGCGTCAAGTACATCGCCAGCGTGCTGCCGATCATCGTCGCCGGCACCTTGGACGCCGCTTGCGCGGTGGTCAGCACGCCGTAGACGAGGTACGGCTGGCGGCCGATCTCGGTCACATACCAGCCGGCCACCAGCGCGACCCAGCCCGAGAACGTCATGGCCACCAGCAACCGCGCCAACCACGTGGCAGGCGCGCCGCGACGGCGGAGCTGCCACGCGCCAACCCACGACACCGCCAGCATCAGCAGGCCAACGCCCACCATGATGCGGAATGCGAAGAACAGCGGGGCCACGGGCGGATGACGGTCGGCAAACGCATCGATGCCCTTGATCTCGCCATCGGCCTTGTGGGTCAGGTAGATCGACGCCAGCTTGGGAATCGCAATCTCGAAATCGTTCGATTGGGTCGTGGCGTTGGGCAGGCCGAACAGCACGGCGGGCGCGCCCTTTTCGGTCTTCCAGATACCCTCCATCGCGGCGATCTTGGCGGGCTGGTGGTGCAGCGTGTTCAGCCCGTGCAGGTCACCGGCCACGATCTGCAGCGGAATCAGCATGGCAGCCAGCACAACGCCGGTACGCAGCGAATGCATGACCTCGCGGCTGCGGTCGCGGCGCAGCCAGCGGTAGGCGGAGATGCCGGCCAGCAGGAACGCCACGGTCAGGCCAGAGGCCAGCAGCATGTGGACCAGGCGATAGGGGAACGACGGGTTGAAGATCACCTCGATCCAGCTTGTCACATGCGCGCGGCCGTCGATCATCTCGAACCCGGCCGGGGTTTGCATCCACGAGTTCAGCGCCAGGATCCAGAACGCCGACAGCGTGGTGCCGCCAGCCACCAGCAGCGTGGCCACCGTGTGCATGCGGTTGCTGACGCGGCGCATGCCGAACAGCATGATGCCGAGGAACGTGGCTTCCAGGAAGAACGCGGTCAGCACCTCGTAAGCCAGCAGCGGGCCGGCGATATTGCCGACGGTTTCCATATAGCCGGGCCAGTTGGTGCCGAACTGGAAGCTCATCGTGATGCCGCTGACCACGCCCAGCGCGAACGTCAGCGCGAAGATCTTCACCCAGACGCGATAGGCGTCCATCCAGCTTTCGTCGCGGGTCTTGTTATAGCGCAGCTTGAAAAACAGCAGTACCCAGCCCATCGAGATGCTGATGGTGGGAAACAGGATATGGAATGTGATATTCGCGGCGAACTGGATGCGCGCCAGTATCACCGGATCGACACTTGCAAACACGAATTACTCCTTGCGGGAACGGGCAGTCTTTGCGGGGGCTTTGGTGGTTGCCTTGCTTGCGGCCTTGGCAGGCGCCTTGTCGCCACCGAGACCGATGGCGGAGGTCAGGCGGTCCTTGACATCAAGCAGCTTGGTGACGCGCGACCCCAGGCGCATCAGCTTCTCCAGCGTGGCGACGTCGAGCTTCTGCATGTCGCCGAACCACGTGGTGACCAGGAAAATCAGGCCGTACATCTCTTTCATGCGCGCCTGCGCATGGCGGTCTTCGTCCGATTGGGGTGTCTCAAGCTGTACTTCGCGCAACATCGACAACGTCGGGTCGATCTCGCGCCGGCGGCGTTCCTCGGCCAGCGTGCGGAAGATGGCCCAGACGTCGTCCGGGGCAGAGAAGTATTCGCGACGGTCGCCCGGCTGGTGGGATAGCCGCACCAGGTTCCAGGACTCAAGTTCCTTCAGGCCAATGCTGACATTGGACCGCGAGAAACCCAGCGATTCCGCGATTTCGTCGGCGTTGAGCGGGCGCGGCGCGGTGAAGAGGAGGGCGTAAATCTGACCAACCGTCCGGTTGATCCCCCAGCGGCTGCCCATCTCACCGAAGTGGAGGACGAACCGCTGGATCAGGGGCGAGAGTTGCATGTTCGTTTCGAACTTTCAGAATTTTGTGAAAGTTTAGTACGAAACGCTTGATCGTGCTCAAGGAATTTGTGCGGTGCATCGTCGCAGGTTGTCGCATTCCCCGCGGGCTCGGTGCTGCGGCGTGCGAAAGATCGCATTCTTGCTACTCCCATATGAGTACCCGACTTCCGTACCCATCGCGCGACGACTATTGAACCGAAATGTTGTGGTCCTTGATAACTTTTGACCAGACGGTTGTCTCTCGCTTGAGCAAGGTACGCAATGCATTCGCATCGCCGCTCTGCGGTTCCGCTCCCATACCAGCTAGCTTGTCCTTTACTTCGGCGGTTTCCACGGCAGATCGAACTGCGTTCTTCAAGGCAGTAACGACCTCGGGCGGTGTCTTGCCTGTCACGAAAACGCCAAACCAGCCCATGGCCTGAAAATCGGGAACACCGGAGGCCGCTACGGTCGGCAAATCGGGGAGCAGCGCGGTCCGTGACGGGCCAGTGACGGCAATCCCGCGCAGTTGTCCGCTCTTGATGTAAGGAGTCAGGATCGCGACGTTATCAATGCCTGCCTGCAACCGCCCGGCGAGCAGGTCGGGCATCAGCGCGCCGGTTCCCTTGTAGGGCACGTACTGCATGTCGACTCCCGCCTGGCTCTTGATCAGTTCCCAACCAAGGTGCTGCGCAGTGCCTGGCGTCGATCCGGCGTAAGAGATCTTGCCGGGATTGGCCTTCGCATACGCCAGCAGTTCGGGGAGACTCTTCACTGGTAACGAGGGATGCACGACCATCACATACGGAGAGGTTGCGATGATGCCAAGCGGCTCGAGGTCCCTTTCCGGATCCAGCTTCGTTGTCGCGAAGAGCGCCCGGTACGTTGCCAGTTGCGACGATGCCATCAACACGGTGTATCCATCGGCAGGCGCCTTCGCCACGGTTTCGGCAGCAATCAGGCCACTGGCGCCGGTTCGGTTCTCCACCACGACGCTTTGACCTAGCGACTGACTCATCTTGGCCGCAATCAGGCGGGCGATAACATCCGTCGTTCCACCTGCTGGCGTGCCAACGAGCATGCGGACCGGCGCAGCCGGATACTTCGGCTGGGCCGAGACGCCCCCCATGGCCATTGCCATCACAATGGCTGCTGTGTATTGCAATACCAGGCTAGTCATTCGCATGCTGTCTCCTTTGGGTCATGGGTAATTGCTTCCTTTGCAGTCAGCCCGGTCAGTTGGGCTGATTCACGGCCTGCTTGGCCAGTAGTTGCCAGCCCGGTTCATGCAGCCACACTGACAGCCAGAAGGGCTCACGGCTTCCTGGATATCACTGCGTCTTGTGCTGTCCAGCCGGCCACGCGCTCGCTGAGTGACAGCCCTAGGCCGGGGCGAGTTGGAACAATCATGCGGCCGTCGCGTGTCTCCAGCTTCTCGTTGAACAGCGGCTCGAGCCACTCGAAATGCTCGACCCATGGTTCGCGGGAGCAGGCAGCCGCCAGGTGGACGTGCAACTCCATCGCGAAGTGCGGCGCGATCGACAGTCCTGCGTGCTCGGCCAGCCCGGCAATCTTCAGGAAGGGCGTGATCCCGCCCACGCGCGGGCCGTCTGGCATAAGGTAATCGGCGCCGCGCTGGCGGATGAACTCCCAATGTTCCGACACGCTGGTGAGCATCTCACCGGTGGCGATGGGCGTATCGAATTGCGCGGCCAGCGCGGCATGGCCCTCGGCGTCGTAGCAATCGAGTGGCTCCTCGATCCAGACCAGATTGAATGGCTCGAAGGTACGGCACATACGTTGTGCGGTCGGACGGTCCCACTGCTGGTTGGCATCGACCATGAGCGGGAACGTGTCGCCCAGATGCTTGCGCACCGTGGCTACACGATGCACGTCGGTCGCACAATCGGGCTGGCCGACCTTCAGCTTGATGCCGCCGATTCCCTTCTCCCGCGAGATGTCGGTATTGGCTAGCAATTGTTCCAGCGGCGTATGCAGGAACCCGCCCGAGGTGTTGTAGCAGCGCACGGAGTCGCGTTGCGCCCCCAACAGCTTTGCGAGCGAAAGGTTGGCGCGTCTGGCTTTCATATCCCACAGCGCCACGTCGAATGCGCCGATGGCCTGTACGGCCAGGCCGCTGCGTCCAACCGACGCGCCGGCCCAGGCCAGCTTGTCCCACAGGCGCGCGATATCGTTGGGGTCCTCGCCGATCAGCGCCGGGGCGACTTCGCAGGCGTGCGCGAATTGGCCTGGTCCGCCGGCGCGCTTGGAGTAACTGAAGCCGAGTCCGCGGCATCCGTCGACGGTTTCGACCTCGGCGAACAGAATCGCGATCTCGGTCATGGGTTTCTGGCGGCCAGTGAGGACCTTCGCGTCGCTGATCGGACTGGCAAGAGGCAGGAGAACCGAGGTGACGCGAACGCGTTCAATGCGGTCGCCAGTCGGGGTGCGTGCAAGCATCTTGTCGGGGTTGTTCATGATGTGGTGTTCGGTTGGTGGATAGATTCGCAAGAGGTGAGGAAGCGGAAGGGGCCGCCAGGACTTCAGGAAGGCTGGCGCACAGGCGAGGGGGCTGAATGCACTGCGACGTCGGTCGTCGCCGCATCGGAAGGCAACCGTTCCAGGCGGCCCACCACGAACAGGTAGGCAAAGGCGCCGAGCAGAGACAGGCTGCCAACGTAGACCAGGGCGGCTGCAAACGAACCGGTTTCCTTGATCATCCAGCCGATGGCGAGCGGCGTGACGATGCTGGCAAGATTGCCGCAGAAGTTGAAAACTCCGCCGCTGATACCCATGGCGTTCTTCGGCGACACGTCGCCGACGATGCACCAGCCAAGGTTGCCAATGCCCTTGGCGAAGAACGCCACCGACATCACTAGCACCACGATTGCGGTGGACTGCACATAGTTGGCCACGACGATGCAGCTCGATAGCGTCAGACCGACGATGATCGGGACCTTACGGGCCATGGTGAGGCTGTAGCCGCGCTTGAGCATCCAATCCGACCATGCACCGCCGATCAAACCGCCGAGGCAACCCGCCACGGCCGGGATCGAGGCGACCAGACCGACCTTGAGGATCGACATGCCCTTGGCCTCGATGAGATAGGTCGGGAACCATGTCAGGAAGAACCAGGTGATCGACGTCAGGCAGAACTGCCCGATATAGATGCCAGCCATCATGCGGTTTGCAGAGATAGCCGCCACCTGCCGCCAGGAGAAGGGCGCAGGACCGTCGCCCATGGTGGGCAGGCCGCCGCCGTCCGAGATATAGGCGAGTTCGGCCGCGTTGACGCGGGGATGCCGGGAAGGTTCGCGCACGGTGCGCAGCCAGACCAGGCCAAGCAGCACGCCGACGGCGCCCGTAGTGTAGAACACGTAGTGCCATCCCCAGCGGCTGACCGTGAACGTCATCACGGGCGTGAAGACGGCCAGCGCAAAATACTGCGCGAGCTGGAATACCGATGTGGCCAGCCCGCGCTCCTGGCTGGGGAACCACATCACAGTGAGCCGGCTGTTGCACGGAAAGGCGGGCGATTCCGCCACGCCCATCAGGAAGCGCAGCGCAAACAGCACCGCAAACGCCGATCCTGCCAGCAGGTGGACATACCCCTGCAAGTACGTCAGTACCGACCAGGTGATCAGGCTTAGCCCAAGTACCACGCGAGCGCCGAAGCGGTCGAGGATCAGGCCACCAGGAATCTGCATTGCGGTATAGGCCCAGCCGAACGCGGAGAAGGCAATGCCCATCGTCAGGGCATCGAAGCCGAGTTCGCGCCGCATGCTTGGCGCGGCAATGGAGAGCGTCGCCCGGTCCACGTAGTTGAACACTGTGACGATGAAAATCATCGCGAGCATCAACCAGCGGATGCGGGTTCGATCCTTGGATGCTGACGGGGCTGACATGATGGTCTCCTGTTTCGACGTCTGTTCGTATGTATGGCTGCAGCGCTTCGTTGCGCGCCTTCTGGCGCCGAATCGAGGCGACGGAACAAGTCCGGCTTGCGTATCTCGTGGGAGCCATTATGAGATGATTGCGCTATCATTCAAGCGCAATTGATTGCGCAATCATCATGGTTTACCCTTTCCAATATTTCCGGCGATGCTGGGCGGACGTCCGGTTTGAAAGAGTGAGGAACGACGATGGTCAGGAAAGCGAGGAGTGGGACACGGGGCGGTGCGAACGGCGACAGCGGCAACGTGACGTTGATCGATGTAGCCCGCGTAGCGGGTGTAGCGCCCATGACCGTGTCGCGAGCCCTGAATCGCCCGGAACTAGTGCGCCAGGCGACGCAGAAGAAGGTGCTCGACGCCGTACGTGCCACAGGCTACGTGCCGAACATGCTGGCTGGAGGACTCGCCAGCAGCCGCAGCCGGCTGGTCGCCTTGTTGCTGCCGACGATCGCCAGTTCGATATTTGCCGACACGGTACAGGCATTGATGGATGAGTTAACCGATGCCGGCTACCAGACGCTAATTGGCCTGACCGGCTACTCGGTCAGCCGCGAAGAGGCGCTCGTCGAGGCGCTGCTCGGCCGGCGCCCCGATGCGATCGTGCTGGCTGGCACCGACCACTCCGCGGCAACCGTTGCGCGACTGGAGCAGGCGCGCATTCCCGTCGTGGAGATCTGGGACCTTACCGACAGGCCAATCGACATGGTTGTTGGCTTCTCCCACGAACAGGTGGGGCAGGCCGTAGCACGACACCTGATGAGGAAGGGCTACCGGCGCTTCGCGGCGGTCTCGGTAGACGATCCGCGCGGCCTGCGGCGCTGCAAGAGCCTGCGTGCCGAACTTGCTGCCAACGGCCTGCTGGAATGCCCGCTTGAGGTACTTCCCGCGCCGGCCACGCTGGCTGCAGGTCGGCAAGGATTGGCAAAGCTGCTGGAGACGTTGAGGCCGGAAGTCGTCGTCTGCAGTTCCGACACGCTGGCAGAGGGGGCATTGATGGAGGCTGCAAGCCGCGATCTGCGCGTGCCGGAGGACCTCGCTGTCATGGGCTTTGGCGATTTGAGCATGGCGGCCCAACTGCATCCTGCACTGTCCACAGTCAAGGTAGGCGGTGCCGAGATAGGACGGCGGACGGCGCAGGCCTTGCTGGCGCGATTCGAGCCGGGAGCGAACGATACGCCAGTACGCATTGACACTGGCTTTACCATCATCGATCGGGATAGCGCTTAATCTCGCGTCGCATAGACATAGACGCCATCCGGACTCGCAAATCCCTTCACCTTAACGGGGTTCCCGCCAGCCCCAGCGGTGGCGGCCGCGCCGTGAGGATCGCGGCCCTTGCTACCTGGTGGCGATCAGAAGATATGGCGAATCCCTACCGCGGTGCCGAACATCGAGTTCTTGCCATTGCCCAGCACCAGGCTGTTGCCTAGTGCGAGCGTGTTTGCGTAGGTGGTCAGGCCGGAATCCATCATCAGGCCTGCATTCTTCGAGTAGGCCGTCGACAGGTAGAGCTCGGTCCGTTTCGAGAGGTTGTAGCTGGCCAGCAGCAGGATCTGCCACGGATTGGGCAGGGTGGTGTTGCCGAAGACGCTGTGAAGGTTGTCGTAGGTGTATTCAACCGTGACAGAGAACGCGGTCTGGAACTGGTAGTTCACGCCAAGCCAGTAGTAGTCGTCGCGCTGGATGTCGCCGCCCGCCGGGCCCTTGCTCTGTCCCCACCGATAGCCGCCCATTACGCTGGTGGCACCGACCGAATAGCTGCCGCCCACCGCGGCCTTGCGGAAGGTGCCGCTGCTGGTGCCAATGGTGGGATTGACCTGGTCATACGCCGCTACGAGACCGAACGTTTCGCCGTTGTACGCCACCGCTGCGCCGTATGCACTGTCGCGCCGGGCGCTGCCCGGAACCTCGCCATTGCCACCCAGCGCGAAGCCTGTGCTGCCAACCTGTGGCAGGACCGTGCCGTTGCCAAACGAGTAGTGGGCGAGTGTGGTGATGGCGCCGAACTGTCCGGTGTACTTGACCATGTTGTCTTCCCGAAACGCAGCGCCAGATTGCAGCGCGGCCGGCTCGTAGCCGCCGTACTTGGTGGGCGAGAAGTTCGCCAGCGCCTCGAACATCGACGTGTACTGACGGCCAAGGGAGAACTGGCCGACGCTGGCGCTCGTCAGGCCGACGTACGCCTGTCGCCCGAACAGACGCCCGCTCTGCTGCTGCGTGCCGGTGTCGAGATTGAAGCCGCTCTCGAGCACGAACACCGAACCCCAGCCGCCGCCAAGGTCTTCCTTGCCGCGCAGGCCCCATCGGGAACCGGCACGGTGGCCCGATGTCAGCCGCGTAACGCTGTGTGCGGGGCCAGGGTTGAACCCATTGGCGGCCGTGGGGACGTTGCCAAGGTTGTTCACGTACTCGATACCCATGTCCGCGACACCGTACACGGTCACGCTCGATTGGGCGGAAGCGACGCCGGTCCCGCAAAGGGACAGCGCAGCCAATGTGGTGCCTGCGATGGTGGTCTTCATGTTGTCTCCTCGTTTCTGGTTTTGTCTTCGCGCGATGCTCGTCGCGCAAAAACGGCGCGCAGCAAGAATCAACGGTGTGTCTATTCTTATGACGCGGGAGACACGGAACAAGATAGGGATTGCGCAGCGTTGGGCGTACACACTCGTCACCGTGACGTTCCGTCATTGGTGCGTTGGGCGCAGAGGAAATGGCCCGCATCCCGGGCTGGGCAGGCTTGGAGGGTGCCGCCGCCGGGGCTAAGGTCGCGGCGGACAAGCAGCGCCTGCGGGCGCTACCGTTGACACTTGTGCATGCCGAGCCGGGGACATTCCCTGACTGGCCGATTTGCAGTGCGTTCCTACAATGCAGGCAGAGACGAAGGCGACGGCGAAAGCTTGATGCACATACTCGTTCAGGCGCCGACGCGCCAGGTCTGGCGCACGCTTTCCGGCAGCCCGGCCACGAGTTCGCGCGACGTTTCGGTTGCCTTCAGTGCACGGCGCTTCTCCACCGCCAGGCCACGCAGCGTGATGCGGATCGCGCTATCGATGTATTGCGCGGGGTATTTCGTGCGCTTGAGCAGGATGGTGCGGATTCCTTCGACCGTAGCGCCCATCACGGAATCGACTGCGGCTTGCAGGTTGTCGAACTCCATGACGCCATCCAGCGCGCCGTCACGGAGGTCCTTCATGAGATAGGTAAGCAGAACGGACTCCTGTGCCACCAGTTCCGCACGCAGCACGAAGGCGGCCCAGCGATGATCGGTCAATGCCCGTGTCAGGAACAGACGCAGGCCGGTGCTGACCCGATTCACGGGGTCCGTCACCGCGTCGTAGATCGGCAGCATGTCCTGTGTCATCTGGTCAGTCACTTCACGGCCCACCGCAATCAGCGCCTCATCGAGCGAGGCGAAGTGCTTGTAGAACGTGCCGCGCGAGATTTCGGCCTCGCGTGCGACATCCTCGATCGATGTGGAGATCTTCGACGGGTCTGAGTACAGGTCCATGATCGCGCGCAGGATGCGGGCGCGCATGACCTCGCGCTTCTTGCGCGCGGTGACGGAGCGGTGGTCTTCGCGTTCGGTAGGAATGAAGGTGAGCGGGGGCACTTGGTTGACCTCTCGGATCGGTGCAGTGACGAATGTTCATGCCGAAGCGGCCGAAAACCCTATCTTGCCTGATTTCATGCAATTCCTACAATAACGAAAACGTCATTCTTAGCAACGACCAGACAACAAGGAGACCCTGATGACGCTGGCTGCCGTTACCGATATCCGATCCACCCACGCATCCGACGACGCCACCATCCGCGCCGACCTGTTGCGTCGCGCAGCGGCGATGGTGCCCGCGCTGCGTGCCCGCGCCCCTGAAGTCGATGCGATGGCCCGCCTGCCCGAATCGACCATCGCAGAGCTGGATGATGCAGGCGTCCTCGACATGATGGTGCCGCGCGACGCGGGCGGCCTGCAGGTGTCCCTGCGCACCTACATGGAGGTGGTCAGCGAGATTGGCCGTGGCGACGGCTCGGCCGCCTGGGCCTGCGCGCTGATCAACGTCTGCAACTGGATGGCCGCCGCATGCCTGCCAGACGCGGCACGCGACGAAGTGTTCGCATCGGGCGGCAAGGTGCGCACCGCCGGCGTGCTGTCGCCGCGCAAGGCCGTGGTAAAGCGCGTGGCGGGCGGCTACCTGGTGGAAGAGGGCATGTGGGGCTTCAACAGCGGTGTCTATCACGCCCAGTGGGATTTGCTGGGCATTCCGCTGGTCGATGAGGCCGGCAATGTGGTGGACCAGGGCATGGCGCTGATTCCTACCTCGGACGTCGAGTTCCTTAATGACTGGGACACCATCGCGTTGCGCGGCAGCGGCAGTACCACGGTGACCGTGAAGAACAAGTTCGTGCCCGATTCGCGCATCACGCGGCTGTCGGCAATCCTCGCGGGCGACTACGTCTCGCGCTTCGGTAACGACCAGGCGCTGTACCGCATGGCCTTCATGCCGGTGGCGGCGATCATCCTCACGTTCCCGGCGCTTGGCATCGCGCGCGCCGCGCAGGAAATGTTCCTGGAGAAGCTGCCGGGCCGTGGCATCCAGTACACGTGGTACGAGAAGCAGTCGGAGGCTGCCGTCACGCACCTGCAGGTGGGTGAGGCCTCGGCCATGATCGATGCGGCCCGCCTGGTGGTCGAGCGCTGCGTCGACGAGATCGACTCCCACGCCAGGGCCGGCACCATCCCCGACGCGCTGACTCGCGCCCGCATCCGCCGGGACACCGGCTACGCCAGCAAGACGATGTGGGACGCGGTGGACATCCTCGCCAGTGCCTCGGGCGGCTCGCTGGCCGGCGCCCGCAACCCGTTCAACCGCGTGTGGCGCGATGCGCGGGTGGCGAACCTGCACGGCATCGTCTGCACCACCACCAACCTGGAACTGTACGGCCGCATGCTGTGCGGCCAGGTGCCGAACACACCGCTGGTCTGAGGGCAGGAGGGCATGGCCATGAGCATCGATTGCAACGATTCCGCCCGCTTCCGCCGCGTAATGGGCAAGTTCGCCACTGGCGTGACCGTGGTGACCTGGCTGCGTGATGGCGAGCTGGCGGGCATGACGGCCAACGCGTTCATGTCGGTATCGCTGGAGCCCCAGCTCGTGCTGGTGTCGGCGCGGAACGCGTCGCGCTTCTGCGCATCGGTCGCGGCCGGCGACACGTTCGGCATCAACTTCCTGGGCGAGCACCAGCAGGACCTGAGCGCGCACTTCGGCGGCAAGGCCTGTGAAGGGCTGGGTGCGATGGCGATGCACGGTTCCGGTACGCCTTACCTGCCGGAGAGTCTCGCGCACCTGATCGTGCGCGTGGCCGACATCCATCCGGCTGGCGATCACCGGCTCTACGTCGCCGAGGTCATGGCGCTCGAAGAGAACGACCACCACGCGGCCAGCCCGCTGCTGTACTACGGTGGGCGCTACGGACGGTTGGCCGATCCCCAGGCCTGCCGCGCGTAGCCCCATGGCCCGGCAGTCGCCGGACCACCCCATTCGACAGCCACCGCGACAAAGACGGTGGCGGAAACGAGGAGACAAGCATGATCCATAGAAAGGAGGCGCGCACGCTCGGCCTGGCCGCGCTCGGCGCGATGCTCGAGTACTACGACTTCGTCATCTTCCTGTTCGTCGCCGCGGCGATCAGCGAGGCATTCTTCCCGCCCGGCGTATCGGCATGGGTCCGCCAGATGCAGACGCTCGGCATCTTCGCGGTCGGCTACCTGGTGCGGCCCGTGGCGGGTATCGTGCTGGCGCACTTCGCCGATCTGTTCGGCCGCAAGCGGATGTTCATCTTTCTGATGATCCTGATGGCGGTGCCGACTTTTCTTATCGGTGTGCTGCCGACCTACGAGCAGGTGGGTGTACTGGCACCGCTGGCCCTGCTGGTGCTGCGGGCCCTGCAGGGGTGCGCGGTCGGCGGCGAGTTTCCGGGTGCGGCGGTGTTCGTGTCGGAGCACGCCACGCCGACCCGCCTGGGTACGGCGAGCGGCACGATGCATGGCATCGTGCTGGCGGGCCTGCTGCTGGGTACCGGCGCCGCCGCCACGTCGACGTATATCGCCAGCGCTACCGGCGTGCCGTCGCTGGCGTGGCGGCTGCCGTTTATCGTCGGTGGTCTGTTCGGCTTGACCGCGTCCTACCTGCGCCGGCAACTGGAGGAATCGCCGCTGTACGCGGGCATCCAGCAGTCGCGCCAGCTGGCGAAATCCACGCCCATCCGGATCGTGCTGACGCAGCATGCCGACGCCTGCCTGTTCGGCCTGGCACTTGGCTTCACCATGGCGATCGGCACGGTGGTGTTCTTCCAGTACATGCCGATGCTGCTGGCCACGCAATACGGCGTGCCGCGCCAGGCCGCGCTGCAAGCCAACATGTGGGGGTCGTTCGCACTGTGCCTGTCGATGCCGTTCTGGGGGCGACTCAGTGACGCGATCGGTTGGGCCCGCTCGCTCGGCGTGGGTGCCGTAGCGATGCTGGTGGCGTCGGTCGGCTTCTTCCAGTGGCTGCCGGCCGTGCTGGCCGGGCAGGGCGCGCTCCCGCTGCTGTTCGCTTTGCCGGGTGTGGCACTCGGCGCGGTGGTGGCGCTGGTGCCGGGACTGGTGTCGGCGTTGTTCCCCACCCATGTGCGTCAAAGCGGCTATGCGGTGCCGTACAACGTTGGGGCGGCACTGTTCGGTGGCCTGACGCCGCTGGTGCTGGCCTGGATGGTGCGCGCCTACGGGCCCGAGTCGGCGATGGTCCTGCTGATCGTCACAGCGGTCGTGACGGCGGTGCTGGCCTTCAAGGTGCGCGGCATGCGTTTGTATCTGGGCGTCGCCGAACCGCAAGCCCAGGCCGTGGCCACCGCACGCAAAGCCAGCTGAGCGAAAGGAGCCGCTATGCAAGAGAGACTGCAAGCCATGCTCGACAAGGCCGAGATCGCCGAAGTCGTGCAGGCCGAGCGCGCCGCGCGCGACCAGGCGCAATGGGTGCGAATGCTGGAGACATACCACGCCGACGCGGTGGTCGATCTGTCGTGGTTCCATGGCAGCGGGCGGGAGTTCGTGGCGGCTTCCAGGCGCCTGTTCGAGGCGGGCCGGCACTCTGCCCACCAGATGGGGCCGACGCTGGTGACGCTGCGCGACGACCGTGCTCTGGCACACACACCGTGCGCCGTGACAGCGCGCATGCATCTCGATGGCGTCGAAGTCGAAGTCACCGCGCATTCACGGCTGCATGAACGCGTGGAACGGCGCGACGGTGTCTGGCGTATCGCGCATATGGGCATCGTCTACCTGCGGGACGCACTGGCGGTGCTCAACCCGTCGGAGCGCGTGGTGCTCGATGCCGGACAGCTGGCCGCCTACCGACCGAGCTATCGCTTCCTGTCCTACCTGCTGGCGCATGTCGGCCAGCGGCCTCGACCTGACCTGCCCGGGATCGACCAGCCCGAAACCGTCCAGCCGCTACTGGACCGCGACGACGCCTGGCTGGCCGGTGCCGGCTGATTTTCCGAACCTTCACAAGAGAGAAATACCCATGCGATACCTGCGCTTCATCCTCGATGGCAAGAAACAGACCGGCGTGCGCGACGGCGACAAGATCCGTGTGCTTGGCGCCACGCCGCTCGAAACGCTGCTGGCCAGTGGCGTGGATCTGGAAACCTTTGCCGACGGCATCCCTGGCGGCGCGCTCGTCACCGATGCCGACGTGACGTTCCTGCCTGTGCTCGAACATCCGCCCAAGCTGCTTTGCGTGGGCCTGAACTACGCCGACCACACGCGCGAAAGCAAGCTCGAACAGCCGAAGTACCCGACCATCTTCCCGCGCTACGACACCAGCCTGACCGGTCATGGCCAGCCGATCGTGCGTCCACGCGTGTCTGATTCGCTGGACTTTGAAGGCGAGTTCGCCGTGATCCTCAAGTCTGGCGGCCGCCATATCCTCAAGGCGGACGCGCTGCAACATGTTGCGGGCTATGCGCTGTTCAACGACGGATCGGTCCGTGAATACCAGTTCCTGGCGCCGCAGTGGACGATGGGCAAGAACTTCGATGACACCGGTGCCTTTGGCCCCGAGTTCGTCACGGCCAGCGAAGTGCCGCCCGGTGCGAAGGGCCTGACGCTGGAAACGCGACTGAATGGCGAGGTCGTGCAGTCGGCCAGCACCGATACGCTGATCTTCGACGTCGCAACGTTGATCTCGACGCTCAGCGAAGCGCTGACCCTGGAAGCCGGCGACGTCATCGTGACCGGCACACCGAGCGGGGTGGGCTGGGCGCGCGAACCGAAGCTCATCATGCGGCCCGGAGACGTCTGCGAAGTCAGCCTGACCGGCTTTGCCACGCTGCGCAACCCGATTGCCGACGAAGCCGCCTGAACGGGAGACGAACCATGAGCAACAACCATCAAGCAGCCGTGCATTCGATCGGCCACTACGCATTGATCGTGCCGAACCTTGAAGAGGCCCGCCATTTCCATGCGTCGTTCGGACTGTCCCTCGTGGACCACGGCGACCGCCTGGACGCGATGACCGCCGACGAGCAGGTCTGGGCGCGATTCTTTCCAGGCGAGCGCCGCGAACTGGCGTATCTGAGCTTCCATTGCTACGAAGCCGACTATGAAGCAATCCGCGGTCAGGTGGAGGCCGCCGGTGCGCGGTTTGCCGACAATGCGCCGTATGCCTCCGGTACTGGCATCTGGTTCCATGACCCCGATGGCAACCTGATCCAGGTCCGCGTAGGCGTGAAGACGAGTCCATCCGCCAAGCCGTCGCTGGAAAGCGTGCATGTTGGCGCCGACGCGCGCGGCGCGCTGTTCCGACATCAGGTAACTACCGTTCGGCCGCGCCGGTTGTCCCATGTGGCGCTGTTCACTGCGGACCTGCCGCGTGCGCTTGACTTCTACCATCGCGCGCTGGGCCTGCGCCTGTCGGACCGCTCGGGCGACATGGTCGCGTTCACGCATGCGCCGCACGGCAGCGATCACCACCTGGTGGCGTTTGCGGCGAGTCCTGCCAAAGGCTGGCATCACGCGTCATGGGACGTGGCAAGCATCGACCAGGTCGGGCAGGGTGCCGCGCAGATGGCTGCAGCGGGCTACGCCGAAGGATGGGGCACGGGCCGCCACGTGCTTGGCTCCAACTACTTCCACTATGTGCGCGACCCGTGGGGCTCGTTCTGCGAGTACTCCGCCGACATGGACTACATCTCGGCCGGCTCGACCTGGCCCGCCGGCGACCACGCCCCGGAGGACTCGATGCACCAGTGGGGCCCGGCCGTCCCGCCGTGGTTCGTCCATAACACGGAGGCCTGAGCGATGGCGCGTACCGTCGTGGACGCGGCGACGTGGGCTGCAGTCCAGTCGCTCGCGGCCGATTACTGGCGGCGCGTCGACGGCCTTTGCACCGCCCCCGTCGATGCGCTGTTTATCGAGGCCGGCTGGATGGACTACGGCGCCGTCCGCTGCGAAGGCCGCGCGCAGATCAGGAAGTTCTACACGGACCGTGCTGCGCGGGAAGCCGAAGCCCGCAGCACCACGCGCCACCTGTTCTCGAACCTGCTGATTGTGCCGATCGAAAGCGGCCGCCTGCGCGTCAGCTCGACGGTCCATGTGCTGGCCGGCCAGGGCGACTGGCCGCTACCGGCGCACGTGCCGACGGTGGTTGGCGATTTCGACGACGTGGTCGTCGAAAGCGAACCGGGCGTGTGGCGCTATGAGGGCCGACGCGCCCGGATCGTGTTCGCCGCTGGGACGGCTCGCTGACTGCGGTCGGCACTCGATATCTCTTCCGCAATTTTTCCGATTTCACCGGAGACAATCCCATGTCGACCTCCAACAAGGTCATCATCACCTGCGCCATTACGGGCTCGATCCATACCCCGTCGATGTCGCCCTACCTGCCGGTCACGCCTGCGCAGATTGCCGATTCGGCCGTCGGTGCCGCCGATGCCGGTGCCGCCATCGTTCACCTGCACGCTCGCGACCCGAAGACCGGCATCCCGAGTCAGGACCCTGCGTTGTTTGGCGAGTTTCTCGGCGCGATCCGGGACAAGTCCGACGTGGTCATCAATCTCACCACGGGCGGCGCGCCAACCATGTCGATCGAGGAGCGATTGGCACCCGTGGCGCACTTCAAGCCCGAGGTGGCTTCACTGAACATGGGCTCGATGAACTTTGGCCTGTACGAGATGCTGGGGCGCTACAAGGAATTCCGCCACGACTGGGAGCGGCCGTACCTGGAAGCCAGCGACGACCGCATCTTCCGCAATACCTTCCGCGATATCGCACACATCCTCGAAGCCTGCAACGCCAACCAGACGCGCTTCGAGATCGAGTGCTATGACATTGGCCATCTCTACACCGCCGCGCACTTCCTGGACCGTGGGTTGCTGAAGGCGCCGCTGTTCATCCAGTCGGTGTTCGGCATTCGGGGCGGCATCGGCGCTCACCCGGAAGACATCGCCCATATGAAGCGCACTGCCGATCGGCTGTTCGGTAAGGACTACGTGTGGTCGGTGCTCGGCGCAGGGGCTCAGCAGTCGCGGGTGGTGACGCAGGGGTTGTTGATGGGCGGTAACGTGCGGGTGGGCCTGGAAGACAACCTGTGGCTTTCGCGCGGGAAGCTGGCGACCAGCAATGCCGAGCAGGTTGCGAGCATCCGCAGGACCGTCGAACAGCTTGGCTACTCGGTGGCCACGCCGGACGAGGCACGGGCGATGCTGGGGCTGAAAGGCAAGGACAACGTGGAATTCTGAGCGCGGGACGTTGTCCCCCGGGGCTGGTAAAAAGGGACGCCGTGCGTCCTTTTTTACCCTGTGCGCTGATCAGGCCTGGGCGAGGCGTGGAAACAGCGCAAGCGCGTTATCGCGCATGAAGGCGCCGCGCAGGTTCGGCGGGATATGGGGCGAGCCGTCCAGCACGGCAGCCAGGTCGGCGGCGACGGGGGCAGGCGTGAACGGATAGTCGCTGCCATAGAGCACACGCGTCGGGTCGGCCACCTGCAGCAGCGCGCTCAGCGCCACCGGCTCGGGAGCGCCGGCCAGGTCGTAATAGAGCTTGCGGATCGCCGCGTCGACACCGGCCCGGTTGCGACCGAGCTTCAGCAACGTACCGATGGCACCTACGCGCGCGGTCAGCACCGGCACGGCGGCCCCCGCGTGCGGCACGATGATCTTCACGTCGGGATACTTCTCCAGCGTGCCGCTCAGGATCAGGTTGAACACTGCACGCGTGGTGTCGAAGATGAACTCGATCATCGGGTAGGGGTAGCCGAGCGGGGGGAGCACCGCGGACTCCTGGCCCTGGCAGCAGGGGCAGTACGGATCGGTCGGATGGATGAAGACGGTGGCCTTGCGCCGGTTCAGTTCGGCGAACACGGGATCGAGGCGCGCATCGCCCAGATAGATGCCGTGGTAGTTGGACTCCATCACCACACCATCGGCGTGCAGCGTATCGAAGGCATGGGCCAGTTCGGCCAGCGAGCCGGCGACATCGGGCAGCGGCAGCGCGGCAAACAGCCCGAAGCGGCCCGGATGCGCGCGTACCGCCTTGGCCCCTTCATCGTTGCAGTGGCGAGCCAGGCGGCGTGCGGCGGCATCGTCACCAAAATGCAGGCCGGGTGCCGAGATGGACAGCATGGCGGTGGCAATGCCGAGGCTGTCCATCATGCCGACGTGCCCGGCGGCGCTCCACGGGGGAATGGCCGGCATGCCAGATGGTTTGCTGTGGCCGGCGGCTTCGAGCGCGGCACGGTATTCGGGAGGAATGTAGTGCGCGTGGACGTCGATGCGCCCCATTGCACCCGTTGCCACAGTGTTTGGCTCGGCCGCCGAGGCTGGCGATGCAGCCACGCCGAGTCCGCCGATGGCGGAGGCCGTGAGGCCGACGACACCGGCCAGCGCCTGGCGTCGGCCCGTACTGATGGCGTGGCAACTATCCGTGCTCCGTCCTGATCCTGCTTGCAACATGTTCGTGTGTCTCCGCTATCGGTTCTGGAATAGATGTGCCGTCGATTCTATGAGTTGCGCGGGGGGTGACCAAGATAGGGAATGCGCACCGTTCGGCGTAGACAGGTGTGCACCGGCGCTCAGTCCGCTCCGAACTGCCCGGCCGTCGACCCCTGTGCCCCACGCAAGTCGACGATGAACCAATAAAAAGAGCCAAGCCCCTTGGCAGAAAGGGCTTGGCTCTACAGTCACACCGGACGCCGGAGCGTTCAGACAAGGGACGTCATCGTTCTTTTTCGATGTGCATGCACGGGCGCTGAAGCATCTTCCTTGTCCATTGAGGATCGGGAAGGCGGTCAGGCAGGGGCGAGTTCCGAGGCACGCTCACCTTCGCTCTGCTTCTCCGCGCGACCCAGGTCCCGCTGGTAGTTGCGCCCCGCCAGGACGAACAATGTGGCAGCGGCAAGCGAGACCAGCGGTACTACCTGCAGTGCCCCCAGCAGCCCGACGCGATCGGCGAGCACGCCGGTCAGGAACGGCGCCGGCGCGGCACCCAGCAGATTATTGGCCAGAGTCAGCGTAGCCAGCGCGGTCGAGTGAATGGCCGGTCGCACCAGGTTGGCGACCATGGCGCCGGCAGGCCCCCAGGTGCCGGCTGCCACCAGCACGCCACCACCGATCAGCAGCAGTTGCGCAGTGCCTGGGGCGAGGCGCAGGGCCACCGTCAGCAACACACACGACAGCAGACAATAGGCAATGGCGAGCTTCACCTTTCGCCCCGGCGCCTTGCGGCCGACCCAGTCGGTCAGCATTCCGCACAGGGTCATGCCCACGCCGCTGACGATCAGCAGCACCGCTGCGGCCAGCGCGGACTTGTCCGGCGCCATGCTGTAGTAGCGATTCAGGTAGCTCGGCATCCAGGCCACGAAGGCGAATACCGTGAACAGTTGCAGGCCGCTGCCCAGGTAGGCGAACACCAGCGACGGCGTCCCGAACACGGCGCGCAGCGTGGCGGGCAGCGGCAGATTGCCGCGGCTCGTATCATTCGCATTTGCCGCAGCCAAAGCTCCGGCATGGGTACGCCGGGCCAGCCTGCCCTCGGTCACGATCAGGCCGTAGCAAACCGCCACCACCAGGCCGAACACGGCCATGGCGACAAAGGCCGCACGCCAGCCGAAGTGGGTTGCCACTACGCCGCCCAGTGCCATGCCGAGCACGGCGCCGAACATGCCGCCGGAGGTGAAGGCGCCAGTCAGGGTGGCGCGCATCGAAGCCGGGAAGGCGCTCAGGATTACCGCCAGGCCCACGCTGCCGTAGGCGGCTTCACCCACGCCGACGAAGAAACGTGCCGTCAGCATGTGTCCGTAGCTGGCGGCAAGCCCGCACGCCAGCGTGCTTGCGCTCCACAGCAGCGCCATGACGGCGAGGCTTTTCACGCGGCCCCAACGGTCTGCCAGCAGCGAGAACGGCAGGGACAGCAGGCCCACCATCAGCGCCACGACCCCGCTCAGCGCGCCAAGCTTGGCATCGGTCAGTCCCCACTCCAGCTTCAGTTGGGGGAAAACAGCATTCAGCACCTGCCGCGACATGTAGTCGGACATCAGCAGTGCAAAGATGAGGGCGAATACCACCCACGCATAGAAGGCGGAGCGCCCTTTCGGGGCGGTGTGATCCGCCAGCGCGCTGGCGGTCTCGGGTAATGTCTGTCTCATGTTTTCGTTCTCATGCGATCTGGTGCCGCGTTGGAGGTCCGCCTGGCAAACGCGGCAGGTGTGCCAGGCGGCGTGTAACAGTAGGGGTGTCAGACGGCGCGCAGCGGCAGGTTCTTCTCGCCCGACTTGCGATTCGGGGCCATGCCGTGTGCGGCAAGCGTTTCCTCGACGCTGTCGTACCACGTGCCGATGCGGTAGATCTGGCGCGCTTCCTTGCCCGAGGCGATCTCGCGGCCCAGTTCCTTCGCTACGCGCACGCACTGCTCGATCTGCTGGACCGAAGTCATGCGGTTGCCGTGCTGGTCGATGATCGTGTCCTCGATGCCGCAGCGCGGGTGCAGACCCATCGCCATGGCCATCGTGTTGAACGGCAGCACGTTCTTCAGCAGCGATTCGGCGGTCAGCGTGCAACCGTCCGGAGCGCGGTGGATGAAGTTGAAGAAGTTGAACGGGTTGGGGCCGTCAAAGCCGCCGCCAATGCCGATCCACGTCAGGTTCAGCGGACCCTTGTACTTGCCGGCGCGCACCATGCGCTCCAGCGTTTCCATTGCGTGGATGCCGGTGAGCTGGAAGTGCGGCTGGATGCCCGCGTTGCTGAGGCGGCGCAGGTGCTCTTCGACCCAGCCCGGGCCGGCCGGCACGGTCATCTCACGGTAGGCTTCGACGTAGGCCGGGTGAGCCAGCGACGTACCCGCGGTGTACTCGGGGTACAGCAACTCCATGATGTTCATCTGGGTGGTGTTGATGGCCACCGTCACCTGGTCGGGCTTCGGGTCCAGATCGGCCAGCATGTGGCGGGTGTCGTCCGACAGCCACTTGGCGGCCTGGCCGTCATCTTCCGGTGCAAAGGAGATCGAGCCGCCCACCTGGATGATCATGTCGGGCACCGCGGCGCGCACGCCGGCGATCAGCTCGTTGAACTTCGACAGGCGCTTGGAGCCCTTGCCGTCCAGTTCACGCACATGCAGGTGCAGCACGGTGGCGCCGGCGTTGTAGCAATCCACAGCCTTCTGCACCTGCTCTTCCATGGTCACCGGAATGTCTTCCGGGAAGTCGGCCGGCATCCACTCGGGGCCGTAGGGGGCCACAGTGATGACTACCTTGTCCTGGTTCTCGGGGTGCAGCGAATCGTCGAGGAATTGCATCTCTTACTCCTTGCAAAGGTACAGCGAAATCAAATCGGTGTCGGGTGTACCTAAGGTAGGCGCGGAGGAGCCGTACGGCTTTGCTCCGGTTCCCTTCCGCTTGACAGTTCATGCAAGAGGGCTGTTGCATGAACTGTCAAGCTGAAGGAAGACGATGCAAAGCAGTACATGGCCGTGCTGCCTACCTTGGTTGAAGAACGGCGCCGAACCGTCACGGCTCGCGCGACGAACTTTCAACCCTTGTGAGGTACTGCCATGTTCGGCTCGTTAGCTGTTGCCCTTTGGCTTGTTTGCTCCGTCGCGGTCGGCCAGATTGCGAGGGCGCTGGGGCGCTCCGGTGTTGTCTGGACTCTCTTCTCGATGATCTGCAGCCCGTCGTTTGGCCTGATTGTCGTGGCCGTTCTTGACAAGAAAGAGCCCGTGCCGAGCCCGCACACGCGCACCAGATTCCTGCATTGCACAGGATGGCTCAAATACATCATGGCGCGAACACGCTCAGTGCCGGCTAGTTGCCCGCAAGGGTGACGGCCGTCGTCCCCAATCAAACGCCGCTGCGTAACCGCTATGCGGTGAGGTTAAATTACTCCAGAGCGCAAAATGCCAGAAACTGTCCGTGACTCAGGCCAGCGGCCCACCCTGCGGTCCACGCTGCCAGGGATCCTCCTCGTCGTCGCCATCGCTTTGCCGGCAACGCTGCTCGGCAAGCTGGTTCCCCTGCTCGGTGGGGCCGTAATGGGCATGCTGCTGGGACTCCTGTGCCGCGCCCTCATCAAACCGGGGGTGCAATACAAGCAGGGCATCCAGTTCGCTTCAAAGCAGTTGTTGCAATACTCGATTGTGGGGTTGGGCTTCAGTCTGCCGCTGCACGAGGTCGTCCGTACCGGGCTGACGTCGCTGCCCATCTCGCTGGTCACGCTGGCCGTGGCCTTCGTCGTTGCCGTTGTCGTTGGCCGACTGCTGCGAATCCCCGAGAAACTCAAGATCCTGATCGGCGCTGGCACGGCCATTTGTGGCGGCTCGGCGATCGCGGCCATCTCGCCCGTTCTGCAACCGGACGATCACGACATGACGTACGCGCTGTCGACCATCTTCATGTTCAATGTCGTGGCGGTCATCATCTTCCCCATCCTTGGGAAGCTCTTCGGCATGTCCGATGTCGGATTCGGCATGTGGGCCGGCACTGCGATCAACGACACGTCTTCCGTCGTGGCAGCCGGCTACGCCTGGAGTTCGGCCGCAGGGGAGTACGCGACAATCGTCAAGCTGACGCGCGCCATGATGATCATACCGGTCACGCTGGTCATCGCGCTGGTCTGCCAGCGCAACCAGCCTGGCGGCTCGATGCGCCGCGTGATTCCCTGGTTCATCGTCCTCTTTGTCCTGGCATCGGCCGTCAACGAATGGCTGCCGTCCGGCCTGACGAATGCGATCCGCATGCTGGCTCCCTTTCTTGTCGTCGGTGCCCTGACTGGCATAGGCCTGAGCACCGACATCGGCAGGCTGAGGCGCGCAGGCGCGCGGCCCTTGCTGCTCGGCCTGATCGTATGGGTAAGCGTCGCCGTTAGCAGCCTGGTCATGCAGCACGTGGCCGGTCTGGTCTGAAATCGCGGAAGCTGTCTGACACTACAGCCAGCCATCAGCGCCGGAACTGACAATACGGAAGCGTTCCTCGGGCGATGGCTGCCGACACAGCGCCTGATGGTCGCCGTCCGGATCGCGGGTTGATACTGAGTTCATCGACGACATCGATCGCTATAATCGCGGACGTCGGGTTGCTGCGATCCAGCATTCCGGCAGGCAGGAAGGGTTACCACCCGTTCCCTGATTAGTGCAGTGGCCGTTCCCACAGGAGACAGGCTTGACAGACAAACTCATCATTTTCGACACTACCCTCCGCGATGGAGAGCAATCGCCCGGTGCGTCGATGACAAGAGAAGAGAAACTCCGCATTGCCAGGCAGCTTGAGCGCATGCGGGTTGACGTAATCGAAGCGGGATTTGCGGCAAGCTCGGAAGGCGATTTCGAGGCAATTCGCGCAATCGCTGGCGAAGTAAGAGAGAGCATTGTGTGCTCGCTTGCACGCGCAGGCGAGCGTGACATCTTACGCGCGGCCGAGGCCTTGAGGCCGGCCAGCCGCTTCCGTATCCACACCTTTATCGCGACATCGGCGCTGCATATGGAAAAAAAGCTGCGCATGTCACCAGATCAAGTGTACGAACAGGCGCGTCGCGCGGTGCGATTGGCGCGCTCCTTCACCGATGACGTAGAGTTCTCGGCAGAAGATGGCAGCCGCTCCGGGCTGGACTTCCTTTGTCGCGTGCTGGAAGGTGTCATTGACGAAGGCGCCACTACCATCAACGTACCCGATACGGTGGGCTACGCTATTCCGGACGGCTACGCCGAGCTGATCCGATCGCTCCGTGAGCGAATTCCAAATTCAGACAAGGCCGTGTTCTCCGTCCACTGTCACGACGATCTCGGTCTGGCGGTGGCAAACTCGCTGGCCGCAGTCAAATTGGGCGGCGCGAGGCAGATCGAATGTGCCATCAACGGCCTTGGCGAGCGAGCGGGGAACACGGCGCTCGAAGAGGTCGTCATGGCAGTCAAGACAAGGCGCGATTTCTTCGGGCTCGATGTGAACGTCGACACGACCCAGATTGTCGCAGCCTCGAAACTCGTCTCGGAGATCACTGGCTTTGCGGTGCAGCCCAACAAGGCGGTAGTAGGTGCTAACGCATTCGCTCATGCCTCGGGCATTCACCAGGACGGTGTGCTCAAGGCGCGCGATACCTATGAAATCATGCGTGCAGAAGACGTCGGCTGGAGCGCGAACAAGATCGTGCTCGGTAAACTGTCCGGTCGAAACGCGTTCAAGCAGCGTCTGCGAGAATTGGCGATCATGATTGACGACGAAGCCGAGCTGAATGCCGCATTCGTGCGCTTCAAGGCACTTGCGGATCGCGAAGCCATAGTGTCCGACGAAGCACTAATCGCCCTGGCCAAGGAAAGCGAGGGTATGGGCACCAATCATTCGCATTTTTGATTGCACTTGTGAGCCTTCCGTGGCGTTATGGACGCCACGGAAGGCCGGCCACTTTATCAAACGTTAAAAATGACCATGAATACTGAGACTCCAATCGAGTTCGTTGTATCGTCCAGCACCACTCCTACGCCAAGGGACCAGATAGAAGCAAGCATTGTCAACCCGGCGTTTGGTCGCGTCTTCACCGATCACATGGCTACGCTGCGCTGGAGCAACACCGAGGGATGGCACGACGCAAAGGTGGAGGCTCGCCGGCCGTTTCAGATCGACCCCTCCTGCGCCGTGCTGCACTACGCGCAGGAAATTTTTGAGGGTATGAAGGCCTACCGCGGTGAGAACGGCTCGATTTCCCTATTCCGACCCTTCGAGAATGCAAAGCGGTTCCGCGCCTCGGCAGCACGCATGGCCATGGCCGACCTTCCCGAAGAGGTCTTCGTCAAGGCGGTAGAGGCTCTCGTGAAGGTTGACAGGGACTGGGTTCCCGGAGGCGATGGCAGCCTGTACCTCCGCCCATTCATGTTCGCATCCGAGAGTTTCCTTGGTGTGCGAGCGTCGAATGAGTACGTGTTTTGCGTTATCGCTTGCCCCGTGGGCCCTTACTTCAAGGCAGGCAAGACTGCGGTCACCGTCTGGGTGTCCGATCAATACACTCGCGCTGCGCCGGGTGGAACGGGCGCGGCCAAGTGTGGCGGCAACTACGCAGCGAGCCTGATTGCCCAAACCGAAGCCGCTGCCCAGGGTTGCGATCAGGTGGTTTTCCTCGATGCTGCCGAGCATAGGTGGATCGAGGAGATGGGCGGCATGAACCTCTTCTTCGTCATGGATGACGGCTCGTTGTTGACGCCGCCTTTGTCCGGAACGATCTTGCCGGGCATCACGCGGGCTTCAATCATCGAACTGGCGAAGCGCGAGGGCATCGTCGTGAACGAAGCACCATACGCGTTTGACGCATGGCGCGCAGACGCCGCCAGCGGTCGTGTCAGGGAGGTATTCGCTTGCGGGACTGCTGCCGTGGTGACCGCAGTTGGTCAAGTCCGTCATGCGGCTGGTGAATTCTCGATCGGCAACGGGGACGAGGGGGAGGTGACGCGTCGTATCCGCGTGCAATTGACGGGGATTCAGCGCGGCAAGGTCGCCGACCCTCTTGGATGGGTGCATACCATCAGCTAAGACTGCGGTTTCCGGGCACGCCTTGCTTGTTTAGGGCCTGCCCGGGGCACCGGAACCCAACCGGTGCGATTGGCCGGGCGGTCACCGAAGTCCGTGTGGTGGTGACTGCCTGGGTTCAGCAGTCAGTAGTTCGACTTCGCCTGGAGACGCGCCAGCCAGACATAGAAGCCGTTTCCGCGTTGATTTCGCACTGCAACAGCTGCAGCCTTATAGCGATTCCGAAGCTCCATTTAGGTCACAAATCGGCTGACGTACTCGACTACGCGGATCAACTGCGCACAGGTACTCTCCGAGCATAGAATCTCGTGATCAGGATGCGAGCCAGGCATTCAGGGAACGCAGCGTTTCCTCACTCAGTTCTCCCGCGGCGGCGGCGAGCCGCAGACGGCCAAGCAGGTAATCCAGGCGTGCCTGAACCAGGTCGAGCTCAGCGGCGAATACGCGCTGCTGCGCGTCGAGCACGTCGGGTTCTGTACGGGT
>NZ_ALOU01000051.1 GCF_000292345.1 Cupriavidus sp. BIS7
ACGTTGTGGGAGAGGGGAGCAAGACAAGCACTCAGTTGTTCAGCATCCACTTAATTTCCCTTCCCTCCCGCCGTTAAAACGCGTGGGAAGCTTCAGTAGCGTCTCTTCCCCAACGTGGTAGAGCAATGCGGCCGGGCCGACGGGCTCGCCGGCCTTGCCGCATTTTTTTCTGACTGAACCGGCGCAGGCTGCCGGTGCGGAGTACCCAGATGTCCCTTCCCGTTGCCACGCTGGTGACCGGCGCCAGTTCCGGAATCGGCCGTGCCATTGCAGAAATGCTGCTCGCCGATGGCGTGACCCGTGTGATCAATGTCGACTACGCAGAGCCGGCCTGGTCGCACCCGAACATGGCCTTCTTCCAGGCTGACCTGACCAATGCCGATGCCACGCGCGTGGTGGCGGCAAAGGTGGCTTCGCAGTTCGCCGTGACGCGGCTTGTCAATAATGCCGGCGCCACGCGTCCCGGCACGGCGGATACGGCCACGGTGGAGGACCTCGATTACGTCGTGGGCCTGACGTTGCAGGCCACGATGCTGCTGACGCAAGCCTGCCTGCCCGCGATGCGCGCGGCCGGTTTTGGCCGCATCGTCAACATGGCCTCGCGCGCGGCGCTGGGCAAGCCCGAGCGCGTGGTGTATTCCGCGGTCAAGGCCGGGCTGGTTGGCATGACCCGAACGCTGGCGATGGAGCTGGGCGGCGACGGCATTACCGTCAACGCCGTGGCACCGGGTCCCATCGCCACCGAGCTGTTCCGCCGGAGCAATCCGGAGGGCAGCGAACAGACACGGCGCATTCTGGCAAGCATCGCCGTGAAACGAATGGGAACGCCGGAAGACGTGGCGCGTGCCTCGCTGTTCTTCCTTGCGCCCGAGAATGGTTTCGTGACGGGACAGGTCCTGTACGTCTGCGGCGGAACCACGCTGGGTGTGGCACCCGTATAAAAAATGCCCGTCCCACAGGCACGGGACGGAACTGCGATTCAAAGCATTGCGTCCGCGGTGTTCATACCGACTGAACGCGGACGTGCATCTATTCCTGGAGTACAAGATGAGCATCACCAAGCAACCGTCGAAGGTGCGCAGACACTTGCTGGCCGCCGGCGTGGCACTGGCCGCAGGCTTCGCGGCCATGACCGGCGCGCAGGCGCAGGGCAACTACCCGACCAAGCCGATCACGATGATCGTTCCGTTCTCGGCCGGTGGCACCACCGACATCCTGGCCCGCATCGTCAGCCTGCAACTGGGCAAGGCCCTTGGCCAGTCGGTAGTGGTCGACAACCGTCCGGGCGCGGGCGGCAACATTGGCGCTTCGCTGGCCGCAAAGGCTCCGGGCGACGGCTACACGCTGTTCATGGGCACCATCGGCACGCATGCGATCAACCAGTCGCTGTACACGAAGCTGCCGTACGACCCGGTCAAGGACTTCGCGCCGATCACGCGCGTGGCCATGGTCCCGAACATCGTCGTGGTGAACCCGAAGGTGCCGGTCAACAACATCAAGGAACTGATCGCCTACGTGAAGGCGAACCCGGACAAGCTGTCGTACGGTTCGTCGGGCAGCGGTTCGTCGATGCACCTGTCTGGTGAACTGTTCAACTCGATGACGGGCCTGCATATCCAGCACATCCCGTACAAGGGCAGCGCCCCGGCCGTGAACGACCTGCTGGGCAACCAGATCGGCCTGATGTTCGACAACATGCCCTCGTCCTATCCGCACGTGAAGGCCGGCAAGCTGCGCGCGATCGCGGTGACCTCGGGCAAGCGCTCGCCGGCGCTGCCGAACGTGCCGACCGTGGCCGAATCGGGCGTGCCGGGCTATGAGGCAACGTCGTGGTTCGCGCTGTACGCCACGGCAGGAACGCCGCAGCCGGTCGTCGATCGCCTGAACGCCGAGGTGGTGAAGATACTGGCCATGCCGGAAGTGAAGAAGCAGATGGCCGAACAGGGTGCCGAACCGCATCCGGAAAAGCCGGCCGAACTGTCTGCCTTCATGAAGACCGAGGCCGCCAAGTGGGCCAAGGTGGTGAAGGCTTCGGGCGCCACGGTGGACTGATCGTCCGGACTGGCAGCCGTAAAAAACCGGCCAGCGGGCTTGTGTCCGCTGGCCGGTTTTCTTTTGTCCGGTTTTGTCTTGGCCACTCGAAGCTGCCGGCGAGACAAAGAAAAGCCCGCGATTGTGTCGCGGGCCAAATCCCAGATCCTTGGGGGACTGGAGGAGACAGCTTGCTGCCAGGCGGAAACGTCAGGCGAGGCTGTACTTCACCACCTGCTCTTCAACGCCGACAAACCGTACCAGCTGCCGCAGGCCGCTGGCGTATTCCTTGATGTGGTGGCCTTCCGGGGTATCGGGCAGCCGATAGTAGATCGGGGCCGCTCCAGCGCGCGCGCGGGCGATGGCGGCAGGCGTTGCCACCTCGCCCGCAGTGGCGTCTGCGGCCGGATCCGGTCTTGCGTTCATAGACAACTCCAGGGAAACGCACGGCGCGGAACGTTGGGCCGGTAGCGGAAAGGCGTGCACGTGCGGATGGCAATGTCTGGAATGTATTGCAGGTTGTCGGAAAATGCCATTTCGATTTTTTTACATCAGTATCGGGACAATTGACTAATTTGTCACAAATCGGAATCTTTCTGCGTTCGCTGCCACATGGACGGCTTCGGCGCGCTGTTCCTTTTGTTGCCCATTAGTGGTTAACGGCATGACTCGGCGTGACTTGCGCGCTACCATAGCGCCACCTGCCCGCAACGGTGTGCGTGACCAGCAACCTCCATGCCAGCGAGTCCATCGCATCCATCGGCCGAATGTCCACCCAACACGCTCTCCTGATTTCCCTGATCGAAAAACCGTCCTCCGGCTACGACCTCGCGCGCCGGTTCGACAAGTCGATCGGCTATTTCTGGCACGCCACCCACCAGCAGATCTACCGGGAACTGGGCCGCATGGCCGAACTGGGCTGGATTGCCGCTGACGAGGCGCTGTCGGACGTGGAGGGAGCGGAAAAGAAAGGCCGCAAGAAGGTGTACCGCGTGCTGGCCGCCGGGCATGACGAACTCGTGCGGTGGGTGGTGGCGCCTGGCCACGGGCTGGATCAGCGTGAGGAAATCCTGGTCAAGCTGCGTGCCGACGCCGCAATCGGGCCGCTTGGGCTGGACAAGGAAATGGCGCGCCTGATCGCGTTGCACGAGGCGCGGCTGGAAACCTATCGCGGTATCGAGCGCAAGGATTTCTCGGGCCGGCTGGACCGCCGGCAGCAGATCCAGTACGCGCTGCTTCAGCGCGGCATCCGTTTTCAGGAAGACTGGCTGGTATGGGGACGGTCGCTGCTGCCTTTGCTCGCGGCGGAGCCTGCCGGCAGCAGCGACTGATCGACTGATCGCGGTATTTACGCCAGATTGGCGGCGCGCGCCGCGGCGGCCGGTTCGGCCAGGCCCAGACGGCGGCGTGCGAGCGCGTACTCTTCCACAAAGCGGCGTACCAGTTCGGCGGCCGGCACCACGCGCTTGATCGCGCCGACACCCTGCCCGGCACCCCAGATGTCCTTCCACGCCTTCGCGCTGCCCGAGCCGAAGTTCATTTTCGACGCATCGGAGGTCGGCAGTGCATCCGGATCGAGCCCGGCGCGCACGATGCTGTCGCGCAGGTAGTTGCCGTGCACGCCCGTGAACAGGTTGGAATAGACGATGTCGTTGGCGGAACTGTCGACGATCATCTGCTTGTAGGCTTCCTGGGCATTGGCCTCGTGCGTGGCGATGAACGCCGAGCCGATATAGGCCAGGTCCGCGCCGGCGGCCTGCGCGGCCAGCACGGCGTTGCCGCTGGCAATTGCCCCCGACAGCAGCAGCGGGCCATCGAACCATTCGCGAATTTCATGCAGCAGCGGGAACGGCGACAGCGTGCCGGCATGGCCGCCAGCGCCAGCCGCCACGGCGATCAGGCCGTCCGCGCCCTTGTCGATCGCCTTGCGCGCAAAGGTGTTGTTGATGATGTCGTGCAGCACGATCCCGCCATAGGAATGTACGGCGTCATTGACCTCAACCCGCGCGCCCAGCGAGGTGATGACGATGGGCACCTTGTAGCGCACGCACAGTTCCAGGTCATGTTCGAGCCGGTCGTTGGACTTGTGAACGATCTGGTTGACCGCGAAAGGCGCGGCGGGGCGGTCAGGGTGCTTTGCGTCGTGTTCGCCCAGTTCGGTCGTGATCCGGTCCAGCCATTCCTCAAGCTTCTCCGCCGGACGCGCGTTCAGCGCCGGAAACGAACCAACCACGCCGGCCTTGCACTGCGCGATCACGAGGTCAGGATTGGAAATGATGAACAGCGGCGAGCAGACAGCCGGCAGCGACAGGTTTTGTAGCAGGGCAGGAAGGGCCATGACAGGATCTCCGGTCAGCGGTTTCGGGTGAATTTGCGAAACTGGTTTCGAAACGTATTTATGCAACTGGTTGCATAGTGGTTGGCAAGGTATCACGCGATTGGCCGTCTGTGCAACTGCTTGGCCGTGGGTGTTGGCGTCCGCCAGTGGCCCATTGTCTACAATGAGCGCATTGCCTTACATGCCAAGCGGGAGAGCGTTAGTGACCACCCACATAAGTGCCGATGCCGGCACAGGAAAAGCTGGCCCGGCCGGCGCCGCTGATCTTGGTGACCTGTTCGATGCCGACCTGGCTGCGTGGTACGAGCATCCGGAGCGCGCATTCGATGGCTGGCTTGCCCGACATGGGTTCCGGCCCGGTACGGCCGTGGTGTACCGGGCCATGTGGGGCAAGGTACTGCGCTGGTCAGGTGAGCGAGGACTGACACCGCTGGGGTGGTCGGCGGCCCAGATCGCGGAATTCCTCGATGCCCAGAATCTGCACAAGCGTCACCGTTATCGCTACGCGCGATTGATCGAGCGCGTGTTCCATCATCTGTCGCTGCTTCAGCAGAATCTGCACAACCCCGCCAGCCAGGCAGTCAAGGCGCGCCTGGCCGAAGGCGAGAATGATCCAACGGCTTTCCTGCTACCCGGCGAGCGTGACCTGCTGGTCGCCCGCATCCTGGCACCGGAACCCGAGCCGATTCCCGTAGACCCGCGTGCCTCGGACCTGCCCGATATTTCGCCAACCCGGTGGAAGCGCGCCCGGGATATCGCGCTGCTGGCCGTGCTGCTCGGCGGCGGGCTGAAAGTGGCGGAGGCCCGGGCGCTGCAGGTGGAAGCGATCGACGGCAAGGACGCCGGTGCGATGTCGATTCGCATGGTCCGGACGGACAACGGGCGCACGCACACGGTGCCGCTGTTCGGCTTTGCCCATGCGCCGTTGCGCTACTGGCTGAGCATGCGTGAGGCGTCAGAGACACTTGGTGGCCTCGTGTTTCCGGCCATGGCAAACGGCAGGGCCATGCATGCGGCGTCCGTGTACCGCCGCGTCGAGATTCTCCTTGAGGAAGCCGGGGTTCTGGCGAGCCGTAGTGAGAGGGCATCCCCACAGACTTTGCGCAACACCTGTGGCGCAATGCATTTCGATGCAGGGACGCCGCCGGCGGCGGTGGCGCAACTGCTGGGCATGCGTGATCTGGAGTCGGGATGGCGGTTGCGGGCCGCGTATGAGGCGTGGCAGGCACGCGCGGGGTTGCCGGCCACGGCCAAACCTGTGCCGCGCACGGGAGTCTGAAGAATATCGCGGCCTTAGCGATGCACGGTTATGATGGCCGCCCGTTCGACGGCCGATCGTCGCAAAGCAAATCCTGAACTCGGAAATTTCTCATGGCTGAGACCCTACTGCTGACTGGCGCAACCGGGTATATCGCGTCCCATACCTGGGTGGCGTTGCATGAAGCGGGCTACAACGTGATCGGGCTCGATAATCTGGTCAATAGCAATGCCGAGGTTGTGAACCGGCTCGCAAGGATTACCGGCAAGACCCCGCATTTCGTGGAGGGTGACGTGCGTGACCGGGCGCTGCTGGACCGGCTGTTTGCCGAGCACGCAATCGCGGGAGTGATCCATTTCGCGGCCCTGAAAGCCGTGGGGGAGTCGGTCAGCCAGCCGCTCGAATATTACGGAAACAATCTCGACGGGCTGATCACGCTGTGCACGGCGATGCAGTCGGCCGGCGTCCGGCAATTGGTGTTCAGTTCCTCCGCCACGGTGTATGGCAATCCGCATACGGTGCCGATCCTCGAGAATTTCCCGTTGTCGGCCACCAATCCCTATGGGCAGACCAAGCTAATGGGCGAGCAGATCCTTCGTGATCTGGAAATCTCCGATCCGGAATGGCGAATTGCTTTCCTGAGATATTTCAATCCGGTGGGCGCGCACGAAAGTGGGTGGATTGGCGAAGACCCGGGTGGAATTCCGAACAATCTGATGCCGTATGTGGCGCAGGTGGCCGCCGGCAGGCGCAAGACGCTCAGCATTTATGGCGGGGATTACCCCACCGTGGACGGCACCGGGGTGCGTGACTATATCCACGTCTGCGACCTGGCCGACGGCCATGTGGCGGCGCTGGCCTACCTTGGCAAGCACCGGAGCGGACTGACGGTGAATCTCGGAACGGGCCGCGGATACAGTGTTCTGGAGGTAGTGAAGGCATACGAACGTGCGAGCGGGCGCCCGGTGCCTTACCAGATCGTTGCGCGCCGTCCGGGCGATATCGCCGCGTGTTACGCCGATCCGTCGCTGGCCAATGAGTTGCTTGGCTGGCGTGCGCAACGTGACCTCGACCGCATGTGCGCTGACTCCTGGCGCTGGCAGTCCATGAATCCGATGGGTTTCGCGGCCTGAGAAACTGCTTTGCCCCATTTCAGGGCGGCCTTCTATTTCGAAAGGCAACTGGCAACAAAAAACCGGGCGATGTGCCCGGTTTCTTTTTTCCGATGGATCGATTGGTCGAATCGGTCAGCGAATCAGGAAATCTTCCATCGACTTGCCGCTGGCCAGCGCCTGCGTCAGCCAGCCCGGACGCTTGCCACGGCCGGTCCAGGTATTGCCGGCGCTATCACGGTAACGGACCGGCACCTTGCGGCTGACGGCCTTCTTGCCCGCCACCACTTTTCCGCCAAAACCGAGGTCGTCGGCTGTCAGGCCATATTGTTCGATTTTCTCGCGAATATCGGCGATCACCGAGGCTTGCTCGCGCGCCTTGATCTCTTCCGCCTGCTTTTGCAGTTCGCTGATTTTCTGAACGATTTCCTGATATGTCGCCATTTGTGTCCTCGGTTTTACTGTTGGTCCATGTATCGACGAAATGAATTATAACGACTGAAGTCGCCGCTGCAAATCCCTTGGCCCGAAATGGACAAAATTTGCGAAAAGTCTCACATCGAAATAATCCATGAACTTTCCAAGTCGGCACCGGTCATCCGCGCAATTCCGGCAGCCGCAAACCGCGTCATGCCGCTGCAGCCAACCCGCATAAACGTGACAAACAGGAAAAATATGGTTTCCGCGGTTGCGATATTGCCGCGAACGTGTACGACGACACGTGGTATTCAGCAGACGCTGAAACAAACGGCGCATGTAAGAAGTTTCTCATTTCAAATGAAAGCTAAATGAAAGTATGTGCCGAGCATGTCACGAATAATCCGGGCAGATCGTTGTGCGTCAATCGTCATTCCGGAAGCGCATTCGCTGATTGCCTCAAGGATGTTTGCGCGGTGGCCGTTATGGATTCCTGAGCAGACCGTACGGGGTGTCGGCCTGCCGGACCGGGGCGTTGGGTGGCTTCGGGTTATCTCCAAATGATGAGCACATCATGTCCTTTCACCAGAATATCCAGATCAAGACCCTTCTACGGGGCGCAATGGCGATGCTCGCTGCAATCCTGCTGCTGGTGGGCGGGGCCGGTCTGTTTGGTATCTCCCAATCCAACGATGCGCTGAAGGAGACCTACTCCAATCAGATGGCGTCGTCCCAGGCGCTTTCCGAATCGATGCTCGGCTCCACGCGCCTGCGACTGGCGCTGGACCGCGGCGTGATGCGGGGCACCGAGAATGAGGACCTGAAGAAGTACGTCGATCGCTCCAATGTGTTTGTCGAGTCTTCCAACAAGGGCTGGAAGGACTACATGGCGCTGCCGCAGAACGACGAGGAGAAAGCGTTGGCCACGGCGCTGGGCGCCCGGCGACAGGACTTCTTCGAGAAGGGCGCCATGCCGCTGCAACAGGCGATGCTGGCTGGCAACCACGAGGAGGCGCTGCGTCTGGCGCGCGATGTCATGCCAGACCTGCAACGCGCCATGGCCACGGCCAGCGACAAGCTCGAGAAATTCCAGCTCGATACCGGCAAGGCCAACTTCGAAGGCGCGCAGTCGCGCTTCGAGACGATCCGCATGATGTCGATCGCGCTGATCGCGCTGGGCATCGTGATTGCCATTGCGGCTACAGTCATGCTCCACCGCGCCATCGTGCGGCCTGTGGAGGAAGCGCTGGATGTGTTCGAGCGCATGACGCGTGGCGATCTGACGTCGCGCATCTCTAGCATGTCGAAGAACGAGATCGGCCGCATGATGCAGGCGCTGGCCAAAATGCAGGATAGCCTCTCGGGCATCGTCGCCGAAGTGCGCGGCGGCACCGATTCGATAGCGTCCGCCACGCAGCAGATCGCGGCGGGCAACACGGACCTCTCGCAGCGCACAGAGGAGCAGGCGGCATCGCTTGAGCAGACCGCCGCGAGCATGGAAGAGTTGACCACCGTCGTGCGCCAGAACGCCGACAACGCGCGCCAGGCCGGTGCGCTGGCCGGCGAAGCCTCGCAGATCGCCATGAAGGGCGGTGACGTGGTGGGCCGCGTCGTGGATACGATGAACGAGATCAATGGCGCGTCGCGCAAGGTTGTCGAGATCATCGGCGTGATCGAAGGCATCGCGTTCCAGACCAACATCCTCGCGCTGAATGCCGCCGTGGAAGCCGCGCGTGCCGGCGAGCAGGGCCGTGGGTTTGCCGTGGTGGCCGGCGAGGTGCGCAGCCTGGCGCAGCGCAGTGCCAACGCCGCCAAGGAGATCGAGGCGCTGATCAGCGAGTCCGGCCAGCGTGTGGAGAGCGGCACCCGGCTCGTGGCCGAAGCGGGCCAGACCATGGGCGAGATCGTCCAGTCCGTACGGCGCGTGACGGACATCATGAACGAGATCAGTGCCGCATCGCAGGAGCAGACCGGCGGCATCGAACAGGTGAACCAGGCCGTGGCCCAGATGGATCAGGTTACGCAGCAGAACGCCGCCCTGGTGGAAGAAGCTGCCGCAGCCGCCGGCGCGCTGGAGGAGCAGGCGCAGCGGCTCAAGGGCGTGGTTTCGGTATTCACGCTCGCGTCCGATGGTGCCGCCTCACGTGGCGGCATGGTTGCGCCGCGTCCGGAACCTTCGCTTGCCACGGTACCGAAGGCCGAACACAAGCCCACGGCCTTGCCCGCCCCCGCCGTAGCCCGCCGCGCGGTGGAACGCACCGAGCGCGCACCGGCAGTCCCCGCTACGCGGCGGCCGCCGGTCGTGCGCAAACCGCGCGACAGCCAGCTCTTGCGTCCGTCACTGAGCCAGCCCGCCACCGCAGCGGCCGGCGATGACAACTGGGCAGCCTTCTGAAAATTCCGGCCAATTGATAAGGAGCTAGCGCTTCACGGTTCACGCGGCATCCACAAGATGCCATGATGCGGGCTTTTGTTCGACCCGCATCATGGCGTTTTCGGCGCCCCCGCATTTCCATACCGCGAAAACCCAATGACTGCCACGAGTTCCAGCCTCTTGCTGCTCGCAGCCCTGCTCGGCGTCGCCGCTGCGGTGGGCCTGCGCGCGGAAAAAACGGAAGGGGAGCCGGGGCGCAAGGCCGTCTGGTCACTGACATGGCCAACCACGCTGATGTCGCATGCCACACTCGGCATGCCGTTGTGGGTGGTGCTTGCTTCCGGCACGCTGACCGCTGCCAACGACAGCGCGCAACTGGCGCTCACGTTCGCCGCGACGATGGCGGCCAGCATGGCTGCGTTGCAACTGTTCGGGTCGACCGCGCATTGGCTGGGCCGGAACTTGCGCAGTTCGCGCATGGCCGTTGCCGTGGCGATGCTGGCAGGCGCCGGTCTGGTTGCCGTCGCCGGCGCCCGACTCGGGCGAGCGTGCGGCGCTGCCACCATGACGGCCCGCACCTGTATCGACGCCGCCGACATGTCGGGCGCCGTCTGGCTGGCCGGCGGGCTGGCGCTCCTGTGCACCGCGTTGTTCGCCATGCATCGCGCCCAGTCGCGCGGATGGCTGCCCGGGCAGCCGGAAACGGCTCCCGCTGACGATGCTGCCGACGACAGCACGTTCTCACATGCGATCCGCACGGGCGATGGGCGCATCGTGCGCCGCGGGCCGGGCCGCGTCCCGGGCCTGACCGTACGCCCTGCCGGCAGCGGGCAGCAGCCCGTTGGGGAATACAGCGTCAGCACGGACCTGCCCGACCGTTCGGCGTTTGCCCGCTGGCTGGACCAAAGTATTGCGAATGCGCGTCTGACCGAGACGGGCTGTGCAGTGCTGCTGATTCATATCGCGGACTATCGTGAGGTAGATGAAGTGTTCGAAGTCCGCGCCGATGACATCCTGGCGCAGGACGCGGGCGCGCTGGCCCAGGCCGCACTGGAGCCGCACGATTTCCTGGCGCGGCTGGCGCGCGACGAATTCGCCGTTGGCGTGCCCAATCTCGTGCAGCACAGCCGCGCGCACGAACTGGGGTCCCGTGTGCTGGGGTCGCTGGCCGAGTTTGTCGAAGCGCGCGGCCTGCAGATGCAGATCGGCGTGAACATCGGCATCGCGATCTATCCGCGCGACGCCGCGACTTCCGAGGCGCTGATCCAGGCCGCGCGTGTCAGCCTGTCCGAAGCGCGCGAAAGCGGTTCCAATCAGGTGCGCGTGTTCAACTCCGCCGCTGGCGAGCGTGCGCGCCGCACCCGCGTGATCCGGCGCGATCTCTGGCCGGCCATCCAGGACGACGGCCTTTCGCTGATGTACCAGCCCAAGTTCGACGTGAAGTCGCGCCGCGTGGTGGGGGCCGAAGCGCTCTGCCGCTGGCGCCATCCCACGCTGGGGGCGGTCAATACCGCGGAGTTCATCATGGTGGCCGAGCAGTCGGGGCAGATCGACAAGCTCGACGACTGGGTGATCTCGCGCGTCTGCGGGCAGGTGCGGCGCTGGCAGGATGCCGGGCTGCCGGTGGTGCCGGTGGCCATCAATGTGTCGGGCACGCGCTTCGCGAGCCGCAACTTTCCGCAGTACCTGCTCGAACATATCCATCAGTACGACATCCCGCCCTCGGCCATCACGCTCGAGATCACCGAGACCGCGGCGATGAAGGACATCGGCAAATCGCTGGAGACGCTTGCGGAACTGCAATCGCTCGGCATCCACGTGGCACTTGACGACTTCGGCAGCGGCTACTCGAGCCTTGGCTATCTGAAGCGGCTGCGCGTGGGTACGCTCAAGATCGACCGCACGCTGATCGGCGGGCTCGATGCCGACGCGCAAGGCCGGGCGATCGTCGGCTCGATGGTGGCGCTGGCGCACGAGTTGCGCATGAAGGTGGTGGCCGAGGGGGTCGAGTCCGCATCGCAACTGGAGATCCTCGACGCAATGGGCTGCGATGAAGTGCAGGGCTACTTCATGTCGGTGCCGATCGACGCGTCCGGGTTTGCCGACATGCTGCACGCCGGGCAACCGCTGACTGTTTGATAGCCGAAAGCCGAATGCCCGGCTTCGTTATTCATTTCTTTTCAATCAGAACCATGAAATTCTGATATCAGTTTCAGGTTTCTGCTATTTCCTCCGCACCACTTGGTAGTTGACGATCTCGCACGTCGGGCACATGACGATTCGCCCGACGACAGACAACGTGACTACCAAGGTATTCCAGATGGCGGAAGCATTCGATGGCGGCAGGAAAGCGGTAACGGGACGGCAAACGTATTACCTTGACGTGCCCAGTACACCGAGTGCCATCGGGCTCTCGGTTGTGTCGTTCGAGGCGGCGGAGCGCATGGGTGAGCCCTACAAGGTCACCATTCGGCTGACGCATCCGCTGGAACTTGCGCGATCCGATTACCTGAAGAAGGACGCCTCGTTCGCCATCGACGCCAGCGATGGCACCCAACCCCGCCGCTTCTCGGGCTGCATCACCCGTTTCTCGAAGCTCAAAACCACCAGCGACTTCTGCTCCTATGAAATGGAGTTGCGGCCGAAGGTGGCATTGCTGTCCCTGACCAAAACGAGCCGCGTCTACCAGAACAAGACAGCGCCGCAGATCATCGAAGCCATCCTGCGTCGCCACGGCCTGGAGGGCCACCAGTTCGCTTTCAAGACCCGCCGCCAGTACCGCGAGCACAAGTTCCGGCTGCAGTATCAAATGTCGGATTGGGACTACATCCGCCTGTTGATGGAGCAGGAGGGCCTGTATTGCTACTTCGTGCCAGGCAAGTTCGGGCACCACCTTGGCGATCTGCTCGTCTTCGGCGACGACATCGATCACTACGTCTACCAGCCGCAGCGGGTCGTGCTGTACCGCGAGACAGCCGGCCTGGAGTCGGGCGTCGAGACGGTTTTCGACCTCCAGGTCCATGCGCGAACCGTGCAGGAGTCATTCCGGACGGCCGAGTACAACCCTGCAGATTCGTATGAACGCAAGGCCGCGGAGGCTAATGTCGCGCGCCAGGAAAAGGGCAACTACGGCCAGTCCTACGTCTACGGCACCGATCATCCGGACTTTCAGAGCGCGAAGTGGGAAGCGCAGCTGCGCCATGAGGCGGCGCTGGCAGGGCAACTCATCTACGAGGGCGAAAGCAACGTCCTGGAACTGCACCCAGCACGCATCCTGCGCATGGACCTCGCATTGCCCGATGCGCCAAACGGCCTGGTCATCACCGAGGTCATTCATATCGGCGCGCGTGACCAGGCCTATCGCAACACCTTCAAGGCCATCCCGATGGATCGGCGCTTCCGTCTGCCAATCGACGAAAGCAAATGGCCACGCATTGCGGGAACCTTGAGCGGGCGAGTGACTTCGCCGGGCAATTACAAGTACGCCTACCTGACGCAGCAGGGCCTTTATGTCGTGCGTTTCGATCTCGACTTCGATGAGTGGCCCAAGGGCGGCGAAAGTGTTCCGCTGCGCTTTGCGAAGCCGTTCGCCGGGGCGAGACAGACCGGCTTCCACTTCCCCCTGATCGACGGAACCGAGGTGGCCATCGCCTTCCGGGACGGGGACCCGAACAAGCCGTATATCGCTCATGCCCTGCATCACAGCCAGCACGAGGATCTGGTTACCAGCCAGGATCGCTGGCTCTCGCGCAATGTTATTCGCACGCAAGCGAACAACAAGCTGCGTTTCGAGGACTGGGAGGGTCAGGAAGGCGTCAAGCTGTCCACGGAATACGGCGGCAAGACGCAACTGAACCTCGGCCATCTCGTTGACCGCAAGCGCAAGAAGCGCGGCGATGGCTTCGAATTGCGCACGTCCGGGTGGGGCGCATTCCGTGGCGGCAAGGGGATGTTCATCTCGGCGGACGACCAGCCGAACGCCGACGGTCAGCAACTCGACATGCAAGAGGCCGAAGCCACACTGCGGCAAGCAATGGACATGCAGCGCTCGCTGAATGACTCGGCAAATGCGGCGAAGGCCTGGCTCGCAGAAATTGATCGGCAACGCGCGCTGGTCGAGCAGTGCCTGGTGGGCCTGAAGAAGCCCGCGATTCTCGCCAATGCCCCGGAGGGTGTGGGTATCGCCAGCGGCAAGGACATGCAACTGGCCGCGCGCAAGCAGATGTTCGTGACGGCTGGCGAGGGCCTCGACATTGGCGTTTTCAAGCGTATTACCGCAGCGGCTGGCGAGGCCATCTCGCTCTTTGCCGCAAGG
Source organism: Cupriavidus sp. BIS7 (assembly GCF_000292345.1). Lineage (GTDB taxonomy): Bacteria > Pseudomonadota > Gammaproteobacteria > Burkholderiales > Burkholderiaceae > Cupriavidus. Next base: position 13,846 of record NZ_ALOU01000051.1, read on the forward strand.
CTTGGCATCCGCATCTTCGCCGCGAAAGGCAAGGTCCAAGTTCAGGCCCAGGGCGATGACCTGGAATTGATGGCGCTTAAGAACGTCGTGATCAGCTCGTCGTCGGGCGAAGTCACGATTACCGCGTCCAAAGGCATCACGCTCGGCGACGGATCGGGAGCCTACGTGAAGATCGCCAACGGAACGATCGAACTGGCCAGCCCGAGCGGCAAGATCGACGCGAAGGGCAATCTCAAAATCGATGACCCGGCCGGTGGCAGCTTTGCCTTCCCCAAATGGTCCAGTTTGCCTGTCAAGGACATCAGGCGCGACATGAACTTCGGTTTCTCAGAATAAGCACAGCATGGCAAATTCCACACCGAACAAGGCCCCCGACACGCGTGTCAGGCAGCTTCCCTTTGCCTTTCCGTTCCGGAGAAAAGGCGAAGGGAACGCGGCAGGCAAGGATATTTCTGACGAGCATGAATTCCATGCGCTGCTGAAAAAGGAAGCGTCAGGGAACTACTCCGTCAGTGCCAAGGGTCTGTGGCATGGCGGCATCCATATTTCGGAAGGTGGCGCGGGGACGGTTCTGGATCTGAAGCACGGCGTACGCTGCATCGCGGATGGCGAGGTGGTGGCCTTCCGCGTCAATCGCACCTATCTGGCAAGCCAGATGCCAGCACAGGACGACCAGCCCGCCCGCGAGGCGCGCTACAGCACCGGCTTCGCCCTGGTGCGCCATACCATGGAATTCCCCACGGACAACAAGCTGACGTTCTTCAGCCTGTACATGCACCTGCAGGATCTCGCAGACTACGACAGCGACAAGACGCTCCCCAGGCCCGCGTACTGGACACCAGATTTCAAGGTCACGCAGTTCGCCCGCGACAAGCCAACTGGCGGCCGGACCGGCGCCACCCCGTCAAGCCAGGTGGGGCTCAGGGTGCGCGCTACACACCCGCGTGGAACCCCGCTGTGCATCCTGCCGCACGGGGCGCAGGTCAGCATCAGCAAGCGCAAGGGGAACTGGGGCCAGATCACGGACACCCATGGTGCGCAACTGATTCCCCCAGCGGTGGGTGGCTACGCACCGACCGCCGCAATCGGCGGGTGGATGTTCCTGGGCAAGGAAGACGGCCATCCCGTGGCAGAAGCCGTCGTGCCGGATGCCATGCTGGACCGCGTGGTCACGCTTGCCAAACCGGTGCCGATCAAGGCGGGCGACCTGATCGGCCATCTCGGGCGCTATGACTCGCTGAATCAGCGAGCCGAAACCCGCATGGTGCACATCGAGGCGTTCTGCGGCGATGGGATCAAGACCTTCATCGAGCAGGGCCGGGACTGGGTGGAGAATCGTGGCTTCCGTCCAGAAGCATGGAAGCCATTGGGGCTGCCGAGCGAGCCCACCATTCTGCGCGTTGCCAGGAACACCAGGCTGTACAGGGTGCCCTTCAACGAGGGAGAAGATCTACCGCTGACAGATGTCATCCAGATTGCCGCGCTTGCCACGCTGGGAAAGAACCCTGAGAACAAACGTGACGAAACCGTAGCGGGTAGTGATGGGAAGAAGCGCACGTGGTGGCATGTCCAGAGCGCGGATGTGCACGGCCATGACATTGAAGGCTGGGTGCGGCAGGAAAACTTTGCAGGCGGCCGGGTGACGCTGGAGCATCCGCAATCCTGGATCGACTTCGAGTGTCTGGACGACTCGCACGATCCAACGCACACGATGTTTGGGACGACGAAGGCCTACGTCGATTACTCGCTGGGCGAGGATGTGCCGGCACCCGCCGACATGAAAAAGCTCAATCCGTTGATGGCGAAGATCTATCGCGCCATCTACCAGAGGGGAGATGGCAGCCAGGCCGCCGACGAGTTGCGCATGATCACGGATGACCCGTGGCGCGCCATGCGCGTATCTCGCCTGATCATCAAGCACGAGAGTGAATGGGCCAATCCGGGCAAGTGGCGGCAGCTTATCCAGCTTATCCAGGAGGGAGAGAAGCGGACGGAACCGCAGCCGCAGTATGTCGAAGAACAGAAGCGTATCGAGGAGCTGGTCTGGTGGGACGACGTGAAGTCAGGGGTGAGCGATTTGCCGGGGTCGGATGTGTTTCATATGCACCCGGTGGCGTTAGTGGGGAACTTCCTCATGAGCAGGGATGAATGTGCTTGTGGTTGCTGTTTTGTAAGCAAATTCTCAGTAACCCGCGCGGGATCTCAATATGGTCCGGTGTACTGGGGGGATCGCCCGTTGGAACGATCAAAGCTCCTAGAAGAGCTCACATTGAGAAAGGAAATCTCCGATAGCGAACGCCGCATATTGGTCGCCATGTCGCCAAATGAAGGAAATTTAGACTCGGTTCAATCATATGACAGTGAAATTGTGACTGCCGGAGCGATGCAAAAAACCATCAATCCAACCGGCGGCGGAGAACTGCCGACCCAGGTTGCGGCCTTTCGGAGTAACGATGAGGAAGCATATATACAACTCTTCGAAAAATGCGGATGGAGTGTCGAAGGGAGAGGGAGCCAAGCCAAGATGTTTTATACCCACCCGGTCATCACAAATGGTAACAAAATTACGGGAAGCGAGCTAAAGTCGATTATTAGGCAGGGATGCTCTCCGGAAACGTATCGTCAAAAAATCGGAAGCGTTCCGCTCGCTGTTATTGTGAGCGCCATTACGGACAAGCGTTATGAGCGGCTCCAGTTAATGGATTTTTTAACAAGGTTGCGGAACGATATTCTACCGCAGACCCCACGAGGGTATGACTATACCATCGGCAGCTATTTCCAATCTGATCTTGGACGCGCCACAGCGCTTGATCACCACATAAATCGCCCTGGTTACGTCCGAAATGATATTGGAGCAGCCTTAAAGCGTTTCTTCAATAGTTACCCGACCGCCCCCGCCAACCCGGCTGAGTGGGGCGAAAGGCGTCAAAGCTACGAAGCGACAATTATCGAGGACTACGGGAATAATCGCCGGATGGCAGTTGTTAATGGTCAACCTGTTGCGCCGGGTCGCTATCGTGCCATGAAATCAAGACTCAATTAGTAGGGAATATCGGATGAATAATATTCTACTATTCATGCTTGGCGTGACGATTTCGCTGACACCAATCACTCATGCGATCGGAGAAACTGTCACCTTCAAAGCGGGCTCTAAGTTGGTGTTTTCTGATCACACCAAAGCCAGTGGCGCAGGCGAGCTTGGAGTTGGGTGGAAACAAGCGGATTTTGCCAAGCCAAATGGCGAAACCATTCCCATGTTCCCAACAGAGAAGCTCAGAAAAAATGGGGGGGTAGTGTTTTCCGGGCCGGATGACGTTCAAATTTCACCATCAGGGAGATTTGCCGTCTTTTTTGTCGATAGGATTGGAGTCTTGTCTCCTGCTAATAATGCGCCACAAATATCCGTTGAAAGTAGGCAGTACTGCCCTGTGCTGGATACTCAATCAGGCTGCATTAAGAGTAATTTGACCGGTCAAATGTGTGGTGGGGAATGGGACTCAAAAGAAGACCTATGGAAGGTCGACAGTCAGGCCGACACGCCGGGAGACACACAGGCCATGCTGCATGGCGCCTCTATCAATGCGGCTGACATCTGGAGCAAATACGTGCATGCAAAGAGTTCAAATTCTAAATTGAAATTAGCGAGTCTAATCGCTGATAGTCAAGGGATTCAAAATGTCATGGCGTGCGATCCTCCAAGTGCCGATAATGAAGATTATTACATAAAAATTAAATCTCAGTTAATAATCGAAAAAGATCACGCTTCATTGGATTACATAAATACATGTGCCAACGTTAATGGTGAGCAAGATTTTCCTCCATTGAGCATAAATGGCGGAACAGTCTGCTTCGTTCGGGAGCCGGTATTGGACCCTAAGTCGGGAGCGCCAGTCGGCGCTGATTCGATCGCTTTGTATTATGTGGCCAGCGGGTGGAGTAATCCTGTGAAGGCAGAAGGGCGGGGATTGCTTTACGATGATACGCCAGGAAAAATCGTTGACGCCTTTTCATTGAATGTTGGTCACGGGGAAAAGATCGTCGTAATCCATTACATGGATGTGCGAAACTCGCTCGCAGAACAAAATTCGTCGGGTAAGTTCTACTCTGTGGATGTTTTCGAATCGATAGGGGGCGCCCTTCGTCGTGATGAGCGAATTTCTGATTGGTTTGGGTCTGGCTACAGCTTTATTTCAGATGGGTCGAGGTTGCTCTATAAATTTCCTTACCTATCGAGAAAAGATGTTCTACTGGCCGTGGATTCTCCTTTCGCCATTCTGATGACTGAGGATGCCGATATTTATGTTAGGTTGAAATTTAGAAGTTATCTATTTGATCTGCCAAATATTATCGATAAGACTAGGAAATATCTAATCAAAGGGGATCAGGCTACTGTAAACAAAGCTTCGGCCGGATGGTGCAGAGTTATTTACTCCGGGGGGGTGAGGCCCCTTGAGATGTGGTTGATGTGCAGTGCGCTTGACGTTGATTCGCGACCGAAGAAGGCAAATTAGTGTTCTATTAATGTCGAGCAATTCAAAGCTAGCTTACGAAGGCGACAAAACCAGTCGCGACGTATTCCAGATGGCGGAAGCATTCGATGGCGGCAGGAAAGCGGTAACGGGACGGAAAACTTATTGGCGTGTTCTGCGGAGTAAGTAATGAAAAATAGATGCGCATGCCTCATTCCCGCATTTCTTATCATTGGGGGTCACATAAATTTGTGCTTTGCTGCGGATGGTCTTTGCTCCGATAGTGAGTCGGCACTTTTTAATTGCGCGCTCGCCTCAAAATTTTCATCGCTGTGCGGGTCGAAGAGCAACGGTACCCTAACGTATCGACACGGGACAAAAGAAAGTATTGACATGGAGGTGTCCGACCCGGGGCAGCAGCGCGGGCGCGTTTTCTATTTTAGCAACACGCCATATGCGGGTGGAGGGGAGGCTCATATTAGATTTTCAGAGGGTAAATATACTTACTTTCTTTACGATAAAACGATAAGAACCGAAAATGGGCATGATTTTTCTGCTGGGGTAGTTGTTTATCGAGATAAGGTGAAAGTATCCAATAAAGTTTGCGATAACGATGCCTCGATACGAGAAAATGCATATTCAAATTTAACAAAAGAAGAATATGAGGATATAAAGTCAAAGTAACATATGAAGGCGACAAAACCATCTCGAACAAGTCTTGAGGTTGCCATCTTGAAGAATGCAACTTTGACGTTTCAGAAGCCAAGTGCTGCGCCGTTTCGAGGCGACTCGGCTAGCGTTCATGCTGTTTGTATCGGCGCTATGTTTGCCACGGCCATGCTGCTGACGAGCCCTACTTTCGCCGCGCCGCAGTCCACGCTCCGCTTTGCTTTGCCGGGTGGTGCAGCCATTCTCTATAGCAAGGCCGCGAACCCTCAAGACCCATTACCAGAACGTGCTTGGCACAAGGCAGTTTTCTATTTTCCGAACGGAGCGGCGTTCGGTCTGTTGCCGAGAAGTGGAGAATCGAATGCGGGCGGCGGCACACAAATGGAACCGCCGAGCGACGGCAATATTTCGCCGTCCGGTCAGTACGTTGTCATCGCGCGAGACGAACAGGGGACAGTATCGACGGGGCCTGGGCAGGCGGAGTCCATACTGGGTCGGGAGTACTGTTCCATGATTGAGATACGCACGGGATGTATTACCGCCGATCAAACTGGTGAGATATGTGGAGCGGGCTGGCAGACTGGTCAGCGTGAGCAGTGGGGAACGGACGAGCAGACGTACATGATACTGAAGCGGGACCGTCCATCGGTAAGTCGCCTTCTGCGCGCTATTGGTACCGGGCAACCTGCGCAACTCGTCATCGCCGACGATTCCGGTGCCGACAATGTCTTGCGTTGTGATCCACTTTCATCGGCCAATCGTGCGTCTTATCGAAAGGTTGCGGCCGTCTTGTATGCGGCCGGTGCACACAATGATGCACGCTTGATCGACGTTGCACTTTCAAAAGCCGATATCAGTTCCGCTGTTACACCAACGTCGGTAGCCGGGGAAATCGAGTATCGAACCGCAACCGTGTCGGTGCAGAAAGCGATGCTCTATACCTTGCCAGATGATGGTCACGCGAGTCGGGCCTATCTGGTCCAGAATGATACGGTAAAGGTGTTGAAACAATCCCCGCCCGGCTGGGCCTATGTGGACTACGTCAACGCCGCCGGCAACCATTTGCTTAGATGGATCAAAGCCGACCAACTTGCGATTGTGCCGTGACGTCGCGCAAGTATCTTACAACCGGGTTGCCCCTCTCTTGGGCCTTTCGACGGAGGCGGCTTAATGGTGTTTTCGCCAAAATAGTATGTGGCCTGTTAATGTCGCTCACTACATCAGCCTATGCTGTTGCCGGAGACACCGTTGCATGCCCTGTTTTATCACCTAAGAACGGGGTTTTCTCCGCTGATCAAATTTACAGAGATTCACTGATCGCGATCGAAAATGGCGGCGAGGATTACCCTGTCATCGTTTCGCTATTTCTTCCGAGTGATGGATATTGCAAAAAATACGTCGTTGCGAAATATTCCCACGAAGGAGTGGATCCGGTTGTTGATTCCTTGTTTTTTGAGAAAATAGATGATCAAGTGAACCTGATCACAATCGTCCATTGGGCTGTAAATCATCGCGGTATTGGTACCTTCGGTAATATTTATCAAGTGTATGCCTATAAGAGAGGCGGTCAGACCGGGGCGCTTGTGGAAAACACTGAAATTACGAACAACAGCGTGATGACTGGGATGGATGGATATGACAATGGTAGGCCAATTACATTCAAATATAAAACGGCCGGTGCCACAAGAAAACTTCTCAAGAAAATAAAATAGGCGATTTAATCATGTCAAATTTGGCTTACGAAGGCGACAAAACCACCCACGGCGGCGTGATCCTGACGGGTTCCGACCGCATCACGGTCAAGGGTCGACGTGCGGCACGCCAGGGCGACCTCGTGTCATGTCCCATCCATGGCGAAAACCGTATTCTTGGCGGTACGACGCGGATGACCGACGGCGGCGTTCCCCTTGCCCGCGATGGCGACGTGACCGAGTGCGGGAGCGTCCTGATTGCCACCACGACTGGCGCGACGGTCCGGTAGATGCCGATTGATTTTGAGAGGGTGCCGCCCCGGGTACCTGTGCCGTCACCGCCGCGCCTGTCGCCCATCCTGTGGGCGATCGTGCTGGTTGCGATTGTTGGGGTGGGTGCCGGGCTGACCGTCGTGCTTTGGCCGAAGGGCGCGTCCTCGAACACGCTTTGGTTCTGGTGCTGTGCTGTCTTCTTTCCAGTCCTCGTCTGGATACTCTCGCTGAGTGTATCGCTCGGAATCGGCTATGCGCGGCGCGCTGAAGCCATGGCGATCAATCTTGTCAGCGATCGCTTCGAGCAGGAATGTCACACGCAGGCAAGCCAGCCGCTGGTTGTGCTCGGGCACGCATGGTGCTTTGCCGCTCAGGATGAGGACAACAATGCCGAGGGGGTGGTCAACGGCCGCCTGCAACTGGGCTCCCGACCTAGCGGGGCGCAGCCCGGCACCGCTGTCATTGCGCGCTGGCTGGAAGTGCCAGGCATGTCGTTCCAACCCGGCAACGGACGTGTCGAGCACGATCGGCACCAGGCCGTCAGTCACTGGCTCCTGGATCGGCTGGTGGATCGCATCGGTGGTGGTCTGGCGGCACTGCCCGCCCGTACGGTGCTGCGCGTGGAATTGTGCTCCCATTGCCTGGCGGAAGCCGCCGAGGTACAGGCCCATCTGCAGGAACGCATTCTGGCCAAGGCGCCCACTCTTCAGGTCAAGGTCAAGCTCAACGAGAGCGCGGATCACTTCTCGCTGTTTCGTGCGGATGACTGGCACGATCAGATCAAGCCTCGCGAAGCCCGCTTGTTTTTGGCAATTCAGTTACGCAAGGCCGTCAGCGAGCTGCTGCGGGATGGCCTTGCCGAATCCGGGGTGGCCCTGTTGGTCGCGCAGCCAGGCACCGTGCGCAATCCGCCGCCCTTGTGCCTCCACCGCCCGGCCAAGGGTAAGGCCGACGGCAAGCGCGAGCCTTATGAACTGGCAGTGCGCTGGTGCGGAGCCGATGCAGCGCAGGTGCGCACGATCTGGAGCCACTCGCTGTCCGAAGACCTGACGCATCCGGTCAAATCCTGGCCCCAGTTCAGCCATGACGTACGGTGGGTGGATGTTTGCTCGTCCGTGGGCAATTGCGATGGTGCTGGCGCCTGGCTCGCCACTGCACTTGCCCTGGAACATGCGCGGCTGACCGGCAGTCCCCAACTCGTCCTTTCCCAGCAAGGCGATGACCTGATCGGTCTTGCATGCACGACATCAACATGAACGAATACAAGTCCCAGCCCGTCGCACTCTGGTTCGGCATTGCCGTCGTCGCCATTTTTGTGGGCCTGATGGTGGCCGCTTTCGCCAACGGGCCGGAGATCGGATGGACAGGCCATAAGTTGGTGGCGATCGAATTGGGCCTGCTTTCCGCCTGTTTCCTGCTGCTGCTCTTTGTACGGTTCTTCGAGGCTGTGCTGCTCAAGATCGCCTCGATGAAAGCCGTCCGATGGGCGCTGTCCTACGACAAGAACAAACAGGCACAAGGTGGCGCGGCGTCAACCGCCGAATCGCAAGCGCAGGCCCGTGCCTTGCGCGAAGCCCTTCGCTCGATGCATGGATCGCGTTGGCGCTATCGCCAGCCATGGCTGCTGCTGACCGGCAACGATAACCTGATCGGCCGGCTGGTGCCCGAGCTTGCCGAGTCCGGCTGGAGGATCACTCCGGATGCCGTCCTGCTCGGGGGCAAGGCCAACGCCGACGACCAGACCGATGCGTCCTGGCTCCGACAGGTCTACAAGCTGCGACGCCGCCGACCGGTGGATGCAGTGCTTCTTGTGAACGATGGCACCAAGGACGTGACGGCAGAACGTCGTGGATTCCATGACGGCATCCAACTGACCCGCATCACCGACACATTACGGTGGTCTGCTCCCGTCTATGCGCTCGATGTCGTGCAATCCGATCAGGTTGCCGGCAGCGATACGCCCTTGATCGCGTGCGAAACGCCGCGACAGGCCAATGCCGCAGCGATTAGCGCACAGTTGCAGACCTTGCGCGACCAGATCGCACAACGTAGCCTGGCGAGCCTGCCTCAGCAAGGCCGGGAGCGGTACCTGGGACAGCTGTCTCAGAAGTTGGATACCCGGTCGGAGGCACTGGCCAACTGGCTTGGCAGACTGATATCCGGTCAACACCGACGCCCCATGATTCGGGGCATTCTATTTGCCCCATGTCACGGCCCAGCGACTGCTAGTTCTGTCACCGAGCTGCCGCTCTGGCATTACGTAACGGAAGCAGTCAGGCGTGTGCCCGGACGCCGGACGGTGTCGCATCCGGTCACCATCTTTACGGCTCTTGCGCTGATTGGGGTCGCGCTTTGGACCGCCGGCATGCTCATCTCCGGCCTGCGCAATGAACACGATCTCCGCACCGCGCAGCAGGCAATGCACGACCTCCAGTCCGCCCCCGACGCCGCCGCACGCCTGAAAGCCCTGGACTCGCTGCAACAGCAGATCCAGCGCTACGAGTACCGCATCCAGCACCATGCACCGATTTTTACGCGCTTCGGCCTGAATCGTGACGAGGAGGTGCTGGCTGCACTGTGGAAGCCCTACGCCAAGGCCAGCCGCGACATCCTGGTGACGCCGGTGGTGCAGGATCTCGAGGCCACGCTGGGCGATCTGTCGCAGTTGCAGACCAGCGGCCTGAGCGACGAGACCAGCAAATGGGCGCTGGAGGGCCGCAACACGCTCAAGGCCTACCTGATGCTGGCGCATCCGGAGCGGGTGGAATCGACCTTCCTGGCGCAGCAACTGGTGCAGCACTGGTCCACCGACGCGAGGATCACCCCGGGACAGAAGCAGGACCTGGCCGAGCGCTTCGCCAGATTCCATGCCGAGCATCTGAAGTCCAATCCGGACTGGCGTATCGAAGCCCGGCCCGAGCTCGTGGGCGGCGCGCGCCAGACGCTGCTGGCGGTGATTGGCGAGCGTAATGCGGTCGATACGATCTATCAGCACGTGCTCGATGGCGCCGGCCACAAGTACCCCGACCAGACACTGGCATCGCTGACGGTCGGCACGGACCCGCGTGGGCTGGTGCGCGCCGCCGCCATCGTGCCCGGCGTCTTTACCCGGCAGGCATACGAGGGCTACGTGGAAGGCGCCATCGACAAGGCCGCGAAGCGTCAGGATGTGGCCAATGACTGGGTGCTCACCGACGGCCAGCCGCAACAGGCACCATCGAGGACGAGCGAGTCGGCCGAGGATCTGCGCCGCACGTTGACGGAGCGGTACTTTGCCGACTATGCCGAGCACTGGCAGCAGTTCATGAACGGGATGCAGTGGGAGCCAGCCGCAACCTTGCCCGGCGTCGTCGACCAGCTCAAGCTGATGGCCGATGCGCGCCAGTCGCCCGTGATCGCGCTGATGAAGTCGCTCGAATACCAGGGCGGCGCCGGCGTGCGCAAGGATTCGCTCGCCGAAACCCTCGTGGCCAAGACCCAGGGCATCCTGGGCAGGAAGGACGATACCCCTGACGCCGCCAGGCCCGATCCGGCCGGGCCGCTCGCGGCGGCCTTCGGTCCGGTGCTGCGGCTCGCGGGTCAGTCCGGGCAGGGTGGTGCAGGCAACAGCGAGCTGAGCCTGCAACGCTACCTGGACCGTGTCACCGCGGTGCGACTGCGCCTGCAGCAGATAACCAACAGCGCTGATGCCGATATGCAGGCGCGGCGGATTGCCCAGTCGCTGTTCCAGGGCAAGGGGTCGGATCTGGCAGACACCCATGCCTACGCCCAGCTCATGGCCGCGAGCCTCGGTGCCGAATGGGCCGGCATGGGCGATGTGCTGTTCGTGCGCCCGATTGCCCAGGCCGAGCAAGCCGTGCTGCAGCCCGCGCAGGCAAGCCTGAACGAGGCGTGGCGGCAGTCCATCGCGCTGCCGTGGAACCGAGCCTTCGCCAGTCGCTACCCGTTCGCCAATACGGCCAACGACGTATCCTTGCCGGAACTGGCGCGCCATATCCGCCCGCAAAGTGGCCTGATCAACGCCTTCCTCATGGCCGAACTGGCCGGCGTGCTGGTGCTGCAAGGCGACAGGTGGGTGCCCGTCGGCAGCGGCACGCAGGGGCTGACCTTCGATCCGGCCTTCCTCAAGTTCATCAACACGTTGCAGCGCGTTGGTGCCCACCTGCTGGTGCAGGGTGGTCCTCAGTACCGGTTTGAACTCAAGCCGATCCCGACCCCCGGTCTGACCGACACGTTGCTGACGATCGACAGCCAGAAGCTGCACTATTACAACCAGCGCGAGACCTGGCACGCCATGACCTGGCCATCGAACAACCTGCAGGAGCCTCGCACGCTGCTGCAATGGCAGACGCAGACCGCGGGCACGAACAAGAACTATGAGACCGAAGGCGTCTGGGCCTGGGTGCGCATGCTCGAGCGTGCGCGAGTGACGCCCGTCGATAGCGCGATCGTCCAGTTGACGTTCCAGGCCGTCCCCGACTCGGCTGGCACGCGGCCGGGCATGGGCAACAGCCCGCCCGCAGACGAGGCGGACGGTGCAGACAGCCCCGAAAGCCTGTTGCCACGTGCCGCGCGGCTTGCGGCGCCCGCCCACATGGTCTATCCGATCCGCTACCAGATGCGCGCCGCCGTTGGCCGCGGGCCGCTGGAGATGCTGGAACTGCGCAACCTGCGGATGCCTCAGCGGATCTTCGTGGGCAGAGAACCGCAGACCCAGGCCCGAACCGCGCCAAGTCATCGCAAGTGAATTGGTGAAGCAGGCTAAAGCCCGCGTAAATCGTGCCGATATGCCAGCATCGGGGCGCGCCGCGCGCATCGGGCTCGCCCCTGCCCACGCCGGCCTGTCCGTCGCCGGCCGCCTTGCCATGCCACTGGCGGACCAACCCATCCCGGAGTCCCCGATGTCTGTCCCAAGCATTCTCGTCGTTGACGATTCGCCGTCCCTGCGCCGCATGATCGGCGCCTGCCTGCGTGCCGGTGGGTACACGGTCACGGAGGCGTCGGACGGCAAGGAGGCGCACGAGGTGGCGCGGTCGGGCAGCTTCGACATGCTGGTCACCGACCAGGTGATGCCGGCCATGGACGGCTTGTCGCTGATTCGCGCGCTGCGCGCCACGCCGGCCTACGCAACGATTCCGATGCTGATGCTCTCCACCGAGCACGACGAGCGCATCCTGGATCAGGCAAGGGAGGCCGGCGCGTCGGGTTTCCTGGCCAAGCCGTTCGATCCGGACGAGCTGATGGCATCGGTCGAAGCGCTGCTGGCCCCTCCCAACGAGGGGTGAATTCCGGGCCAAGTTGCCCTTCATTCACACCGCGCTCTGCCGTAAATACGGGAGGGCCGAAAGCGGAAGTCCGGTTCAGGCGTTGCCATGCGCGCGGCGCCGGGCCGACCACTGCAGCGGGTCGCCAGCAGCCGGGGCACGCATTCCCGGCCACGACCAACCATGCCAGCGGGGGCAACCATGAACATCAGCAACAACAAGGCGGACGGTGCAGGCGAAGAGTTCCTGGCGTTTCGCCTTGGCCGGGAAGAGTACGGCATCGACATCCTGAAGGTTCAGGAAATCCGCGGCTATGAATCGGTGACGCAGATCGCCAATGCGCCTGCGTACCTGAAGGGCGTGATCAACCTGCGCGGCACGATCGTCCCGATCATCGACCTGCGCATCAAGTTCAGGCAGGCAGAGATCAGCTACGACCAGTACACGGTCGTGATCATCGTTGACATCGCCGACCGGACCACGGGCATCGTGGTCGACGGGGTGTCAGACGTGCTGACGCTGACCCCGTCGCAGATCAAGCCCGCGCCGGCGTTGTCCGGTGGCGTCGAGACCGACTACATCCGCGGGCTCGGCTCGCTCGAAGGCCGCATGCTGATCCTGGCGGACATCGAGAAGCTGATGAACATCGACGATCTCGCCGCCATCGAGGCCGCGGCCAGCGCCGCCGCCTGAAGTCCCTTCGACTTCGATCCACCACGACCCAATTCGAACGGCTTCGAGCCGTCCTGATTCGCGGCCCTCGGTCGCCCGGCAGGGCGCCCACGGGCCATCAGTACACAGCAGTCACAAGCCCCCAAGCAGTCACAGCCATGCGTAACAACCAGCCAGTCACCCAGCGCGAGCACCCGCTGTCACCCGATGTCTACCTGATCTCGCGAACCGACCTCAAGGGTCGCATCACGTTCGCCAACCGGGCATTCATCGAAGTGAGTGGCTTCACGTCCGAGGAATTGCTCGGCGCGGCCCACAACCTTGTGCGCCATCCCGACATGCCGCCCGAAGCGTTTGCCGATCTCTGGGCCTCGCTCGAGGCCGGCAAGTCGTGGGTGGGCATCGTCAAGAACCGCCGCAAGAACGGCGACCACTACTGGGTGCAGGCCACGGTGACCCCCACGCGCGTGGATGGCCGCGTGATCGGCTACACGTCGGTGCGCTCGATGCCCAGCCGCGAGCAGATCGACGCGGCCGATGCGGCCTACCGGCGCTTCCGCGAAAACCGTGCAGCCGGGCTGGCGATTCGCAATGGCGCGGTGGTCAGAACCGGGCTGGCAGGCCTGTTCGGCAGCCTGACCCGCATCAGCCTGAAGCGCCGCATTCTCTGGGCCCAGCTGGCCGGGCTGTCGTGGTTCCTGGCAGCCGTGTTGGGCAGCCACTGGCTGCCGGTGGAACAGACTGCGCAGCTTTGGCCGTGGCTCTGGGGGGCGTTCGGGCTTGCCGTGCTGTCTTCGTTCGCGGCCGGTTCGATGCTGGTGTCACGCGTGGAGCGGCCGGTGGGAGAGATGCTCGACTTCGCGCTGCGCATGGGCGCCGGCGATCTGACTTCCAGTTTCGAACATGCGTCCAGCGATGAGATCGGCGAACTGTCGCGCGCCATGCGCACCATGCAGCGCAGCCTGCTGTCGGTGGTCCACGATATCCAGGAGGGCATGGCCAGCATCTCGACGGCCACGCACCAGGTGGCGGCGGGCAACAGCGATCTGTCGCAACGCACGGAGCAGCAGGCCGCCTCGCTGGAGGAAACCGCGTCGAGCATGGAGCAGCTGACCGGCACCGTGCGGCAGAACGCCGACAACGCGCAGCAGGCCACCCGGCTGGCGGCCAATGCCTCGGAGACCGCGGTGCGCGGTGGCCAGGCCGTGGGGCGCGTGGTGCAGACGATGGACGAGATCAACGAGGCGTCGCGCAAGATCGTCGACATCATCGGGGTGATCGAAGGCATCGCGTTCCAGACCAACATCCTGGCGCTGAATGCTGCCGTGGAAGCCGCGCGTGCCGGCGAGCAGGGCCGCGGCTTTGCCGTGGTGGCCGGCGAGGTGCGCAGCCTGGCGCAACGCAGCGCCAATGCGGCCAAGGAAATCAAGGGCCTGATCGGCAATACCGTGTCGCGCGTGGAAAACGGCGCGGAACAGGTCGGCCAGGCAGGTGCCACGATGGACGAGATCGTGCAGGCGGTAACGCGCGTGACCGACATCATGGCCGAGATCAGTTCGGCATCGGCGGAGCAGAGCGCGGGCATCGAGCAGGTGAGCGCGGCGGTGATGCAGATGGACGAAGTGACGCAGCAAAACGCTGCGCTGGTGGAGCAGGCCGCAGCCGCGGCAGGCTCGCTGGAAGAACAAGCCGACCGCCTGCGCGAGTCGATCTCCACGTTCCGCGTGAGCATGCAGGCCGAAGTTCGGCCGCAACGCAGGCGGCAAGTGGCAGTGGTTGGTGAAACGGGGAACGAAGCAAGGCTCGTCAACGCCTGAGCTTCCGGTCTTTTCTGACAGAAGAAGGAAGAAGGGGGTAGTTCTATGCAGTGGTTCAATCAACTACGCGTCACAACCAGGCTGATTGCCGGCTTCCTGGTCGTATCCGTAATCGGCGCCATCATCGGCCTGCTTGGCGTGGTCAACATGGGACGCATGGCCGAATGGACCGGCAAGATCTACAACAGCGACCTGAAGGCGCTGAAGGCCGTGCAGGACGGCAACATCAACCTTGTCTATGCCAGCCGCGCGCAGATTGCGCTGCTGTCCGCGTCGACGATGGGCGAGCGGGCCACTGAAAAGGAAGAGATCCAGAAGTCGCTGGCCACGATGGAGGCGCGCGTCAAGTCGGCCAAGGAATCGTTCGTGCAGCCGGAAGGCCGGGCGCTCTTCCAGCAGTACGAGGCGCTGCTGCCGTCGTTCCACGACCGCATGCTGAAGTACGTGGAACTGATCGGCAAGCAGCCGCTCGATACGTCGCAGTTCGAGAGCTCGGTGTTTGCCGAGAGCGCCGAACTGATCAAGGATAGTCGCGCGCTCGAAGACATCCTGTCCAAGATGGTGGCGCGCCGCGACGACCGCGCCAAGTCCAACATGGACGAATCGACCAGCGTCTACAACAGCTCGCGCGTGGCCATGCTGCTGCTGGTGCTGGGCGGGCTGGCCGTGTCGGTGCTGCTTGGCTGGTTCCTGGCACGCCAGCTTTCGCGCCAGCTTGGCGGCGAGCCGGGCTATGCCGCGGCAATCGCGGCGCGCATTGCCGAGGGCGATTTCTCGGGCTCGGTGAAGCTGCGTGCCGGTGACCGCGGCAGCCTGCTGAACGCGATGGGCCAGATGCAGCAGCAACTGTCGCGCATGGTTCGCGAGTTCAAGGTATCCGCCGAGTCGATCGGCTCGGCTTCGAGCGAGATCGCCGCAGGCAACAATGACCTGTCGCAGCGCACCGAGCAGCAGGCCGCCTCGCTCGAGGAAACCGCGTCGAGCATGGAGCAGCTCACCAGCACCGTGCGCCAGAACGCCGACAACGCCCGTCAGGCCAGCGGCCTGGCCGCCAATGCGTCGGAAACCGCCGTGCGCGGTGGCGAGGTAGTGGGCCGCGTGGTGCAGACGATGGGCGAGATCAACGATGCGTCGCGCAAGATCGTCGACATCATTGGGGTGATCGAAGGCATTGCGTTCCAGACCAACATCCTCGCACTGAACGCCGCCGTGGAAGCCGCCCGGGCGGGCGAGCAGGGCCGCGGCTTTGCCGTGGTGGCCGGGGAGGTGCGCAGCCTGGCGCAGCGCAGCGCCAACGCCGCCAAGGAAATCAAGGGCCTGATCGACAACTCCGTGGCGCAGGTGGACAACGGTGCCGCGCTGGTGGCGCAGGCCGGCACGACGATGGACGAGATCGTGCAGGCCGTGAAGCGCGTGACGGACATCATGGGCGAGATCAGCGCCGCATCGGCGGAGCAGAGCTCGGGCATCGAACAGGTCAACCAGGCCGTGGCACAGATGGATGAGGTCACGCAGCAGAACGCCGCGCTGGTCGAGCAGGCCGCGGCGGCTGCCGGATCGCTGCAGGACCAGGCCAGCCACCTGATGGCGTCGGTGTCCAGCTTCCGCCTGTCGCATGATGATGCCGGCGAGCCGGCCGCCTCCGCGGCCCCTGCCGCGCGGTCGGTCGTCACGCCGTCTGGCGCGAAGGTGGCCAGCGCGCAGCGCGCAAAGGCGCGCGTTGCGGGCAAGGCGGCGTCCACGACGGCCAAGGCCGCAGGCACTGCACTGGTGACCACGGCCGCCGCGCAAATCGTTGCGGGCGTTGCTGAAGTTGGCGACGAATCCGCCGATAGCCAGTTGAAGCGCCCCGCGATTACCGCTGGCGCCGCAAGTACCGCTTCGGATAACGGCGACTGGAGCGCCTTCTGACGCTTCGGATGCTTTGAAGCTTCGGATGCTTCTGACCCTACCGGCCCGACTGATGATTGCCGCCTGACGGCATCGCCATGAAGGATGACGCGCGGCCCGGGGCGACGTGTTGCTGACGTTGCCCCGGGCCGCCCTATCGTCGCATGACACCATGAACACCGACATCAGCCTGTCCCTCTCGGCCGAAGCAACCGCAAGGCTGCGCGCAGACTTCGATGCCTTTGTAAAAGTCTCCACGGGGCTTGACGTCCAGTTCATCCCGCCCGCGTTCGATGATTTCCTGCGCGCGCGGCTGATGCAGCAGGACGGCCCGTTGACCGAGCGCGCCGTGATGCGCCTGCTGGCAAGCGGCGAGTACGGATGGGCAAAGAAGGTCTTCGACAAGCAGTTGCCCAACGCGCTGGCCGCGCTGATGCGCGACGCCCAGCGCTTTGGCTTTGGCCTGGCCGTGCAGCCCGAATGGACGCCGCAGCAGCGCGTGGATCACGCGCGCCAGTGGGCCGCGCAGATCCTTTCCGAGGCTGGCGCCGACGCGGCCTTCACGGAAGCGCTGGCTGCCCAGATATCGGCATCGGCTGTCGATATCCGCAAACTCGAAGAGCGCATGAAAACGCCGGCGTGGCGGATTGCAGACAGTCTTCGTCAGCGCGCTTATGACGTCATGTACGCGCTGCAAACCGAACAGAGCGAGGCGGTGGGGCGCAGCAAGGTTGGGGAGCTGCGCGCGCTACTGGGGCTGGCGCTGGAGTACGGATCCGTCAGCGCCGAAGAGGCCGCGCGCGTGCTTGAGCAGGTGGAGCGTGCGCGCCCGCATCTGTTCAGGGAAGCGCCGGATGACATCTTTGCTCGCCTGGCGGCATGGTTGCGGGGCCTCTTTAGCCATAGCGTGGTAGTCCGTCAATAGTGGAAACCGACAGGCGCTGATTTGAGCAGTGACGTGTGCTGCCCAAATTAGAGTATCCGTTCGGTTTTATGACTGTCTCGACATTGATGTAAATCAGAAGACAGTTGACGGATCTGTTACAAAATTCGCCCCCCATGTCTTTTCCGTACGACATTTGCTACCCCCCAACTCAAGTAGGGATTGGCATTTGAGGCGGATTGCCGATATAAACGTAACACTTTCACTTACACTCTGTAACATCTGTAACGTTTTAGGGAAGTAAGTGTTACCAGGCGCAGTACGTTCGTAGTACGTCGTACCCATCGAACAAGCAGCCAAACGATCTGGTCGCCGGCAAGCAACATCCGCCGGTAAGCGCCGGACAAGCTGTCGAGGGTTTTTTGGTAGCGGGGAAAAATTGGAAAGCAGTGAAGTTCTCCAGGAGATCAGGGAGGTTAACCTCGCCTATCTTCTGCTCGCGCAACGACTCGTGCGAGAAAACCAGGTGGAAGCCATGTTCAGGCTCGGCGTCAGCAAGGAAATTGCTGAGATCCTCGCCAAACTGACCTCGGCGCAACTCGTCAAGCTGGCAGCATCGAACATGGTGCTGTGCCGTTTCCGATTCGACGATCACGCGCTGCTTTCCACGCTTACCCACACGGCCAAGAGCCACGATATGCAGCAGATCCACGCTGCTATCCTGCTGGCGCGGCAACCTGTGGAGTCGCTCAATTGACCGCGCTCCTCCAGGCATCGCCGACCCGCAGCTTCACGGCCACTCCCGTCCCCAACCGCAAGAGCGTCCTGCAGGATGCCAACCAGACCCAGCTCGCCATCGAGCTGATCGGCCTGGGTGCACGCCTGCAGGTGCTTGAAGCCGAGACCACGCTCTCGCGCGACCGGTTGATCCGCCTCTACAAGGAGCTCCGCGGCGCGTCGCCGCCCAAGGGCATGCTCCCGTTCTCCACGGACTGGTTCACCACCTGGCTGCCGAACATCCATTCGTCGCTGTTCTTCTCCGCGTACCAGTTCATGGTGCAGGAAGGCGAGACGTCTGGCATTCGCGCGGTCGTGGCGGCCTATCGTCTGTATCTGGAGCACGTTTCGCTGCTCGGCGGCGAAATCGTCTTAAGTTTCACCCGTGCCTGGACGTTAGTACGGTTTTTCGAGAGCAACATGCTGCAGCTTTCCTCGTGCACGTGTTGCGGCGGACAGTTCGTCACGCACGCTTATGAGCCGCACGCGAACTTCGTGTGCAGCCTGTGCCGTCCGCCGTCGCGCGCCGGAAAGGTGAAGAAGCTCTCGAAGGACGCCGCAGCCGCGCAGACCAAAGCCTGATCCATCTGGCCAGACGTCTGCGCAGCAGGTGGGCTCCGGACCGGTGGGCGGTGATCCCGCTCGCCCGTACGGAATGCCCTGATGCGTGCCTGATGCGTGTTTTTCAGACGGGGATCCGATTGTGCTAGTAGTTCTTGGCTATGTCGTCGTGTTGGCGGCGGTGTTGGGCGGGTATGCCATCACCGGCGGTCACATGGGCGCGCTTTATCAACCGGCGGAGCTCATCATCATTGGCGGCGCCGCAGTTGGCGCTTTCATCAGTTCCAACAGCGGCAAGGCCATCAAGGCCACCATCAAGGCCATGCCCACGCTGCTGCGCGGCTCCAAGTACAACAAGGAGCTGTACCTCGACGTGATGGCGCTGCTGTACGTGCTGCTGTCCAAGGCACGCCGCGAGGGCATCCTGTTCCTCGAAAAGGAAATTGCCGATCCGGCGTCCAGCAGCGTGTTCAGCCAGTATCCGCGCATCCTGGCCGACGCCACGATGATGGAATTCCTGACCGACTATCTGCGCATGATGGTCAACGGCAACATGAACGCGTTCGAGATCGAGGCGCTCATGGACCACGAAATCGAAACGTTCCGCCATGAGGCCGAGGTGCCTGCCCATGCGCTGTCGCGCGTCGGTGACGCACTGCCCGCCTTCGGTATCGTCGCCGCGGTGATGGGCGTGGTGCACGCGCTGGCTTCCGCCGACCTGCCGCCGTCCGAACTCGGTGCGCTGATCGCCCATGCAATGGTGGGTACCTTCCTTGGCATTCTGCTGGCCTACGGCTTTGTCTCGCCGCTGTCGTCGCGCATCGAACACCAGGTGGCCGAGAACGTGAAGATGTACGAGTGCATCAAGGTCACGCTGCTTGCCTCGCTCAACGGTTATGCCCCGCTCGTGGCGGTGGAATTCGGCCGCAAGGTGCTGTACTCCGCGGTGCGTCCGTCGTTCCTTGAGCTGGACGACCACGTTCGCGAAGTCAAGAGCCTGACCTGACGGGAGAGCAGCCATGAGCAGCGCCCAGGACCTCCGTCCGATCGTCATCCGCCGCGCCAAGTCGCACGCGAAGCCGCATGGCAACCATAGCTGGAAGATCGCCTACGCGGACTTCATGACCGCCATGATGGCGTTCTTCCTGGTGCTGTGGCTGCTGAGCTCTGCGTCGCCGAAGGCACTCGTCGGCGTGGCCGAGTATTTCCGCATGCCGCTCAAGGTGGCCATTGCCGGCGGCGACAAGAGCAGCCTTTCGAAGAGCGTGATTCCCGGCGGCGGGCAGGACCCGATGGCCAAGGACGGCGAGGTCATGAAGGCGCTCACCAATGATCCGTCCACCGACGCGCAGCGCCGCCGCGACCAGCTCGAGAGCGAGCGCCTGCGTGCGCTGAAGGGCCGTCTCGAACAGATCATCGAAAACAACCCCACGCTGCGCCAGTTCCGCCCGCAGCTGCTGCTCGACATCACCAGCGAAGGCCTGCGCATCCAGATCCTCGATACGCAGAACCGCCCGATGTTCCGCACGGGCAGCGCGGCCGTGGAGCCGTACATGCGCACGATCCTGCGCGAGATCGGCCCCGTGCTCAACGAGATGCCGAACAAGGTCAGCCTTTCGGGCCATACCGATTCGGCCACGTACATGGCGGGCGAGCGTGCGTACAGCAACTGGGAGCTTTCCGCAGATCGCGCCAATGCATCGCGCCAGGAGCTGATTGCCGGCGGCATGCAGGAGGGCAAGGTGCTGCGCGTGCTGGGCCTGGCGGACACGATGCCGCTGGAAAAGAGCGATCTGCTGGCGCCGGTGAACCGCCGTATCAGCATCGTTGTGCTCAACCACCGTGCGCAGGCCCAGTTCGAGGCGGAAAACGCCAGCGCCGCCGAGGTATCGGTGCTGGCGCAGAAGGGACGCACGGCGCAGGACATGCAGGCGCAGCTCCAGGCGGCATCGGCGCCCGCCGGCAAGCCCGCAGGCGCAGGCAAGGGCAAGGTCGAATGAGGCGCGTCGCCTGCGCAGGGCGACGCTTCATCCAGAGCAATCTAGCGAGTCAGGACGATCATGTCTGTCGATATCGATATCACGCAGTTCTACCAGACCTTCTTCGAGGAAGCGGAAGAACTGCTCGTACAAATGGAGCAGCTGCTGCTCGAGGTGGATATCGAATCCCCCGATGCGGAAGCGCTCAACGCGATCTTCCGCGCCGCGCACTCGATCAAGGGCGGCGCCGCGACGTTCGGCTTCACGGCGCTGACCGAAACCACGCACATCTTCGAGAACCTGCTTGACCGCACGCGTCGGCGGGAACTGGACCTCTCGCGGGTCATCATCGACACCTTTCTGGAAACCAAGGACGTGTTGCACGATCAGCTCAACGCCTACCGCAACGGCACCGAACCCGATCCGGAAACGCTGGCGCGAATCTGCGCTGTCCTGCAGCAACTGGCCCAGGAGGCCGGTGGCGAGCCGGCCCACGCAACTGCGCCCGCCCCGGCGCCCGCAGCTGCGGCGCCGGCCGCTGCGCCCGCCGGCGGCAACCTCAAGGTGCGCCTGATCAAGGTATCGGCCGCCGACCAGGCGCTGCTGCGCGAGGAACTGGCCAATCTTGGCGAGATCACGGGCCAGCAGGAAGAAGACGGCGACCTGACCATCTGGCTGAACAGCCAGTGCAGCGCCGACGACATCATTGCGGTCTGCTGCTTCGTGATCGACGACAAGCAGATCGTCGTGGAACCGGCGCCGGCCAGCGAAGCACAGGCTGCCCCTGCCGCCCCGGCTGCAACCACGGCGCCCGCTCCGGCCCCGGCCCCGGCTGCTGCGGCACCCGCAGCCGCGCCTGCCGCCAAGGAGAAGGAAAAGGCCAAGCCTGCCGCCGCCGCAGCAGCGCACGGTCCCGACGCCGGTTCGATCCGCGTGCCGACCGAGAAGGTCGACCAGATCATCAACCTCGTGGGCGAACTGGTGATCACGCAGTCGATGCTGGCACAGACGGCTTCGTCGCTCGACCCGGTGCTGTTCGACCGCCTGTTCTCCGGCATGGGCCAGCTTGAACGCAATGCGCGCGACCTGCAGGAAGCGGTGATGTCGATCCGCATGATGCCGATGGACTACGTGTTCTCGCGCTTCCCGCGGCTGGTGCGCGACCTGGCCAGCAAGCTCGGCAAGCAGATCGACCTGGTCACGTTCGGCAAGGCCACGGAACTGGACAAGGGCCTGATCGAACGGATCATCGATCCGCTGACGCACCTGGTTCGCAACAGTCTGGACCACGGCATCGAAATTCCCGAGAAGCGCGTGGCCGCCGGCAAGGAGCCGACGGGCCAGCTGATCCTGTCCGCACAGCACGCGGGCGGCAATATCGTCATCGAGGTCAGCGACGATGGCGGTGGCCTGAACCGCGAGCGCATCCTGGCCAAGGCCATGCAAAACGGCCTGCCGGGCATCTCGGAAAGCATGCCCGACGACGAAGTCTGGCAGCTGATCTTCGCGCCGGGCTTCTCGACGGCTGAGGTCATTACCGACGTGTCGGGCCGCGGCGTGGGCATGGACGTGGTCAAACGGAACATCCAGGAAATGGGTGGCCATGTGGAGATCAGTTCGCGCCCGGGGCTTGGCACCACCACACGCATCGTGCTGCCGCTGACGCTGGCAATCCTGGACGGCATGTCCGTGCGCACCGGCGAAGAGACCTTCATCCTGCCGCTGAACTGCGTGATGGAGTCGCTGCAGCCGAAGTCCGAGGACGTGCACACTGCCGCCAACGGCGAGCGCGTGATGAACGTGCGCGGCGAATACCTGCCGCTGCTGGAGTTGCACAAGGTTTTCAACGTGGCCAACGCGGTGCAGGAGCCTACGCAAGGCATCGCCGTCATCCTGGCTGCCGAAGGCAAGCGCTTCGCGCTGCTGGTGGACCAGTTGATCGGCCAGCACCAGGTGGTGCTGAAGAACCTCGAAACGAACTACCGCAAGGTGCCGTGCATTTCCGCCGCCACCATTCTTGGCGACGGCAGCGTGGCCCTGATCGTCGACGTCGGCGCGCTGCAGCGTACCGGCGTGCGCCGCCAGGACCTGGTGTCCGCGTAGTAATCGACAGCAAGGAGAACAGACATGGCCGGCATCGGACATATCGAGACCCAGGACAGCGAAGCTTCTGGTCAGGAGTACCTGGTCTTCACGCTGGGGACCGAGGAATACGGCATCGACATCCTCAAGGTGCAGGAAATCCGCAGCTACGAGACGGTGACCCGCATCGCCAACGCGCCCGACTTCATCAAGGGCGTGACCAACCTGCGCGGCGTGATCGTGCCGATCGTGGACCTGCGGTTGAAGTTCAAACTCGGCAACGTGCGTTATGACCACCAGACCGTGGTGATCATCCTGAACGTGGCAGGGCGCGTGGTGGGCATCGTCGTCGACGGCGTGTCTGACGTGCTGACGCTGACCGGCAACGACATCAAGCCGGCGCCCGAGTTTGGCGTGTCGGTGTCCAACGAGCATCTGACCGGGCTCGGTTCGGTCGAAGGCCGGATGCTGATCCTGATCGATATCGAACGCATGATGACCAGCGCCGAGATGGCGCTGATCGAGGCCGAGGCCGCCTGACGCGGTTCGTCCCGTCCTGCGGTTTGCATCGCCGATCTTCGGCACCTAGACGACATACACCATGACGCCGCTCCGTTCTTCCTCCAGCGCCACCGGGAAGCCAGGCGCGGCCGCCGCACCGGGTACGCCGCTGCTGGCGCCGCTGCGCGACGACATGCGTGACTTCCTGCTGACCGAGCGCGACTTCGAGAAGATCCGCGCGCTGATTCACAAGCGCGCGGGCATCTCGCTGGGCAGCCACAAGCGCGAGATGGTGTACAGCCGGCTGGCGCGGCGCCTGCGCGCGCTCCAGCTCAGCGACTTTGGCACGTACCTTTCTCTGCTTGAAGCCGACGATCATTCGGGCGAGTGGGAATTCTTCACCAACGCGCTGACGACCAACCTGACGTCGTTCTTTCGCGAAGCCCATCACTTTCCGCTGCTGGCCGACCACGCCAAGCGCATCGGGCGGCCGTACAGCGTCTGGTGCGCGGCGGCGTCGACGGGCGAGGAGCCGTACTCGATCGCCATCACGCTGGCAGAGGCGCTTGGGGACCGCGCCGGCACCGTGCTGGCCACCGACATCGACACGCAGGTGCTGGCCAAGGCCCGCAGCGGTGTCTATACCGCCGAGCAGGTCGCGCGGCTTTCGCAGGAGCGGCTCAAGCGCTTCTTCCTGAAGGGCACCGGCGCGCGCGCGGGATCGGTCAAGGTCAAGCCGGAACTGGCGTCGACGATCACGTTCGAGCCGCTCAACCTGCTGGCGCCCGATTGGGGGCGGCGCGAGAAGTTCGACGCGATCTTCTGCCGCAACGTGATGATCTATTTCGACAAGCCGACCCAGGGCCGCATCCTGGAGCGGTTTGCGCCGCTGCTCAAGCCGAACGGGCTGCTGTTTGCCGGCCATTCGGAGAATTTCTCGTATGTCACGCGCGCGTTCCAGCTGCGTGGGCAGACCGTGTATGAGCTTGCCGGCAAGGGCGGAGGTTCATGATGCGCGGCACGCCCCAGATGCCAGAAGCCATCGCCACGCGGAAGTACTTCGACCGTGAATTCGACAGACAGGCCATCAAGCTGCTGCCCAACGAGTACTACGTGACAGGCGACGACGTGGTGCTGACCACGGTGCTGGGTTCCTGCGTGGCCGCATGCATCCGCGACGAAGTGGCCGGCGTCGGCGGCATGAATCACTTCATGCTGCCTGACGACGAAAGCGGCGGTGCGGACCGCATGCTGTCCGCATCGATGCGCTATGGCTGCTACGCGCTGGAAGTGCTGATCAATGAACTGCTGAAGATGGGCGCGCGGCGCGAGCGCCTGGAAGCCAAGGTGTTTGGCGGTGGTGCGGTGCTGGCCAACATGACGACCCTCAATATTGGGGATCGCAATGCCGATTTTGTACTGAAGTATCTGCGCACCGAAGAGATCCGCGTGGCCGCGCAGGACCTGCGCGGCCCGCACGCACGGCGCGTCAGCTACTTTCCGCGAACCGGCCTGGCACTGGTGCGAAGGCTGACCCGCCAGGACGATACGGTAGGCGTGGAACGCGACGAACGTGCCCTGGCACGCGCGCTGTCCACATCCACGAGAGCGCCCGCACGAGGTGCCGTGGAGTTATTCACGCGGCAGGTATCGGCCAGGGTGCCGACCTGAAACCTGAAACGCAAGAGACGAACATGACTGCCGCGAAGATCAAGGTGCTGTGCGTGGACGATTCCGCGCTGATTCGCAGCCTGATGACGGAAATCATCAACAGCCAGCCGGATATGGAAGTGGTAGGGACCGCCCCCGATCCGCTGGTGGCGCGCGACCTGATCAAACGCCTGAACCCGGACGTGCTGACGCTGGACGTGGAAATGCCGCGCATGGACGGGCTGGATTTCCTGGAACGCCTGATGCGGCTGCGGCCGATGCCGGTGCTGATGGTGTCATCGCTGACCGAGCGTGGGTCGGAAATCACGATGCGGGCGCTGGAGCTTGGCGCCGTGGATTTCGTGACCAAGCCGAAGCTCGGCATTCGGGACGGGCTGATCGAGTACACCCAGACGATCGCCGACAAGATCCGCGCGGCGTCGCGTGCCAGGGTGCGCGCACGGCCGGACCAGGGTGCCAACGGCGCACCCGCCGCGCCGGTGCTGCGCGCGCCGCTGCTGTCGACCGAGAAGCTGATCATCGTCGGTGCGTCCACGGGCGGGACCGAGGCCATCAAGGAGTTCCTGGTGCCGCTGCCACCGGACTCGCCGGCGGTCATGATCGTGCAGCACATGCCGGCCGGCTTCACGAAGTCGTTCGCGCAGCGCCTCAACGGCCTGTGCCGCATTACGGTCAAGGAAGCCGAGCACGGCGAACGCGTGCTGCCGGGCTACGCCTATATCGCACCGGGCGACTCGCATCTGCTGCTGGCGCGCAGCGGCGCGAACTACGTGGCGCACCTGTCCCAGGAAGCGCCGGTCAACCGCCATCGTCCGTCGGTGGACGTGCTGTTCGATTCGGCGGCCGTTCACGGCGGCAAGAACGTGACCGGCGTGATCCTGACGGGCATGGGCAAGGACGGCGCGCGCGGCATGCTGCGCATGCGTGAAGCCGGTGCCTACAACCTGGCGCAGGACGAACAGTCCTGCATCGTGTTTGGCATGCCGAAGGAGGCCATTGCCACCGGCGGTGTGCATGAAGTGGTGCCCTTGCACCAGATGAGCCAGCGCGTCATGGCGCACCTGGCGACGTTTGGAGCGCGGGCACAACGCGTGTAATGCGCAAGAGGTCAGACAGCAATAATCACCCGGATGGCCTGGCCATTCGCAACCGTATTTTTGGAGCCGTATAGTGGACAAGAGCATCAAGATCCTCGTGGTCGACGACTTCCCGACCATGCGTCGGATCATCCGTAACCTGCTCAAGGAGCTTGGCTTCACCAACGTCGAGGAAGCCGAGGACGGCGCCGCCGGCCTGGAGAAGGTCAAGGACGGCAGCTTCCAGTTCGTGGTGTCTGACTGGAACATGCCGAACATGGACGGTCTGACCATGCTGCAGTCGATCCGTGCAACGCCCGAGATCGCCAAGACGCCCGTGCTGATGGTGACTGCCGAGGCCAAGAAGGAGAACATCATCGCCGCCGCGCAGGCTGGTGCGAATGGCTACGTGGTCAAGCCGTTCACGGCTGCCACGCTCGATGAAAAGATCACCAAGATCTTCGAAAAGCTCGCTCAATAAGAGGTGCTCGACATGTCGACGACTCCGACCTTCAGTCAAGAATCGGCCGAGCAGATCATCCATCGCATCGGCAACCTGACGCGGATGCTGCGCGATAACATGCGGGAGCTCGGCCTGGACAAGGAAATCGAGAAGGCCGCCCAGGCCATTCCCGACGCGCGTGACCGTCTGAGCTACATCGCCGCCATGACCGAACAGGCCGCTGAGCGTTCGCTCACGGCCGTGGAACTGGCGCAGCCGCTGCAGGAAGACCTCGAGGCCAAGGCCACGGCGCTGGACAAGCGCTGGGACGCCTGGTTCGAGAAGCCGGTGGAGTTGGGCGATGCCCGCGAACTGGTACTCGACACGCGCGAGTTCCTGACCGAGGTCCCGCAGAAGACCAAGGCAACCGGCAGCCATCTGCTCGAGATCATGATGGCCCAGGACTTCCAGGACCTGACCGGCCAGGTGATCAAGAAGATGATGGACATGATCCGCACGCTGGAGCAGGAACTGCTGCAGATGCTGATCGACAACGTACCCACCGAACGCCGCGTGGAATCGTCCGGCACGCTGCTCAACGGTCCGCAGATCAACCCCGAAGGCAAGTCCGACGTGGTGTCCGACCAGGCGCAGGTTGACGACCTGCTGGCAAGCCTGGGCTTCTGAACGAGCTCTTGTTTGCTCCCCTCTCCCGCAAGGCGGGAGAGGGGCCGGGGGAGAGGGCAAGCGTATCAGGACGCGACATCGGCAACTTGATCGTCAACGCCCTCTCCCCCACCCCTCTCCCACTTCGTGGGCGAGGGGAGCGCATGACAACGGCCTGCAGCGTTGCAAGACCTGCTGGTCTTCCCCCTCCACGCAGCATCGCATTCACTGGCAAAATCGCGTCAAACACGGTTTCCCCCTGCCAGAGGATTGCCCCATGCATGCTCGCCGTACCGTTGTTGCACTTGCCGCCATCGCGTTTGCCGGCATCGCCCAGGCGCAGACGCTGCCCGTCCCGCAGGTTTCCCCGGCGGTAGACGCTGCCTATTCGAAGCTGGAAGCATCGCCGGTCTACAAGAAGCTGATGGCCGATGTCCGCGCCGATGACCCGCGCGCATTGGGCGAGCTGAAGACCATGACCGAGATCCCGGCGCCGCCGTTCAAGGAAAAGGCGCGCGCCGAGTACTTTGTCGCCCGGCTCAAGGCGCTCGGGCTGACCGATGCCCATATCGATGCCGAAGGCAACGTGATCGGCATTCGCAAGGGTGTTGGCAACGGCCCGAAACTGCTGGTTTCCGCACACCTCGACACGGTCTTTCCGGAGGGCACCGACGTCACGGTGAAAGCGCGCGACGGCAAGCTCTATGCACCCGGCATCGGCGACGACACGCGCGGCCTGGCCGTGCTGCTGTCATGGCTCAAGGTGCTCAACGAGAACAAGGTGCGAACGGTTGGCGACCTGATCTTCGTGGGCAACGTCGGCGAAGAGGAGCTTGGCAATCTGCGCGGCATGAAGGCCGTGTTCCGTGAGCATCCGGACATCGACGGCATGGTTGGCCTGGAACCGGGCACCGGCGACCGCGTGCTGACGCAGGGCACCGGCAGCCATCGCTACGAAGTGACCTTCCGCGGCCCGGGCGGCCACAGCTTCGGCGCGTTCGGCCTGCCAAGCGCGATCCACGCAATGGGCCGCGCGATCAGCAAGATCAGCGATGTGCGCACGCCGACCGATCCGAAGACGACGTTCACGGTCGGTACCGTCGGCGGCGGCACGTCGGTCAATGCGATTGCCGGCGACGCGCGCATGGCGATCGACATCCGTTCGAATGGCACGCCGGCGCTGCTGGAGACCGAGCAACACATCATGGACGCCATTGCGGCGGGGGTTGCCGACGAGAACCGT